>CAZSQK010000158.1:0-14967 GCA_964608645.1 uncultured Solibacteraceae bacterium | reverse complement strand
GACGGCAAGCTCGACCTGTTCGTCGCCCATTACATGGTGTTCGATCGTAGCGCTCTGAAAGCGCGCGGGGCCGATCCCGCTTGTGAATATCGTGGAGTCCCGGTCTATTGCCGCCCGCCCGGAATGCCGCAGGAGCCCTGCCGCCTCTATCGCAACAACGGCGACGGAACCTTCACCGACGTAAGTCGGAAATCCGGCATCCTCTCCGTCGCCCCGGGCTACGCGTTGACCGCCGCCGCGGCCGATTTCGATGGCGACGGCTGGCCCGACATCTACGTGGCTTGCGACCTTTCTCCCAGCTTGCTGCTGCGCAACAACCGCGACGGGACCTTTACGGAGACCGGTCTCGAAAGCGGCGTCTCGCTGAGCGAAGATGGCCAACCCCAAGCGGGCATGGGGATTGGCATCGGCGATTTCGACACCGATGGCGCTCTCGACATCTTCAAGACGCACTTCCGCGACGACACCCCGGCGCTCTACCGCAACAACGGCAAGGGCAGTTTCCGCGACGTCACCCTGCGCGCCGGTCTCGGCGTCGAAACGCGCTTCGTCGGCTGGGGAGCCGGCATCGTGGACCTCGATAATGACGGCCTCCCCGACCTCTTCTTCAGCACAGGAATGGTCTATCCCGAGGTCGAGCGCACCGTCCCCGACGTCCCCTACCGGACACCCAACGTGGTCTATCGCAATCTCGGGAACGGCAAGTTTGAAAACCTCATCGATGAAGCAGGTCCCGGCGTCGCCGAAGCGCGCTCCAGCCGCGGCGTGGCATTCGGCGACTTCGATAACGACGGCGACATCGACATCCTCATCATGAACATGAATGAGCCGCCTTCCCTCCTTCGCAACGACATGCGCGGCTCGAACCATTGGCTCAAAGTGCAGTTAGTCGGCGCAACTTCGAACCGGTCCGCCATCGGCGCGCAGGTGGTCGCCGTATACGGCGGACGGAGGCAGGCGCAGGCGGTCCTCGCGCAATCTTCCTATTTATCGGTGAACGACCGTCGTCTGCACTTCGGCCTCGGCTCGGCCACCACCGCGGACCTGGAGATCCGGTGGCCCAACGGAGCCGCCGAAAAGATCGCGCGCGTCGAGGCGGATCGGCTGGTGGTCGTCAGGGAAGGCTCGGGCGTAATCCGCACGGAAAAATACGGCAAGTGAAGCGGAACCCTGTGATCAGGAGTAACTCTGCGCTCTGGAACTCCTTTGCGCCTCCGCGATCACTGACCTGTTGTCGGTGCAGTTCCCGCGGAGGCGCTTGAGGTCTTGAGTGTTTATTGAATAGGGATGCTCACCTCCGTACCGGCAATCCAGGCAGCCCTGAGCTGAATCGCGGCCATTCCAGAGGCCGTATCGCTCGGAATCCGGAAGTTGACTTGGTAGGTGTTTACGGTGTTCGGATAACCTCCAGCATACAGGGCATCTCCAGCATTCCCGTTCACCAGGACCTCAATAGGAGAATTGGCCACTTGGGCGGGGCTGGCGGTGAACATCTGGCCTGGCTCAACACCCGGGCGGGTCGGACCGAGGCCCGAGGCGAGCAGGGTCAATATTTCGCCCCTCTGCGCAGGCTTGGCCAATGTAACCGGCGAGTAGTCGCTAGCGTGGACGATCGCAGGTCCAGCGTTGGTAGAAAGGACTTCGGGCGCCGCCATGGGGATCAACTGAATAGCGAGCTTCCAGAGTCCGGATGGGAACGTGCGGCGGTTGATGGGGTTTTCGAGCGTGGAAGTGGCTCTATGATTGTTCATGATGGTGGCCGCCTGGCCTCGGGCGCCAAGAAAGGCGCCAGTGCCTCCAATCACGGCGAAATTGCCAGTCACTCCCGCCTTTGGGGCGCCCACAGGGGACGCACCGCCAGTAACACCGGTCAACACAAGGGTGCCCAATGCCGTTCCATCCCCTTGTTGGATCTCCAGTACGATATCCATTGCTTGAAAGCGGTTGACGTCTGCGATCGCCTGACTATCGGAGGGATTCGAGCTGAGGCCGACCCAAAATATCCTGGCCACGGTCGTGCCTTTGGACTTCCGGCCGTTGACTGCCACAATATCCGCGATGAACGTGCCTGGGAAGAACGTGGCCGGAGTCGTGTTCTGAGCTTCCATCGTGGTCGAAGTCCCGTTCTTCGTCGGATTTGCGAAGCCCTCCTGGTACTGGATCACGTTCTCCATTTCGACCGTTAGTATCGTCGTCTGGGGCGTTTGAGCGGCAGCGATGGACGCGAGTCCGGCGGCCAAGGCTAGCGCTCCCAACAGTGTGCGTAGGTTCATAATTCAATCTCCTCTTTGTGCTGATTTCTGCTGATTTCGAAATGAGTGGCCGCCTCCTTAGCCCTGAGGGCGATCAGAAGGTAACCACCGTTTGCATCATGCCTAGCGCAATGTGGGGGAAAGATAGCTCAAACTCGGCTTCAAGGGTCTTAGCGCCCTTGGCGTGCTCTCTCCGGCCCGGCGATGAGGCGCACGGCGAGAAGTCCCATCGCGCCGCCGGCGATCAGCATTGCCGCTCCACCCAAGATAGGCGTCAATCCCGGCTTGAAGGTCAACGCGGGGAGGAGGACTGAGAAGTAGAAGTGTTCCCGTGTCTCCTGGTACACGCCAAAAACCAAAAGGGAAATGACCTGTGCCTGGGAGCCAAAGCGTCGCCCGACCAAGGACAAGAGCAGCAAAAAGATCATTCCATACAGAGGGGACATGAGCCAAATCCAAGGGGTCAACATCCCGATCGGATCTGGAGCATCTCGAAAACGGCTGTGCCACCAGCCCAGGTTGTGCTCGAGCCACCACTTGCCGGCGATGGCGCAGCCCCAGATAGTGCCTCCCGTGGCGGTGGCCAGGAGTTTCGCGCGGTTCGGGCGGGCAAAGTAGACCGTAACGCAGAGAGCAATGGCGCCGATAATGCAGAAATTCACCCAAACCGGCGCCAGAAAGATGTCGCCGGCATACGGCCCGGCGCGTTGGAGACTATGCCGGACCTGCCAAATTACGGTCGCCACACCAGCAAGGATTGAAACCACGAGCAGGACGACGGCGGCAACTCCGCTCGGATTCCGGCGGCCGAAGCGCATGGCTCGATACCAAATGGTGGCTTCACGGGCTGTGACGGGACGATGTTCCAAATGCCGCTGAAGATCCTCGGCGAAGGATTCCACCGAACCATACCGGCGCTCGGGTTCCTTTTGCATCGCGGTGAGGACCACACAATCCAGATCCCCCTCCAGCCGCTTGCGCAATCGTACCGGGTCGCCCTCCCGCAATTGGCTGACGGTCTCCGGTGTAATCGCCGCTCCATCACGGTCTCCGGCTTCCGTAGTGGCAATCACGATGCTAGGCCGGGTGGGCTCGACTTCGGAGATCACCCTGGCCATCTCATGCATGGCAGCGCTGCGCAAGTTGTAGGGCCGATGCCCAGTCAACAACCGATAGAGCACGACCCCGAGCGAATAGACATCGGTGAGCGTGGTGATCGACGCGCCGTTCACCTGCTCCGGGCTCGCGTATTCCGGAGTCATCAGCCCGGCCAGGGTCTCGGCGGCCGGCGCTTTCCCCGGCTGATTCACTGACAGAATCCTCGCGATCCCGAAGTCCAGCAGCTTAACGGTGCCATCCTTGGTGACGAGAACGTTGCCGGGCTTTAGATCGCGGTGCACCACCAGGCGCTGATGAGCATACCGGACCGCCGCAAGCACGCCTCGGAACAGTTCGATGCGCTG
Organism: uncultured Solibacteraceae bacterium; assembly: GCA_964608645.1. Lineage (GTDB taxonomy): Bacteria > Acidobacteriota > Terriglobia > Bryobacterales > Bryobacteraceae > CAZSQK01. The sequence goes on along the minus strand of CAZSQK010000158.1, from coordinate 11,252 downwards.
GCTGATATTCAGCCTCCGCTCGTCGCACCATTGATGGATGGGCTGCCCGTCGACAAACTCCATCACAAAGTAGGGCCAACCTTCCTCGGTCGAGCCGCCATCGATCAGCCTGGCAATATTGGGATGATCGAACGAAGCCAGGATCTCCCGCTCCTGTTGGAATCGGGCCAGGATGCCCGCGGCATTCGCGCCGGGTTGCACGAGTTTGACCGCGACCTGTTTCCGGAACGCGCCGTCGCTTCTCTCACCCAGGTAGACCGATCCCATGCCCCCTCTGCCGATCTCACGGATCAGCGTGTACCCGCTAAGGTGGCGGCCTTCCATTCGAGCCGCCGGCGCGGCAAGCTGCGGCGCCCACCCTACCAGCGGCTGGTCCAACCAATCCGGAACGTGCTCCCGGGCCTCGATCAGGCGCTCGACTTCATTCCGCATTCCTACGTCGCCTTGGCACTCGCGGTCCAGGAACTCGTTCCGATCTGGGATACTCATCCTCACGGCGAGTTCATAGATCTCGCGGATCCGGCCCAGTTCTTCCGGCGTCATAGTGATGATCTCCGCCGTGCTTAGCGCAACCGAGCCTCAAAACAGCTCATAATTGACTGTAGTCGATATGCCGCAACCTGGGGATTCGCACACAATTACCGGCCTGCTGGATCAATGGCGCGCAGGCGACAAGGCGGCAGCGAACAATCTCATGGAACTGGTCTATGACGAGTTGCATCGAATTGCTTCGCGCCAGATGCGCCGCGAGCACGGCGAGCACACGCTGCAAACCACTGCCGTGGTCCATGAGGCGTATTTGCGAATCTGTCGATCGGGGCCGGTTGACTGGAAGGATCGTGCGCATTTCTACGCTATGGCGGCGCAGCAGTTGCGGCGCGTGCTGCTGGACCACGCCCGGCGGGTGCACAGCGAGAAGCGAGGCGGCGGAGTTGTCAAACTCTCGCTTTGGGAATCGGATGGTTGCGCTTTACGTCTGGATGAGAGACTCCTGGCTGTGGATGAAGCCCTGGTCCGCCTGGAGGCCCTCGATCCGCGAGCCGCGAAGGTCGTTGAGCTGCGCTTTTTCGGCGGGCTAACCGAAGCGGACGCAGCCGAGGTGATTCACATCTCAGTGGCCACGCTGAAGCGGGATTGGGATTTCGCCAAGACGTGGCTTACGGTGCAACTCGCGTGACGCGAGCCTCAGGCAAAGACAGGGCTTTTCTTCAATTACTTCGAGTGATTTCCGGCGCAAACGAATTTTCACTGTTGACGCTCTTGCAGACGGGGCAGCCTTTTTGCCATCTGAGCAGCAGCTTGACGCACGCCGCCGCAGGCCATTGCTCGACTCGATCGCGTAATGGGAGTAGAATGTCGGAATATAGGTTAACCTATGAGACACGCCACCTTCGCAGGTTTTAGCGCCCTAGTCCTTGTTTGTTCCACGAACGCCGCCCAAGCGGTGGCCGTCGCCCCGGCCTTCCCGAATCTCCCAGTCGCTTTCCAGGCGAACCGGGGCCAATTTCCGCCGGACGTGCGCTATGCAGGGCGAGGGTCGGGTCTGGACGTGTATCTGACAAATACTGAGGCTTCCCTTGTGTTGGAAGGCGCGGATCCGGTGCGGCTGCGCTGGCACAACGCGGCGCGCCCGAAGTTCAGCCCAGCCGAATTACTCAAAACCACGACCAATTACTACTTGGGAAACGAATCGTCCAAGTGGTACACGGGAATCGCGAATTACGGACAAGTGAAGTTGCAAGGGCTGTACCCCGGAATTGATCTGGTATACCACGGACTGAAGGATTCTCTGGAGTTCGATTTCATCGTGGCGCCCGGGAGTGAGCCATCGGCGATCGCAATGGTTTGCGAAGGCGCAAATGACGTCCGCGTGGATGGCGGCGACCTGGTGCTGGAGACGCGCGCAGGTCCGATCCGCCAGCGGCGGCCTGTTGTCTACCAGGAGATCGGCGGCAAGCGCGTCGAGCTCGTAGGGAGCTATCGGATCGATGGCAAGATAGTGCGATTCGAGGTGGGAGATTACGATCGCGCTCAGACCCTGGTGGTTGACCCCGTTGTCGTTTATGTAAACTATCCCGGGACGTCGATTAGCGGAGTGGCTACGGATACCGCGGGGAACCTCTATGCCACCGGTTTTGGGACGGTCAGCCCCACGGCCGGGGCATATCAGTCGTCGCCGAAACCCGTATTCGTAATGAAACTGGATCCGAATGGAGCCCTGATTTATGCGACGTACCTGGGGGGCAACTATATCTATTTTGGCGGCTCCTCCTATGGCGGGTCAGCGTTTAGTCGTGGAATCGCTGTAGATAGCGCCGGAAATGCCTACATTGCGGGATATGCCTACACCCAGGCGCCTTCAAGCGATCCGGGATTTCCCACAACGGCCGCGGCGTTTCAGGCGACGTGGCCGTATCCGTCAAGCGGCGGCGCCGCTTTCGTTTCGAAGTTGAGCGCCACCGGTGGGACACTGCTGTATTCCACGTTCCTGGCCGGCACTGGAACGGCAACTTACGCACAAGCTTACGCGATCGCAGTGGACAGTGCCGGCGCGGCGTACGTCACCGGCAGTGCCAACGCCGGTTTCCCCGTCACTTCGGGAGCCTTCCAGACGGCCTTTGCACAGTCCTTCGTAACCAAGCTGAACCCTGCGGGATCGGGACTGGTTTATTCGACCTATTTCGCCGATTCTTGCACGGCGATTGCAGTGGATTCCACCGGGGCCGCATACCTCACCGGAACGGCTGCGTCAGGCGCATTTCCCACCACCCCTGGCGCTTTTCAGACAACAATGCGCGGTCTGAACGATGCCTTCGCAGCGAAATTGAACCCGTCCGGCAGCGCCCTCGTGTATGCGACGCTGCTCGGCGGCAGTGCGAATGATTCGGGAAATAGTATCGCAGTCGACGCCGGAGGGAATGCCTACATCGCTGGTCTGACCAATTCAACCGATTTTCCCGTCACCGCGGGAGCATATTCCACCAAGTTGGGCGGTTCTAATGACGGGTTTGTCACCAAGCTGAACCCGAACGGCTCAGCGGAGATGTACTCGACCTATGTGGATGGCGTGTCTTCCCTCGACTACACTGCTCTCACGGGCATCGCCGTCGATAGCAGCAGCGTAGCATATGTGACTGGTCATACCCAGAGTAACGATTTTCCGGTCACTGCAGACGCTTTCGATTCGCAGCAGGCTACCATCGCCATGTCCGCTGCTCCCAAGAATGTGCTGTTCACGTTAAGCGCTCAGGGCGACCGTCTGACGTATTCGACCTTTCTTAACGGCGCGGATTACCTGGCGCTGGACCCGTTGGGAAATGTCGTGGCGGGAGGATCGGTTGTCCCTAATGGCTATCCCTATATTCACTATCTGACGACACAGGGCTTTCTGGCGAGGGTTGTGTTCCATCCTGCCACGCCTTTGATCGGATTCACCACCTCGCCCCCGCCCACATTTAGCCTCGCCGCTTCGTTCACCGTCAGTGGGACCGGTTGCGCCCCGGGAGTCTACACGGCGCCGCTCGCGCTCTCCTGGACTCCGGGAGCGAACTGCACCGTAACAGTCTCCTCCCTGACTCAAGGAGGGACCCGAAACGTGTTTTCTTCGTGGTCGGACGGCAATACAAGCAATCCGCGGACATTCACGGCTGGAACCGGCACTGCTACCTATGTCGCGAACTTAGGAAGGCTTCAGTATACGATTAATTCCACCATCAATCCGCCGGGAGCAGGTTCAATCACCTTTGCGCCGCCCCCTCCGGCCAGCGACGGATTCTACGATGCGGGGAGCGTCGTGACCGTCACGGCCGTCCCGGCGCAGGGCAATAATTTCTCGGCATTTTCGGGGGATCTCAACGGAAGCGCAAACCCCCAGAACTTGACCATCAAGGCCACACCGTACGTCAACGCGGACTTTTGTGCCATTTCTCTGAACCCCGGCTCTCAGGCTGTCTCGGCACTGGCGTTCAACGGATCGTTCACGCTGCAGACGCCCGGAGGATGCCTTTGGTCGGCGGGCTCGGATGTGTCGTGGCTGAGGTCACCGCAAAGTTCCACAAATCTAGCGACCTTCGGAAACGGGAGTGCCATTGTGAATTACGCCATCGCTGCCAATACGACTGGCAGCCAACGGGTCGGGCATGTCATCGTCACCGGTCCTGTTGATGGATTGTCCTGGAAGTTCACCGTCACACAGGCGGCCAGCAACACGTTGCAGATACCCTCCCTGGTCTCGCTGACGCCATTCCAGGGATCGGGTCCGGCGGCCAACCTGACACTCGTCTACGCACATCCCAGCGGATTTGCGGCGATCCAGAGCGCGGAGTTCATCATCAACCCGCGGTGGGAGACATATAGCCGCACCAGCGGTTGTTACGTCAAGTATTCCCCTGCCACGGGTCTGTTCACTCTCATCGCCGACGATGGCTCCAGCATTGCCGGCACCGCCGCGCCGGGATCTTCTACCAACATTTCCAACAGCTCGTGCACGCTGAATGCGGCCAACTCGTCGGCAACGGGCAGCGGAAACACGCTGACGATTGTGGCGTCGCTCACGTTCTCAGCATCGTTTGGCGGCCAACGCCATATCTGGATGCAGGCGATCGACAACAACAACCTGAGCACCAACTGGCTGGTGTATGGAGTCTGGTTCCCGGCGGCGACGACCGTTACCGCGACGCCGTGGTACCGGATCTCCGATCCGTATTCCAAAACGTACCTATACACCTCCGACGCCAATGAGTACAGGGTCCTGGGGACCGAAGGATTCACCCAGCAGGGCGCTTCGGGTTTGGTGATGACGGGGCCGGCGACCGTCGCGGGCGTCTCGAATATCGCGTGGTACCGGGTGTATGTGAATGCCACCGCCAGCCACTTCTGGACCTCCGACCGGAACGAATTCCTGACGCTGGTGAATCAGCAGCAGGCATACGTAGGCGAGGGGGTCGCGGCGTTCGTGATGCCTTACATCAATGCGCAGGGGCAAGTGTCGCCGCCGGTCACCAATTCGATTCCATTCTGGCGAGCCGCCTATCAGGGATCGAACCTGCACTTCTGGACTTCCGATCCCGACGAGTACAACGGGACGAACGGCAAGCATCTTCCCGCCGGATACGTGGGCGAAGGGATTGCGAGCTACATCTTCCCGGCCAGCGGAGCCCAAGGGCTCGGAATACCGGTGACGGCTCACCAACCGGTGACGGAGGAGGATGACGGAACGCCTGCCGTGGTCTCGGTGTCGAGCGGGAGGAGCGCCACCGCCACGGGCGTTGTCGCGCCGGGGCAACTGCTCACGATCCGCGGGCGCCACCTGGGCGGCCGGGTGCTGCTCAACGGGGTTCCAGTCCAAGTGGTTTCAACCGGAGCGAACGAGTTCCAGGTGGTGGCGCCGGAGGACCTCGCCGGTCCTGATGTCACGCTGGAGCTGGAGCATCGGGGCCGGCGCTTCGGCCCCATGAAACTGGCCGTCGTTTTGGCGAATCCGACGATCCTGGGCACGAATCAATTCGGTACGGGGAATGCGGAGGCGCAAGGAGAGGACGGAATCGAGATCACCGCGCAGCACCCGGCAGCGCAGGGTTCCGTGGTCGCCCTGTTTGCCACTGGATTCGGGGCCGGATCAAAAGAGCTTGTCGAGGTTCATGTCGGAGGTCTCCCAGCCGAAGTGCTTTCGATGCGCCCGTCGGGAACACGGCCCGGTGTGATCGAGGTGAGATTCCGCGTACCGAGTGTCGCCGCCTCGCCATTTCAGCCGGTGGTGCTGCACGTCGGAAATCAGTTCAGCGCGCCGGGCGTTGGATTGCCGATCCGCTGATCCGCCGGCCGCATCCGCGAGCACCGGCTACCTCAAGCGGATCGTCCCCGTACATCGCCCGACCGCAAGGCCAGCCGGAACGCGCTAATCGTGCCGCAGAGCCACTGCCGCGTCGAGCCGCAACGCCCGAACGGCCGGGGCAACAGCAGCCAGCAGCCCGACGAAACACAAAGCCGACGAGACGACAAGAAAGGTGACAGGGTTTGTGGTGTGGACATTGGGCATCAGGAAGGCCGCCAGCGTCCTCACCGCGAAAATGGCCATTGTTACACCAATGGCACTGCCGGTTCCCACCAGGGCAACGGCTTTCAACAGCACCAGTCGCAGGATGTCGCCAGGTGTCGCGCCGAGCGCCACGCGAACCCCGATTTCTCGGACCCGGCGGCTCACCGAATACGCAAGCACTCCATAGAGGCCGACCGCGGCCAGTATCAACCCGAGCATTCCGGTTGAACCGAGGACAGCCGCGCCCACGCGGCTCGGCAGGAGAGCAAAGGCCAGGGCTCTTTTCATTGGCTTCGTTTCGAGCGCAGCCGTTGGGTCCAGCCGGGAAAGAATTCCAGTGATCAGGTGAATGAGAGGTTCAGGCGCGCTGGACGCGCGGACCAGGAACTGCACGCTCACTTCCGACGCCTTCCATTGAGCGTAGGGCTCATAGTAGGCCAACGCGTCCCGTTCGCCAATAGTGAAGTACCTGCTGTTCGCGGCAACTCCCACGATGAGGACAGGCCCATCCTTACCAAACCGCACGCTGTGTCCAACAGGATCGATTTTCCCGAAGAGCTTTGCTGCCATGTTCTCATTCAGGATCGCAACGCGCGGCGATTCTGCGCGATCTTCGTTCACGAACTCACGCCCTCGAACGATGGGTATCCGCATGGTCTTGAAATAACCGGGAGTCACATAGTTGCCGTTGTATGTGACCATCAGCGTTCCGGAGTCAATGTCGGTCCGAAATCTCGTGCTGGTCGTGGAATGTCCATTGAGGGGCACGCGACGCGCCGCCGATGCCGCTTCAATTCCCGGAAGGCTGCGCATTTGTGAAAGCGCCGAATCCACAAGGGCGCGGATCTTCTCAGGCTTTGAATAGACGTCTGGCACAAGCCGCATGGAGGTCCAGACCGTATGCTCTGTCTCGAAGCCCGGGCTTATCGAAGAAGCCTGGAGAAGATTGCGCATGAAGACAAATCCGCCGCAGAGCAAGACGATCGATATAGCCAACTGCGCCACCACAAGGACATCCCGCAGAGCCCAATGACCGCCGCTTGCCTGGTGTTCGTTCTGCTTGACCGGGGCCCCCACTGCCGCACGGGCGCTCTGGATGGCCGGGGCCAGCCCCGCCGCGATTGTACAGACCAGAATCACCACCACGGAATACCCCAGCAGCCGCCAGTCGGGCCGAGTCTGCAACTGAATGGGCAGCGGCAGCGGAAGCTGAAACCGGTTCGCGAACGAGGTCAGCGCCAGGTTCATCGCAAGACCGGCCGCCGTTCCGCACAACCCAAGCAGAAAGCTCTCCGTCAGGAGTTGCCGCATGATTCTACCTTGACTGGCGCCGATCGAAAGACGGATCGCCATTTCACGAGCGCGGCCCGAGGCCCGCGCGAGCAGGAGACTGGCCACGTTCGCGCAGGCGATCAAAAGGAGCAGTCCGACCCCCACCATCAACATCGCGAAGAACGCCGTAATCGGCGCCATTTCGTCGTCCGCCAACCGGTCCATCCCCGAAACCGAGAATACCCGGACATCCTCCCAGCGTTGGTTCCCTTGCGCATGAATCCTGTCGAGTTCCTTTGTGACAGGCAATAGCCGCGCGGCAGCGCTCAGCCGCGTGGTCCCTTGCGGCGCCCGCACATAGAGAGTCAGATCGGTGCTGTCACTGGTGACCGGCAGGTACAGATCGGGGGAGAATCCGAAGCCCGTTGTGGTCCTATGGTTGCGGGGTAGCACGCCGATTACTGTGTAGGGTCGACCGTCGAGAATCAGTTTGCGGCCAATCGCGTCCGCTTCTCCGCCAAGCTTGCGCTGCCAAAATCCATACGTAATCACCGCGACATTGGAATCGCCCGGCAGGATCCCGCGGCCCGACATGACTGGAATTCCTACCACGCTGAAGAAATTGTCCGTTACCCGCACTGTGAACAGACGAAGAACGGTGTCGCCCGCAAGCCAGTTGGCCTCGGTCTCCTCATTCTCACCAGCGATTCCTTCGAACACATGGGAGTCCCGGACGAACCGATATTGCGGTTGCGGAGCCGCGCTGCTCCCTCCAATCCAGACCTGGAAGAGCGTCTCGGGACTGCGGCAGGAGGGCTTGCTGAACAGCATTTCGGTCGAAAGACTGAAGATGGTGGTATTCACCCCGATCCCAAGGGCAAGGCACGTGATCGCAGTCACCGCAAAGCCAGGATTACGAAGTAGAGCGCGCACAGCATACTGCAGATCGCGAACGAGATCTCCAAACCAGACCAACTGCCATACGGCCCGCGTGTCTTCGCGCATCAGCGTGTCCGATCCAAATTCGCGCCGCGCCTGTTCCATCGCGCGTCCGCGCGGCATGCCGGCTTGTTCGAGTTCATCGGCTCGCGTCTCGATGTGGAACCGGATCTCGTCAGTCAGTTCTCGATCGAAGCGCGAACGCCGGCCCAAGTAGAGCGTGCGGCGGAGGATTTGACCCCAAAGGCTCATAACGATCCATTCAAACGGTGCGCATCACGAGTTGGATCGAGCGGATCAGTTTGTCGAACTGTTCGGTTTCGCGCTCCAGTTCCTTGCGGCCATCGGCAGTCAGCCGGTAAAAGCGAGCTTTGCGGTTGTTCTCGGAGATACCCCACTCCGCCTTCAGCCAGCCTTTCAGGATCATGCGGTTCAGCGCGGGATAGAGAGAACCGTCTTCAAGCGTCAGGCCTTCCTGCGACGCGTCTTTCACCCTCCTCGCAATGGCGTAGCCGTGTAGTGGTCCTCCGTTCAAAGTGCGGAGGATCAACATGTAGAGTGTCCCGGGCAACAATTCCGGAGTTGTGCGTTCTCCCATTTTCTTCTTGACTTCCCTCCCCTGTCCATACTATACATAGCACAGACAAGGGAAGGACTGATGAAGTTCTTGAGTATCCTGTTCTACTCCTCTGTGTTCTTTGCCCATAGCTGTCTGGCGCAGCCGTCCGCCGCCGGCTCTACGCCGGCATTCGAGGTCGCCTCGGTGCGGCCATCGAACCAGGCGAGGAACGGAGATGAAGTCCGGGGGGCGATCTCGCCCGGCTCGCTTACGATCCGCGGCGTGAGCCTTCGATTTTGTATTGAGTGGGCGTATGACACGCCGCCGTTTCAAGTCGATGCCCCGGCTTGGCTAAGTGACACTGGTTTCGATATTCTCGCAAAAGCCGCGCAGCCCGTTACCGTCGATCGCCTCCGATCGATGCTGCGCACGCTGCTGGTTCAACGCTTTGGCGTCAAGGTGCATACCGATCGCAAAGAGATGCACGTTTATGCCCTGACGCTCATGCCAGGAGGCCCGAAATTCTCGAAATCGACGACGGATGCGCCGTCGTTCTTCGGCAACGACGGCCGAACCGGCATGCTTGCGAAACAGGTGACCATGAGTGAGTTCGCCTCAAAAATCTCGGAGCCGCTGGGCCGGCCTGTGATTGACGCCACGGGATTAAAGGACCGCTACGATATACGGATCGACGTCACTTCGTTCATGACGGCGCCGCCCAAGGATGGAGGCGAGCTTGAAATGACGAGCCTTCTGTTCACAGCGTTTCGGGAGCAACTTGGCCTGAAGCTCGTATCTCGTAAGAGCGCCGTGGACATTCTGGTTGTGGATCACGCGGAAAAGGCGCCGGCGGAGAACTGAAGGCGAAGAAACACAAGGAAAAGGAATAACCGCCGATGCCATCTGGAGAGTCATCGATCATGTTCAATTGGAAAACATCGCACGCTTTGCTATTGGTCCTTTTCGCTTGTTATAGCTGTCCGGCGCAGTCGCCCGCTTCCATTGGCGCGGCAAAACCCGCAAGCCCTTTAACCGGCGCTTGGCACAATATGACCCAGCCTCAATTTCCCCAGGGCGTGCTTCTGATCTGCGAGGACGGGTACTACTCGTATATCGTGGTTTCGCCGAACCGCAGCAAGCCGGCGCATGACTTTGACCACCGGACAAGAGAGGAATTGGCGAAACAATTCGGCGGCTTTCGAGCTTCTTACGGAACATGGAAGATCGTTGACAATAAGCTGATTCGGACGGTCCTGGCCGGCGAGGAGCCCGGTAGCGAGGGGAAGGAAACCTCACAGGAATTTCGGCTCGAAGGCGACGTCTTGGTGCTCGGGGGCACTCAGCACCAATCCCGCTTTCGGCGCATGAAATGAAGGAGGGGCACACATCAGATGCCGGCAACTGGTTGGAAGCCCCCTTACGTTTCAATCGAACATCGAGCCGGTCCGCCGGAACTTGGAACTTCTGCAATAGCGACTTGCGCGATTTCACGGTGCTCAAAGGGCACTAAGTCGGCGCCGGGAACCACGCAAATGAACTACATCCGGATGAGCGGTATCGAACGCCTGATTCTATGGAACCTGACAACTTCCGTCCATATCAATTCTCCGAAGGCCGCTCTATGTGATCTACGGACAGCGTCCTTACTGGGCCCTTATTCGGCTGCAGCTTCAATCCTAATTGCTCCTGAAGTGCTGTGAAAATGGATGCAAGAGTATCGCGGTCTGCTCCGCTCGGGTCTGGCTCCCACTGCAGGTGAAAATCGTATGCGCCCTTGAGCCCCGTCTTATCCACCACACTGCGTCCCACAACTTCTTCTAGAAAGGAAGCCAGGCCCGGCATTGGAACGGCTGTTCCGGTGTACTCTGATTTACGCACTTCTACACGTTGTCCGCGAGTGCTCTCGCTGAATCTCGGCCCGCCTTTCGTGACGACGAGATCATACACGGGTAGCTCCTTCGTGATGGGGCTGACCTTTAGGTGAAACCGGTCTTCCAGCATCGCCCCCATCAGCGCCCGCCGCTGTTCACCGCTCATGGTAGTCAGCGCTGCCGGATCGGCATCGGTCACCCTGGCCCGAATATCATAGCGAGCTTCCTCTGCCCATCGGGGCAACCCAAAGATCAATCCCTCGTGCACTCCATAAGCGCTCGTGATCAGCGATTTTAGGAGCAAGTTATTGACCCGAAGAAACCCGTCTCTCAGCGACATCCTTCCGTCGCCACCCGCGGCTCCACTGGTGTTTTCTCGGATCGAGGCGACGTCGAAACGAAGAACCTTACCCGGCTGCGAGGTTGTGAACTGTGCCTGAACGGTTACCTTCGGGCTGACGGACTCGCGGGCGAGCGCAATCAGCGCCACAATGATAACGACGAGAAAACCCGTTGTATACAGATCCTGTTTTCGGGCACGACGAGGCGAGGAACCGCTGCCGTGACGCCCTAG
>CAZSQK010000157.1:0-15049 GCA_964608645.1 uncultured Solibacteraceae bacterium | reverse complement strand
GTTGTCTTTCTCCCGCCACGGCATCATGACGCCGCCGCCCTTATCCGCCAGTCCGAGATGCTTGCCGTACCACTCACGCATCTGTTGTTGATTCGCGGACTTGAAAAATATTCCACCGATCCCCAGGATACGCCCCCGCTCGCCCGGCGTTGCCGCTCCCTCCTTCGCGCTAGCCGCAGTGGCCGCGGTGCTCGGCGGTTGCTGCGCGGGGCAAAGCGGCAGCAGCAATACAGCCAGAGCAATCAGAATGGGCATTGGCTTGTGCAACATGCGTGGATTGTAGCAAACACGGGTGCACTGTCGGTGAACGGTCCATGACCTGTGCGAAACCGACCCGCACAAATCCCACCGGCGGACGTAAACTCCTAATCAGGTATGTCCCGGGCCACGGTTCGCCGGATTTCGCTCTTGGAGCCACTTGCGGTTTTCGCCTTTATCATGGCGTACATCTGGCAGCTCCGGTATAGCCATCACGGGACGTGGATCGGGATCCTCGCCGTCATGGTGGTGTCTCACCTGGCGCGGCATGAGAACTCGGAAGTGCTGGGTTTTCAACGGCGGAACCTGCGGGAGTGCTTCGCGGAGTTCGCGCCCATCCTGGCCTTCCTGGGGCTTTCGATGATGGCCGCGGGCATCCTCCTCCAGACTACCCGGCAGATCCGATTTGGAGATGCGTTTCTCGTCTGGGTGGCGTACCTGCCGTGGGGGACCTTCCAGCAATACCTCGTGAACGGCTATTTCCTGAACCGGTTCACCGGGGCGATGTCGGGACGCGCGGCGTCGGTCGCGTCGGCGGTGCTCTTTTCGGGAGCGCATCTGCCGAACTGGTTTCTCATGGCGGTGACCCTGGGAACGGGTTACCTCTGCGCCCGCATCTATCTGCGGCATAAGAACTTGTACTTTCTGGGAATCGCCCATGCGACGGTCGGGTTCTTCCTCTTTCTGGTGGTGCCCGATTCCGTCAGCCATCACCTGGTGGTCGGACCGGGCTGGTTCGGGCACTGAGCCTTTGTGCTACTCCGGCACAGACGATCCCACAACCGGACACTCGCAAAATCCTCCCCAACTAATTTAGCCCTTTAAACGTCTAACGTTAGACACGATCGGCGATTGGCAGGCGCCGTGCCCTTTCCAGCGTCCGGAACCCAAAATGGATATACAGCGCAAAGGTGTGGGCAAGAAGAAGGCGATCCGGCTGGCGATTACGCTGGTCGTGTTGGCCGCCGCGGGTGTCGGGATCACCATCGGACTGGCGAAGTTGAAGCCGGCGGCCCCGGGGGTCGAGATGTCGACGCTCTGGCCCGATACCGTCCGCCGCGGCCCCATGCTGCGCGAAGTGCGGGGGCTCGGGAACCTTGTGCCGGAAAACACGATGTTGATCACGGCGCGGACCGACGGGCGGATCGAGCGCATTCTCATCCGGCCCGGCACGCCGGTCAAGGCCGAATCCGTGGTGATGATCCTGAGCAGCCCGGAGCTCGAAAATACTCTCGTGACGGCTGAGTATGCGCAGAAGGCCGCCGAGGCCGAGTACCAGAATCTGAAAGTCACACTGCAGAAGCAGCTCTTCGACATGCAGGCGACCGCGGCCCAGGTGGAGGCGGATTACAACACCGCCAAGCTGCAGGCCGACCGCGACGCCTCGCTGGCCAAGGAGCAACTGCTTCCCAACGTGGACGCCGAGATTTCCAAGGTGAAGGCGCAGCAGTTGTACGACCGGGTGCAGATCGAGAAGAAGCGCATGGCCACGTATGCGGACCAGGAGAAGGCGCAGCTCGAATCGCAGAACGTCAAAGTGCAGCAACTGCGCGCCGATTACGGGCTCAAGAAGAGCCAGGTGGACCAGCTCAAGATTCGCGCCGGCTTCGAGGGGACGCTGCAGGCGCTGCCGCCACCGCTGGCCGCCGTGGAAGAAGGGCAGAAGGTCGCCGCGGGCGCGCCGCTGGGGAAGATTGCGCAGCCGTCGCATCTGAAGGCCGAGTTGAAGATCGCCGAGACGCAGGTGAAGGACATCGCTCCGGGACAGCCGGCCGTGATCGACACGCGCCTGGCGGGCGGCGGCTCGAACGGGCTGATCGAAGGCCGCGTGTTCCGCATCGACCCGTCGATCCTGAACGGAACGGTGACGGTGGATGTGGCGTTGAAAGGCGCTTTGCCCCCGGGAGCGCGTCCGGATCTGAGCGTCGACGGCACCATTCAACTGGAAAAACTCGACGATGTGGTGTTCGTCGGGCGGCCGGTGTTCGGCCAGCAGGACGCCACGGTGTCGCTCTTCAAGATCGATCCGGACGGCAAGTACGCGTCGAAGGTGAAGGTGACCTTCGGGCGCAGCTCGGTGAACACGATCGAAGTGAAGGAAGGCTTGAGGGTAGGGGACCGGGTGATTCTCTCGGATATGTCCGCGTACGACAATTACGACCGAATTAAGTTGAACTAGTTACTCGCCACTTTCGTAAAAGGGAGCAAATGATCATGGAAAACGGCGCACAAGCGTTGATTCGACTGGAAAATGTAAGCAAGGTGTTCATCACCGACGAGGTAGAGACGCACGCCCTTTCTTCGGTTCACTTCGAGCTGAAGAAAGGCGAATACCTGTCGATCGCGGGGCCGTCGGGCTGCGGGAAGTCGACTCTGCTGGCGATTCTGGGTCTCCTGGATACGCCCAGCGACGGCACCTATTACCTGAACGGCAAGCCGGTGACCGGTCTGAAGCTCTCCGAACGCGCGCGCATCCGCAACCGCGAAATCGGCTTCATTTTCCAGGCGTTTAACCTGATCGGCGACCTGACGGTTTACGAAAATGTCGAGCTCCCCTTGACGTATCGGGGGATGCCCTCATCCGAGCGCAAGCGCCGGGTGCAGGAGGCGCTGGAGCGCGTCGGCATGTCGCACCGCATGAAGCACTATCCCTCGCAGCTCTCGGGCGGTCAACAGCAGCGCGTCGCGGTGGCTCGCGCGCTCAGCGGCGATCCGCTGATCCTGCTGGCGGACGAGCCTACGGGCAACCTGGACTCGGCCAACGGCGAAGCCGTGATGAGCCTGCTGCGCGAACTGCACGCGGCCGGCTCAACGATCTGCATGGTGACGCACGACCCGCGGTACGCCGACTTCGCGGACCGCACAATCCGTCTTTTCGACGGCCGTATCGTCGAGGAGAGCATCGAGGCCAAGCACTAAGAGGGGTGGTAATCCGGGCGGGGCGGGTTTCGAACTCGTTCCAACCGGGGGGCGTGTACTTTCATCAGCCGTAAGGGGGGCGCGATGATCGCAGTAAAAGGGGCCTGGGGGATTTTGCTGGCTCTGTCCGCCGGCACGAGTCTGTACGCAAATATTATCGGAACTCCCAAGACGGAGTTTCGCCAATCCTACGCGCTGAACCCGAACGGGCGGGTGGTGATTCAGAACCTCTACGGAGATGTTCAGATCGTGGCTTGGGACCGGGACCAGGTGCTGGTCCAGGCGGTCAAGAAGTCCAGCGATCCGCGCCGCCTGGACGACGCGCATATCGTGGTCGACTCCTCTTCGACGCTGTTATCGATCCGGACCCAGTATGCTGGCGCGGACGCCGAACACCCGGCCAGCGTCGACTATCGCATTATGGTGCCGCGGTCGGCGAACCTCGAGAATATCAAGCTGATCAACGGGGGGCTGTCGATCACGGGCGTCGCCGGGCCGGTGCGGGCGTCGTCAGTGAACGGGAGCATTCACGCGGAGCGGCTGGAAGGACAGGCCGATCTTTCGACGGTGAACGGGCGGCTGGAAGCGGGTTTCGAGCGCATCAGCCGCGCCAACCCGATCAATCTCAGCTCGGTGAACGGGCCGATCGAGATCTCGATTCCGTCGAATTCGGAGGCGGCGCTGGAGGCGAAGAACCTGAGCGGCGGGATCCAATCGGAATTCGGACGCCCGTGGCGCGGCTCGGACGGCCACCGGCTGAAAGCCCTGGTCAATCACGGCGGAGCGCAGATTCATCTGCACAATGTGAACGGCGGGATTTCGATCAAGTCGTCGTGGCGCCGGAACTCCGCGCGGCCCTGGTCCTAAAAAGAACGGGGGCAGGTCCCGGACCTGCCCCGGCAGACTCCCCGCACCGCACACCCGCGACATCTGTTAATCTGACAGCGCCAGCCGATCTCCGCGCCGGAACGCCCCCTTGTGATCGATTTGCTCACGGGGCGAGGGCGGCGGACGTCTATACTGGGCGGGACCGAATAGGACGAACATGATCACACTCCGGAATCTCGAGAAATTTTATGAAGGCGGCTACGGCCGAAGCTATGTGTTGCGCCGCATCAACGTGGATATCAGGGAAGGGGAGTTCGTTACGATCATGGGCCCCTCGGGCGCCGGCAAATCGACGCTGCTGAGCATCCTGGGGATGCTGGACGGCGCGTGGACTGGCGAGTTCGAATTCATGAACTACCAGGTGCACCGTATGAAGCCCAAGGACCGGGTGGAGCTGAACAAGAAATATATCGGCTTCGTCTTCCAGAGCTACCACCTGATCGACAATCTGACGGTGTACGAGAACCTCGATATTCCGCTGTCGTACCGCAATGTCAAAGGATCGGAGCGCGCGTCGATGGTGTGCGACACGCTCGACCGCTTCCATATCGTGGGCAAGCGCGACCTGTATCCGAGCCAGCTTTCGGGCGGCCAACAGCAGTTGGTGGCCGTGGCGCGCGCGGTGATCGCGCATCCCAAGCTGATTCTCGCGGACGAGCCGACGGGCAACCTGCATTCGAGCCAGGGCAAGGAGATCATGGAGCTATTCAAGAAGCTCAATGACGAGGGGACCACGATCGTCCAGGTGACCCATTCGGAGGCGAATGCCGCCTTTGGCAACCGCGTGATCCAACTGGCCGACGGCTGGGTGGTGAGCGGCGGCAGCGAAGCGACGGCGGGGTAGACGGCGGAATGGGATTGCGCGCCCGAACTGCTACAATGGCGTCGGGTCATGCAAGTTCTACAGGCCGGACAACACAAACTGATTTACCTGGAGATCCAGCCGCAGATGGTCGCCAAGATCGCGCGCGAGGCGGGGTTCGAGACGCGGGCGAAGGATGGACAGCGGAATATCCAGCTCGATCTGAGCGCGCCCGGCAGGCAGGCGCCGCTGCTGCTGTTCGACGCCGCGGATCCGGCGAACCTCGGCTGGTTCTCGCGCTGCCAGTTTTACGTGGACGGCCGCAGCGGCTCGGTCATGCAGACCCCATTGACCCTCGCCAACAAGCGCGACCGCGGCGGACGGGCGCACCGCAACTCGCTGCGCATCGGCATCTCGAAGGAACTGCCGGCGAACTTCCGGCTTCCCGGCAAGCAGCCGCTGACGGAGCAGGGCTTCTATGCGCTTTTGTTTACATTTCTTACCGCGCTCATGAAGACCGGCGTCGCGGTGTGCGGCAATGGGGTCGTGCAGCCTCTGGCGGGGCGCACCGAGACCGTGGCGTCACGAAACTGACCCCCGATAGGTTCGTAACCACACGTTCCGGGCATTTGTGCGCGCAACGAAACTCCGCTTTCCGGTATCGATAGGGTTGGAGCCCGTGCGGAGGGCGTTTCGGGGGGAACGACCTTCCGCTTTCGGACTCGTCATTGCCGGCTCTTCGGGGCCGGCTTTTTTTGTGCCGACTCGGTGCGAGCGCGAGTTATTTACTCGGGGTCTGGCAGGCCTTCTGGCCAGACAACCATTCCGACGCCGCACGAATCACAGGGTCATTCGTGGAAATCGTCGCCTCGGATAAGACCTCCTGGTCAGGGGCGATACCGTCGGGGTATTCGCGACCGTTTCGATCCACCATAGTTCCAGTCACCAGGTAGATTTGTGCGCCGTCGCTGAGCTTATAAGGAAATGTGCCGGTGGCCGCACCGTAGGTCAATTCACCAAAGAAGCGCGTATCGGCCCGGCTGTGGAACGCGATTGCAATGCCTTCGCCCGAACTGCCTGTATCCCGATCGATTAATACAGCAACCGGTGGTGTGCCCTCCAGACGGACCGGCGTGCCATTGGTCTTCACGTAATAGGGATCCTTGGTGTCGCCCCGCATACCGGCTCGACCGTTCTCATAATACATCTTGCCGCCCCAATCGCCCTCCCCGAGAACTGGCCCTACCCCCGCCAGCATCGCCCATATGTTGCCACCTCCATTCCCGCGCAGGTCCACAATCCATCCGCAAGGTTTCTTTGAGGCCAGCTCCGCAATCACTTCTTGAACCTTCGTCGCGAATGCATCCTGATCTTTTCGATCGTCAGCGGCAAACAACGGCACAACGACTTGCGCCACTGGACGGGCAGACGCGAGCACCATAGCGCCTTCGGGTACGCGCCGCGTCCTGAACGGCGATGGAAACGGGAACGTTGGTTTTCGGACGGGCGGCTTCGGCATCGCTGAAGGATTCGCAAGTTTCGGCTGCCTTGACGCCTCCTCTCGCGTCAGTTCTTGGGTCAGCTGCAGATAGCTGTGGTGGTCGCCGAGCTTGGCAAGTGCGAAGCGGATAGCCGGATAGGTATCCACGGGCGTTTGCGCTCCAGTGGCCTGAGATAGGGTCTCCCGGCGAAGCTGCTGCCAGTCGATCCTGTCCTTGTGCAGGAAATTCTCCTGCATTATGGTCAACGCTGCATCCAGGTACGTCGCCGCGGCCGGCGAGACCCCGTCGGCGGCAGGAAGCGGCACGCCACAGAAGCACAGAACCGGCGCCAGGAACAAATTACCTCGCACGGACACCCCCGGAATTCTTTGGACGCCACAGGAACGATATCGTTTGCGAGGACTTGTTCCGAATGAGTTTCCGAAATTTCAGAGGATCGACCGCACGCCAGCCGAAGACGATGTTGGATCGCAGCACCTCTTCTCACGGGCTAGCCACCACCGCCGCGGGGTAAGATATCGGTAGCGGGTCTGCATGAAGACGGCCGAGCGTTCCTTCACCACAATCAGCGGAGTTCCCATCGAGCCACTGTACGGCCCCGAGGATGCGCCGGCCGAACTGCCGGAGCCTGGCGAATTCCCGTACACGCGCGGCATCCACCGCGACATGTACCGCGGCAAGTTGTGGACGATGCGGCAGTTTTCCGGGTTCGCCACGCCGGAAGAGACCAACCGCCGCTACCATTACCTGCTCGAACAGGGGCAAACCGGGCTTTCGGTGGCATTCGACCTGCCCACCCTGATGGGCTACGACGCCGGCCATGCGATGAGCGAAGGCGAGGTCGGGAAATGCGGCGCGTCGGTGTGCTCGCTGGAGGACATGGAGATCCTCTTCCGGGGCATCCCGCTGGGTGACGTCACCGTGTCGATGACCATCAACTCGCCGGCGGCGGTGCTGTGGGCGATGTACTTGGCGGTGGCGGAGCAGCAGGGGGTCGAATGGGCGCGCCTCTCCGGCACGCTGCAGAACGACATCCTGAAGGAATACATCGCGCAGAAAGAGTATATCTTCCCGCCGCGTCCGTCGATGCGGCTGGTGACCGACACGATCGAGTTCGGAGCGCGGCACACGCCGCGGTTTAACCCGATTTCGATCAGCGGCTACCACATCCGGGAGGCGGGCTCGACGGCGGTGCAGGAACTGGCGTTCACGCTGCGGGACGGCATGGAGTATGTCGACTGGGCGCTCGAACGGGGGCTGGCGATCGACGATTTCGCGCCGCGGCTGAGTTTCTTCTTCAACGCCCACAGCGACTTTTTCGAGGAGATCGCGAAGTACCGCGCGGCGCGGAAAATCTGGGCTCTGGCGATGCGCGACCGCTATGGCGCGCGCCTCGAGCGCAGCCTGAAACTGCGCTTCCACGCGCAGACGGCGGGGTGCTCCCTGACGTGGCAGCAGCCTTACAACAACGTGGTGCGGACGGCGCTGCAGGCGATGTCGGCGGTGTTGGGAGGCGCGCAGTCGCTGCATACCAACTCGCTCGACGAGGCGTACGCCCTGCCCAGCGAACACGCGGTGACGATCGCGCTGCGGACGCAGCAGGTGCTGGCGCACGAGAGCGGAGTGGCGAACACGCCGGATCCTCTGGGCGGCAGCTATTTTCTGGAGAAGCTGACGGCCGAATCGGAAGCGGCGGCGAACGAGTACATCCGGCGCATCGACGGGATGGGCGGGATGATCGCGGCGATTGAAGCGGGGTTTCCGCAGACGGAGATCGCGGCGGCGAGCTACCGCTACCAGCGCGAGGTCGAAGCGGGCGAGCGGGTGATCGTGGGGGTCAACCGGTTCCAATCGGACGACCAGCCGCTGGAACTGCTGCAGATCGACGAGGCGGCGGGCAAGCATCAGGAGGCGAAACTGGCGGCGTTGCGGCGGCGGCGCGACAATGGGCAGGTCGGCCGAACGCTGGATGCGCTGCGGCGGGCGGCCGCGGGCACGGAGAACACCATGCCGCGGATTCTCGACGCGGTGCGCGCGTATGCCACGCTCGGGGAGATCTGCGACGCGCTCCGCGCGGTCTTCGGCACGTATACCGAGACGACACGGTTATAGGAGATACGAGAACACAATTAACCGGCGATGGGCCGCACCCCGACGCCGCCGGATATCAGATCATGGCGCTGCCGGCCGAAAAGGCCATTGGGCAAGCGCTTGGAAAGTGAGGCTATTATGCCGGGTTCCAACAACGATCGCCGCGGATTTCTGCAGCGCCTGCTGAGCGCCGCGGGAGTGGCCGCCGCGCCTGCCGCCGCGCAGGCCGCACCGCCACAAGCCACGGGCGCCGCCGCCCCTCCGATTCTCCCGCCCTACGCCCGGGCGCGCGCCTACAAGTCTCTGAAGCAATCGAGTTTCGACCGCACGGGCGGCAACCGCGACTTCTGGACGATCGCGCCGGGCGGGGTGCAGGAGGTCTTCAACGCGCAGGGACCCGGCGTAATCAGTCACATCTGGTTCACGATCTCGGCGCGCGGCGCCGATCATTTGAAGGAGCTGGTGCTGCGGGGCTATTGGGACGGCAACGCCAAGCCGAGCGTCGAGGCGCCGGTCGGGGATTTCTTCGGCCTGAACCTGAACTCGTATTTCAACTACCAGTCGCAGTATCTGGCGTGCTCACCCGGCAAGTCGTTGAACTGCTATTTCGCGATGCCGTACCGCCGCTCCGCTCGATTCACGGTGACGAACGAAGGCAAGCAGGAGGTCGGGTCTTTCTATTCGAATATCGACTATATGACCGTGCCGTCGCTGCCCGACGATGCTCTCTACTTCCACGCGCAGTACCGCCAGAGCGCCCCGTGCGTGCCGGTGACCTACCAGGGTCCGAAGCTGAATCCGGACGGCGCCAAGAACTACGTCTATGCGGAAGCGCGCGGACGGGGCCACCTGATGGGAGTGACGCTCGGCGTCCTGCAGAACGCCAATGGGTGGTGGGGCGAAGGCGACGAGATGATCTTTATCGACGACGAGGCGAAGCCCGCGATTGTGGGCACCGGGTCGGAGGATTATTTCCTGGGAAGCTGGAATTTCGGCGGCCGCGATGGCGCTGTGCCGTTCGCTCACAGCATGTACGGCGCTCCGATGATCGTCGCTCCGGAGCGGGTGGGCGGCCGATACTGCTGCTACCGCTGGCACGGCGACAATCCGGTGACATTCGACCGCTACCTCAAGTACACGATGGAGCACGGCCACGCCAACGATCGCGGCGATAATTTCTTCTCTGTCGGCTACTGGTACCAGGCTACGCCGTACACCGATTTCCCGGCATTACCGCCGGTGGAGATGCGCATTCCGACAGTGAAGACCGGGTAGAGCAGCGCCGGTCACCGGTCGAAATACTGTACGCCGTAAACTTCGACTTCTTCCAGGTGGAGGTAGTTAGGCTGTTCCAACTGGATCCGCACGTAGCGCGCCTGCCGGCCCGCCAAATTAATCTTGAGGGGGTTGTCCTTGCCGCCGAAGTCGCGACCCTGGTTGGAATAGACGTTCTGCCAGTTGCGGCCGTCGTCGGAAAGCAGCAACATCAACGAGCGCGCACGCTCGCCGCAGCAATCCATGCGGTTGAAGACGCGAACTTCCTGCAGAGCGTAGCTCCTGCCCAGATCCACCTGCCACCAAGGCGATTGCTCGTTGTCCGTGTGGAAAGGGGAGCCGAGTTTGCCATCGACGCCGCTTGCCGGACCGGTTGCGGGCCCTGCCCAGGCGAATGTGCTGCTCTGTTGCGCCGGACGGCCGAGAGCCACATTGACCACGGCCTTTCCGCTTCCACCACCGGCGCCGCCGCTGCTTGTGCCGCCGCCCCCCGTTCCGCCACGTGGCGGGTTCTTCATGCGGTTGTCCAGCGGGGCGCCTTCGTCGGCGGCCGGGCGCGAGCCGTTGGTATGAATGATGAGGTTGTAGTGAACGCCGCCGCCGGGAGCCGTCTCACAGAGGATGAGGGCAGACACGGGTCCCTTGGTTCCGTGGCGGGCGTCGCTGCCGCTCCAATCGATGGAATACCCCTCGGACTGCAACGCACTCTGGGCACGCGCCATGCAGTCGGACGCGCTCCACGACGAGTTGAGGACGCCGCGAGCCCAAGCCGGCGCCTGGGCGGCGGCCGGCGCGATCGAGAGAAAGAGAGTCGCGGCAGTCCGCGACACGGCGGGCCAGTGTGACGAGCGCCCGCGCCTACAAGCGTTTCGTTTTTGGTTCATAGCTATGATCCGTATGGAATTATTGCAGAGTTTAAGACCTGAAACAATTTAACAGACGGACGGCGTCCACCAGACCATCGCAGAGAACAGAGAACAGTCCTAATTTGTCCTTCTCGTAAACCGAAACGTCGATTGGCGCAGCAACCACATCTGTCACCGATTGGATGACCAACCGGGAAAGTGCGGCGTTCAAATGGCCGAAGCCAACGCCATGAGTTCTAACGCCTGACGCACGGAGCCTCACGGATACCATGTGGGTCTTACTGTAAGATGATCGAATCGTCCGGTGATGGTAGCGGTAACCTCGAACAACGGGCAGTGAAAACATATCCGCTTGTCTTCCCCCACTCTGAATTTCTTGCCTAGAAAATGCAGAAGGGTTCGATACGCCCGTTTTCAGCCTATACATGGTAGGACGGCAGCCATTGGCGTGGCCCGTTACGATCATCTCCTCGTCATTGTGAAATGCAGAGGACAAGTTTTTCCGATCTCCTATATAGGGGGAGCGCAGATCGCGCCGGGCGCAACATACGAGCCCATTGCGCGAAGCGGTGGCGTGCCTGTCCACGAACGACGATGCCGTGAGATAAACTGCGAGCGTGACTATTGAGTGGGACGCCGGCAAGGCGGCGGCCAACTTCACCAAGCACGCCGTAGCCTTTGAAGACGCGGCAACGGTCTTCCTTGATCCGCTCGCGACCACCTTTCCGGACCCCGATCATTCGAAGGAGGAACGCCGGGAAATCACCATCGGCTATACAATGAAAGGGTATTTGGTGTTCGTATCCCATTGCGAGCGCCGAAGGCGGATTCGGATTATTAGCGCGCGCCGAGCTACGCGAACCGAACGCGAACAGTATGAAGAAGGAATCAGCGGCTGAGTTAAACTACGACTTGCGGCCCGAATACGATCTCTCGCAACTGACGGGTGGCGTGCGCGGAAAATACTACCGGCGCGCCGCCGCTGGAACGAATCTGGTGCTGATTGAACCCGATCTCGCGATCCTGTTCCCCAATGCGGAGGCGGTGAACCGAGCGCTCAGGGTTCTGGCCGAGGCCGCCAAGTCCACAACCGCTCCCAAGCGCAGAAAAGCGAGGTAGCTTCGCAATGGCCTCAGATTCGCCTTGCGGGGGAACGTCCCATCCGTCCCCACTGCACCCGTCCCCGTAGCGTCCCTTCGCCCGCCGTGCCACAAAGGAACTGAGGAGACTGCGTTGGTGTCTGAGATGGTAGTGCGGAAACGACAATGGCGTCGTGGCCTTACCGCTATCTTTATTACGCTTGCGTTTGCGGCGTCCTGTTCAAGGGAATCCGTTCGAGGTGCGGGTCAAGAATCTGCCTCGCCGATTCCAGATCAGCGGGAAGGGCTACTTACTGAACGAAGAAGAACCAGGCGTGATCGACGACGATGCAATCGTGTATACCGCAGACGGCGTCGCTTGCGCTGTGACGTTTCCGTTCCGCTGCAATACCCACGCTTGAGTCGAGGATCAATCGCAGGAGGGGGGATTCCATGGCTGGCTGCGCTCTCTAATCCCTTCCTCGACATCCTTGCCGAAGCCATCATCCAAGATCGTCTTTGAACTACTTGAGCCCTTGCCGAGGCGATGCATTCGGAAATTGGACGTCCCGAACGCCTAGTTGCTCTTATGGTCGCCACGGGACGGTGGTCGCGCTCCACGATCACCCCCACGCCCTCCTCGACCTTCGCCAAGACGCGTTCGGATCGCGCGTGAAATCGCCGTCGCTAATGGGAAGCGTCCCCATATCACGATGATACGTCACGGGCTCCCAAAACTCGAGTCCCAGTTTGGAGTCCAGACTCGCCACGGTAACGCTCTTAATCCAGCCGTAACTCTGATACTACGAGACTGCCTTTGCCTGCCCACTTAGCTCACGACCCTCTCAACGTAGAATCCCAATCGCCCCAGGGGCTCGCATGCCGCCCGATTGGAACGTTGACCTCGCGGTAGTGGCCTACGCCGGCTCGCTTCACGTATTCGGCGGCAGGGAGGAAATCGTCATTGCGGCGGCGGAGCATCAGGTCGAGGGACCGGTCGAGACGCGACTGCAGATCTCTGTGCTCGCTCCGGCCGCACAGGTTGTGCATTTGGAAAGGGTCGCTCCGATTGTCGTACAGCAGCCACGGGCCGTGGATCGAACGCACGTACGTGTGGCGGTCCGTCCGCAGACCACGGTACTCGGCGATGCCGTAGCGGCGGGCTTCCGTGATCGGCACGGGTAGGCTGAGGAGCGCGGCGCCCGGTGGCCGCGAAAAGACGTCGACGCCTTCCACCGAATCCGGCACGGGAAGCGCGCAGAGACGGAGCAGGGTCGGCATGATATCGGGTGCGTTCAGGGACGCTCGGAGCCGCCGTCCGCGGGCGCCGAAGCGGCGCGGATAGCGCAGCAGGAACGGCACGCGGATGGATTCCTCCCAGGGATAGAGCTTGGTGGTGAGCCCCTGCGAGAGCATCATGTCGCCGTGGTCGGAGGTGAAGACGACGATGGTGTCATCGGCGGCGCCGGCGCGGTCGAGCGTGCGCAACAGGCGGTCGAGACAATCGTCGAGCGCGGCCATGTGGGCATAGTATCCCCGGAGGCTCTCGGAAGCGGCCTTGCGCTGCGGCTCGGGCACATTGGGCCGCAGTTGGATCTCGCGCCCGGCGAACATGGCGCGCTGCTTCTCCGGCGCGGTGGGGTAGGGGAAGTGGGGCGGACCGAGCGAAAGCGCCAACAGAAACGGATCGCGCGCGCCGCGCTGCTCGATGAACCGGCACGCGTCTTCGGTCTGCGCGAAGGCGTCGTACCCCGGCCAGTATTTCGGCGTGGGGTCGTTGTTCTCGTAGTAGAGCGAGCGATTGTACTCGTGCGTGCACTCGCAGGCCTTCCAATATTCGAAGCCGAAGCGCTTCTCCGGCGGGATGTAGGCCAGCCGCCGGCCGTAATTGCCGTCGGGGCTGCCGTAGAGATGCCACTTGCCGATGAAGCCGGTGGCATAGCCCGCGCGTTGGAAGACCTCGGCGAGAGTGGGGCCCTTCGGCTTCAGCTCCACGTCATTGATGAACACGCCGTTGGTGAGCGGATACTGCCCGGTGAGCAGGCTGGCCCGATACGGGCAACAGACGGGCGTCCCCGAGACGGCGCATTCGAAATTGACGCTCTCCGACGCAAAGCGATCGAGCACGGGCGCGATGACATTGGCATCGCCGTTGTAGCCGGCCGCTTGCGCACGCCACTCGTCGGCAAGGACGAAGAGCACATTCGGAGGCCGGCGCGCGCGCTGCGCCAAAGCCGCCGGGGCGGCTGCGAGCCCCGCTCCCAGTGTTTGCAGAAACGTGCGCCGGTTCGACATGGCGGTCACCGCATCGGCCGGCTATAGCCCTGCTCGCGGTAGCGGTCGAGCAAAGCCGTCAGTCTGGCGACGACGTCCGGATGTTTCAGGTAGACGTTATCCGATTCGGCGGGATCCGTTGCGAGATCGTACAACTGTCCCGCCGGACCTCCGGGCGCCGGCTCGGCATTGGCAGGCGCGCTGAATCCGCCGGAGCCGAGCCCCAATTCCAGTTTCCAGTTCTGCGCGCGAATGGAGAACATGCCCTGGTTGGAGTGGTGGACGATGGCTTCGCGGATCGGTCCGCGGGCCCGGCCGGTGAGCGCGGGCAGGAGGTCGTAACTGTCCTCGCCGGCGTCGTTCGGCAGCTTGAAATCGACGATATCGGCGGCGGTCGCCATCAGGTCGGTGAGGCAGCCCAGTTGGTCGCAGGTGGTGTTCGGTTGGATTTTGCCGGGCCAGCGCGCGAGGAACGGGATGCGATGTCCGGCGTCCCAGATATCGGCTTTCATGCCGCGCCAGTTGGCATTGGCCAGATGGGGCCATTTCGCTTTGTCGTCGGGCGTCCAGTGGGCGCCGTTGTCGCTGGTGAAGACGACGAGGGTGTTGGCGGCGAGCTTGGCGTCTTCGAGCGCGCGGAGGACGCGGCCGAGCGTGTCGTCCACCTGCGCCACGAAATCGCCGTAGAGCCCGGCCTTTGAACGGCCGAGAAATGGTTGCACGGGGACCCACGGCGTATGTGGCGCCGAGAGGGCGAGGTAGAGGAAGAAGGGCTGTCTGGGGGATCGGCCGCGTTCGCGAATCAGCGAGACGGCCCTGTCGGTCAACGTGGGCAGGACTTTCGGGAATTCGAAGTGCGGCGCAATCGCCCCCGGCCGCCAGAAAACGCCGCGCGGCGGCTGGGTGCTGCCCTTCGTCTGCGCCGTGGGCTGCTCCACCACGCGATCGTTCTCGAAGAACAGATACGGCTCGAAATCGAGCGAAGGGGGAATGCCGTAGTAATAATCGAACCCACGGTCGACGGGTCCGGGGTGAAGCGGCGGCGTAAAGTCAGTCCGTTCGCTGTCGCCTAGGCCGAGGTGCCCCTTGCCCACG
>CAZSQK010000156.1:0-15103 GCA_964608645.1 uncultured Solibacteraceae bacterium | reverse complement strand
CCGCGCGTTGCGCCCATAGGGAGCAGGCGAGAAGAAGAAGGGTTGCTGAAGATCGGAGGAACATAATGGCGCCTATTGTCTTGACCGCAATCATCGGGCGATGAGCGACGCCGAGCCACCATCGGCTCCGGACGCCATCGCTCGACTGATCGATTAGACACCGAATGTCCGAATTTTCACAATCGCTTTTTCTGGTGTGTGACGACTAACCATTTCTGGCTAAGCCGAATCCGATTGGACCCGGAATACTCCGGGTGTCGGCTCAGGACATTCCCTATACTCGTCGCAATACCTGGAAATGAATCGGCCAAGCCCCAAGGTCTGGTCCAGAATCCGCGTTTATCCGGCCAAAGATCTTATGCCTTCTTCCAGGAGCCTGCTTTTACAGAGTGTCGGCCCGCCGCAGACAGACCCAAAGCCCGAAGCCCGGCCACATGCCTTTGCCATCGATATCCAGAGCCGCTGAGGAATCTCGACCCGCTTCCCGCCGATGGCCGCCCCAAGATCCGGCGGGAGCGCCATCCCATCATGCAAGCCCTACCACGCCGGAGGCTCCACCCCAATCAGGTTGTGCACGAAGAAATCCTGCAACAGGTGCTGGTAATACACCCCGCCCGCCCCATGCCCCCCACCCGGCACCACCAACAAGTCGAACTTCTTATTCGCCTTGATCAACGCATTCACTACCTGGTAAGTCGACGACGGATCGACATTTGTGTCCATCTCCCCCACCACCAGCAACAACTTCCCTTGCAGCTTCGCCGCGTTGTCCACGTTACTCGCCGCCGCGTAGTGCGGCCCGATCGGCCACCCCATCCACTGCTCGTTCCACCAGATCTTATCCATCCGGTTATCGTGGCATCCGCTGTTCGACACCGCCGCCCGGTAGAATTCCGGATGGAACAGCAGCGCCCCCAGCGCGCTCTGCCCGCCCGCCGACGTCCCGTAAATGCCCACCCGCGTGATGTCGTACCACGGATACTTCGCCGCCACCGCCTTGTGCCACAGAATCCGGTCCGGAAAGCCCGCGTCCCCCAGGTTCTTCCATGCCACATCGTGGAACGCCTTCGACCGGTTGCTCGTCCCCATCCCGTCGATCTGCACCACGATAAATCCCAGCTCCGCCAGCGGCTGCGCCGCCCCACTGAACTCCTTCGGCACGAAACTCCCGTGCGGCCCGGCGTAAATCGTCTCGATCACCGGGTACTGTTTCGCCGGATCGAAATTCACCGGCTTATAGATGACGCCCCAAATGTCCGTCTTTCCATCCCGGCCCGCCGCCGTGAACACCTCCGGAACCTTCCAACCCGCCTCCACCAGTCCCGCCATCTCGCCCCGCTCCACATCCATCAGGACCTTTCGATCCTCCGTCCGCCGCAATTGCGAAGTCGCCGGCTGATCCACCCGCGACCAGGTGTCGACATAGTATCTCCGGTCGTCCGAAAACTTCACCGCGTGGTTGCCGTCCGCCTCCGTCAGCGCCGTCAGGCCGCTGCCGTCCAGATTCACGCGGTAGTAGTGAATCAGATACGGATCCTGCCCCGCCACCATCCCGCTCGCCCGGAACCAGACCTGCCGCTTCTCCTCGTCCACCCGCTCGATCCCGCGCACCACCCAGTGGCCTTTCGTGACCTGGTTCTTCACTTTCCCCGTGGCGCCGTCATACAGATATAAATGGTCCCACCCGTCGCGCTCCGAACCCCATAGGATCTCCTTGCCGTCCGCCAGATCCTGCCGCATCTTCTTGCCGCTATAGTCGATGAACGTCGGGCTCTCCTCCGAAATCACCGCGCGCGCCTTCCCCGTCTCCGTCGAAACCTCGATCACCCGGTACACCTGGTGCCCTCGCTGGTTGTACTCGAAGGTGAACGCGCGGCTGTCCTTCCGCCACGCCGGCCGCGTCAGCGCGTACGGATTCGGGAACAACCCGTTCTCCACGTCGATCTGCTTGCGGCTCTCGATCTGGAAGAGCACAGGCTGCGCGATGTCCAGCGTGTCCCCCGGCTTCGCGTAATCGCGCGTCGCGTGCTTCGGCTGAAGCTGATCCGCCGGCGACGACTCCACATAGTGCACCTCCCGCCGATACCCCGGCCGGACACGCTGCGCCGCCAGATGCTTCGAATCGGGCGACCAGGCGAGCGATTGCAGCGTATAGTAATTGCCTTCCGACCCGTCGAAGCTCAGCGGCTCGCCCTTCCCCTCCCCCTTCTTGCGCAGCATCACATTGTAATTGTTGAGATACGCCTCCCACTTCCCGTCCGGCGAGCTCCGGGTCTCCGGCGGCGGCGTCGCGCCGAACGCCACGAAGGTGTTGGTCGCGCCGCGTCCGCCCTGCGCCTGCTGCGGATATTCCAGCGCCATCCCGTCCACGACGTCGTTCTCGGGCTCCGCGGGCGTTTCCAATTCGTCGGGCGCCTCCGGATTTCCGCCGCCGCGCCCTCCGCCCGCCGGCGCCGAACCGGTCTTGACACACGCGTAATCCGCCAGCGTGCACCGCCACGCCGAGCCATCGGCATGAAACGTGATGGCGCGCTCTCCGTCCGCAAACGTGAAATCCTGGAACGGCAGCGTCGTCGCGGTGGCTTTCCCGCCGAGCGCCGCCGCCACCTTCGCATGATCGAACGCCGGCTGCTTCTGTTGCGTCTCCGCATTCACGATGACGAACTCCGCCCCGCCCTTCACCGTCTTGCGATACCAGAACCGATTCGAGCTCCCGATCCACGTCGCCGGCCCCGGAACGTTGGCCGTCAGATTTTGCAGGCGGTCGCGCAGACCCCGCGAGCGCGCATAGTCCGCCGCGGTCCCCTGTGCGCGGGCCAGCCAGGGCGTCGAGATGCATAAGAGGATCGACAGGAGTTTCATGATTTGCGAGAGATTATACCGCTGCGGTCGGCAGAGGCGCGGAAAAGCCGTGCGCTACAATTTCGACGTGCGCACGATTATCGAACCGTTTCGCATCAAAAGCGTCGAGCCGTTGCGCCACACGACGGCCGAAGAGCGCGAGCGCCACCTTCGCGACGCCGGCTACAATCTCTTCCTCATCCCCGCCCGCCACATCCTGATCGACCTGCTCACCGACTCCGGGACCAGCGCCATGTCCACGGAACAGTGGGCCGCCGTCATGCGCGGCGACGAATCCTATGCCGGCAGCGAGAGCTTCTACCGCCTCGCCCGCGCCGCCGCCGAGCTCACCGGCTTCCGCCACATGATTCCCACCCACCAGGGTCGCGCGGCCGAACGCATCCTCTTCACCGTCCTCTGCAAACCCGGCCACTCGGTTCCTTCGAACACCCACTTCGACACCACCCGCGCCAACATCGAATTCACCGGAGCCCGCGCCGTCGACCTCCCGCTGCCGGAAGCCGCCGACACGCAGGCGCGCCTCGACTTCAAGGGCAATATGGACGTCGCCGCGCTCGAAGCCCTCATCGCAGCGGAGGGCGCCGCCCGCATTCCACTGGTGATGCTCACCGTGACCAATAATTCCGGCGGCGGACAGCCCGTCTCCATGGCCAACATCGAGGCCGTGAAAGCGGTCTGCGCGCGCCACGGCATTCCGCTCTATCTCGACGCCTGCCGCTTCGCCGAAAACGCCTGGTTCATCCGTGAGCGCGAACCCGGTTACGCCTCCTGGACGCCGAAGCGGATCGCCCAGAAGATGTTCTCCCTCGCCGACGGATGCACCTTCTCCGCCAAGAAAGACGCCTTCGCCAACATTGGCGGCTTCCTCTGCTCGAACGATGACCGCGTCGCCCAGCAGGAAACCAATCTCCTCATCCTCACCGAAGGCTTCCCGACCTACGGCGGTCTCGCCGGCCGCGACCTCGACGCCATTGCCACCGGACTCGACGAGGTGCTCGACCCCGACTACCTGCATTACCGCATCGTTTCCACCCGCTATCTCGGACGCCACATCGCCGACCGCGGCGTCCCCATCGTCGAGCCTCCCGGCGGACATGCCATCTACATCGACGCCGCGCGCATGTTGCCTCACATTCCGCCGCGCCAGTTCCCCGGACAGGCTCTCGCCGTCGAGCTGTACCGCCACGCCGGAATCCGCTCCGTGGAGATCGGCTCCGTCATGTTCGGCGCCGCGGCGCGCCACGAACTCCTCCGCCTCGCCATCCCCCGCCGGGTCTACACGCAGAGCCACATCGACTACGTAGTGGAGGCAATTTTGGAAATAAATGAACGAAAAAATGCCATTTTTGGACTAAAAATCGTCGAAGAACCACCATTTTTGCGTCATTTCAGCGCCAAATTTGCCCCATGTTGACCCTTTTTGAGTACGAACGCCTGGCCGAAAAGGCCCACGGCCACCTCTGCGCCGGCCAAATCCTCGGTCTCCGCATGGCGATGTATGGCATGCGCCTCCTCGGCATCGAGGACCCCACCGGCGTTGACCGCAAGCGGCTGATCACCTACGTCGAAATCGACCGGTGCGCCACCGACGCCATTACGGTCGTCACCGGCTGCCGAATGGGCAAAAGAGCCCTTAAATTCTTGGACTTCGGCAAAATGGCAGCCACGTTTTGCGATCTCCAACTTCAGCACAACGTTCGAGTGGTGGCGCTGGAGAGCGCCCGTGGCCGGGCCCGCGAATTGTGCCCGGAGATCGCTGAAAAGAACCAGCAGCAGATGTCCGCCTACCGCCAGATGCTGGACGAGGAACTCTTCTCGATAGAATGGGTTACCGTCGATATCCCACCCCAGGATCTACCCGGCTATCGGGCCCCCCGGGTCACCTGCCAAAGCTGCGGTGAAGCCATCAGTTTCGGCCGCGAAGTCGGCACAATCTGCCGCGCCTGCGCCGGCGGCCGCTATTACCGCCCGCTGTGATCCGCCGCTACTACATCACCGACAGGCGCGCCGCCGGAGCGCCATTAGTCGATAATATCGAACGGGCTCTATCACTTGGAGTCGACGGCATCCAGATTCGGGAGAAGGACCTCAGCGCGCGCGACCTCGCCGCCCTGGTGCGCCGCGCCCTCGCGCTGCCGAACCCGCATGGCGCGCGCATCCTCGTCAATTCGCGCGTCGATGTCGCATTAGCCTGCGGGGCGCATGGCGCGCACCTGCCCGCCGGCTCCATCCCGCCATCGGCGCTGCGGACCATTACCCCCCGCGGATTTCTCATCGGCGTTTCCACGCATAGCGTCGGGGAGCTCCGCCTCGCGGAGGCGGAAGATGCTGATTTTGCGGTATTTGGACCGGTCTTCGAAACCGGCGCAAAAGGCCCGGCGAAGGGCTTGGACCGCCTGGCCGAGGCGGTCCGGGCGGTGCGAATCCCCGTGCTCGCCCTGGGCGGCATTACCGAAAAGAATGCCGCGGACTGCCTGGCAACCGGCGCCGCCGGAGTCGCCGGGATCTCGATGTTTCAGCGGTAGACGCTGTCACCGATCCCACCTTCCTGCATCTTCCTGTCTGCACGCATGAAACCGATATTCGTAGTCCTTTTGGCCGCGCCCCTGGCAGCGCAGCCCGCGCTGTCCTTGCGCGACGCCGTCCGGCTGGCGGTGCGGGACAACCAGTCCATCGCGGAGACCGACGCGTCTTTGCGGGCCGCCACGTCGCGCATCGCGCAGGCCCGCGGCGGCGCGCTTCCCAAGGTCAATGTCTCCGAATCTTTCACGCGCAGCGATCATCCCGTGTTCGTTTTCGGCTCACTGCTCACCCAGCGCCAGCCCATTGTTGAAGACTTCAACATCGCCTTGAACAATTTCCAGGCCCAACTCACCGTCGATCAAGTCATTTACGACGGCGGCCAGACGCGGAACGCGGTCAAATCGGCCGGTTTGGGACGCGAGATGAGCGCGGAGGAGCGCCGGCGCGCCGAAATGACGGTCATCGCAGGCGTGGCGCGCGCCTACTACGGGGCCGTTCTCGCCGCCGATAGCCTCAAGAGCGCCGAACAGGCCGTTCGATCGGCCGAGGCGGATTTGAAGCGCGCCGGCGACGTGCGCGCGGCGGGGATGTCGACGGATGTGGACGTTCTCTCGATCCGCGTCCACCTCGCGGCTGTCAACGAGCAGCGCATTCAGCGCGCCGCCGATCTCGATATCGCGCGGTCCGCGCTCAACGACGCGATAGGGGCGCCGCTCGACACCGCGCATTCGCTGGTCACGACGCTGCGTCCCCTGGACCTGCCGGACATGTCGCTCGATGCCCTGGAACAGCAGGCGTCCGCGAGCCGTCCGGAGGCTCGCGAGTCCCATATGGCGGCGGAACTGGCGCGCATCCAATCGGATGCGGCCCGCGGCGCCCTCCGTCCGCAAGTGAGTTTCCACGGCGCGGTGGAGGCGGACCGGCAGCGGTTCGTAACCCGCGGCGGCGGCAACTGGCTGGTCTCGATCGGCGTGCGCTGGAACCTGTTCAACGGTTTCGCGGATCGATCGCGCATCGAGGAAGCCAACTACGGGTCCGACCGCGCGCGAGCCACGGCGCTACGGGTGAATTCGGCGGTGCGTCTGGAGGTGCGCCGCGCCTGGGCGGGCCTGCGGGCGGCTCAACAGCGAATCGAGGTTGCCAAGGCGGCGGTGGCCGAGGCGGAGGAGAGTCTGCGCATCACGCAGAACCGCTACCAGGCCGGGATGGGAAATGTCACGGATCTGCTGCGCACCGAGACCGCCGTTCTGGAAAGCCGGACCCGCTACCTCGGGGCGGTGCACGACCAGCGTCTTGCCGCCACGATGCTGGAACTGGCCGCGGGCGGGCTCACGGCGGATTCGGAGGTATTGGACTAATGAAACTCGGCGCACTGATCTTTTCGCTTGTCTTGCTGACTTCCTGCGGAGGAGCGGAATTCCATCCCAGGGCGGCTGGTTCGGCGGCTTCCATTCCGGTGCGGCCGGCCACGGCCGCGCCGCAGCAATGGCCGGAATGGTATGAGACGACGGGCGCGGTCCGCGCCCGCACCACTGTCACGGTTGCGAGCAAAGTGATGGCATATGTTCAGGAAGTCGCCGTCGCGGCGGGCGATTCCGTGCGCGAAGGGCAGATCCTGATCACCCTCGACTCGCGCGATCTGGAGGCCAACCTGCGGCGCGCGGAAGCGGCACGGGCCGAAGCGCAAAGCGCCACGGCCGAGGCTGACAACGGCGTGGCGTCCGCCCAAGCCAACCTCGACCTGGCGCAGTCCACGTTCCGGCGCATCGAGGAATTGGCGGGGAAGAAGTCGGTGTCGAACCAGGAGTTCGACGAGGCATCGGCGCGCCTGCGGACCGCGCAGGCCATGCTGGAGATCGCGCGTTCGAGACGGACGCAGCTCGATTCGCGGCTGGCGCAGGCAGACCAGGAGATTCGCTCCGCGGCCGTGATGCGCGGCTACGCACGGATCACAGCGCCATTCGCCGGTCTCGTGACGGCCCGGTCCGTGGAGCCGGGAACGCTTGCTTCTCCTGGGGCTCCGCTGCTGACCATCGAGGGCGGGGGCATTTACCGTCTGGAAGTATCGGTGGACGAATCGCAGCTTCCGGCGTTGAGAGCGGGGCGGGCCGCCGCAGTTTCGCTCGACGCGCTACAGCGTAAACTGGACGGCCGGATCGCGGAAGTTGTGCCCGCCGTCGATGCGGCTTCCCGCTCCTATACGGTGAAAATCGATCTGCCGGCGGTCGCGGGCGTGCGGTCGGGCATGTTCGGCCGCGCCTCGTTCCAGAAGGGCATCCGGACAGTGGTGGCAATCCCGGTGGCGGCCGTCATCGAGCGCGGGCATCTGCAATCGGTGTTTGTCATTGAAGGGGGGTTGGCACACTCCCGTATGGTTACGACGGGAGAACGCCGGTCGGGGGCTGTGGAAGTTCTCTCCGGTGTGGCGGCTGGAGAGAAGGTCGTGGCGCCGGTGCCCGACGGCTTGGCGGATGGCGCCCCCGTGGAGGTCCGGCAATGATCGAGATGCTCCCTGTCAGCGGGTGGTTGCCGGGGGACTCGGATATGGCTCTGGCCGGGGCGGGGCTATGAAGTCATCGCGCCGCCTCGGGCCTGCCGGGCGATTTGCCAGCGCTTGGATCGCTTCCAAGCTTACGCCTCTGATGATTGCGGGCTCGCTGCTGATCGGGGGATTCGCAATTTGGAAGCTGCCACGGGAGGAAGAGCCGCAGATCAGCGTGCCCATGATCGACGTCTTCGTGCAAATGCCGGGGGCGTCGGCGCGGGAGGTGGAAGAGCGGGTCACCAAGCCCATGGAGAAGCTCCTGTGGGAGATTCCGGGCGTGGAGTATGTCTACTCGACTTCGAGCCCGGGAGGGGCGCTGGCGATTGTGCGCTTCTACGTCGGACAGGACGAGGAGAAAAGCATCGTGCGGTTGAACCAGAAGCTGCACGCGAACAACGATCTGATTCCGCCCGGGGCGACTCCGCCGCTGGTCAAGCCGCGATCGATCGACGATGTTCCGATTCTCGCGCTCACGCTGTCCAGCAAACGCTACGGGGATTTCGAGCTGAGGAGCATCGCGGCGCAGGTCCATGACGCGATCAAGCAGGCGCCGGACGTTGCCGCGGTCACACTCATCGGGGGGCAGCGGCGGGAGATCCGCATTGCGCCGGATGTGGGGAAATTGGCCGGGTATGGGCTCTCGCCGCTGCAGGTGGCGGGCGCGCTGGGCCTCTCGAACCAGCGGCTACCTTCCGGACGATTCGATTCCGGCAACCGGGAGTATGTTCTCGAGACCGGCGATTTTCTGCGGACGGCCGAGGATGTCCGGAATGTGGCGGCCGGCGTTTCGAACGGGCGGCCGGTGTTCGTGCGCAACGTGGCAGAGGTCAGCGACGGGGGAGAGGAGCCTTCGCAGTATGTTCGCATCGCGCACGCGGGCGCGGCCGAGTTCCTGCCGGCGGTGACGATCGCGGTGGCCAAGCGGAAGGGCGCCAACGCCGTCGCCGTCGCCGAGGATGTCCTGCGCAATGTCGAGACACTGAAGGGCGGCGTCATTCCCGGGGATGTGCAAGTGGATATTACGCGGCATTACGGCGAGACGGCCGCGGAGAAATCGAACGAGCTCCTGCTGCACATGCTGATTGCGGTGATCTCGGTCAGCATCCTGATCGCGATCACGCTCGGTCTTCGGGAATCGCTGATCGTCTTCATCGCGATTCCGGTGACGCTGGCGCTGACGCTCGCCGTTTTTTATTTCTACGGATACACGCTGAACCGCATTACGCTGTTCGCGCTGATCTTCTCGATCGGCATCCTGGTGGATGACGCCATCGTGGTGGTGGAGAACATCGTGCGCCATTGGCGAATGCCGGCCAATCGGGGGCGGGCTCCGCACGAAGTGGCCGTGGAAGCGGTCGACGAAGTGGGCAACCCGACGATTCTGGCGACCCTCACGGTGGTGGCGGCGATCCTGCCGATGGCGTTCGTAGGAGGGCTGATGGGCCCCTACATGCGGCCGATTCCCATCGGCGCGACCGCGGCCATGATCTTTTCGCTGCTGGTGGCATTCATCGTGACGCCATGGGCGGCGGTGCGGATTCTCAAATCGGAGGCGGGTTCGCCGCACGCGGAGCGCGAGGACCTGGTGACGCGGCTTTACCGGCGCTACATGGGGACGCTGCTGCGGGTCCCGGCTTTGCGGTGGAGTCTCCTCGGGGGCGTCGTCCTGCTTCTGCTCGGGTCGGTTTCCCTCTTCTATTTCCAGTTCGTGAAGGTGAAGATGCTGCCGTTCGACAACAAGAGCGAGTTTCAGGTCATCGTCGATATGCCGGACGGGACCACGCTCGAAGAGACGGCGCGCGTGACGGGCGAATTGGCGCGCGCGGCGCTGGCGCAGCCCGAGGTGGTCAACCTGGAGACCTATGCGGGCGCCGCGTCGCCCTTCAACTTCAATGGGCTGGTGCGGCATTACTACCTGCGGCGCGGGTCGAACGTGGCGGATATCCAGGTGAATCTGCTGCCGAAGGGGGAGCGCAAGCTGCAAAGCCACGAGATCGCGAAGCAGGTGCGGCAGCGGCTCTTACCGGTTGCGGCGCGGAACGGGGCGCGGGTGAAGGTGGCGGAAGTGCCGCCCGGGCCGCCGGTCCTCGAGACGCTGGTGGCGGAAGTGTACGGACCCAACCTCACGGAACGCGCGGCTATCGCGCGCCGCATCCGCGACCTGTGGAAGCGGACGGACGGGGTAGTGGACGTCGACTGGTATATGGAAGACGACCAACCGAAACGGCGCTTGATCGTGGACCAGGAGAAGGCCGCGATCCACGGCATTTCCGAGGACGATATCGCGCGCACAGTGGCGCTGGCCTCTTCGGGATATCAGGCCGGCCTGCTGCACGCGGATGCCGCCAAGGAAGATATTCCGCTCACGGTGCGGCTCGACCGCGCGGAGCGGTCCGACCCGCAGCGGCTGCAGAGCCTGAGAGTCGCGGGGCGGAGCGGACGCCTGGTCGCCCTGGGCGAATTGACGAGGACCGAGGAGATGAACGAAGACAAGAGCATCTATCACAAGAACCTGATGCCGGTCACCTATGTCATCGGCGACGTAGCGGGCGCGATGGAGAGCCCGGTCTACGCGATTCTCAAGCTCGGGCCCGAGATGGACAAATTCCGCGCGCCGGCGGGGTACGCGATCGAACAGCACATGGCGGCGCTGCCCACCGATTCCAGCCGGTATTCGATGAAATGGGACGGCGAGTGGCACATCACGTACGAGGTGTTCCGCGATCTGGGGATCGCGTTCGCCGCGGTGCTGATTCTGATTTACGCGCTGGTGGTCGGGTGGTTCCAGTCGTTCGCGACGCCGCTGGTGATCATGGCGGCGATTCCGTTCTCGCTGACCGGCATCCTGCCGGCGCACGGGCTGCTAGGCGCGTTCTTCACGGCGACGTCGATGATCGGCTTCATCGCGGGCGCGGGAATCGTGGTGCGGAATTCGATCATCCTGGTGGATTTCATCGAACTGCGGCTGGCCGAGGGAATGCCGCTGGCGGAGGCGGTGGTGGACGCCGGGGCGGTGCGGTTCCGGCCGATGCTGCTGACGGCCGCGGCGGTGGTGACGGGGGCCGGAGTGATTCTGTTCGATCCGATCTTCCAGGGCCTCGCGATCGCGCTGATGGCGGGGGAGGTGGCTTCGCTGGCGCTGTCACGAATGACGGTCCCGATCGTTTATTTCATGGTGAATCGCAGGAGGAAAATCGCATGTCCATCGAACGTTACTTACGCCTGATTGCCGGGTTTTTCGTGATGCTGAGCGTGGCGCTCGGCTACTGGGCGAGCCCTTACTGGTTTCTGTTCACGGCCTTCGTGGGGGCGAACCTGTTCCAGTCCGCGTTTACGGACTGGTGTCCGATGATGACCTTTCTGCGGAAGGCGGGCGTGCCCGGCGGGGCGCCGGATACTCTGAAAAAGAGCGCGGGCGCAGCGCGCGGCTGAGGCGGCCGGGCGTGGGTGTACCTTGGGAGGCCCGCGCCGCGTCTAAGGAGGCAGCTACCTTTATGTACGAACTCTGGCCGATTTTGATCTTCGCGGCATATATCGTATTGATGCGCTGGGTGCTGCCGCGGCTGGGCGTGCCCACTTGAATGGGCGGATCCTGCCGCGTCGAGTCTCGACGCGCCAAATCCGAGACGACACCGGAATCGAGCTACGATCGTTAGGTGTCCAGCGCAGTGAAGCCCGACGCGGAGATTGCTCGCGATCTCCTGTCGGGCGATGAAGCGGCCTTCACGGAGTTCGTGAATGCGTTCCACTCCCGGCTGTCGCAGTACAGCTATCTGATGTGCGGCCGCCGCGAAGACGCGGAGGAAATCGCGCAAGAGACGCTCATGAAGGTTTTCGAGAGCATCGACCAATTGCACGATCCCGCCCGATTGAAGGCTTGGGTGTTTCGCATCGCCAAGAACCAGTGCCTCATGAAACGCCGCAAGAGCGTCTTCGCGCCGCCGGTGGAACTCTCGCTGGACGAGTTGAAACCATCGCTTTCGGGGGAGGGGGCGGGGCGAAAGCTGGAGATCGCGGATTGGAACGCTTTGCCCGACGACCTCCTGCTGGGGTCCGAGTTGCACGAAGCGCTGACGCGATCGATCCAGCGACTGCCGGAGACATATCGCGCAGTGGTCCTGCTGCGCGATGTCGAGGAGTTGAGCACGGAGGAGGCGGCGGGGATTCTCGAGATCAGCGCCGAAAACGTCAAGACACGGCTGCATCGGGGCCGTTTGCTGCTGCGCCGGCAGATGGACGAATATCTTCGCGGCGCGGCCGGAGAGCATCGGGCATGAAAGACTGTGGACGCGTCTTCGCGCTGCTATCGGAGTACCTGGACCGGGAGTTGCCCGCGGGCGATTGCGGCCAGTTGGAGGAGCACCTGCAGGGCTGTCCCGAGTGCATTCAATTTGTGGAGAGCTTGCGGCGCAGCGTCCAACTGTGCGGGCGGTATGGCGCATCGTGGACACCGCCCCAGATCGAGCCCGAGGCGATGACGAAGCTGCGGGGCGCGTACGAGCAGATGCTCGCGCGGCGGCGGGGGAAGGGGTAGGGGCGCTGTGCCGGTTCAGAGAATTGGCGCGCTCCGCTAGCGAGCATCGGTCCAATTCCGCACTGTAGCTGCAACTGGCTTCAAATAGGGAGATCAGGCTGGCTGATTCCGTTCACCACTGCGCGCGCGCCCGACATCGAATCAAACTGGTTACGAGAAGAAAATTGAATATGGGGGCCGGCAGGCACGTGAACACGAGGGCATGAGGCCGGCTCAGTCGTTCCGCGGGGGGTTGCCATTGGAGTGCGCCGTGTTTCAGTTTCCGTGTGATGCAGGGGCGATCCGGAAACCGGGTTGACTTCGACGGAACGGACAATCCGTCAAGTTGAATTGCGTGATTGGCAGTTCGTGCAGCCAGCCAGTTACTGCGTGAACACCACTGCCTACCTTTCTCCGAGTGGCGCGTTTTCCGACCGGAGGGCTTAAGTCGTTCGTGATTGCTCGGTGGCGAGGATTTCGGCGGGCACGAACAGAGGACTTGTTGACAGCCGGCGCAATCGGTGAACGCAGCGGGGTGCCCCAGAAGTTCGCCTCTCGCGGCCCCGGCCTAGCCGCGCGCACTTTCGGTGTAGATCGTGGAGTGCAAACTGGCTACTCGGATCTTCTTGGCGAATTCCTTGGCTACTTGCCGGACAACCTTTTCGGTCGCACCCTCGCACCACGGCAGTGCTGACGCGGATGTTACGTCGCGCTGTACTAACATCAATCCATGAGCATCGAGCAAGAGCCGTTAGCACCGCAGAGCGCACAACTTCGGACGATCGAGCAGGGTGTAACGGTTGGGACAAGACTTCCGATTAGCTGGTTTCGAGGACATGCCAAAGCCTACGGGACTTTGACTCCCGTAGTTTATCGAACCCCGCCCACGGTACGGGGCGGCTATCGAGAGTATTGGTTAGCAGAGCGATTTCGTCTGCGCGCCTGCTCGATAGAGGCGATGGTGCCTTCATGGAACGACCACGTTCGCTGGTTGATGCTTATGCAGCATCATGGCGTGCCAACGAGGCTGCTTGATTGGACGGAGAGCATCCTAGTAGCGCTCTACTTTGCGGTGCAGGGCTCGCCCGCCGAAGCCGGAGAGGTATGGTGTATTCGGCCTGACGCCCTCAACAATCGGAGCAACTATTTCCTCCACTCCGCCGATCGGCCGGTCGTCAAGTATCTGGCAGGTGAGGCATTCATTAACGAATCGGATGGACTTAAACGTCGCCAGCTCCGCGAGGAACTGCAGATCCAGCAACTTATCACCGAAAATCCTGTCGCTTTTTTTGCCGCCGGTGGAGTTTCCACGCATGTCTGCGCAGTCTAGTCGGTTTACGATTCACCCTGTACCCAACCGCGCGAATGTAATCGAGAGACTTCTCGCGGGCCCTCGCGAGATCATACGGTATGAAATTCCAGGCGATTGCAAGCTCTCCCTCTCCCGAGATTTGACGGCCCTCGGAGTAACTGCGGAGATCTTGTTTCACAGTCTAGACGCGCTTTCGGAAACCATAAAAGCCGATGTGTATGCCGCCGATCGTGGGGAGATTTATCCGGACCCTCCTGTGTTCGAGTGATCGTACACGGACGTTTTGGTCCACCCGCTTCGCGCGCGAACCGACGGTCCAACTGTTGGCGGTTTCGGTCGGATCGTCGGCATTCCGGACAGAGGCTCAAGTGACGGCGCTTCCGGTGCTTCCTCCGTGGCCCGTTATTCGCCCTGAAGGAAAACCGATCCAACCTCCAAGAATCGCGACCGCCCTGCTAAATTGGCTCAGACGAATAGACCCTCCGGTTCCTTGACTGCTGTGACGATTCCTTCTGTCGAAGCGCCGCCCACATCGGTCCTAATGTTGCCTTGAAGTGTCCGCGGTGCGCCGGTTGGACGTAGGTTCCAGTAATAAGGCCACGGCTCAGGTGGTTCCAATAGTCCACCCAGTTCCGGAGGAGGTTCGCCGGACGCCGTCATCGATTGTAAGGTAAATACGTTGCTGGTGAACGTTAGGCCACCGTCTTCGCTACAGAGTACATTTGCGATGTCGTGACTCACTCGAAATTCTCCTTGGAACGGTTGATTGGCCTGTGGCTGCTTGACGATTTTGAAGGTAAGCCTGCCGCTCGCACACCCGTAACCCGTTCGGCCGTTAGACCTGACCAGAAGGTCGTATGCTCCGTGAACATAGCAGTAGCTGGGAGATTCGATGTTTAGGCCTCGCCATGTTTTGATCTGAGTTGTGAATCCCCAACGGCCCGTGTAGCCATGAAAAAGCTGGGTTCTAGGAATTCTCTCTGCCGTGCCCAAAGTGCCTTGGGCCCACTTTCGCACGCTCTCCTCGGCCGAACTCTGGAACTCAACAGCGTTTTCTGCGGAGCCGCCCGAACGCTGTTCCATGGATATAACCGTGAGTCCTTTGAGGTCAGACGGCATTTCAACATCGCCGTACCTGCAAATAGCAACGTTGTGTCTGCAAAGCCGACCGGCGACTAGGCCGAATTCCAGCATGACATTCGCTCGCGGAGTCTTAACTTCCCGACCCCTGATCTGTGCGGCATCGTCCGGAGTCGCTACAAAGATCGCCCCGCAGCAAGTCTCGAGCATGGATTCTAGCAGGATGCGGAAAAACGCGCTGGGAACAGGTTACGCCTGAAATGTTCTG
>CAZSQK010000155.1:0-15701 GCA_964608645.1 uncultured Solibacteraceae bacterium | reverse complement strand
GGATGATGTCGAATGGCGCTCAGAAAACTACGTTTTCAGATGATTGCTGACAGAAAATGATCCTTGTCAAGACGGGGATAGATAAGTATCGCGAGATTTACCATGTCGAGCCAACCCAAGTAGATGCCCATGCTGGTTCGTCCTTTCTCGTGGGCGTAGGCCAAGAGAGGCTCCT
The DNA here is from genome assembly GCA_964608645.1 of uncultured Solibacteraceae bacterium. GTDB lineage: Bacteria > Acidobacteriota > Terriglobia > Bryobacterales > Bryobacteraceae > CAZSQK01. The sequence goes on along the minus strand of CAZSQK010000155.1, from coordinate 15,526 downwards.
GGGTTCGAGATATATGGTCGGCGGCAACAAGGGTACGTATTCCGACGACTACTACTGGTTTGATAAGGGAGGCGCAACTTGGGTAGACTTTGGTCCGGTTCAAGAGGCAGCCAAAGGCGCACTTCCTGAAGGCAAGATTCTGTCGAGCGGCGGCGATGACAACAGCCCTCGAAATATGGCACTGGGCATGTTCAGACTTAGGGTTCAGGACCGGGGAGACTGGCTCTGCTGCAGTCGCGGCGCTGTCATCGTGAAATTCAAATTGGATCGTGGGCGCGTAGTTATCACCGACGCCAGTTTCGACGCGCGCTGGGAGCCCTACGATCCGACGCGAAAGCAATAGGCTCTTGGCGAAGGGACACCCGGGGATACGAGGACACACTGTACACGACTTTGTACACGGAATTGGCGATTCTCGGATTTCGTGCACTTTCCGGTACTCGAATTTTCAGTAACTTGCGTGTTTTCAACGCACCAGCCGCTTTCGAATCCCTCTCTCCGCCAGTTTACATTTTAGTGGTTTTTTTAGCCAAATTTGGGCAATTTTGGTTAATGGCCATCTGACCCGGTGCTAGAATCGGGGCTTTTTTGATGCGCCTTAACCTCGCGCTGATGGACGGCCCCAAGCTACGTGATCCGAGGCGGAACGCCGCAGCATCCTGGAACAGACGCAGACGGTTCTGACGGGGCTGGGCTATTAGTCCCAGCCATGTGATAGCCTTGATGGTCCGGACCACGAGAAACCGGTCTCAATATGCCTGTAGAACGCAAATACGAGAGGGACATCGATCTACTCCTGGCCGAGGAATTCTCTGTCTCTCCAGCCTTTGCCGCTTGGTTTCTGAGCCAAACAAAGAGCTTCGGCGGTGTGCCAGCACAGGTTGTCGATGTATACGTCTCGCGTAGTGACACCACTGGCGAATCAGATCTTGTGGTTGTTTTTGAAAAGCAACGTGATTACAGCCGCTTTGCACTGCATATCGAAGACAAGATTGACGCGCCACTTCAACCAGAACAGGGAGCGCGTTACAGGCTTCGCGCTGAAGCTGAGATTCTTCATAACGTTTACTCTGAATTCGAAGCGATTCTTTGCTCGCCGGAGGCGTATGCCGGTGTCCATCCTGAGGCGTCCAATTTCGACTCGTTCGTGTCGTACGAGTCCGTGAGCGAGTTTCTTAGGTCGGAACCTCCCGAAAGTCCGCGCAGTGCTTACAGGGCGCATTTCGTCGCGACTGCGGCCAAGAGGAGTTCCAACTCCTGGGAACCAACTCCTGACCCTGAAACAAATGCGTTTTGGAACGCGGCCTTCGAACTCGCCAATAGGGAGTTTCCAGATCTTGAAATGCAGCCGCCAAGTTTTACGAAGGGTCAGACATGGGTGAATTTTCGACCGCTGGACATGCCCACTCAACCGCGACGGATCTACATCAATGCCAAGTGTGACCGGGGGTACATGGATCTGACGTTCAGTGCATGCCTAGCACGCCTTTTTGCTCCGCAAGTGGGGCCGATACTCGGCGACAAAATGTACGTGCAACAGACGGGGAAGGCCGCAGCGATTCGGATTGAAGTCGCGCCCTTCAAAATCTGCGAACTTAATGACGCGGTGCTGGCGAAAGTTCGAGAGGCATTCGAGGCTTGCGTACGCCTCATTCGATTTTACCGTCAGAATAGGGAAACTCTGGACAGGGCTGCTGCTGCATCAGTTCCACCGTTCCGGCCAATCCATCGGACTGACAAAATGAGCAAGCGGTTGGACGGCGCGCCCGAAGATTTGGGCAATCTTGGGTAATGCGCGCTGGCGCGGATGGCAAATATGACACCTGGGGCAACGAATTCTCTATAACTTACAGACCTGTCAAACCCCTTGAGTTTCCGAATCCCTCTCTCTCCGCCATCCTTTAGATCAACATGTACGGGTAGCTAGACAGACTGATCCACCGCGAACCAATGGGCGTCCGCATCTTGACCTTGCGACCCTTCCTTCACCGCAGAATCTCGTCCAGCCTGCCAATCGCACGATAAGGCCGCCCCCGCCTGCTCTCTTCCGGCTCTCCTGCCAGGTGAATCAAGTTCGCCGGCAACTTCGCGCCCGCAGACAACTGACCCGCGATCGAAATGTCATTCGCGGCCTCAACCAACCCACGAGACCGCCGCGGGAAAAGGCGGTCGAGCTTCTCCACGTCGACCGGCGCCGTTCCGATCTTCTCCAAACCCATCCTCTTGAAGTGCGCCGGCGTGCACGTGCCGGGCTTCCTGAGCACCCATCCCGGCGCGGCACGGACCTCTGCGATCCCGGGCTTTTCCGGCAGCGGCACCGCCATCGTCAACGGCGCATACCACGCCAGGAACTCGAAAGCCCGCCCGCACTCCACAATGACCGCCGCGCCCCATCCATCTTGCCGCCAGGAGGTCGCCATCCACTTCCCCGGAGAAAAGTACGGGTTGATGTTTTTTCCGGCTGAAGTCGGATAGACCACTACATCGCCCACCTGCATCAGGAGGGTCTGTGGTTTTTGCAGGACCCGCCGCGGCTTGGGAGGCGCGGCGGCCTCGGTCAGAGTCTGCCGCAGACCTGTCAACATCGCCTGACGCTTCCGAAGCCCCGCCGCATCCATGCCGAGCTTCGAGAGCATCGCCAGATCCGAGCCCCCATCGATGATTTCGAGCGCCTTCCGCAGAACCCGCTCGCATTGGATCCCGTGCTTAACGAACTGATCGGCGAGCACCAGCCAGAAACTCGTGTGGTCCTCGTCCTCCGGTTCATTCGCGGCCCGCGGTTCCACGGAGCACACCAGTTCGGCTAGCCGGTCCCCGTCGAATGGCAACCGCGCCACCGCTCTGGTCATGACGCGCAGATCCATGGCGAAATCGCCCGAATACAAGCTCGCGCCCCAAACGCCCATCTGCCCGCTCTCACTGCTTCCGGTAGACGTCGACCGAATGAGACGTGGCGCCATCCGCGAACACCGCGTCGAACGTCACGGTCATCTCTCTCCCGTCCGATGACACGACGTACCGCCCGACATCGCCGACGCGCCCGTTGCTCTTCCACGTCTCCTCTACGGTCCGGCTATCGATGACTTTCACCGAGACACTGTCATCGCGCGAATTCTGCGGTCGCGATTCCGTCCCATCGAGCGGCGCCGTGTAACTCATTCCGCTTCCTGAAAGATACCGGACGGCATTCGCGCCCACCGCGGTAATGGTCAGGACACCGGGACTTCGACGGACCGTCTTACCCGCATCCGTCGTCCACTCGCCGACCAGCAAATTCTCCGGGTTCTTGGCGCCGGTGCGAGTCCAGACTTCGACGAATTGACCCCGTGGACTGATGACCTTGTTTGTCATCACGAGTTCGGCGCCGTCTCTGGATGCTTCGTAACGCCCGAAGGACAGGACTCTTCCGTCCTTTTTACGAGTGACCTCGAATGTCCGGCCATTGATCCGACGCAGCGCGACAGCGTCGTAGACCGGGCTCTGCTCCACCGGATAGTCACGGCCGTCGAACTTCGCCGTAAATACGGAGCGGGAGGCGGTCGAACGGTTCGGCAATATGACTCTTACCCGATCCTGCTCCATGGAGATCGTCATGGTTCGGCGCGGATCGTCGGCGGTCGCCGGACTGGGAACCTGTTTCCACTTCCCCACACGCGGGTCCGCCGCCTGAAGTTGCGTAATGGCGGCTACGATGACCAGGAACGTTCTCATAGCGGCGGCGCCGTAACCCACAACCCGTCAAAGCGCTCTCGCGTGACAAATGACGACTGCGTCCCGATAGCCAACGTCGACAACGCAGCATACACGTTCGCCTTGCGGATCGACTCCGCCTCTCCGCAGCCTGACGCCAGGAACGTGGCGAACGCGCCGATGAACGCGTCTCCCGCCCCCGTGGTGTCCACCGGCGTCACCGGGTGCGCCGGGAAGTGTTCCCCGCCGCACAAGGCGCCATTCGCGCCCAGCGTGACGATCACTCCCCGCAGACCGCGCTCGCCAAGAACACGCGCGCACGCCTTCGCTCCGGCAAAATCGGCCACGGGCATGCCCGCCAGCGCCTCGGCCTCGGTCTCGTTCGGGATCACGTAATCCGCATTGGCGATCCCGGCGAAATCCAGCGGCTGCCCGGGCGCCGGATTGAGGATCGAGCGGATGCCGTGGCGCCGCGTGAACCGCAACGTGTAATAGACGGTCTCCACCGGAACCTCGAGCTGCAGCACCACGCAATCGGCCGTGCGCAACAACCCGGCCGCGGCGTCGATGTCGGCGGGAAGGAGGCGGTCATTCGCCCCCTTCACGACCAGAATCCGGTTCTGCCCGGCGCTGTCGACGAAGATCGGCGCCACCCCACTGGAGACGCCCGGCGTAATCGTCACGTGGCTGGTGTCGATGCCGCGCGCGGCGAAATTGCTCACCGTGGCGGGTCCGAAGAGGTCGTCGCCGACGCGCGCCACCATCGACACGCGCGCGCCGCAGAGACTCGCCGCCACCGCCTGATTGGCGCCCTTGCCGCCGAACCCGAGGTGGAATTCCCGCCCGAAGATGGTCTCCCCGGGCCGCGGGAATGCGTCCGTGATCGTGGTCAGGTCGATATTCGCGCTGCCGACGACGACGATGTGGGGCGCCATGTGCGCTCTACTGCCTGCCCGCCCCGGCTCCGGTCGACCCGGACGGCGTCACCGGCCGCTGGTAGTTCGGATAGGCCGGGCGCTTCGGCTGCGGGACCGGGTGATCCTTCATCTGCTCCATCGCGATGGCGACGGCGCGCTCCAATTGCGGGTCGTGGCCTTCCTTCACCAGCTTCGGATCGAGCTCCACTTCCACGTCGGGCTTCACACCCTTGTTCTCCACGTCCCATTGGCCTTCGGGATTGAAGAAGCCGAAATTCGGCGCCGTCACCGTCCCGCCGTCCATCAGGGTCGGATACTGCGAGACGCCGACCAGCCCGCCCCAGGTGCGCTTGCCCACCAGCATCCCCGTTTTGGTGTAGCGGAACATCCAGGGCATCATGTCGCCGCCGGACCCGGCGAATTCATTGATGATCATCACCTTGGGTCCGAAGATCTGCGCCGCGGGCGTGCGGTACATGGCGCCGTACCGCGGACTCCACCAGCCCTGCAAGGGCCGGTTCATCACGTTGATGATGTAGTCGGCGGCCTGCCCGCCCCCGTTGAAGCGCTCGTCGATCACCGCGCCCTGTTTGTCTGTCTGGGCGAAGTAGTAGCGCGTAAAAGCGGTTAAGCCGCCTTGCCCCGTGTCCGGCAGGTACACGTAGGCCAGCTTCCCGCCGCTCAGCGCGTCGACTTTGCGGCGATTGTCTTCAATCCAGGACTGGTGGCGCAGCGTCTGCTCGGTCCCCACGGGCACCACGGTCAGCTCGCGCGACCCCGCCCCCGCCGGGTCGGAGCCGACACGGATCAGCGTGGCTTTTCCGGCCGTGGCCTCCAGCAGCCGCGACACGTCGTCCTTGGCTTCGAGCTCCCGCCCATTGATGGAAAGCAGGTACTCACCGGCGTTGACGTTCAGCCCGGGCACCGCCAGCGGCCCCAACAACTGAGGGTTCCAGCTCTCTCCGCTGTAAATACGTTTGATGCGGTAGCGCCCATTGGCGATCTCATAATCGGCGCCGAGGAGGCCGCCCGGGACCGCCCGCGCCGTGGGCAGCGTTCCGCCGCCTCCCCGCAGGTGCCCGACGGTCATCTCGCTCAGCATGTTCTGGAAAATGTAATTCAAGTCGGACCGCGACCCCAACGAATCGAGATATTTCTCGTATTCCTTCTCCGCGTCCGCGACGTTGACCCCGTGAAGATTGGGATCGTAGAAATAGCTCTTCTCGATGCGCCACACCTCGTGGTACATCTGCTTCCACTCCGCCGCCGGATCGACGTTGATCTGCACGTCGGCGAGCTTGAGCGCGCCTTCCCCCGGCTTCAACGGCGCGGCCGCGGAGACGATCACGTACTGCGGACCTGCCGCCGCCGCGCCCGCGGGCGGAACTCCGCCGCCCCGTCCGGCCCCGCCTCCTGCCAACCGAATCAGCATCTTGTCCCCGTTCGCCGAAAGGTCGAAACCGGCGACGCCATCGGCGAGCTTGTCCAGCTTGCGCGCTTTGAGATCGTACTTGGAAAGTGTGGCGCCGCCGAAACCGCCGCGCCCTCCGCCGCCGGCGCCGGCTTCCAGGATATACAACATGCCCGCGCGCCCGGTCTCCAACCCGAGGTAGGAGCGCGCCGGAATCGGCAGGGCGATAATCCGCTGCTGGATCTTGTCGAAGTCGATGCGGACCGGCTTGGGCGGTGTGTCGGCCGCCGGCGCGCCGCCGCTTCCCCCGCTTCCCCCGCGTCCTCCGCGGCCGCCGCCGGCGGCATCGGCCGGCCGCGGCTCGCCGGGCTTCTCTTCGTCGCTCTCCGGCGCCAGCGGCGATGAGATATTGTTGGGCAGCACCGCGAGGTACACATTGCTGGTCACCTCGTGCTCGTCGCTGGTCATGTCGAGACCGCTGATCGTCGGGCCGTAATTGGTGCTGGCGGTGAAGTACAGATACTGGCCGTCGCGATCGAAAACGGGATGGCGCGCGTCGCTCATGCCGTCGGTGACCTGCACGCTCTTCCCGCTTTCCAGCGAGTAGACAAAAATAGCGCGCAGACTATTGGGCAGCGACTTCATGAACGCGATCCACTTGGAATCGGGCGACCAGGAGAAGCCGCGGCCCAGATCGTACGCGTAATCCGTGTCGACTTTCGTCGCCTTGCCTCCGGCGACTTCGACTTCCCACAGATGAAGCTGATTGTCGGTGAACGCGATCCGCTTGCTGTCGGGCGACCATTGCGGAGCGAAGTAATACGCGGCATTGCCCGCCAGCGCGATCTTCTGCGCCTCTGCGCCGCCGTTCTGCGCCTTGATGTGCAGGGCATACTCGCCGGACGCGTCCGAGAAGTACGCGATGGACTTGCCGTCCGGCGACCAGACGGGCGACCGCTCCATCACGCCAGGAGTGTTGGTGAGGTTGCGAAGGTCACCCTTCTCGGCGGGCGCCGTCAGAATCTCTCCGTGCGCCTCGAAGACGGCGCGCGCGCCGGTCGGCGAGATGCGGGCATTGGTGATCTGGCTGGCGACGTTCTGGAACCGCGGCCGCACCTCGGTCAGGTCGGCCATGATGTCGATCGCCACCGGGTGTTCCTTATTGGTGGCGAGGTCGAAAATGTGGATCGAGCCGAACTGCTCATAGACGATCCCGCCCGGCCCCGCGCTGGCGTGCACGATATCCTTGCCGGTATTCGCCAGGAGCCTGGACACCTGCTTCAACTGCGGGTCGTACCGGTACAGCGTCATCGCGCCTTCGCGGTCGGAGAGAAAGTATACCTTGTCCCCGATCCACATCGGACAGATGTCATTGGAGTCGGTGCGCGGGATCTTTTGCGTGCTGAGGTCGTCGAGGTTGACCACCCAAAGGTAGCTGGTACGGCCGCCGCGATAGCGCCGCCAGGAAACGAAGGTGTCGAAGCCGGTGGGAACGTTGCCTGGATCGAGCGGCGCGTAGACCATTCGTTTGCCGTCGGGCGAGTACGCGCCGTTGGCTGCCATAGGGAGCGGCAGCGGCTCGGGGAGTCCGCCTTCCGGCGCAACGGTAAAAAGCTGGGAGAATCGTGAAACGCTGGCGCGCGCGGAGCGGAAGAGGATGCGCTTGCCGTCCGGGGTCCAACCCACGACGTAATCGGCGTCCGGGTGGTACGTCACCCGTTTCGGGACGCCGCCCGCGACCGGCACGGTGAAGACGTCGGTGTTGCCATCGTACTGGCCGGTGAAGGCGATGGTGTTGCCGTCCGGAGAAAAGGCCACGAGCGTCTCGATGCCCTGCCCTCCCGTGAGGCGATTGGCGACCCCTCCATTGCGGCTGACCGTCCAAAGATCTCCCGCATAGGAGAAGACGATCTGCGACTTGTTCATGGCGGGCTTCTGCAAAAGATGGACGCCGGCTGCAAATGAGCAGGGGACCATGGCGAGGGCAATCAGGAACTTCATAGCTTGTACTCCCTGGACGAATAGTGTAACGCCTGTCAGGGGGCCGGGAAAAAGGCTTCGTCCAACTCTTTGGTCACCGCGTCCCCCAAGGTCCGCAGCGGTCCGACCGCCCGGCAGTTGATAATCGCTTCGGCGGTCGATTCCAGGACCTCCAGGCGGTCGAAGGCTTCGAGCACGTCGGCGCCCGTCACCAGGACGCCGTCATTCTCCAGGATCGCGCTCGGCCGCCGCGGCCCGATCGCCTCCGCCACCTCGCGGCCATCGCCGAACTGCGACCCGTAGCGGACGCGCGCCACCTCGCGCACCACCACGTAGCTCTCGGGGATGGTCCGCGTGTCGAGCGGCATGCCGGTCACGCTGAAAGCCGTGGCATTCACCGGATAGGCGTTGACGATGGCGCCGATATGGGGATGCCGTCGGTAGATCGCGTCGTGAATCCCCGCCGCCCTGCTGGGCTGCTTCCCCGATTCCGAACGGCCGTCGCGCACCAGCACCAGATCCCCCGCCCCGACCACCCCGCGGTCCACCTCGTACGGCGTGATGACGAAGGACGATGCATCCACCCGCGCCGAATAGCTCCCCTGCGTGCTGATGAAAAGCCGCTGTCGATAGGCGCGGCGGATGAATTCCGAGAGTTTGCGCCGAACCTCGTTCTCCGCGCTCGATGGCGCCGGCGCGGGGAACTCATCGAGCGCGCCCGGCCGCCGGCTTTCCATCACGAGTTCTTCCTCCGACAGGAATCGGATGCCGCCCCCGAGCAGGCGCGCTTTGATGATCGTTTTGGCCGTGAATTCCAGCGTCTCAAAACGGCGGAAGGCCTCCTGCAGCGAGAGTCCCGCCGTGACGACTCCGTGGTTTTCGAGAATCACGCAATGGAAGCCTTCGGCGAAGGTGTCGGCGACGATGGCGCCGAGGGCGGCGCTGCCGGGCAGGCGGTAGGGCGCGAAACCAACCTCGCCGCAGACCCGCCACGCCTGATGAAAAAGGCGGGTATCCGGGACCTCGTGCGCCAGGCTGAAGGCGACCAGCGCCACCGGGTGCGCGTGGACAATGCCCTGAAGCTCCGGCCGCCGCACGCGAATCTGCTGGTGAATCGGCAGCTCCGACGACGGTCTGCGCACGCCATCGACGGCGCCGGAGGGCCGCACGCGGACGATGTCGTCGCGCTGCAGCGCCCCTTTATCGACCCGCGCCGGCGTGATCCATACATCGCCGTCCGGCTCCCGCAGGGAAAGATTGCCGCCGGACGTGGTGGTCATGCGGTAACGATAGATGCGCTCCATGGCTTGCAGGATCTCGTCGCGAGGATGCAGATACAGGCTCGAATTGGGCATGATTACGGACGCACTTCGAAATCGATAACCCGAGACACGCTGCGCGGCGCCACCTTGTCGGCGATGGTCACCAGAAGCGCGTAGTGGCCGCCCGGAATCCGCTCGCTCAGCCGGACCACGCCATTGGCGAGGCGGTGGCCGGGATCGGCCGAAGGCTCAAACACCAGCGGCATCGGAGCGCCGTCGAGCACCATCACGCCGTCGCGAAAAATCCGCGCCGTGATCTCCACCGACCCACGCTTCGCGGCGTCGGCCGCAAGGTTGTACAGCTCGTAGCTGTAATAGAAGTCGTGGCCGGCTTTGAAACTGCGCATGACGCCGTTCTCGAGCGGATCCCGGGTCACCTCAGTGCCGTCGGCAGCCTTCTCGAGTTCGCCGTGCAGGACAAGCGAGGACATCACCAGGCGCCCGCCATTCCAGTCCGGCGCGTGCATGAACTGGCGCGCCGATCCCATCCGGCCGCTCGCCGCGTCGCGCACCAGCGCGCGAAGCTGGTAGGATCCGGCGCGCGGAATGGCGACCGTCAGATTGTAGTCGAAGCCATGCTCCTCGACCTTGCGAAACGATTCTTCCCCAAGAGTGGTCGCCATCGTGCGCGCCACATCCTTCACGGATACACCGGTGTCCCCAAACAACCCCAGGGAAACTTCGAGGGTCGCGCGATAGTGACCATCCAGACCCTTGACGAAAGTGAGGTCACGGGCATCGACGTGCACGATCCCTTCGATCTGCCATTGGGCGCCCCGCGTGACAAAGCCGGACAGCCTGGCGCGCACTCCGCCTGTGACCAGATCCTCGCCGAGCGCCCGCTCGAATTCCCGATCCGGACTGCGGTACACATCGTCTTCCGTGGAATCGGCCGATCCGTACACGCCATTGCGCGCCCGCACCACGACATCCTGCCGGTTCACCTTCACCACGATATTGGACACCCGCGGCAGGCCCGCATAATCGAAGATGTTTTCGGCGCTATAGCTGAGCAGATAGTAGCCTTCCTGCTGGCGCGCGATGCCGTCAAGCGCCTTGGCCACGTCGCCGCCATCCAGCAGGAGGCCGCCCGTCTCCTTCGCGGCGGCGGCGAGCCCCTGCTCCAGAAAGTACCCCTGCTCCACCGCATTTCCCATATCGACGGCGAAGAAGACGGCCGACGCGCGGTGCGCCAGATTGCGAACGCGCAGCCCCCATGCCGGCTGGTTGCCGCGCGCGGCGTCGCGCAATCCGGTGGAGATCAACAGCAGGGCCTTGCGGCCGGGCAATTCGCGCATCCCTTCGAGCGCCGCGCGGACCACTCCGAGCGTGCCGGACGCAAAGGCCTCCTCCGGCGGCATCCCGGTGGGAGGATAATACCGCACCCGGCCAATGGCGGCCACCAGCGCATCGGGCTGGCCGGTGAAACGATCCAGCGCTCCCTCGCCGGCGCTGGTTCGCAGAACGGCGGCCTCGTCGCCGGGCCGCAGGCGCGCCGCGAAAAAAACGCGCAACGCCGTTCGCGCCTTCTCCAGTTGCGGCGGCGAAAGACTCAGATCGTCGATCACGACGGCGAGCCGCAGCGGCGCATCGGTTCGATACGCGCAGCTCTCGATGCTCCGCGGTTTGCCGTCCGCCTCCACCGTGAAGTCGGCGGCGGTCAGCCCGGCGATGGAGCGCCCTTGCAGGTCGAAGACGGTGGCATCGATCCGCGCGTGCTCTTTGGAATCAGATGCGGACGTGCGGCGTTTCGCCGGCTCCAGCTCCTCCGCGCGTGGCGGCGGGGCCTGCGGCGGCGGCAGTTGCGCGAGCGCGGCGGAGACGAGAAGCAAAGCGAGCGCGGCGAGCCTCCGGCCACCTGCTCCACGTATAGGCATAAGCTCTAGTGTAAGTCCACCAGCGCTCCGTCGAGGCGTTCGAGCAGCACGTCGGCGTCGGCGCGTGCGAAGACGATCGGCGGCTTGATCTTGATGACATTGTGCCGCGGACCGTCCGTGCTGAGCAGGACGCCGCGATCCTTCATCCGATTGACCAGTTCCGCGGCGCTGCGTTCGCCGGGCAGGTCGAAACCCAGGAACAGGCCGAGCCCGCGTACGCCGCGAATCGCGTCGCGGCGGCCTTGCAGCTCGCGTAGGCCATCGGTCAGGTATGCGCCGGTGACGCGCGCGTTCTCCTGCAGATTCTCGTCCCGGATCACGTCCAGGACGGCGAGCCCGGCGGCGCACGAGACCGGGTTGCCCCCGAACGTGTTGAAATACTCCATTCCGTTGGCGAACGAGGCGGCGATCTCGGGCGTCGTGATCACGGCCCCGATCGGATGGCCGTTACCGATCGGTTTGCCGAGGGTGACGATATCCGGGACGACACCTTGCGTTTCGAACATCCAGAAGTGGCTCCCGGCGCGCCCGAAACCCGTTTGGACCTCGTCGGCGACACACACTCCTCCGGCGGCGCGGATCGCGGCGTAAACCTCCCGCAGATACCCGGGAGGAAGAATCACCTGCCCCGCGCAGCTCAACGCCGATTCGCAGAAGAAAGCGCCGACCTGTGGCGGACATTCCCAAGGCTGGCCCGGCATGGGCAGCACCGTAACGTGCGGCGGCTTGCCGCGCCCCCCAGGACCGTCGAACTTGTACGGCGAGATGTCGATCAGCGCGTTGGTGTTGCCGTGGTAGGCCGTTTCAACCACCACCACCGAATCGCGGCCGGTATGGGCGCGCGCGAGGCGTAGCGCGAGCTCGTTCGCCTCGCTGCCGCTGCACACCAGGTAGACCACGCTGAGAGGCGCCGGCAAAGTGGCCGACAGCCGTTCGATGTATGCGACGAGGTGTTCGTCCAGATAACGCGTGTTGGTGTTCAGCCGCGCCATCTGTCCGGCCACGGCGCTCGCCACGCGCGGATGGCAGTGGCCGACGTGCGCGACGTTGTTCACGCAGTCGAGGTAGGCTCGGCCGGCGGAATCGTACAGGTTTTGCCGCCAACCGCGAATCATGTGCAGCGGCTCGAGGTAGGAAATACTGAGCGAAGGCCCCAGATGCCGTCGCCGGCGGGGCAGCAGATCGCGCGGGGCGCCGCGGAGGACTTCCGCGGCCCAGCCTTCCGGCAACTCCGCCAGTTTCTCGAGAATCGTCCAGGCCGGACCGTTGCTGATGCTCAGGTATTCGTTCTCCGGCGCCTCGCCCGCCTGCCAGGCGCAGTAGCATACCGACATCGCCAGCCGCGTCGCCGCCAGCGGATAGAGCGCATTCACTTCGTCATCGGATACTGGACGAAGCTGGCGATACCCGTCGAGGACCGTCAAGGCTGCCGCGATGGGATCCTGGCAACCGAGCATCGCATAGGCCAGCGCGACCGCCAGGTTGCACACCGTAGCCGAGTACACCATGTCGCCGAAATCGAGCACCGAGACGATCCGCGCTCCGTCCAGGCCGGCGAGGACGTTGTAGTCGTTGGCGTCGCCATGAATCACGCTGCAGGGAAGCGAACGCCAGTCGATCCGCTCCCATGCCTCGAAAATCGGCTCGACCAGCGGCCGCCGCCCGGGAGGCAGCAGGTGTAGGCACGATCGGGCGCGATCCGCCTGACGCAAGTCCCAGTGGAACTCGCGATGCGCGGCCGGGTGATCGAAACCGGCCATCGCGAGATCCATCCGCGCCAGCGTCTGGCCCAGAGAGCGGAACAAATCGGGACTGTGGGGGACTTCGGCGAAAGCAACCCCTGGGACCCAAGTCAGGAGCCGGACAAGATGCCCCTCCTCCTCGACAATCCTCTCCCCGGACCGCGCCGGCAGGACCTGCGGCCAGTCCAACCCGGCGCATTCGCGGCGCAGGACGTCGAGCGCGGCGTTCTCCGCTTCGAGAAAGTCGCGCGACTCCGCCGGGTTGGCGATTTTCAGCACGAATGCGGTTCCGATGCGGAAGTTTCGGTCCCGCTCGCTGGGCAGGGGGACGGCGCCGCCCCCGATCCCGTACAACCCCTCGGCGAGCCGCGCCGCGTCCCCGGCGGTGAAGCGGGGAGTATTGCGCACCAGGGTCACAGGATCAGGATATCGTATGGATATGTCTCTCCGGCCGGTCAAACGACTCATCAAAGCGAAGCCGACTTTGGAAGGCGCGGGCGTGCATCTCCGCCGCGCATTTGGGTTCGGCAACACGTCCGACTTCGACCCGTTCCTGCTCCTCGACGACTTTCGCAACGACAATCCCGACGACTACCTGGCGGGGTTTCCGTGGCATCCGCATCGCGGCATCGAGACGATCACCTACGTCCTGGCGGGCTCGGTGGAGCACGGCGACAGCATGGGAAATCGCGGCGCCATCGCGGCGGGCGACGTGCAGTGGATGACGGCGGGCCGCGGCATCGTGCACCAGGAGATGCCCAAAGGCGACACCGCCGGCCGCATGCACGGTTTTCAACTATGGGCCAACCTGCCCTCGGCGCTGAAAATGACCGCGCCCCGGTACCAGGAGATCAAGTCCGGCGAGATTCCGGTGGTGCAGGATGACGACGGCGCCGAGGTCCGCGTGATTTGCGGGAATTTCCGCGGGACCGCCGGCCCCGTCGATGGGATCGCCGCCGAACCGGTCTACCTGGACGTCACCGTGCCCGCGGGCAAGCGGAAGACGCTGCCGGTGGAAACGACGCGGCACGCTTTCGCGTACGTGTTCGGCGGAGCGGGCAAGTTCTGCAATGCGTCGCAGCCGCTGGTGGTTCCGACGGAGCCGGCGGGATGGGCGGAAAAGGAAGCGCCGCCGGCAGAAGCCGATAACCGGTCCCTGATCCTGTTCGATCGCGGCGACGAGGTCACCGTGCAAGCCGGCGAGGAAGGCATCCGGTTCCTGCTAGTGTCTGGCAAACCCATCGAGGAGCCCGTCGCGTGGTATGGCCCAATCGTGATGAACACGCAGGAGCAGTTGCGGCAGGCTTTCGCCGAGTTGGAAGACGGCACGTTTCTGAAGAAGTAGCGGTGGCATATACTGGCTGAGATCCGTATGCCATCCAAACTTGCGCTTCTCGCCTTCCTGCCGCTTTCGCTTCTGGCGCAGCGTCCCGCCCCGGTGGTCTCGCCGGAGGTTCACGCCGACCATCGCGTCACGTTCCGAATCCGCGCTCCCAAGGCGTCCGAAGTAACCCTCACCGGCGACTGGCTCGGCACGGCTCCCGCGCCCAAGCTCGCGAAGGACGATGCGGGCGTCTGGAGCGTCACGCTGGGGCCCTTCGAGCCGAGCATCTACATCTACTCCTATACGGTCGATGGCGTCGCGATGGCCGACCCTGTCAATCCGCGCATGAAGCTGCGCGCCAGCACGTCCGCCAGCATGGTCGAGGTGCCGGACGAATCGGCCTTCTGGGAGCCGCACGACGTCCCGCACGGCGCCGTCGAGATCAATTGGGAGAAATCGAAGGCGATCAACGGAGAGACCCGCGCCATCTGGATCTACACGCCCCCCGGCTATCAGAAGGGCTCGCAGCGGTATCCCGTGCTGTATCTGTTCCACGGCTCCAACGACACCGCCGCCGGCTGGACGATGGCGGGCAACGCGAATTTCGTGGCGGACAACCTGCTCGCGGAGAAGAAGATGACTCCGATGATCGTGGTGATGCCGTTCGGGCACGCCGCCCCATTCGGCGCTCAGGGCAACGACGCTCTCTTCGAGAACTACCTGTTGCAGGATGTGATTCCGGCGGTCGAATCCAAGTACCGCGTCGCTCCCGGACGCCAGAATCGGGCGATCGCAGGCCTCTCGATGGGCGGCGGCCAGTCGCTCCGCATCGGCCTCGGCCACCTGGATCTGTTCAGCGCGGTCGCGTCGTTCTCGGGCGCGATACCAGGCGACTTCGAGACCCGCTTCGCCGGCCTGCTCGACAAGCCCGAAACGACCAACGCCAAACTGAAGGTGCTCTGGATCGGATGCGGCCAGCAGGACTCCCTCTTCGCAAGGTCGAAAGGCCTTTCCGACCTGCTGACCAAGCATGATGTCAAACACGTCTTCCGCGCCACCGACGGAGTCCACAACTACACGGTGTGGCGGAAGTACCTGGCCGAGTACATGCCGCTCCTGTTCCGGTAACGGCCATCCGACTGGCCATGCAACGAAAGCCAAAACCGTTTTAAAAAACGGTTTTTCGCTTGTAAGTCCTTTGTTTCCGGTAAAAAACCGTTGCGCCGCACACGCGTGTCCGGTTATAACTCGATTAGATTCAAT
>CAZSQK010000154.1:0-15812 GCA_964608645.1 uncultured Solibacteraceae bacterium | reverse complement strand
TGGTGAAGGACGGGAAGCGTTCGCGGTCGACGGCGTTGTGCTCCTCGAAGCGGCGAATGTCGAGCCAGTTGCCGCCGAATTCGGTGGCGAGTCCCATGGCGCGTTCGTCCTGGAGCATCCGACGCGCCTGTGCGGCGATCACCTCGGGGCGATGCAGATCGCCGCTGGCGGCGCGCGCCAGTAACTCGTCGTCGGGCATGCTGGACCATAGGAAGTAGCTGAGCCGCGAGGCGAGGGCGGAATCGGCAAGCGGCACGGCCTTGTACGACGCCGCGGCCGGGTTCGCGGGCTTGGCGGCAGCCGCCGAGGCGACGAGGTCGATGCGGTAGCAGAAATCGGGCGACATGAGGATGCCGACCACGGAGTCGCGCATGGCGTCCTCGTGCGAGAGGCCGTCTTTGCCGCGGAGGTTGCGGTAGTAGGCGAGAAGGTCGTCGCGTTCCGCGGGGGTGAGCGAGCGGCGATAGGCACGGGAGGCGAACTTCACGAGGGCGTCGAGATGCTTCGGCTCGGCTTCGAGGCGCGCGCGCTCGACCCAGCGAATGCCGTCGTTGACGAACTTGAAGTGCTCCTCGACGGCCTTGATGGCGGTCTCGTTCTTGCTGGCGCGGGCGCGTGCGAGGTAGCTCTCGGCCACCTTGCGGATGCGAGCTTCGGAGGTGATCTCGTTGCCGGCCGGCACGACGGCGGCCCCCTCCGGGCCTTTGGCGGCTTCGCGTGTCTCGAAGAGGTAGAACTGTACGTAGGTACGGATGTTGGCCGAGGCGACGAAGTCGAGCTCCTGCCACAGCTCGTCGAGCTGCTTCTGCCGAGGGGCGTCGAGGACGAGGTCGTAGAGAGGGCGGTCGTCGCGGAAATACCCCATGAGGTTGTGGAAGCCGGCGCTGAGATGGCGGCCGGTGTCGCGGGTGTTATCGGGGAAATAGCGGCCGCGTTCGGAGATGTAGAACGCGTCGGGGAAGACGGCGCTGAAGCGGGCGAAGGCGGCTTCGTAGGCGGCGCGCTGTCCGGCGGGGACGTGGAGGTCGGGGTCGGGGCCGATGCGTTTCTTGGGTTGCGCGGCCGGAATGCCCTCGTCAAGGTTGTCGTTGGCGGGCATCGTCTTCTTGGGAGCGGGCTCGGGCTCGGCAGGAGGGGCTTCGCCGTCCACCTGAAGCGCGGCGCGGTCGAAATCGGTGCGGTGGGTGGCGTAGAGCTGATTCCGCCACATCAGAAAGGGCTGGGCGGTGCGGTTGATGCCGGTCACAGCGAGATCGGGAAAACGCATTTCGGTCTTCTTGCGAAGCTGCACGACAAAGTCCCGCATACGGTCGCATGCCGCCTTTGTCAGATCCGGTTGATTGCCTTGGGGCGCGGGAAGCGCGCGCCACATCGATTGCAGCCTGGCGCCGGGGCCGATATCCTCTTTCGTCTCCTCCAGCATTTTCCAGACGGTGGCGAGGTACCTGGCGCTGACGCCGTTGGCGGCGGCGATCTCCGGCAGGAGCGCCTTGGGCTTGCCGAGCGCGGCGCGGTGTTTGTACTGCCAGGCGGCGCGGAAGTAATCGCTGTAGTCCGTGTTCTGGGCGTGGTAGAAGTCGAGGATGCGGTTGACGCAGTACTTGTCGCGATCGGTCTCGACGAGGACCGGGTGGGGCGCGAAGCCGATGCCATCGGGCTGCAGCACCATATGATTGGCGACTTCGCGGGCGGCTTCGAGGTACTTGTTGAGCAGCGACGGCGACATCGATAACGACTCGCCCGAATTGTCGAAGCCGGCGAGGTTGGCGGGGTCGACGGGGAATTCGCGGGTGGGGCGCATGTCGACGCCGGTGAGGTCACGGATGGTGTAGTTGTACTCGGCGTTGCTGAGACGGCGGGCGAGCACGAGACCGGGGTCGCCGGCATTCTTGCGGGCCTCGCTCTTGAGGACGGCGTCGATCCAATCGATGACTTTCTGGCGCGCCTCGGCGGGCGGCTGCTGCATGGGCGCAGGCGGCATTTGCCGGGCGATCAGCTTGTCGCGCACCAACGACCAGTGAGGGTGATCCTGAACGACGGCGGCGAGATCGGCGAAGCGTTTGAGGTCCAACTGCGCCATCGGCTTCTCGCCGCTGTGGCAGCTCACGCAGTAGGCGTCGACGAAGGGACGGACGGTCTGCGCGAAATCGCGAGAGAGTTGGGCGTCCGTGGGATCGGCGGGAACGGCCCGCGTGACGAGCGCTCCGAGCGCCAAGGCAATGACGGTAACGGCTGTGCGCGGTGACATGTCAGTTTCGCCGGCTTCCATGATACATCGACTCCGAAATTGCGGGCAACGTTTGTTGCGAATGGCGCAATGGTCAGGCGGATCTCGCCGGCGGCAGGAATTTGGCGCAGACGGGAGAAGGGCAGGAGGCGAAGACACCGGAGGGCTTCAGCCGGCCGTTGCCGGAATCGATGCGGCAGGCCAGGAGGGTGTCGGAGTCCTGATTGGCGATCGTCAAGTGCCGCGCGGAGGGCTCGATGCCGAAGTGGCGCGGGGTCTTGCCGCCCGTATTCTGTTCCTCGACATACGTCAGCGTGCCATCAGCGGGATCAATGGTGAACAGCACGACCGTGTTGTTGCCGCGGTTCGAGGCGTAGAGCCATTTGCCGCTGGGGTGGACGCCCAGCTCGGCGCCGGTATTGGGACCGTCATACCAGCCCGGCAGCGTGGATACGGTCTGCAATTCCTTCAGGGTTCCGGCGGCGGCATCGTAGGAGTATGCCGCTACCGTGGACGTGAGCTCGTGGTTGACGTAGGCGAACTTGCCATCGGGACGAAACACCATGTGGCGAGGGCCGGAGCCCGGCTTGACGGGCGTGAAGGCGGGCGTGTGCGGCGTCAGTTTGCCTTTGTCCGGATCGAACTTGTACGCCAGGATCTTATCGATCCCGAGATCGCAGGCGAAGGCGAGTTTGCCATCCGGGGAGAAGGTGACGCAATGCGCGTGTGGGCCCTCCTGGCGCTGCGGATCGGCCCCTTTGCCGGAGTGTTGGACGAAGTCCGTCATTTCGCCGAGCTTCCCGTCGGAGGCCACGGGGACGACCGCGACGCTGCCGCTGGTGTAGTTCGACACGAGCAGGTGCTTGCCTGCCGGGTCGAGGACAAGGTGACATGGGCCGGCGCCCCTGGTCGGCTGCTGATTGATGAGTTTCAGCTTGCCGGAAGCCGGATCGATCGAGAAGGCGCTGACTCTGCCCTCGGGGTCGGCGTTGACGGAGAAGATCAGGCGGCGTTTGAGGTCGATCTCGAGGAAGGACGGGTTGGACGTCTCCACTGCGAGACCGAGCGGGGCCAGGGTGATGTTCTGCGAGACCTCGAGATTGTCGGTTTGCAGGCGGTAAAGATAGATGCCCTTACCTTTGCCCCGGACGCCGGTAAACGTCCCGGCGTAGACAAGGGTGACGTTCGGTGGTAGTTGTGGCATGGCGACGGTTGCCAGTGTACCATCGCCGTGCAAGGGTCAATTCTCGGTTGGGATTCGCTCCATGCGGTCGACCACGAGGACCTCGGACGGCGCTTTCTTGCCTTCGAGCCTGAGACCGAGCTGCTCCTGCACGGCCGTAAACAGCGACCCTCCGGAGGAGTTGGGCGAGGCGCTTTCATCGGGGAGCGACAGGCGCTGCGTCTCGTCGGGTATCCAATCGAGCGTGAAGGTGAAGACGCCGGGCAGTCCGGTGGCGTCGATGACGGGCTGTCCGGCGAGGCGCGCGAACAGGTCCGCCAGCTTGCGCATGGTAATCCGGGTGGCCTGCAAATGACCGGGGCGGCCATCCGTATTCGCCGGCCCTTCTTCCACGGCATGGATCTTGGGGCCGTTTTTGGCGACGACGAGCGAGTATGCCGGGAGCTGCCGCATTTCGCGGTGGAGGACGAGCTTGAAACGGTCGGCCAGAAGCGCCTGGGCCATTCCCCGGACCTGCTCGGGCGGGGTGTCGCCGGGGAACTTGGCGAGAATGTCGAAACGTTCCGTGTTGAGCCAGTCCGGCCCGGACAACGCGTAGTCGCGATCGTCGGGGATGCCATAGGACCACAGGGTCAACTTCTTGAGGGTCACATTCTCCATGGAGATCTGGCCCCGTGTGAAGCGGATCGAGCTTCCTCCTCCGCCCGACTTGTTGGGTTTGATGGAGGCGACTTCAAAGGCAGGGGTTTGGGCGGCCAGCGTCAGTCCGGCAAACAGCAGAGCACAGAGCAGCTTCATTTCTGGCTCTACGCAGGGCCGCTCTGAAATGTTCCGCGCGGGCGGTACAATCCGCTCATGACGCGAATTTTTTTGCGCTGCTGCTGACGGCCATGGGGCTGTGCGCGGAGAGTAATGCCGAACTGAAGGAACAGGTGCGCCGCACGGAAGCGGCGTTCGCCAAGACCTTGGCCAGCCGGGACGCGGCGGGCTTCGCGAAATTCCTGTCGGCGGAATCGGTGTTTCTGTCGAACGGGCAAGCGACGCGTGGGGCAAGGCTGGTAGCCGAGCGATGGAAGCGGTTCTTCGAAGGTCCGGCCGCCCCGTTTTCATGGGAGCCGGAATTCGTCGAAGTGCTCGATTCCGGTCTCCTGGCGATGTCTTCGGGACCGGTGCGGGATCCTTCGGGGAAGCGCATCGGGACGTTCAATTCGGTATGGCGGCGGGAAGCCGGCGGCGAGTGGAAAATCGTGCTCGACAACGGCTGCCCGTCGTGCAACTGCGAGGCGAAGTGACCGCTCCCGCGCGTTAGTGCCAGTCCTGGTGTTCGTGACGCCAGCGCCAGTAGTCGCGCTGATCTCTACGATTGGCGCGATTCCAATCGCGATACTCGCGGCGGCGTTCCGCTTCGAGCCAATGGCGATAGGCGCGCTCTTCGTTTTCGTTCCACTCGTGATAGTCCCGGCGGTCCCGATCGTAATACCGCACGACACGATGATCGTCGCGATCGGCGGCGCGCATCGCAATCGGCGCCATTAGGACTCCGCCTAACATTAATGTTCCCAAGAGTCGACGCATAGGATGACTCCTCCCGCAAAAGGGAAGAGCAACCCTTGGACCAAACAGCCCCTTTCGTGAGTTCCGGCACTAAGTCGAGAAGCGTTCCCGCACCAGGGCCATGGCTTCTCCCGGGGTGCGGATGCGGCCTTCGAGCTGGGCGTCTTCGACGGCGCGGAGGATCTCGGAGAAAAGGGGGCCGGGTTCGTAGCCGGTGGCGATCAGGTCGGCGCCGGTGAGCAGAGGCGCGGGCTTGAGGTGCTCTTCGGAGAGCTCGGCGAGCTTGTCTTTCACGATGCGATAACTCTCCAGTTGCCGGTTGCTGGAGAGGCAGTCCAGGCGGTGCAGCTCGAGGTGCTCGTCGAAGCAGGGCAGCCGCAGGAAGCGCTTGAGGGTGCTCTCGCGCATCTGCGGCACATCCTTGAACTTCATGTGATTGGCCACGAGCGCCTCGACCTGTTCCATCTGATCGCGCGAGAAGCGCAGGCGGTTGAGGATGTCGTGCGCCATGCGCACACCGGTTTCGACGTGGCCGTCGAAGCGGATCCGCTCGGCGACGCGAAAGGTGGGGGGCTTGCCGACATCGTGCAGCAGGGCTCCGAGGGCGAGAGTCGGGGTGGGGCGATCGAGTTGCTCCAGGAGCAGCAGGGTGTGACACCAGACGTCGCCTTCCGGATGGAACTCGGGCGGCTGTTCGACGCCTTTCATGGCGGCGATCTCGGGCAGGATGGCGGACAGCAGGCCGGTCTCGTCCAGCATTTCGAAGCCGCGGCGCGCGCCGCCTTCGGTGAGGATGCGGACGAGCTCGTCGCGGATGCGCTCGGCGGAGACGCGGAGGATCAGGCGGTGGTTGGCGCGAATCGCATCGAAGGTGCCGGAGTCGATGGTGAAGCGGAGGCGCGCGGCAAAGCGGATGGCGCGGAGCATCCGCAAATGGTCTTCGCGAAAGCGGGCGGCGGGGTCGCCGATGGCGCGGATGGCGCGGCGTTCGAGGTCGGCGCGGCCCTCCACGTAATCCAACACTTCGCCGCTGTCGGGGTCCATGAGCAGGCCGTTGACGGTGAAGTCGCGGCGGAGGACGTCCTGCCGCGGGTCGCTTTCGAAGTGAACGGTGTTGGGGCGGCGGCCGTCCTCATAATCGAGGTCGCTGCGGAACGTGGCGACTTCGACCTGGGAGAAGGCGTCGCGGACGAGCACGACGCCGAAGTGCGCGCCGACGCGGCCGGAGCGGGGGAAGAGGTCCATGATCCGGTCGGGACGGGCGTCGGTGGCGACGTCGTAGTCCTTGGGCTTGCAGCCGAGGAGGAGATCGCGCACACAGCCGCCGACGAGCCAGGCCTGATGGCCGGCGGACCGTAATTTTGCGATCACCGCGCGCGCGAGCGTTTCTGAATCCATTTTGACTGTCAGGGGCCTATCCCCTATGCTAATATGTGCTTGCCGAACTCGACCAACGAGGCGGGGGACCCAATCGTGGGGCGCAGTCCATCGGACGGAGTACTTTCAAGCTCTAGCCCGTCAGCTAACCTCGCAGGCGAATTTGAGAGTCACGGTTTTTCAGTGAGAAGGAGCTTTTCTTGACCACCGAGCAACGGCCGGGGACGGCAAAAGTCGTCGTTGCCACTACCGTCGCGCTTTCCTTTATTTCCTTCTGGCGCGCCGCTGCCATCGTGCTCAGCGACCTCGCCTCTTCCACATTTTATGTTGGCGGCATCGCCGGCCATGCCATCGGCGAAAGCGCGCCGTGGTTCATCCTCGGCGTGATGCTGTTCAGCTTCGCGGTGCGGTCGGTGTATGTGGAATCGAGCAGCATGTTCGTGCGCGGCGGCGTGTACGTCGTCGTGCGCGACGCGATGGGGCCCTTCGTGGCGCGGCTGTCCGTTTCGTCGCTGATTTTCGACTACATCCTGACCGGCCCGATCAGCGTGGTCAGCGCGGGTTTGTACCTGTCGGGTTTGCTGGTGGAACTCGGCGAGCGCTTCCATTTTCGCGTGTTTCCTCCGGCGTGGCAGTGGATTGCGCAACTGCTGCATGCCACGCCTGACCAGATCTTCGCGGCGGTGTTCGCGATCGCGGTGACCGGGTATTTCTGGTACAGCAACATCAAGGGGATTCACGAATCGAGCGGCAAGGCATTGCGGATTGTGCAGATCACCACGGTGATGGTGGTGGTGTTCATGATCTGGTGCCCGATCACGCTGCTGCTGACTCCGAATGTGCACCTGCCGCCGGCGCCGGTGCCGCGCAATCTGAAATTCGCTCCGGAGGCGCTGGGCTGGTTCAAGGGGACGATCTTCCCGCAGATCGGCGCCATCGCCATGATTATCGCCCTGGGGCATTCGCTGCTCTCCATGAGCGGGTTTGAGACCCTGGCGCAGGTGTACCGGGAAATCGCTTATCCGAAACTGAAGAATCTGCGGATCACCGGCAATCTCGTGTGCGGGTACTCGGTGATCTGCACCGGCGTGATCACGCTGTTCGCCTTCATGATTATCCCGCCCAGCATCCGGCCGCAGTACGGCGATTATCTGTTGGGCGCGCTGGCGATGCATTTGAGCGGGCCTCAGGTCCTCCGGCTGTGCTTTCACATCTTCGTGGTCGTAGTCGGCGTGCTGATTCTGTCGGGCGCCGTGAACACCTCGATTATCGGCGCGAACGGCGTCATGAACCGGATCGCCGAGGACGGGGTGCTGGTCGACTGGTTCCGGCGGCCGCAGGCGACTTTCGGGACCACGTACCGGATTATCAACCTGATCGCGCTGCTGCAGATCGCGACGATCGCGCTCAGCCGCGGCGACGTCTATCTGCTGGGCGAGGCATACGCGTTCGGCGTGGTGTGGAGCTTCTTCCTGAAATCGTTGGGCGTGCTGGTGCTGCGCTACCACCGGCACGACCAGGAGTACAAGTTCCCGTTCAATATCCGGCTGAAAGGGATCGAGATTCCGATCGGCCTGGGAGTCACGACGCTGATTCTTTTCCTGGTCGCGATCGCGAACCTGTTTTCGAAGCAGGTCGCGACGATTTACGGCGTCGCGTTCACGGCGGTGTTCTTCGTGATCTTCACGATCTCCGAGCGGGTCAACGCGAGGAAACAGGCAGACAAGAAAGCCGGGCTCGAGGAGTTCAACCTCGACATGCGGCCGGACATCAGCGGCGAGACGATTCACGCCCGCCCCGGGTGCATTCTGGTGGCGGTCCGCGATTTCAACCGGATGCCGCATCTGCAGAGCGTGCTCGAAAAGACCAATTTGCGGCGGCACGACATCGTGGTCATGACGGTGCGTCCGGTCTCGACCGGCGCCGGGGAATACGAACTCTCCGACAAGCAGCTCTTCTCCGATTACGAGAAGGAGCTGCTGACGCGCGTGGTTTCGATGGCGGAGAAGGAAGGCAAGCACGTCGATCTGCTGGTGGTGCCGGGCGTCGATCCGTTCGACGCCATGGTGCAGACGGCCTCGAAGCTGCAGGCGTCGCGGCTGGTCACGGGCGTGTCGCCGCGCATGGATTCGGAAGAACTGGCGCGGAAAATCGGACTGGCGTGGGAACGGCTGGCGGAACCGCGCCACCCGTTTTCGCTTGAGATTATCACGCCCGGTCGCCCGTCGGTGTATGTGAACCTGGGGCCGCATCCGCCCCGGTTGTGGCCGGAGGATCTGGATCGCGCGCACGACCTTTGGCTGCGGCTTTCGGAGAACTTCGGCTCGCGACTGCACCATCGGGACGTGGTCGGGGTGGCATTGCGGAGGTTGGAGAAGGATCTCGGCAACGACCGGCGCAGCGAAGTGCTGACCGACCTGGATGACGAACTGCGCAAGAGCTGACAGGCCTTTTGTGTAACGCATTCCGCGGGACGCGCGTCGGACAAGTCGATGCGGCCGTTAGCGGTCCTGTTTTTCGTAGGCGCGGCATATGCGCAGGAAACGCCGGTGTTTCGGGGCGGCGTCTCCCTGGTGCACATCGAGGCGGAGGTGGCCGCGCCCGACGGACGAATCCTCACCGGGTTCGCGAAAGAAGACTTCCGGGTGCTCGACGAGGGCAAAGATCAGACGGTCCTGCACTTCTCGGCGGGGGAGGAGGCGCTGGACCTGATCCTGCTTTTCGATGTCAGCGGCAGCATGCGGCCGAAGGTGCAGGAGGTGGCTGCCGCGGCGCACGAGGGCATGCAGGAACTGCGCACCGGCGATCGCGTCGCGATCATGGTGTTCAACACGCGAACCCGGCTTCTGAGCCCGTTCACCGATGACCTGGAGGCGGTGCAGCGCTCCATCCAAGAGGATGTCCTGGGGTTGCAGTTCGGCGGCGGGACGTTCATTCAGAGCGCTGTCTCCGACGCCGCCAAGCGCTTCATGCGCGAACCCCGGACGGAGCGCCGGCGCGCGATCCTCATCGTCACCGACGATTACGGCCAGCGCACCCGCAAGGAGAGCTCCGTGATCACCGAGCTATGGGAGGCGGACGCGCTGCTCACCGGCCTGATCGTGCGCAGCAAGGCGGTGCAGACGGTGCGCACGATCAGCACGATCATGCACCCGTACATGCTCGGCCTCCAAGTGGGCGTGCGGGGAATCGCGGAGAAGACCGGGGGCGACTTCATCCACGCGGGCGATTCCGCGGCCGCATTTCAGGACGCGATGCATCGGATTCGCAGCCGCTACAGTCTCTACTATGCGATGCCCGAGGCGAAGCCGGGGAGCCGCCGGGCGCTACACGTCGAGTTGACGGCCGACGCGGGCCGGCGGCATCCGGGCGCGAAGGTGCGGGCGCGGACGGGATACGCGATTCCAGGAAAACCGTAGGATCAGGTGGCGCGGAGAGCCCGGGCCATGGCGAGCGAGATCAACTTCCATTCCTCGGTTTCGGTTTCCAACTGCCGTTGGCCGGTCTTGGTAAGGTCGTAGAATTTGGCGCGGCGATTCTGGTCCGACTGCCCCCATGACGATCGAAGCCAGCCATTTTCCTCCATGCGATGGAGGGCGGGGAAGAGCGAGCCCGGCTTGACCTGAAACGTGCCTCCGGTCATCTGCTCGATGCGGCGCGAAATCGCGAGCCCGTGCATCCCGCCGGGCAGGAGGGCGCGGAGAATCAGAAGATCGAGGGTGCCTTGCAGGAGGTTCGTCCGCTGTTCCATGGCGACGCCCTATAGGAATACACCACGCTCCTATAGAGTGTCAATAGGAAGGCGCCTCAAAACGCCGCGCAGACGCGGGCTGTCTCCCAAAGCACCGATTCCTGCTCGAACATCTGTTTATAGCGCTCAATGATCGAGGCGACCGCGGCGCGGACTTCGGTCTTGTCGTCGTGAACGAGGAGCAAGACCTTCGACCGCTCGCGGACGATCGCGCCGTCGGCGCGGCGCCATTGGCCGCCGGCTTCCCAGACGGTCAGCCCTTGTGGAAATCGCGGCGTCACTTCGTCGCGCAGGAAGGCCTTCCACTGGTTTTCGCTGATATTCCCCGCCCGCCGGTTCAATCCGAAGTAGAGCGTCGTGCGCGTATACGCCGTGCCCAAGGGTCCACACATCGTCTCGGAGGAAGAAGGCGGCTGGGTGGATTGGCCGGGCGCGCGGACGCTCAGCTCGGCGCAGAGGAGGAGAAGCAGGACGAGCAGAGGATTTCGCATATTGGGACACTCTACACCATCTGTCCCAGATACTCGGCCGACATCTCTTCGAAGTCGTGCGGGCGAACCAGGCGGAAGCGGATCTCGAGGCCGGAGAGTTGTGCGAGATGGCGCGACATGTCCTCGGTCGGGACGTCGGACGTGAGCAGATGCAACTGGCCCATCGCGATGCGGTAGGGGAGCACTTTCCAGCGGCGCGCCGCTTCCGCCGGGAGGGCGCGGGTGGCGCGCCGGCTGACGTCTTGCGCAAGCGGTCTGCCCAAGGGAATCCCCGCGTGAGAGCTCAACGCTTCATACAAGTGCTCTTCCGAGAGGCGGCTCGACCGCACCAGGTATTCGCCGAGCCGCCAACCTCGGGGCAGGGCGCGCAACGCGTCTTCCAACTCGCCTTCCGTGAGCCGGCGCATCCGGATCAGCACTTCGCCGAGCTTCGGACGTCCGAGGCGCGCTGTCCGATGCATCGGGTAGACATGATCGGTTTTGCGCCAGGTCAAGGCATGGCGGCGCAGGCGCGCGCGGAAAAACTGATACAGAGCGGCGGCCGTCGCCAGGCCGTTGACATGGTTTGCCCATAGGACGCGCAGGGGCGTCCAGACCGCCATGCGCCATCCATAAATTTGACGGCAACAATATGCCCGCATGAAGATCTGGATCGCCGAGAGGCACCCCATGGCGACGCCGGCCCAGCGCATGACGGGCGGGATGTGTTCGTAGAAGTGCAAGCGGCCGCACATCCAACTCACGGCGGCATACAGCATGACGAGGTTCGCCGCGAGAGAAAGCAGGTTTCCGACCAGCCCTTTGCGGTCGCGCCAGAACCAGTAGAGCTGCCGGGCGGGCGCGCGCCACCCGTGACGCTGCCAGCCCTGCAGGGCGATCCCCGCCACCCAGCGGCTCCGCTGCCGGACCGCCGCCCGCCACTTCCGTGGAAAATACTCGCGGGTGGCGATGGGGGCGGCGCCGGCGAACCGGATGGGCACGAACACCTGGCGGCAGCCCATGGCGTGCAATCGGAAGCCATTTTCATAGTCCTCGGTGAGGGCCTCGGGGTCGAAGATGCTTCCGTCGCGCGCGGCGGCGAGCCGCTCCAGCGCCTCACGGGTGAACCCGGCGCCGACGCCGTTCGACGGCAGGAAGCCGCCGAGCCTCTGCCGGACCGGAATGTCCTTCAACTGATATTCCGCGAATTCGTCGCAGTAGACGCCGTGGGTGAGCTCGCGCGCGGGGGTCGGAAGCGCCAGGACGGGGACCTGCGTCATGGCATAATCGCGCGAGAACCAGTTGATCAGCCGCAGCGATTCGGCATGGACAAGGTCCTCGGCGTCGTGCGTGACGACCACTTCAAACCGCACCCGCTGCCGGCGTTCGAAGGCCTCCATCCGCCGATAGATCCAGTTCAGACAATCCCCTTTGGACGTGGGGCCGTCGTGGGGGCAGACGGCAAGATGGACGCGGGGATTTCGTTCGGCGGCGTCGAGCACGGCGCGCTCCGTCAGGGGATCATTGGGATAGACACCGACGAAGACGTCGTAGTTGGAATAGCGAATGACGGAGAGGTTGTGTTCGAGCATCTGCCCGATGACGCGGTGTTCCCTCCAGAGAGGCACGAAGATCGCGATGGGGCGTTCGGGCGCCGTATCGAGGTCCGCGGCGGCGGGCCAGGGGAAGGGTTTTCGCCTGGTGGCGAGATACACCAGCGCGATCCACAAGTCGTCGACTCCGCTCACCAGGATCCAGCACGCCAGCGGAATCAGACACCGCGCCACCCAGTGGTCGGGCCACACGTTGATTTAGTGCGGCCTGGCGGCGCGGAATCTCAAATATTTTCGCGCCGCGTCATGCCGTCATCGTTATCTTCGTATACACCACCTGGAAGCCCATTCGCTCATAATTTCGTTGCGACGCGCTGCCTGGCAGGGTCGACGCAGTGGCCATATCGCAGCCTTGCGCGATGGCTTCGTTCAGGCGCGCGGCGATCAGTTCGCGATGCATCCCCTCGCGGCGGAAGCCCGCCACGGTGCTATCGGCGAAGAGCGTCGCCAGTCCATCGCGGACGGCGCAGGCGGCGGCCGCGGCTACGACCCCCGCGCTGGTCGACGCCAGGTAGCACAAGGCCCCCCGCATCGCGAAGATCGCGCGGCCGACGTCCATCTCTTCCGTCGTGAGCTGGGCCTGTTCGAAGAAGCCGCGTCCGACGGTATAGGCCCAGAGATCCTCCTCGCCGGGGATGGCCCGCCGCGCCCGCGGCGTCAGCGCGATCTCGATCCCCGCCAACCGTCTCACGAGCACGTTATTGAACTCGGAGACCCGGTAACCGCGCTCCGATAATGCGGAGACCAGGCCGGGATCGGCGAGGGGGCAGATGTCGAACGTGACCTTGGCGCCGCGCGAGCGAAAGAATGTTTCAATGGCGTCGATTTCCGCCTCTGTGACGGGCCCGTTCGTTCCGGCGCCGACGGTGTGCGACAGGGGCGAATCGACTCCCGTGAAGATCGCGCAGCCTCCAGCCGCCTCCAGCACCGCGGTTCCGGGCTGGCCGCTGGAGCCTCGCGCATTAGCCGCTTCCGCCGCCTCCAGACGGCGGGCCAGCAGCGCATCGGCGAAAATCATTCATTCCTCCTGTGACAGTATGGCGCACGGGAGCATCATATGAGTATGGCCGTCGAATCTCTGAATCTATCCGTAAGCGGTATGACTTGCGCCAATTGCGCCCGCAGCGTGGAGCGCAAACTGTCCGGCACGCCCGGGGTGACCAAAGCTGTCGTGGAGCTGGAGGGCGGCCGGGCGTATGTGGAATACGATCCGCAACTCGTGATGCCGGATGTGCTGAAGAATGCCGTCCGCGACCTCGGCTACGAAGTCGCCGCATGAGCGCGGGAACGCAGGAGCGGTTGGATCTTCCCGTCTCCGGCATGACCTGCGCCGCCTGCGCGCGGACGATCGAGCGCACTCTCGCCGGAACGCCGGGGGTGGAGCGCGCCAAGGTGAATCTCGCCACCAATACGGCGACGGTCGAGTATGACCCGGGGCGGGTCCGGCCGGCCGATTTCATCGGCGCGATCGAGGAATTGGGCTACGGGGTGCCACAAGCCGACGCGCCGCCCGACGCGGAGGCGCCGGCCCTCCGCCGCCGGTTTTGGGTGGCGGCGGGGTTCGCCGTCCCGGTGCTCCTGCTGGGAATGGCGCATCGATCTCCCTGGGCGCAACTGATCCTCACGGCGCCGGTCATTCTGTATGCGGGAGCTCCCTTCTACCTGGCCGGATGGAAGGCGCTGCTGCACCGGTCGGCGAACATGAACACCCTGATTGCGCTGGGGACGGGAGCGGCGTTTCTGTTCTCCGTGGCGCAGACCGTGTCGGGCGGCCACGATGTCTACTACGAAGCGGCCGCGACCATCATTGCCCTGATCCTGCTCGGCCGCATGCTCGAGATGCGCGCACGAGGCCGCGCCTCGGAGGCGATCCGGCGTCTGATGGATTTGCAGCCGCGGACGGCCCGCGTCGTGCGGGAAGGGGTCGAAACCGAAGTCGCGGTCGAACAAGTCCGCGCCGGAGATCTGATCGCGGTGCGGCCCGGCGAGCGCATCCCGGTCGACGGGACGATCCGCGAAGGCGAATCCGCGATCGACGAATCGATGCTGACCGGCGAGAGCATGCCGGTCGAAAAGGGGCGCGGGGAGAGTGTGTTCGGCGGCACGATGAACCGGTCCGGCGCCTTCCGCTATGTGGCGACCAAGGTCGGCAGGGGCGCGGTGCTGCAACAGATGATCGAGTTGGTGAAACAGGCGCAGGGCTCGCGCGCTCCGGTGGCGCGGCTGGCCGACATCGTCAGCGCGTACTTCACGGCCGGCGTGCTGGCGATCGCGGCTCTGACGTTCATCGGGTGGCTGTTCCTGGCTCCGGTCTCGACCGCGATGGTCAATGCCGTCGCGGTGCTGATTATCGCTTGTCCGTGCGCGCTGGGACTGGCGACGCCGGTCGCGATCATGGTGGGCACCGGGAGGGGCGCCGAGCGCGGCATTCTGATCAAGGGCGGCGAGGCGCTCGAGATGGCGCATCGCATCGACACCATTCTGCTGGATAAGACGGGCACCATCACGCGCGGCAGGCCAGAGGTGGTGCGTGTCGAGCCCGCCGGCTCCTGGACGGAGGACGAGATCCTGCGGCTCGCCGGGAGCGCGGAGCGGCACTCGGAGCATCCGCTCGGTCAGGCCATCGTGGAGGCGGCGCGCTCGCGGGGAATCGCGCTCGGGGAGCCGGAACGGTTCGCCGCCGAGACAGGAATGGGCGTGCGCGCGAGGGTCGATGGGCGCGAGGTCGTGGTGGGCCGGCCCGGTGTGACTGTCACGGTGGATGGCATGGTGGCGGGGTCCATCGAGATCGCCGATGCCATCAAGCCGGAAGCCGCCGAGGCGATCCGACGCTTGCGCGCCATGGGGCTCGACGTCTGGATGGTGACGGGGGACCGGCGGCAGACCGCCGAGGCGATCGCGCGCGCGGCCGGGATCGACCATGTTCTCGCCGAGGTGATGCCGGACGGGAAGCTCGCGGAGGTGAAGAGGCTGCAGGCGGCCGGCAAGCGGGTCGCGATGGCTGGGGATGGGATCAACGACGCGGCGGCGCTGGCGCAGGCGGATCTGGGGATTGCGATGGGCTCCGGCGCGGATGTGGCGATGGAGGCCGGCGACATTACACTGATGGGAAACAGCCTCAGGGGAGTGCCTGAATCGATCGAGCTGTCGCGCCGCACCATGCGGATCATCCGGCAGAACCTCTTCTGGGCATTCGCCTACAATACCGTGGGGATTCCGATTGCGGCATTGGGCGTGCTGTCTCCGATGGTGGCTTCGGCGGCGATGGCGCTGTCGAGCGTTACAGTGGTTACGAACAGTCTCCGTCTGAAATAGGGCGGCCGTTACCCGTTGACTTTCCGCGACGTCTTTGGTGTACACTGAGATGACGAAACTTGCGCTTGTCTCGCTTATTCTACATACCGATTCTCCGCCAGAGAGTCCTTCCGGGCATCCCGCCCATTTGCGCTTGCCTTCTCACAACCGAAACTCACGCATAACCAATGTATCCAGGTAGAAACTTTCCTCCTCGCAGGCAGAATCGCAGAGAGAACGTGAACGAGTCGATCCGTGCGCGCGAAGTCCGCGCGGTCTTTCCGGACGGCACCACGGAAGTGATGCCGACTTCGGCGGCATTGCGCCGGGCGCAGGAACTCGG
>CAZSQK010000153.1:0-15813 GCA_964608645.1 uncultured Solibacteraceae bacterium | reverse complement strand
GACGAGGGCGCGGTGAATGTGACCGTGGCGTTGGGGACGGCATTGCCGCCGGCGTCCTTCACCAAGACTTGCAGGCCGGTCGCGAATGCGGTGCTGATCTGCGCCGTCTGCCCCGACCCCTGAGTCACAGTGATGGCGACGGGCGTAGTCGTAATCTGCAAAGGCGAACTTGCCGACCGCATCGGCGAAGCGGAGGCGATCAGGATAACGGAAAGCCTAAAAGTGCGCAGGAGCATACCACAGAACTCCCTCTGATGTAGATTGTAGCTCGCTTTTACACGTATAAGACCTTTTACTCTTCAACAGTTGATGCCGAACACATTGAGACTGCGGCGCGTACCGATCCGTTCGTAATAGCCAAGAACGGCATCCTCGCCGATGCGTTGTCATACATCTCCGCACGGCGCGGAAGCGCACCTGATGAGCAACTTGTGCTTGAGGCTTTCCAGGACCTTCCGGTACCCCAGGGCTGGACGGATTTCGGCCAATTCTCCGCACGCGTCAAATCGCGCTGGCCTCCCAGGCGGAACGAGAGACCCGATCTCCCAGTACCGGCCACCCTGAAGTCAAACTGGTTCCGGGCGTGGAAACGGTTGCGACGGCCAATGGCCCCGGTAATCCTCTTCTGGAACCGGCCGAAGCCCGGGTTCGTGACGAACTACTGGATGCTGTATTGCGCCGTGACGCTGCTGTCGGCGATCTTCATGTCGTATCTCCCGTACTCCGGGGCGCCAGCGAGCAGACGAAGCTCGACTATGCGCGCATGTATGCGGGAACGCGCCAGGTGCTGCCGGCGTGCGGCGACCATCCGCGGCCGAACGCTCTGCATCTGCTGTTTCACGCGCTGTTTGCGGTCAACGTCTGCCTGGCATTTACGATCGGCCTGCGCGGGATCTGACCACTGGTGGCATTCTCTCTTGCGTCGGCCACGGGCGCCTTGCGCCGGACTCTCCGGGCGAATATGATCTGGCCTGAAGGAGACATTCCATGGGCAAACTGTTCTGGGTCGGGCTCTGCGTCTGCGCCATTGGCGCGGCAGCCGACGCGCCCTACGCGGGCAAATGGAAGATGAACGTGGCGAAGAGCAATTTCGGCGAGACGACCGTCACATACGAGCAGATGGCAGGCGGGGAAATGAAGGTCACTGCCGACGGGCAATCGTACACGTTCAAGACCGACGGCAAAGACAACATGACGCCATGGGGCATGACAATGGCGGTGAAGGCGGTCGACCCAAAGACGTGGGAAATGACCGAGAAGACCAATGGCAAGGTCTCCGCGACGTCGATGACCAGGTTGTCCGCGGACGGCAAGATGCTGACGGTCGACACGAAGCGGGTCAAAGCGGATGGCGGGACATCGAACGACTCGATGACGTTCAGCCGGGTTTCGGGGGGAACGGGATTGGCGGGGAAGTGGAAGACCAAGAATCTGACCAGCAGCTCGCCCGAGATGTTGACAATGACACCCAAGGGCAGCGATGGCCTTACGGTGACGATGGGCAACGAGGGCGGCGTGTGCGACGCGAAGTTGGACGGCAAGGATTACCCGGCCAAGGGCACGATGTGGCCGGCGGGGTGGACCTGCGTGGTGGTGAAGAACGGGACTAACGGCGTCGACCTGACCTGGAAGAAGGATGGCAAGGCGATGTACAAGGCTACCGTGTCGGCCAGCGCCGACGGCAAGACCCTGACCGAGTCGGGATCCGCCGCGGGGGTGAACGAGAAGTACACGATCGTTTACGACAAGCAGTAATAAGACGCGCCTTTGCTCGTCCGTGTGGACGCGGACGGATCCGGACCTAGCGGCGGTAAGTGGAATCCCGGAGGATGTCCCTTATTGAAAGGTGATGGTCGATTCGCCGGTGAATTTGCGATAGCCGTGGAACTCGACGAGGTTACGGGTGTGGAGTTGGCCGGCGGTCATGCGGACTTCGGCGTGGAGCGGCAGGAGGAACTGGCGGCCGCCGATGGTCGTGAAGTCGTAATCGAGCAGGGTCGAGGCCTGCTGCACGGGGAAGCCTCGCGGCACGTCGGCGTCGGCGGCGATCCGGAGGACCTGACGGGTTTCTTTGTCGATATAGACGAAGCCGTGTTGTCCGACAATCGCCGAGCGGCTGCCGAGGGTTGAGCCGGAGCCGTAGCGCAAGGCGTACTGCGAGTTCTCGGTGCGAATCCGGAAGCTGAAGACGTGCGCGGGACGCTTGCGCAGGGTGGTCCAATGGTTCCACTCAAAGGTGGCCTTGGTCTCGCCGCCGAAGATCGCGTAGAGCATGCTGCCGAATTCGCCCTGCGAGATCGCGCCGCCGACATTCTCGTAGCCGCGGACGGTGGGGCGGCCATTGACGGTGAGGAGGCGGTAATCCTCGCGCTGATCGAAGTAGCTCAACTTGATCTCGAGGGTGTCCCGCAGGTCCATGCCGCCGCGGATGTTGTCATAGCGGCGGACCACTTCGCTGCAGATGTAATCGGGAAGCGACAGGGCGTAATGGATGGCGACGTCCTGGGCGTCGTGAACCAGGCGACGCTGCTCCTCCACGGTAGGGGCCGGATCGTGGGGAAATGCGGGAAGCACGGCTGGGGGATCGAGACGCTCGGAGGCCTCGCGCAGACGGTCGAGCTCGGCGGCGGTTTTGGGTCCTCCGCCCCGGCTGGCGAGCTCTTCGATGGTGTGCAGGTCGAGCCGCTCGCCTGGCTTGAGCTTGTGGAGCGCTTTGGCGAGGCTAGCGTCGGATTCGTTCTTCGCGATGGAGTCGCGGACGAGGGCGACAATCTCGGCGACCGTCGCCAGCGGCTGCGCGGCCGACGCCAGCAGAGCGCAGAGCAGGGCGATGGCGGCGCGCGGGGACATAGATCTACTATAGGCCCTAAAAGCGCACGCGCAGGGAGAGTTGGACGATGCGCGGGTCGCCGGCGCTGCTGATCCTGCCAAATGTCGACGTACCGGCGACGCTCGAACCGGGCGCGTTGAAGTGCGGGTTGTTGAGGAGGTCGAAGAAATCGCCGCGGAACTGGGTGCTGACGCGCTCGGAGACGCGGAACGACTTCGAGAGCGACCAGTCCAGGTTGAAGAAGCCCGGTGCGCGGAGCAGGTTGCGCGGGCTGTTGCCGAACGTGCCGGGAGCGGCGAGCGTAAAGGCGGCGGTGTTGAACCAGGCGCCGATCTGTTGGGAGCGCGGGCGGCCGGTGGGCAGATCGGGGTCGCCGACGAGGTCGCCGCGGTCGAGGCCGACGCCAGAGAGCGAGCGATCCTGACCGGAAGTCACATTGACGGGGAGACCGGAGCGCCAGGACCAGATGCCGCTGGTCTGCCATCCGCCGAACGCTCCTCTGACGAAACGCGGCGCATGGCGCATGGCGGGCAGGTTGTAAACGGTCCAGAAGGAGAAGTTGTGGGTGCTGTCGAGGTCGGAGCGGCCGTAGTTGAAACGCGGGACGAAGGGATCGGGGTTGGTGACGGTCAACTGGGCTTCGACGGATTCATTGTCGAGGGCCTTGGAGAAGGTGTAGTTGGCGACGAAGGACAGGCCCTTGGAGAAGCGATGCTCGACGGTGACCTGGAGGGCGTTATAGTTCGACACGCCGTCATTGGTCATCTGGATCATGGACGCGTAGGTGGGAGCGAGCGGGCGGCGGTTATTGGTGTTGGCGGTGGTGGCGCCGGGGCCGTAGATGGCGGGATCGATTTCCTGGAACGCCTGGAGGTCGCGGCCCTGCGTGCCGACGTAGGAGGCGCGGGCGACGAGGTTGCGCGCAAACTGGTGTTCGATCGTGAGGTTGAAGCCGCGGGTATGGCCCATGTGCCAGTGCGGGTCGAAGTACTGATACGCGATGGGCAGGATGAAGGTGGTGGACGCGGTGGGGTGGACCGGCGCGAAGGGCGGGAAGGGATTCTGGACGCCGGCGGAGCCGAAGGGGTCGGCGAGGCTGACGCCGTTGAGCTGCACGGAGGGGCTGAAGGGAGCGTTCTGGACGAAGTTGTTGTAGAGGCGGGCGAAGGGCTGGATGTAGAACAGGCCCCATCCGCCGCGGACGGTAGTGGGATGCGAGCCGCCGATCAGCGTGTAGGCAAAACCGAGGCGCGGCGCGAAGTTTGCGAGATTCGAAACGACGCCGCCTTCCGGGAACCCGGGGTCGCCGGCGAAGACGAGTCCCGCCGGAGCGAGCGGGAAGCGCTGCGATTTCGCGCCGGGGATGTAGCCGCCGACCTGCTGGGCGACGGGGTCGGTCCAGGGGATGAAGGGATCCCAGCGCACGCCGAGATTCAGGGTAAGGCGATTGGCGACGCGCCACTGATCCTGGTAGAAGGCGTTGACCTGATGGCCGCGGGTGAATTTGGCTTTGCCGGCGGTCTGGGTGAACGTGGTCACGCGCCCGGTGAGGAGGTCGGCCAGGCCGTTGCCGGTGGCTGTGCCGGTGAAGGTGAGGAGCGGCTCCTCCTGATACCCGGTGCTGGAATCGAAGCGATTCCAGGGCACGAACGTGCCGCCGAGGTGCATATTGTGCGCGCCGCGGATATAGGTGAGGATGTCGGACAGTTCCAGATTGTCGCGGACCCAGTCGCCGGGGGGCTGCGTGCCGCCGGAGCCCCAGCCGGAGTAGCTGGTGACGGAGATACCCGTTTCCTGGAATTGCGCCGCGGGTTTGGTGGCCTTGATGTCGCCGAAGTCGAAGATCGAGAAGGGGGCGGTGCGGGTCTGCGTGGAGTTGAGGACGAGCCCGGCGAAGGTGAGGGAGTTGAGCAGGCGCGGCGTGAGGGTCCAGGTGTCGCCGAGTTTGAAGGAATGCGTGACCTGATCCTGGCCGATCTTGTAGGTCAGGAGCGTCTGATTCGCATCCCAACCCGGATTGGTGTGGCGGATGCGGAAATAGCTGCCCGAGACCTGGTGGGCGCCTGCGTTGTAATCGAACTTGCCGAGGAACTGCTGATTATCGGAGGAGGCCGGCTGGGCGTACAGGAGCTTGCCGGTGGGGTCGGACGTAGTGGGAATGTGGGGCATCATCGCAAGCGCGATCGGGGAAAGCTGGGCGGCGGGAATGATCTTTCCCGGGTAGGCGGCGCCGGCGGGGTCCTTGATGGCGGTGGACTTGGCGGAGAAGTTGCCGGCGCGCTCGAGGTCGGTGGGGACGAAGGCGGTGTTGGAATAGGTGATGTTGCTGAGGATCGTCCGCTGCCAGGAGCCGAAGAAGAAGAGCTTGTCCTTCAGGATGGGGCCACCGATCGTGCCGCCGAACTGGTTGCGTTTGAGGGCGTCCTTCTGGGTTCCGAAGAAGTTGCGGGCATTCAGGGCTCCGTTGCGGAGAAATTCGAAGACAGCGCCATGGATGGCATTCGTGCCCGACTTGGTGACGATGTTGACGACGGCGCCGCCGGAGCCGCCGTACTTGGCGTCGAAGTTGTTGGTCTCCACGGTGAACTGCGAGAGCGCGTCGGGATTGGGAAACCCGGCATTCAGATTGTTGATGTTGTCCTGGTGGGAGGAGCCATCGAGCTTATAGCTGACCTGGTTGCCCATCGTCCCATTGGCGGAGATCGCGAGATTGTCGCCGTTGGTGGCGTAGGTGGCGGTGTCGGTGCCCTTGCCGACCACGGTGCCTGGGGCCATGTAGACGAGCGCGGCGGCGTTGCGGCCTTCGAGGGGAAGGTCCTGGATATACTGCTCGCCGACGACCTGGCGGACGGCGCCGGATTGGGAGTCGACCATGGGCGCATCGGCCTCGATGGTGATCGACGTGGTGGCCGCGGCCAGGGAGAGGGTAATGGGCAGGTTGGCGGGCACATCGGCGTCGAGATGGATACCCTGCTGTTTCACGGTGGTGAAGCCCGCGGCGGCGAGTTGCAGTTCATAACGGCCGGGTGGGACCAGGCTGAATTGGAAGCGGCCCTGGGCGTCGGTGGTGGTGTGGCGGGTCGAGCGTGTCGCGATGTTGGTGAGATCCAGGTTGGCGGCAGGGACGGCTGCGCCGGAGGGATCGGCCACGGTTCCGGAGAGGCTCGTGGTGGGGGCAGATTGGGCCAAGAGAGGAGCTGCGGCGATCGCGAGAAAAACCACGCATTTCCACATATATGAAGAGTATATGCGCCTGTTCGCCGAAATTTCCAGCAGCCCCGATTCACCCAACTGGGTGCGCGAAAACTCGCGCCCGCCCACATCGAGACTAAAATTATCCCAATAATTCATCCTTTTGAATCTGGCGCTTAGAATGCAGGGGCCAACTATCGGATAAAAGGACTTTAAAGGTACAGTATGCAACTGACCAGGGCTGCCGACTATGCCGTGCGGGTCATGATCCATATGGCCGCACTGCCATTGGGAACGCGGACAAGCCGGACCCAACTGGCGATTGCGGCGGGATGTCCGGAACAGTTCCTCTCCAAGGTTCTGCAGGATTTGACGCGCGCGGGACTGGTAAATTCGCACCGGGGAAATACGGGCGGCTTCGAACTGCCGCGGTCAGCGGGCGGGGTATCGCTGTTGGAGGTGGTGGAGGCGGTGGAGGGTCCGATCCACCTGAATGTGTGTCTTGCGGGCACGGAGTGCGACCGGAAATCGTGGTGTCCGGCGCGGACGGTCTGGGAGCGGGCGCAGGAAGCACTGACCGGAGTCCTGCGGAGCACTTCGATCGCGGATATGGCGAAATCGGGGCGGCAGTGGAACTAGCGGCAATTCGGTTCGGTTAGGAGATGGGTCCTGGGGAATCCCGTGGCTGGCTGGGCGGGCGCGAGGAG
This sequence comes from uncultured Solibacteraceae bacterium, assembly GCA_964608645.1. Lineage (GTDB taxonomy): Bacteria > Acidobacteriota > Terriglobia > Bryobacterales > Bryobacteraceae > CAZSQK01. Next base: position 9,084 of record CAZSQK010000153.1, on the reverse strand, counting down.
ACTGGACCGGCGGCCAGTGGGTAGTGGCGCCCCGCAGCGGTGATATCCTCGAAGAAATGGCGTCTCGCATCACGATCGAGTCGGGCAAGCGTTCGGGGCAACCCTGCATTCGGGGCCTGCGGATCACCGTCTGGGACGTGCTCAACTGGCTAGCCGCCGGAATGAGTGAACAGCAAATACTCGACGACTACCCCGAACTGGAATCCGATGATTTCCGCGCCGTCTACGAATTCGCTGCCAAAATGGGCCGGCGTGTCGCTCTGTGAAGTTGCTCTTTGATGAGAACCTATCACGAAAGCTGGTTCAACGACTGGCGGATTTGTACCCGGGCTCTGCTCACGTAGTTGGCGTTGACCTAATGAACAGACCGGATCGCGAGATTTGGGAATTCGCAAAGGCGAACGGATTCCTTATCGTGAGCGCAGACCTCGATTTCTATGACTTCGCGACAACTCTGGGACCACCGCCGAAAGTAGTTTGGCTGCGACGCTGGACACACCCAACTACTGATGCGGAGCAGGTGTTGCGCCGTGAAGCTATTCGAATCGAGAAATTTGCGGACGATCCAGAACTCGGAGTGCTAGTCCTCGATCGCGACTGAAAACTCGCGTGATGTCGCTTTCGCGATCCTGGCGATGTGGTCCTGCGTGACCTGTATCGTGAGCGTTTCCATCGGGCAACGCTAATCCTAACAGTCCAAAACAGAACGGCCTGTTTACGTTCACCGATTATACCCGGGTTCGCTGCTTGTTCGCCCCGATTCGACCCGTGCGGGATGGTACAATCCTTGCCACCCCACAATGGCCATTGTTGCGACCAACTCGAGAACCCTACGGGGGCCGTGGGTGAGCGGGTTCGCGCTCGACTGGCACACGCTCGGCAGCGTTCCCATCGGCCAAAACCAGTGGGGACACATGCAGTTCGATACCACGCGACCTCCGGTCGGGCAACTCTTGTACGAGCTCAAGTACAGGAATGTCGACAAGCGAGCGAAGGCAGATGACCTCGCCGATACGGCGGCGGATTTCATCAGCCGCGTATGGCGTTTAGCGCCGAACGCTATCGTGCCGGCGCCACCATCGAATAACCGAGCTGTCCAGCCGGTAATGCTCGTCGCGAATGGCATCTCCGCGCGGCTGGGCGTGCCCGTGTGCAAAGACTGCCTCGCGAAGGTCAAGCACTCCCCACAACTCAAGGACATCAAGGATTACGATAAGAGAAGGGAGGCGCTCAAGGATGCGTTCCAGGCCAATGCGGCACAGTGCGCTGGCAAGAACCTCTTGCTGTTCGACGATTTGCATGGCTCGGGCGCGACGGCAGCGCACATTGTGGAAGTCCTGAAGGCGGCAGGAGCGAAGGCAGTCTACCTGCTCACGCTAACGACAAAGTAAGGGTATGCCCATGAGCATTTTCATCGGTGGGTCAGTTGGCATCTCGAAACTGAACGCGACGATCCGCAAGCGGCTCGACGACTTCATCAAGCGTGGCGACCCCCTACTGATCGGTGACGCGAACGGCGCGGACAAGGCAGTCCAAACGTACCTCGCAGGAAAGCACTATGCGAACGTGACCGTGTACTGCATGGAGGAGTGCCGAAACAACGTCGGATCGTGGCCGACACGACACGTCGAGCCACCAAGCAAGAAAAGGGATTCGAGCTACTACGCGGCGAAAGACCGCGTCATGTTCGAAGAAGCGAAGTGCGGCATGATGCTCTGGGACGCGAAGAGCAAGGGCACACTCCAGAACATGCTTAACCTCGTCGGCGCTGGGAAACGGACGCTTGTCTACTTCGCGCCTAGCAAGGAATTTCAGGTCCTCGCATCAGAGCAGGATCTCCAGTCGCTCCTGTCCCGTTGCGACCCATGCGACCTCGACGAGGCAGCCCGCAAGCTCGGTTTGAAAACCCCGCTGACGCAACCACACCTACCTCTGACCACGGCGTGAGTCGTGTGCTCGAGTTGAGTTGCCCGGAATCGCAGGAGTCCGGCGCTTTTGGGCTGTCCGAAACCTGTCGCGTAACCCCATCTGAAGCAGCGTGGAGTTGTCGGTTGAGCGAAGCGCAGAATCCCCACGTCATTGGAAAGACTGGAAATTGGTGAGCCGGCGGCGGGCCGTCCGAAGTGAACCGGATTGGACCTCGCGGCGCTAAAAGTTGATCTTCATGCCTAGCTGGAACTGGCGCGCGTCATAGGCGGCCGTATAGGCCAGGGGTTCGGTGGGCGAACCGGCGTGGCCCGCAATGGGGTTCGGCAATTGCGCCAAAGTCAGTTGGCCGACGACGTTGTTCACGCTCTTGAAGTTTGTCCGGTTGAGCAGGTTGAAGCCTTCCGCGGTGACCTCGACATTGCGGCGGCGCTCGGCGCCGAAGGGGAAGCGGCGGGTCAGGCGCAGGTCGGCGGTGAAGAACCCGGGGCCGCGTCCGATGTCGCGGCCGGCGCCGAAGGGACGATGGGTCGTGGGGTGATTGTCGCCGAAGTTATCGAAACCGGTCAGGATGTTGAATGGCCGGCCGGAACTGGCCTGGAAAATGGGCGCGAGGGTGAAATCGCGAAGCACCGCGTTTTTCGCCGGGGACTCAAACACCCCGGAGAGAACGAAGCGGTGCCGCTGGTCGAACGCCGAGAGCGCGCGGTCCAGGCGGGCGTTGAGCTGGTATTGCGGCTCGAAGTCGCTGTTGAAGTCGGTCACATCGTCGATGGCCTTGCTGAACGTGTAATTGGCGTTGAGCGATACGCGATGACTGAACCGCTTCGTCGCTTGCAGGATGAGCGCGTGATAGAACGAGCCGGCGGTCGATTCCTCGACGTTGTACTGGAGGATGGCGGGATTGTAGAACCCGTACGCGGGCTGTCCGTTGGCGTTCGTGCCGGCGATGTACAGGTTGCGGTCCAGAATCCGCGGCAGGCGCATGCCACGCGTGAACTGATAGCCGGCCGAGAGCGCGACGCCGCCCACCGCGCGTTCGATCTCTAAGCTTGCCTGCTCCGAATACGGGTTCACGTAATCATCGGTGACGCCGAAGATGACGCGTCCGGGGGCGTTTGGACCCGGCTGCAGGCCGAATTGCGCGAGGTCCTGGCGGGTGATGGTGCGGCGCCCGATGACACCCTGCGCCGCCAGAGTCTGGTACACGTCGAAGGACGTCAGCGGCTGGCCGGTGCGCGGGTTGTTCAAACCCGGAATGCCGCGCGCCGTGATGGCCGTCTGCTGGATCTGCGCGCCGTTCAGCGTCGCCGGGAGATTGGCGATCTGCGCGTTGATCTGCGCATAGTACAGCCCGAAACCGCCGCGCACCACGGTCCCTCCCGAGGTCCACGCGAAGCCGAGGCGCGGCGCGATGTTGTTCCAGTCGGTGTGGAGGGGAGCGGGCTCGCCTTCCACGTCGTAGCGCACGCCGAGGTTCAACAGGAAACTCGGGGTGACCTTCCAGGCGTCCTGCAGGAAAATGCCGGTCCGATGGAACCAGGCGCGCCAATTGGGATCGCCGAAGCCCTGCTGGTAGAGTTCCGGAAGCCCCAGATTGTACGATTGGAGGGCCGTGATCGGCGCGCTGAGCGTGGGCAGCAGAGCCTGCTGGCCCAAAGCGGACAAGGTCTGCGCCAGGCTGGCGGTCGCATTGGGATCGCCGGTTAAGGAGGGCAGCAGCAGCCCGAGCGGGATCTGTCCGCCGAACTGGAAGCGGCCGCCGAAGAAGGTTTCGGACCGCACCACGTCGCGCACCGGGTTGAAGTCGAAGCCGAGCTTGACGCTGTGGCGGCCGTTGGTATAGCTGAAGTACTCCTGCCACTGGTAATGGCGCTCATAGGTAGTGGAGGGCAGGAAGATCTCGCGCCCGAACGAGCCGTAGCCGGAAATCGTGATATCGGGTCCGAATGCATCCTTGGGCACGATATTGAGTTTGTCGTACGTGTACATCAAGCGCGATTCGAGGAGCATGCGGCCGCCGAAAATGTGGGTGCTGCCCGCCACCAGGTTCCCGTCCCAGGTCTGAATGCTGCGTCCGCGGTTGAAGCCGATCAGCGCGCCGAGCTGCGCGTTCTGATTCTCCCCATCGGTCAGGGAGGCGCGGAAGACGAGGCCGTCGCGCGGCCCGACCTGATGATCCAACCGGATTGACAGCATGCTGTCGGTCTCCCGGAAGGGGAACTCGCCGCTGTTGTTGTTGAACAGCGCCAGCGTCGTTGGAAAGTTGTTGGTGATGAGATAGCGGCGCATGAGCGGGCCGAACGCCTGCAACTGCGGAACGGGGGCGCGGTCGAAGAAGCCCGCCAATTGCTGCTGCGACGGAGTGAGCGAGGCGAACGACGAGCGGTCCTGCAGAATCGGCACAAACGAGGTCTCGTGGCGGTCGAGCCGTTCGAAGGACGCGAAGAGGAAGGTGCGGTCGCGTTGCAGCGGCGCGCTGAAGGTGGCGCCGTCCTGCACGCGCGTAAACGCCGACTTGACCGGGTCGAAGAAATTCCGCGCCTGCAAGTCGCGATGCCGCAGAAAGCCGAAGAGATTGCCGCGGACCGAGTTTGTGCCGCCGCGCGTGACGATGTTGATCGTGCCGCCGAACGCGTTGCCGAACTCCGCCGAGAAGCTGTTGCGGTTGATCTGAAACTCCTGCACCGCCTCCTGGCTGACGGAGGGCCGAACGCCGCCGGAATCGAGATAATTCTCCACGCCGTCGATGGTGAAGTTGTTGCCGCGCCCGTTGCTGCCGCCGAAGCTCAGGCCCGATTGCGGAGTCTGGACCACGCGGAAATCGCTGCTGTCCACGAGGTCGTTGGTGGGAGCGACGCCGGGTGAGAGCAGCGCCAGGTCCAGATAATTGCGCCGGTTGACGGGGAGGTTGTCGATGCGCTGGCGCTCGATGGTATTCGACTGTTGGCTGCGCTCGGTCTCGACCACCGGCAACCCGGCCTGCACGGTGACCTCGGTGTTGACGGCGCCGACTTGCAACCGGACATTCAGCGTCAGGATTTGTCCGACCTGTACGATGGCGCGCTCAATGACGTGAGTGGCGAATCCGCTGGCCTCCACCCGCACGGTGTATTCACCGGGTGGAAGCAGGAGGATCCGGTACTCGCCGGCGAGGCCGGTGGTGGCGCCGCGGGTGATTCCGCGGTCCGGCGCCGTGGCGGTCACCTTGGCCTTCGGCACGGCGCCGCCCTGTGGATCCGTAATGAAGCCGGAAAGGTCGCCGCCACCTGCCTGTGACTGAGCGAAGGCGGCGCCCGATGCGATAATTGCCGCCGCAATGAACTGTAACCGTCTCGACATAGAGACACCCCGCTCCCGCCAATGTACTCCCGAACCGCGAGCTTGCGCAATCGGGACGATCAGGCCCGAACGGTGTTTTCCGGACGGCCGGCAACGGAGGTCGCGACGCGCCAACGCTCGGCGCGCAAGGCTTTCCACCAGAGCCAGACGACGGACAGCGCCACCATCAGGGCCATCACCGTAACGGTTGCGAAGGTAGTGGCCGGGATACTCAGCGCGCGTTTCAGAGGCTTAAAGATGTCGCCATAGACGAGCATCACGTGCACCCAGTAGACCATCAGCGAGTTCTTCCCCAGCGTCCGCATCCAACTCCAGCCGGGCCCGACGCAGTAAACCGTCCACAGGTAAGAACCCGCCGTCAGGGCGAGCAGGATGCCCGCGCGGATGACGATCAGCGCCGGACTGTCGGACCAGAAACTCGAGTTGGTGTACAGGGAGTACGGGAGGTTCGAGAAATACTGCCCGGAGAAGACCAGCGCGAAGCCAATGACGAGGGACCATTGCATGAGCCGGTCGAAGCGCTCCTGGGCCGCCATTTTCACGATGGAGCCGGCTGCCAGACCCAAGGCCAGATAGGCCGCATTCGGGAAGAGGGGGAAGTGTCCCCTGCCCTGCCCTTGTCCCGGCGCGAGATACTCCTGCACGATGGGGGGTGTGCCGCCCCATGGCAGGTTGGCGACGATGGGCGCGGCCACGGCGACTGCGATGCCGGCGAGAAGCGCGAAACGGATGCGGCCCGGGGCGTCGAAGACGGCGGCCACGGAGAGACAGAGCATCGCCAGGCCCATGCAATTCAGGATGTCGACCTTGGTGAGCTCATGCCAGTCGGGCCGGGGAAGGCTGGCGACGCAATTCGAGAGGCGGAATAAATAGGCGATGCCGAGCACATAGGCGCCGCGGCGCAGGGCGGCCAGCCAGCGTGTCATCGGACGGCGCTCGCGGCGCGCCATGCTGTCCATCTGGAAGGCGAAGGTCATGCCCGCCATGAAGAGGAATAATGGCGCGGCCATACCACCCACGAACTGAGAGAGCACATACGGCCCCCCTTCGCGCAGGTCCATCCGGGCGAAGGAGTTGAAGGTATGGCACTGGATCATGAGGACTACGGCGAGGCCCCTCATCCAATCGAGGAATGGAAATCGCGTCACGAAAGTAGCAACTATAATAGCGAATCGAATGGCCGGCGAGCGAAACCTCAAGACACTGCTGCGCGCGATGTCGCCCTTGCTGCATGGGGAAGAATTCGTCTTCTGCACGCGCGACCGGCCGGCGGGCCATCCGATTTGCGCCTTTCGGGAAACGGAAGGTTGGACCCTCGTGCTGCGGCGGGAGGAGGCGGAACGTCTGGGAATCCCGTTCGTCTACCCCTGCCGGCTGATCACGCTGACGGCCCATTCCAGCCTCGAAGCGGTCGGGTTTCTGGCGGCGATCGCGGCGGAGATGTCGAAGCGGGGGATCAGTCTGAATGTCGTCTCCGCGTACTACCACGATCACCTGTTCGTGGCGGTGGATCGGGCGGAAGACGCGATGGCGGCGCTGCGGACCCTGGCCGGGTCCGCGTAGGGCTCGGCGGACTGGATTACTTCGCCGTCACGTGGATCAGGGCGCCGGGATTGGCGTCTTCCAACATCCACAGCGAGCCATCGGGACCTTGTTCCACATCGCGGATGCGGTGGCCCACATCCCAGCGCTCGGCGGTCTTGGCGCCGCCATGTCCGTCAAAGACGATGCGATTGAGCGTCTTGGTGGCCAGACCGCTGATGAAGCCGTTGCCGTTCCATTGTGGGAACATCTTGTCGCCGCGGTAGAACATCAGATTGCCCGGGGCGATCACCGGGAGCCAATAGAGCACCGGCTTCGCGAGGTCTGGCCGCGTGTCGGGCTTGGGAATGGGCACGCCGTTATAGTTCTCGCCGTAGGAGACGAGCGGCCAGCCATAATTCTTGCCCCGTTCGATCAGATTCAACTCGTCGCCGCCGCGCGGGCCATGCTCGACCTCCCACAGTTCGCCGGTGGGCGAAAATGCCATTCCATACGGTGTGCGGATGCCGCTGGCCCAGGTTTCGGACGGCGTCAGGTTGGGGCCGGGAAACGTATAGGTGCTCACCACCTTCGCGGTTTTGGCGACTTCGGTGTCACGGGGCGGATCGATCAGCGGAATGGTGGCGGCGCCCGTCTTACCGGCGTTGGGATTGCCGGGGGCTGGTTTGCCGTCCAGCGTCAGGCGCAGGATCTTGCCGACGGGCTGATCCGGATCCTGGGCGGGAGTCATGCGCTGGCGGTCGCCAACGGCGAGGAACAGATACCGGCCGTCGGGCGAGAAGGCGATCGGCCCTCCCGCCTGCCCGCCCTTGCCCGTGGGCCGCTGGCGCCACAGCACCTCGAGGTTTTCCAGTTTGGCGGAAGTGGCGGTGGCATTCAGCCTGGCGCGGGCCAGCGCGTAGCCCCCGCCATATTCGCCTGGTTCGACATAGGTGAGATAGATATTGTGGTCGGCCGCGTAATTGGGCGAGAGGTAGACGCCCATCATGCCGTTCTGGCCCTGCCAGTAGGCCGAGGGCGTATTCTCCACCTGGATCTTCTCTCCCTGCTGCGACACCAACCAAACGGGCCCGGGCTTTTCGGTGATCAGCATGCGGCCATCGGGCAGGAAGGCCAGCCGCCAGGGCAGTTTAAACGTGGTCACCGTTGTCATGGTGAAGGGCAGGCTGGCTTCGGGTTTCTGTTCGCCCACGTTCACCTGGGACCAGGCCGCAGCCGCCGCCAGGGTGAGAAGCACCGCCGCTTTCGCCAATTTCATCGTTCTTTCTCCTCGCTTTGGAAGCGCCGGCCATGCGCGCCCGGGCGCTTTTGTCAATCGTACACTACCTCGGCGGCGAGGCGCGCCCGCGGTCATTCCACGCGAATGAACTTGAACGTGGGCGCGGAGTCCATGGCAACGCCTCGCGCGTTCCGCACCTGCCGCAGCGTCAGCGTCTTGCCTTCCAAACGGAACTGATACACCTCGTTTGCGCCTGGCTTCATGACGACGGGAATCTTGGCAACCAAGGGGTGAATCGTGATCAAGTCGCCCGATATTTCATAGGTTCCGGCATTGGCGAGCAGCGGTCCCCAGATGGCGCGTAACTCGTCCGCGGTGGCCTTGCTCGTGTCCGCGATATCCGGACGGTTGGTCGCCCCGAACAGCATGCTGTAGCGCGTGGGCGTGAACAGGCACAGACCGGCCTGCGCCGACTGTCCGGAATCCAGCTGCCATGCTCCCACCAGCGGCGAATCCGCGCCAAGGGCAGTAACGAACGCGCCCGCGAGCAGTAACAATCCGACGATGGAAGGATGCCGCATCATGGGATACAGCATACCCCGCCGGGGCGGCCCCGGCTACACTTCGTAGGGCTTGCGATACACAGGGCGCGTGATCATCTTGGTGGCTTCGGCGTCGCCCGTGAATTTCGGCGTCGGGCCGGGCTCGATTTTCAGGGCGCGGCCGACGCGGTAGCTGATATTCGCCAGATGGCAGAGATCGGCGCTGGGCACCGCGTTGGCGATCGGGTCATGCAGATCCTGTTCCCGGCGCGATTTCACACAAGCCAGGAAATTCTGCATATGGAGGCCTGTGGAATCGCCGCCACGCTCGGGCCGCTCTTCCATGATCAGTTCGCTCGAATCGCCTTTGTACGCCTGGAATCCCTGGTCGCTCATGGCGGCCCAACCGTCGCTGCCATAGACAAGGTTGCCCACAGCGACGTTGAGCGGGTTGCTCGCCGGGCCCACCTGCGTGGGCGCGGGAGCGTCCGGCGGCGCCGCCGCCGGCGCGGC
>CAZSQK010000152.1:0-15843 GCA_964608645.1 uncultured Solibacteraceae bacterium | reverse complement strand
CGACGGGGCTCGAACCCGCGACCTCCGACGTGACAGGTTTGGGGTCTGGCTTATGTAGATCATGGATTTGCCTGTGTTCTCAATAGCTTGAGAGCGTCAAGGTTCGACAGGCATCGCCATAGAATGCCCCAAAACGATACATTTAGTTCACGCCTACTTCACGCGCACCTCAGCTCCCAACTCCAACCTCGAACGGCGAGACCGACTACGTGATCACTCACCCCAATGAATTCAATAATGGCCGCCTTCCTCACGAGCGAGCCTCTATCCCCCCTCGATCCGAGGCTTTTCCATGGAACTGCATCCGCAGTGCGACACGCCCCACTACGAAGAAGCACTAGATTAAGGAAATGCCAACGCAAGGGCGCCTCGCCGGTCGCTCATCAAATCAGAGCTTCAGCAACAGTACTCAAGAAGATCGAGGGCGCCTCTTTTCAGGGGGAGATGCGCTGATGAAATTCCGAGATTGACCGGCCAATCTTTCCTCATTTTCCGGCTGGAGCGATGTGGGCGAGCTGATCCGCGACGGCACGGAGGCGCCGATCGAGAAGTTGGAACTGGCGCCGGGCCTTTTCATCGGTTAAGCAGCGACGGTGCATCTCCAGAAGGTGGCGGGCCGCCGCGAGCGCCTGTTGGATAGCGGGAAGGCCGGCGGCGCGGGCGTGCTCGGGAAGAGAAAGCGGGGGCAGGCAGTGGGGCGCGTTGTGGCGTGCGCGATGGAACTCGCGCTGCAGATCCTGCTGGGTGACCTCGAGGTAGCGCATGGTCATGGCGATGTCATTGTGACCCAGCAGTTGCATGAGGGCAGGAAGACCGACCCCGAGACGGAGCATCTCTGAGGCATAGGTGTGTCTAAGACGGTGAGGGGTGACAGGAGCCGAGCAACCAGCTCGCGTGGCAGCATCAGCCAAGGTTTCAAAGATGCCCAAACATCAGCGCGGAAGCCGGCCGAGAAATCGAGACCAGGGGCGCCTCCAACTCAGGCTCTGGTTCCGGCGTCGCCGGCTCCTGAGCTTGGGCCTGGGGCTGCTGTGCCGGGAGCGCCCTCCAAACCTCATCCGCAGATTGGCCGACTCCCTGATGCATGACGAGTTCGCGCGCCAACGTGGTGAGCACATCTGCGCCATCGTCCATTGCCTGCAGCCCGCTGTCGGAGAATTTGCCCTCGATCGCCATTGAAACCAGCAGCTTCCTTCCCATGAGCCGAAGACAGCCGACCTGCGCCGTGTTCTCGTAGCAGAGGAATCGCACGCTCACGGGCTTTGTTTGGCCAATTCTCCAACTGCGGCGGCTCGCCTGCCTGAGCGTGAAAGTGGAGTATCCGGTCTGATACCAGATAATTGCCGGGCAAAATATGAGGTCTAAGTTACGTGGAATCTGGTCCGCTGGCCAAAATCGTGCCCGGCAGCGCTGCCTGTCTTCATCTGAAATCAGTTGCGTCCATTACTGAAGCACCGGCCCCGCAATTGGTTGCCACCGTCTTTGCTCGCGAGAATTGCGGCCCAACTGCGGCATGGGTGATACCATGTGTTCTTCCTAGTGCGACAGGCAATGCTGGTTGGCCGTGTACATGGTAACGACAAAGTGCCTTCGCGGCGGTGTCGGCTTGAGTCGGGCAGACAAAATTTCCGCCGTATTGCAGAGCATTCTGCGCTACGCCGATCGCGGCTCTACGCGAACAGAGTTTCTAACGGGTGTCTCCAGGCTGCTTCTGGAGCTTTCGGAAAGTGACGCACTGGAGTTGTGGCTCCAGGATTCGGATACGCAATACCGGTGGGAACTGGCGGAAAAGCCCGAACCATTCTCGCGATTCAGCGTCCTGGACGATCACGCGCAAGTGCGGCTCTGCGGCTCCGAGCCACTCGTATCCTCTGGAGAGTTGAACAACATTCACCTTCATGCGGCCCGAGGCCCATCTGATCGGAATGCGTCGCGATTGACGAAAAGAGGTAGTTCCTGGACCACAGCAGCCCCTTCATCTAGGCGCACTCCTCCCCCGGTTGACGCGCCGGCAACGGGTACAGCCGCGCCATATCCTTCCGTCGCGTCCATATGTTTCACAGTAATAGAACACTCGACAGGCTTGCTGTTGCTCAAGAGTCTGCGGCGGGGGCACTTCACAAAAAGGAAGGTCGAGTCGTACGAGAGCATTGCCGAGATCCTCGGGCTGGCGATCGCTAACCAGCGGGCACAGTGGGCGCTGCGGGAGCGCGTGAAGGAGCTTACGTGTCTGTACGGGATTAGCCGCACCACTCAACTCTCGGGTGTCGCATTGGATGAAGCTCTCCAGCGAATCGTGGACCTGCTGCCGCCTGCCTGGCAATTTCCGGAGATCGCCCGCGGCCGCATCGTGCTGGACCGCCGCACCTTTACCACGGAGGGCTTCCGCGAGGCGCGCTATCGCCAGGCAGCGGATCTGGTGATCAAGGGCCGGCCGCGCGGACTTGTGGAGGTCGTATATACCGAAGAAAGACCCGAGTTCGCGGAGGGGCCATTCCTTACGGAAGAACGCAGCCTCATCGACACGATCGCCAGGGAGGTAGCGGCGCTCGTTGAGAGACGCGAAACCGAAGCGAACCAGTCCACGCTGCAGGCTCAACTGCGCCACGCCGACCGCCTGGCTACGATCGGACAACTGGCGGCCGGAGTGGCACACGAGTTGAACGAGCCCCTGGGCAGCGTCCTGGGCTTTGCGCAGCTCGTTCAGAAAGACCCGGATTTGCAAGGCGCTGCAGCCAAGGACATCGAGAGAATCGTTAAGGCCTCGCTGCACGCGCGCGAGGTGATCCACAAGCTGCTGGTATTTTCGCGCCAGAAGACGCCGGTAAAGACGCGAGTAAACTTGAATCGAATCGTTGAGGAAGGGCTGTACTTCCTTGAGTCCCGTTGCGCCAAGGCTGGAATAACGGTGGTCTCACGCCTCGTGACGGACCTGCCGGAGATCCACGCGGATGCCTCCCAGATGCACCAGGTTCTGGTCAACCTGGTGGTAAACAGCATACAGGCGATGCCGGAAGGCGGCACCCTTACGATCGATACGCGCGCCAGCGGGGATTCGGTACGCCTTGGAGTGCAGGATACGGGAATCGGTATGAGCGACGACATCAAGGAGAAGATCTACACTCCGTTCTTCACCACCAAGGATATCGACCAGGGCACGGGTCTCGGGCTCGCGGTGGTCCACGGCATCGTGGCTTCCCATGGGGGCAGCATCGGCGTGGCGAGTGCGGTCGGCAAGGGCACCCGGTTCGAGGTGCAGCTACCGGCTGCAGAACCTTTATGAATAGTAGGCCCGCGAGCAACTCCGTGACGGAGCGGATCCTGGTGGTGGACGACGCCCCGGACACTCTGGAAGTGCTGCAGCGGAACCTGCACTCGCTGGGCTACCAGGTGTACACGGCGCCGGGCGTCGCGGAAGCTATCCGCATCCTGGAAGAGACTGTGCCCGACCTAGTCATCACGGATCTGAAGATGCCGAAGGTCAGCGGCCTGGAACTCGTGAGGCATGTCCGCGAGAACTACCCCGACACGGAAGTCATGATGATTACCGGGTATCCGTCGATCGGCGGTGCCGTGGATGCCGTGAAGATGGGCGCCGAAGACTACATCTCGAAGCCGTTCACCGACGAAGAGTTGTACGCCGCGGTGGCACGAGCGTTGGCAAAACTGCGGATGCGGCGCGCAGTACAGGTGCCGCCATTTCGCGCTCCGCAGGCACCATCCGGGTTGATTGGCGAGTCGGCCGCAATGCAGAAGGTATTCACTGCGATTTCGAAAGCCGCTCCGACCGCGGCGACGGTGCTCATCACAGGTGAGAGCGGCACCGGCAAGGAACTGGTAGCCAGGGCGATCCACTACGGTAGTCCGCGGGCCTCGTCTCCATTTGTACCGGTGAACTGCGCGGCCATCCCCGAGGGGTTGCTGGAAAGCGAGTTGTTCGGATACGTCAAGGGCGCATTCACCGGAGCCGCCGAGACGCGCGCCGGGTTCTTTCAGACCGCAGACGGCGGCACGATTTTTCTGGACGAGATCAGCGCCACTACGGCGGCGATGCAAGTGAACTTTCTGCGCGTGTTACAGGAACGGGAAGTCTGCATGGTCGGCTCGACCCGCTCTCGGCCGGTGGACATTCGAGTGGTGGCGGCCACCAACAAAGACCTGCACGCCCTGATCCAGAGAGAGGCGTTTCGAGAAGACCTGTATTTCAGGCTCAACGTGATCACGATCAACCTGCCGCCGTTGCGCGATCGCGGAGAAGATGTTCTGTTGTTGATCCGCCATTTCGCGGGCACTTTCGCCAAAGAAGTGGGGAGGCCGGTTCCGAACTTCTCCGACGCCGCGCTGCAAGTTCTGCGCAGATACCATTGGCCCGGTAATGTCAGGGAACTGGAGAACGTCGTGCAGCGCCTGGTGGTGATGGCCGACGGCGACCTGATCGACGTCCCCGACCTGCCGTCGCTCATGCGCTTCTCGGCGCTGGGCAGAGGTGGGTTCGACCGCACGCTGGCGGAAGTGGAGGCCGAGTATGTCCGCAACGTTCTCGAAAGTGTCAATGGAAACCGCACGCGTGCCGCGGAAATCCTGGGCATCGACCGCAAAACGCTGCGGGAGAAGCTAAAGGACAAAGGGTAACCGGGGAGATTCTCCCCGCCGGCCGAAATCTCCCCGCCGCAAAAACCAAACCTCCCTGGGCGTTAATTCAAGATCCTGTTGTCTGATATCGACTTACGATCTTTGTGCGAGTGGCATTCCGTGTGCCTCTTCTAACCGCGGTTGCTAACAACAGCCGTTTTCCGGTTGGCGGAATTCATCCACCGCCGCCGGGAAGCGGCTGGCATTTTTGCCAGACGCGAGAGGTGTCGAATGTCCAATACCAACGCCGCAGCGGGCCTGTGTGCGTCCTGCAAATACGATCCGGAGTGCATCTACGAAGCGGGTTCTGCCCGCGTCATCCTTCAATGCGAGCAGTTCGAGATGGGGTTCCGGGAGCCGTCAGCACCTCCGGCCTCGGTCCGGCCCCGCGCTACGTCCGACGAGAATTCGAACGGGTATGCGGGGCTGTGCTCGAACTGCGATCACCGCGAGACCTGCATCTACCCCAAACCGGAAGGCGGCGTCTGGCGTTGCGAGGAGTACGTATAAAACGATGACCGCGGAATCTGTTTGCGAAATCGTGGATCAGCACGCCGGCAGCCGGGGTGGGCTCACTGCCATTCTGCAGGATATCCAGGCGAGATTCGGATACCTTCCGGCCGACGCGTTGAAGACGGTCGCGGACAAGACCGGCCGGCCTTTGGTGGATATCTACGGCGTGGCGACCTTCTACCGATCGTTCAGCCTGCAACCGCGCGGCAAACATGTCTGCTCGGTGTGCCTCGGCACCGCCTGCCACGTGCGCGGTGGGCCGGCGGTCGCCGAAGAGTTCCAACGGGAACTGGATGTTCATCCGGGCGAGACTACGGAAGACCGCGAGTTCACGCTGGAGACGGTGAACTGTCTGGGCGCCTGCGCCCTGGGACCGATTGTGGTGGTGGACGGCCACTACTTCTCGAACGTGAGTCCGGCTGGCGTCAAAGGCGTCGTAGAGAACGCGCGCTTCGGCCTGGACAAGGTGGAAGTTCAGGCGGACCAGCGGATCTTCCCGGTGGAAGTCAGTTGCGCGCGGTGCAATCACAACCTGATGGATCCGGAGCACCCGGTGGATGGCTATCCGTCGATTCGGGTGACGGTGGCATACGACGGCGTGCACGACCACATCCGCCTATCTTCCCTGTACGGCAGCTACAACGTGGAATCGGAACACGAGATTCCGCGCGATACCGTGGCGGATTTCTTCTGCCCGCATTGTCATGCGCACCTCATCGGCTCCTCGAACTGTCCGGAATGCTGCACGCCGATGGTCCCGATGATCGTCCGCGGCGGCAGCATCGTTCAGATCTGCTCGCGCCGCGGCTGCAGGGGGCACATCCTCGACGTGGGAGGCCCCAGTTTCTGACCGGCTGATTGGTCAAACGGAGCGTTAGCGATGGAACGGCTGAACTCGATCGAGGCGTTGCAGGCGTTGAGGGACCGGATGGCGGCGGACCGCCAGCCCGATCGCCCGGTGATCGTAATCACCGCGGGAACGTGCGGACAGGCGAGCGGCGCCAACGGCCTGATCCGGATCGCCAAGCGGGAAATCCTGGCCAACGGTCTGGCGGATCGCGTGGGTCTGCGGATCACCGGTTGTCACGGGTTCTGCCAGGCGGAGCCATCGGTGCTGGTGGAGCCGGAGGGCATCTTCTATCCGAAGCTCCGAATCGAGGACATGACGCGGGTGGTGGACGCCGTGAGCCGTGGCGACGTGGCGGAAGACCTGTTGTGGCGCGATCCGAAGACACGCCGGCGAGTGCGGAAGCAGGCGGACATTCCATTCTTTGCGCGGCAGACCCGAAACATCCTCGCGCGCAACCAGAGGATCGACCCCATCCGCATCTACACCTACATTGAGAGCGGCGGCTACTCCGCACTGGCGAAAGTGCTCTGGACGGGCGAGCCCGAGCAGGTTGTGAACGAGGTAAAGGCGTCGGGTCTGCGCGGCCGCGGCGGCGCGGGATTCCCAACCGGCCGCAAGTGGGAACTTCTGCGCGCGCAGGCGGACGGGCGCGGAAAGATCCTGGTTTGCAACGCCGACGAAGGCGATCCCGGCGCCTACATGGATCGCGCCGTCCTGGAAGGGAATCCCCACAGCGTCATCGAAGGAATGCTGATTGGGGCGTACGCCACCGGCGCCACGGGAGGCGTGATCTATGTGCGCACCGAATATCCGTTGGCCATCAAGCACCTGGTAATCGCCTTGCGGCAGGCGCGCGAGATGGGGCTGCTCGGCGGCGACATCCTGGGCACGGGGTGGGCATTCGACATCGCGATCGTGAACGGCGCTGGCGCTTTTGTGTGCGGCGAGGAAACGGCCCTGATCCGCTCCGTCGAAGGAGAGCGCGGCGAACCGCGGCAACGTCCCCCTTACCCGGTGGAAAAGGGAATTGATGGCAAGCCCACGGCGATCAACAATGTCGAAACTTGGGCAAATGTGCCCATCATCCTCTCCGGGGGCGGCGCCGCGTTTGCCAAAATCGGAACGCCGGGAAATTCGGGCACCAAGATCTTTAGCTTGGTAGGCAAAGTGAAGAACACCGGACTGGTCGAGGTACCGATGGGGATGACGATCGGCGAGATCGTCGACGACATCGGCGGCGGGCCCTCCGGAAGGACCGAGATCAAGGCGGTGCAGACGGGAGGCCCCAGTGGCGGCTGCATACCCGCCTCCCGGTTCGACCTGCCGATCGACTACGAGAGTCTCGCCGGCGCCGGCTCAATCATGGGGTCGGGCGGCATGATCGTCATGGACGAGAGCACCTGCATGGTCGACCTGGCGAAGTACTTCATGAACTTCCTCAAGGACGAGTCCTGCGGCAAATGCTTCACCTGCGGCAAGGGCACGCAGCGCATGTGGGAAATCCTGGACGACATCACCAGCGGCAGGGGCACTGTGGACCAACTGGACCTGCTCAAGGAACTGGGGCAGGTGGTGAGGGACACTTCGATGTGCGGTTTGGGACAGACCGCGGCCAACCCGGTGCTCAGCACGCTGCGGTACTTTCGCGACGAATACCTGACCCACATCGAACGGAAGTATTGCCCCGCGACCGTGTGCCGCGATCTCTTCCAATATCGCGTGATCGTCGAGAAGTGCACCGGGTGCGCGCTTTGCGTCAAGGTTTGTCCCACCGGCGCCATCACGGGACCACGCAAGCAGCCGCACAGCCTGGACCAATCCAAATGTGTGAAGTGCCGCGCCTGCTGGGATGTGTGCAAGTGCGACGCCATCGCGGGCGACGCCATCATCGCAGTGCCCGCGAGTTGAGGAAGCCATGATTACCCTGACCATAAACGGAATCCCGGTGGTGGCGGAGCCGGGGACTACGCTGCTGGAGGCATCCCGCTATCTCGGCATCGAGATCCCCACACTGTGCCACATGGATGGCCTGACGCCCTACGGCGCCTGCCGGCTGTGTGTCGTCGAGATTGGCCAGTCGCCCGCGAGCAAGCTGGTCTCTTCCTGCACCTACCCGTCGCAGGAGGGCCTCAAGGTCCGGACTGGGTCCTCACGAGTGATGCGCGCCCGCCGCATGATTCTGGAACTGCTGCTGGCTTCCTGCCCGCAATCCAAGATCATTCAGGACCTGGCGGCCGCCTATGAAGTGCGGACGCAGCGCTTCCGCCAGGAACATGAGGACTGCATCCTGTGCGGCCTGTGTGTCCGGATGTGCGCCGAGCAGATGATGGCAAGGGCGATCGGCTTCCGCGGGCGCGGAGAACACCGCAGCATCGGCACACCCTTCGACGTCCAATCGGAATCGTGCCGCCTATGCGGCGGTTGCATGTACGTGTGTCCGGCCTGCCAGCTCCGCTGCACCTATAACGAGCCGGACAGGACGATCTGCGGCGCGTGCGCCAACCTGAGCGCGCCGTGCCTCGAAAAACCGAAGTTCGATGATTTGATGTGCTACATGGCGCCCTGTGTCGCGTGTGAGATTCGGAAAGATTGAGCACCAAAAAGGAGAGATCCAGATGTCGCTTTCGAAAGTGAATTCATCGGCCGCCACCCTTACCAAGAACCGGACTGAAGGCTCCGTGGTGCCGGCTTCCGGCATGTGCGTGACATGCGTGGATGGCTGTATCGGGATGTGCGAGATCGGCAAGTCCGCCTTCCGCGGCCATGAGGTGATTTATCCCCAGCCATTCGGTGTGATCACAACCGCGGCCGAGAAGAGCTACCCCGTGGATTATTCGCACTTCAACATCATGGGGACGGCCGTGGGCGCGCACGGCGTGCCGGCCGACAGCGACAAGGCGATTTTTCCGGCGGTGAACCTGGAAGTCGTCATCGGCCACGACCGCGGTCTGAAATTCCGCTACCCCTGGATCATTCCAGGCATTGGCTCCACCAACATCGCCAAGAACAACTGGGAGGGCTTGGCCATCGGTTCGGCGCTGGCGGGTACGGGGCTGACCATCGGCGAGAACGTGGTGGGAATGGACCCGGAGGCCACCATGCAGGACGGTCGCGTAGCCGATACCGCCGACCTGAAGCGCCGCGTTAAGCTTTACACCGACTTTCAGCTTGATGGATATGGCGCCATCGTGGTGCAGGCAAACATCGAAGACACGCGCCTCGGCGTGCAGGAGTACGCTATCGAGAAACTAGGCGTGCAATGCGTGGAGCTGAAATGGGGCCAGGGCGCTAAGGATATCGGGGGCGAGGTCAAAATCAACTCGCTCAAGAAAGCTCAGATGCTGTTTGCCCGCGGCTACATCGTACTTCCCAATCCCACCGATCCGATGGTCATCAAGGCGTTCGAGCGCGGCGCGTTCAAAGAGTTCGAGCGGCATTCGCGGGTGGGGATGGTGACCGAGGACTCGTTCGCCAAACGCGTGGAAGAGCTGCGCAAGGTGGGCGCCAGGTACGTGTTCCTCAAGACTGGTGCGTACCGTCCGGCTGACTTGGCTCGCGCCATCGCGTTTGCATCGAAGTACGGCATCGACCTGCTCACAGTGGATAGCGCGGGCGGTGGAACGGGGATGAGCCCGTGGCGGATGATGAACGAATGGGGCGTGCCGCCGGTGGAATTGCATTCGCTCCTCTATCAGTACGCGAAAAGGCTTTCCGACGCCGGCAAGCATCTGCCGGCGCTGGCCGTGGCCGGAGGGTTCACCTTTGAAGACCAGATCTTCAAAGGCCTCGCGATGGGCGCTCCCTTTGTGAAACTGTTGGGAATGGCCCGTTCGCCGATTGCCGCCGCGATGGTAGGCAAGACCATCGGGCGCGCGATTGACGAGGGCCAGTTGCCCGTCTACATCGAGCGGTTCGGTGCTTCGAGGGATGAGATCTTCGTCACCGCGACATCATTGCGACGCGAGCTCGGCGACACCGTCTTCGAAACACTACCGGCCGGCGCGCTGGGCCTCTACACATACTACGAGAGGCTGGCGCAGGGTCTACGTCAGCTCATGGCGGGCAGTCGTAAGTTTGCGACCGAATACATCAGCCGCGGCGATATCGCCGCCCTGACCCGCGAATCCGCAGAGATCAGCGGAATACAGCACATCATGGACGTGGACCAAGCCGAGGCGGAGGAGATTCTCGCCGGCGTTACCCGAATCTGAGTCTGCGGAGCTTCGGCCAGTCATTTCGCCGCCCAGAGTGATCAGGGCAGCCAGTATTCAGTGCCAGGAGCAGAAGCGGCCAGGGCCTTTGGCCGCGCTGAGGTTCTCAGAGTTCCTTCCGACACAGTCGGTAGGGGCGCATCATTAGCAAGTAGCCGAAGTTTGGGGGTACCGAGGTCCGGTTGCAGCTCAGACTCAGAATTGCTGGGCACGAGTTCCTTCTCCTCGTCCGGGTGCGCCTTGTACTGCATATGTTTCCTCTTTTTTTGAGTCACTTCTCATTTTACGCATTAATCAGATAAGGGTATGCGTTTTTCTCATACGACCACGCGAGACGCCTAACGAATCGGTTCATGGCATCACAAAACGACTATCGAGTTTGGCCCGTGACATGTCAGAAGAAATACCGTAGTGACATCTGCATGTAGCGCGGGCTATTGTACTGGCTCGTGATTTCGCCGAACCTCGGTTGCAGACGCCAGCCGGCAACGCCGGTATCCACCACAGATACGTACGCTGGCATATTGAACTGGACCCGGTTCATGAGGTTGAACATCTCCGCGCGAAATTGCAGGTGCTGGCGCTCACCGTAAAGGCGGATGTTCTTGAGAATCGCCAAATCCCAGTTGTTCTGGCCGTGAGTCCAGAATGTGTTCCGTCCCAGGCTCGCCACCAACCCGGTGCCAGGATACCAGGGCCACTGCTTGGTTGCGGCAACGTCGGCACCAGGGCCGAAAGCCGTGATCGGCACATTGGCCTGACCGAACTGGCGGCCGGTGGAGGGGTCAATGCGCGCATTATCGATCGATTGGCCGAGCACCTTGGGATCGAGCAGGAACGGACGATCGCCGCCGATCGAATCGCCGTTCAGGTCATATCCGAGCATCACGGTGAACGGATTCCCTGATGCAAACGTGGTTGTTCCAGAGACCTGCCATCCGCCCAAGACGCGGCCGGCAACGCCTGCTGCGAAGCGGTTCCAACCGGCGGGGCCCTTCTGATCGCGAAAGAGCGGGATCTCATAGATGTAGCTCAGCGTCAAGCGCTGCGGTTGGGCGAGACGGCTTGGCGCACGCAGGCTGCGCGCGCTCTGAAATTCACTGACTGCGGCGTTGATGTCGCCCGTGCCGACGCTGGTCGCCTCCGACCCGGTGTCGATATTCTTCGACCAGGTGTAGGCCGCCTGCATGGTTAATCCGCGCTTCATACGCTGCGTGTACTGCAATTGCAGCGCATTGTAATAGGACCAGGCGGCGTTGGATGTCTCAAGCGTCAACCCGTATCGGCCGTCCAACCGGCGCGCATCGGTGCGGGGCTGCTGGAGCGAGATCATACCCGCCGGCGGATTGGCGTCGAACAGGTTCGGATCGATCTGGTTGAACGTGACACCCGGGAAAATTGCCGCGCCCTTGTAGGCAGCCGGCTGAGTCGACGTGAACGGGAACTGCGCCCGGTTGCGCCAGTTGTAGAAGATTAGGCCGATACCGCGATTGCCGATGTAGGACGCCTGGATAGCGGCGCTCCACGGCAATTGGCGTTCCACCGTGAGGTTCCACTGCTCGGTGTAGGGCATGTGCAGGTTGGGATCGACGTTGGCCAGACTTACCTGCGCAGTCGGTGGACCGGGTCTGAAGACGAATCCGCCAGTGGGGTCGACCACGGACATATCGGGATTGCTCCAGCCGAGGGTCGCCGCGTTGGGAGGGTTGAACCTGGTGCTGGCGCCAATCTGGCTGAACACGGATTGGAAAATCCGGCCGTGGAAGATGCCGAAGCCGCCGCGGATGGAGGTCTTGCCCGCACCACCGCTGAGTTTCGAAAAGAGGGAATGGTTGCTTGACGGCGACCAGGCGAACCCGATTCGAGGCTCGAAATATGTGTCGGTGCCGTACCCAGGCTGATAGAGGTTGTTGACTTCGCCGGGTGCCCCTACGCGCTCGATTCGAAAACCGAAAGTGAGCCTTAGATCGCTTGTGGCGCGAAACTCGTCTTGGCCGTAGAAATTCAACTCCGTGGAGCGAAGGCCGATGTATGCGGGTCCATAGCCCTTTGTAAAGGATGTGACCACGCCCCGCAGGAAATTCTGCATGCCGTCGTAAGGGGCTTGGGAGCCGAACGTCCAGAAGCCGCGGTTGTAGTTCTCCGCGCGATCATTCAGCTGGCTACGGCGGACGTCCGTGCCCAACTTGAGCGTGTTCCGCGAGCCCAATTGCGCTGCGAAATTGTACACGTACTGGAAATCGTTCTGATAACGGAGCATTGGATAGGAGCTGGCGTTGCCGATGATGGGGCTGAATCCGGTATAGCTCCAACGGATGATGGGCGGCGAATCGATGGGGTCCAGAAAGTCGACGGTGATTCTACGACGGCCATAACCAAAGCGAAACTCTCCGGTGGCAGTTGGCGAGAAGACGTGGGTTTCGGTAAGGCCGAAGTTCTGGAAGCGGTGATCCTGACGCATGTTTTCGCCCCTCACAACCTCTTGTGTGAGGCCATAGAAGAAGTTGCTGAACTGATAGCGCCCATAGAGCATGTCGCGATCTGAGATGCGCCAGTCTGCGCGGCCGCTGTAGTCGGCCTGGTGGCTCGACCGCGGCATCGGAGCTGTGTAGGCGTACGGGCTGACGGGCGCGTTGTTCGGCGTGACGTTATTGGGGAAGCGGTCGATCACACTCTGCACCCAAGCCTTCCGCGCGGCGGCATCCGGCACGGTGGGATCGACTTGGGGACTACGCCACTGGGATGGAAGCAGATAACTGGTTAGCGCGGTTGTACCGGGCGCCCAGTACCGCTCGATGGACCCGAAGTAGAACAGCCGGTCTTTGATAGCAGAGCCTCCGACGGTACCGCCAGCACGGTGGCTCTGGCTGACGCCCTTCGCAACATTCGGTACCAGATGGCCAGTGGCGTCCAGGCGGCTGCCGGATGCATTAGCGAAGTATGAGCGCGCGTTTAACGCGGAGTTCTGCAGATACCAGTAGGCCTCGCCGTGCATCTGGTTGGTGCCGGACTTGGTTTCGACCAGCATGACCGCTCCGAAGCCGCGGCCAAACTCCGGCGCGAAGTTGTCGGTCAGAACCTGCATTTCCTTGATCGTGCTGATATTGACCGGCTGCCGGTTCTGGTTCTCCGACCCGTCGTCGTTAGACACACCGTCAGTCAGGAATGTGGTGCCGCGGGTCCCGGTGCCATTGAAGGAAACGGAGCTGCCGCTGGACAGCGTGTAGTTGTTCTGTCCGGAGGTTGGGTTGGTTTGAAAGCCGGGAAACAGGGTCACGAATGACAGGAAATTGCGTCCGGCATTTGGCAGATTAGCGACCATGGTATCTTCGAGCGAACGGCGGATCTGGCCGCTGGTCACATCGATCAATGGTGCGATATCCGTAACCGTAACCGACTCCTTCACCGCCGAGATCTTCAGCGACAGGTTCGCTGTTGTGGTCTTGTTTAGGGTAACGGCAACCCGCTCGGCGATTACCGTGGCGAATCCGGTCGCCGAAGCGGTAATCTCGTATTCACCAAGCGGCAGAAAAGACATCAGGTAATAACCGGCGTCGTTGGTTGTGGTGGTGCGTTCCACGCCAGTTGCCAGATTTTTCGTCGTCACCTGCACCTGGGGCACGACGGCGCCACCCTGGTCCGTGATGTGTCCATCCAGCGTTCCAGTAACGGTCTGCGCAGCGGCAGTGCGGCACAGAGCGACGCAGAGTGCTAATGCGAGAATTGTTGCGCGTATCATAATTTCGCACCTCAAAATACTCAAACCTCGATGCGCCTCGGCCCGCTTTCCCTGAAGCAGAATTGCATCGGTCGAGTTAAGGCATCCGACGGTCCACTCGTTCGCCGATTGCTTGACTGCGTGTTGATGATTGATGAATCGATAACTGTGAGCGCTCGCGAGTGCTGAAGATCCCGGAGTCAATTGCAGTTGGCTGTCCGTTTTGGGTTCGGCAAGATTGCTGGTGTACGTTTTGCGGCAGGGTGCCGCGAATGGACCTTCACCAGGTCGGCGGGTCTGAATGCCCGCCTGAATGCGTCGGGAAGCGGGCACAACAGACCGCATGACCCGGTGAAGGAACTCCGTCGGTCTGGAGTCTAATTGAAGGCGATCCGGGTCTTACTGCCGCCAATGCGAATCTCGCTGATCTTGTCGACGCCGTCCACGTGTGTGGAGTGAATCGCGGTGTGATCAGTCTTCGTGTCCACCTCCTGGACCTTGGCCTCGACCTCGACCATCTTGCCGCTATTCAACTCCGTGAAACGGACCTTCGCGCCGTCAACAACCAGCTTGTATTCCCCGGGTTTCAAGTCCGTGGATCCGATCTTCGAAGCTGAACTCAAAGTGATTCGGTAGCTCTGATCGGCGTACGCACTGCCCGCGACCACAACGATTGCTGCAATGAGTGCCAGACATCTGATGACGTTTTTCATTTAACAACCTCCATTTCCTGTGTGATGGCATCATGTGCTGCACGCGCGATACCACATGATGTGCCGTCGAGAGCGAAAACGACAACCGCATCTGAACTTCGACCGATCGATTCGTGGAAGACCGGCCTACGGTGGCCATGGACGAGCCGAACGCTGGCGAACTAAGATTGCCGACTTGAGGGCGCCAAATTGACCGTGTTGAAGAGATAACGGGCGGAGACGAAGAGCGTAATCAAGTAGCGGCCGTCGGGGGATGACGAGCCGCCATGAACCTCTCCGTGTCCGCCCGGGCCACCGTGCCCTCCGGACACAGGCGCTGCTGATTGGGACTGGCCGGCAGCCATTCCTATGGCTTCGCCGAGGCTGAACGACTTAGGTAGTCGAAGGTTCACCTCAAACTGTCCAGGACCGGGGCCGAGGTTGCGGAGCATCACCGTCTGACCCGCTCCAGACTCAAATCGAAAACACCGTACAGCGTAACCATTCGGTTGGCCGTGTGGTCTCTGTTGCCGCGCGAGCCGGTCGTTGAAGATGGAATTTCCATTGAGGGCCCGACCTGCGCTGATATTAAACGGCGGTCCCGAGTTCGCTGCGATGAGCGGCTCAACATCAGCCCGTACGACGCCGATGTTCGAACGGCCTCCACCGGGCGGCGGTTCTGATGCCCGCCTGAAAGCACCGCGGTTCGGGCCGGCACTCGCGGCAGCCCGGTGAAGGTGGCCCGTCCTCCGAGAAACCTCGCTCTTGCGGCAACTGCTAAGGCACGCGTGATGCCAGAGTGTCGCGGACGGTGGGAAGACACGCCGCGTCCGCTGGTGGCACGCGCTATCTGTCGGGCCGCGGTTCGGCTGGAGGCTGCGCCGAAGGAACTCGTCCCACGCCCGCCTCATCGACCCGACTGCTCACCGTGTTTTGGGTTTCGCCCGGAGCGAAATGGACACGCCTGTTATTCTGCCAGCAGGCCTCATTCGCTTCGGTACACTGCGGCCGCTCTTTGCCGTAGCTGACAGTGATCAAACGCAGGGCGGGAAGGCCCCATTGCTCCAGGAACTCTTTCACCGATGAGGCACGGCGATCGCCTAAGCCCAAGTTGTATTCCGCCGAGCCGCGCTCATCGCAGTGACCTTCCAGCACAATTGTCATGTTCGGGAAGGCTTTGAATATGATCTTGAGCGCGGTGGCGTTGTTGGTAAGCGTCTGGATCGC
>CAZSQK010000151.1:0-16065 GCA_964608645.1 uncultured Solibacteraceae bacterium | reverse complement strand
ATCACCGGCAGGTACACCAGCAGGAAGACCAGCGCGAACAGCACGGCCAGCACGGGATTGCGCGCGGCGATTGTCAGTCCGATCGCCACCAGCAGCGTGCCGATATAGAGCGGGTTGCGCGTGAAGGCGTATGGCCCCCCGGTCGCCAGTTGCTGATTCTTCGCGAGGCACCCCGCCGCCCAGGCGCGCAGGGCCAGGCCGAGAATCGAGACCGGCACGCCGGCCGCCACCGAGATCGCGGTCGGATGCGACAGCCAGGCGAAAACCACCACGATCAGAAAGCCGCTCGGCACGCGCAAGCGGGCTACCGCGTCGGCGTAGGGCTTGGGGAACTGGAACATAGGACGGCTTTCACGGCTTCGAAGACGGCGTCGGGAGAGATCGCGCGCATACTTTCGTCGATCGACGATCCGCGCTGATACGTGGTCACCGCGGACGGCGTGCGCAGCACCTTGACGGAATCGCCGTAGGGGCCATTCCGCGCCGGATCCGTGGGACCGAAGATCGCCACACCGGGTTTCCCGAGAGCCGCCGCAATGTGGATCGGGCCGCTATCCACCCCAATCACGGCGGTAGCGCGCCGCGTGGCGTGGATCAAACCCGGCAACCCCGAGATGTGCGCCAGACCCGACCCCGGTGCTCCATTGAGCACCAGCGGCAGGTTGAGCTCGCGGCGCAGTCGGTCGGCGAGCGCGCGGTAATGCTCCATGGGCCACTGTTTCGAGGCCCATCCGGCAAACGGCGACGCCAGAACGAAATCGCCCGCCGGAAGCTCTCCTTCCGCGGAGCCCGGCGGCAGATTGAACTTCTTCAGCGTCGAGGCGGCGCCGGCGGCGGCGGCCAGGTCCAGGTTCTGATCGACGACGTGCGCCGATGGACTGATCGTCTTGTCCGAGTAGAAGAGCCCGGCGGCGCGTTCCCGCGTCTGCGTCTGGTGAAAGCCGAAAATGCGCTGCGGACGGGCGAACGTGGCCGTCAATGCCGATTTCAGCAGCCCCTGAAAGTCCACCGCGAAGTCGTAGCGGCTCGACCGGAGTGAGCGCCAGCTTTCCAGAAACGAGCCGATGGAATCGCGGCGGATGAACACCAGCCGATCGATAAAAGGGTTCTCCGCGAGCAGCGGAGCCCAGCGCGGTTCCACCGCCCAGGTCAGCCGCGCGGCGGGGTAGCTGTGCTTCAGGGACGCGACGGCGGGCAGGGTGTGGATGATGTCACCCATCGCGCCGAGCCGGACCACGAGAATGCTGGAAACGGGTTGGGAAGCGGTAAATATCCCGTAGGTTAGCATGGGCGGCGACGTGGTCCGGGCCTACGATTTCAACAGCTCCCGGGCAATCGCCGACACCCTCTCAGGCGTGACCCTCGTCATGCAGCGGTGGTCGATCGGGCACTCGCGGAGCAGACACGGAGCGCACTCCGCATGCGCCCGGACGACTCGGGCGAGGGGGCCCGTCGGTCCCGTGGTGGTGTCGTCGGTGGCGCCGAAAATGGTCACCGTCGGCGCCCCTGCGGCGGACGCGATATGCATCGCTCCGGAGTCGTTCGTGACAAACAGGCTGCACACCGACGCCAGGGCGATGAATTCGCGAAGAGTGGTTTGTCCGGCGAGATTGTAGGCATGCGGAACCTTCGCGGCGATCGAGCCGCACAGCTCGCGTTCGGCGGCAGAGCCGAAGAGCAGCACGCGCGGGAACTCCCTGGCCACCGCTGCGAAGTTCTCGGCCGGCCAGCGTTTTGCCGATCCATAGGCCGCCCCCGGACTCAATCCAACCACCGGACCTTCGATCCCCAGACGCGCCAGGTGCGCGGCGCCGTCCGCGCGGGTCTGGTCGAGACCGTCAAGCCGGATCTCGTCCACCGCGGGAAAACGTTCCATCAAGGCCGCCCGGCGCAGTAGCTCGAGATAGTAGAACCGTTCGTGGCGCGGAATCTCGCCCGGTTCGGGAACCGGAATCGCGTGCGTCAGCAGCAGCCCGCGCCCGTCGCGCTTGTACCCGATCCGGACCGGAATCCGCGCGAGCCATGCGACCAGGGCCGCGTCGAAAGCGTTCTGTAACAGGATCGCCGCGTCAAAACGCTCGCGGGCGAGGCGTCCGGCGATCTCGCGGCGCGTTCCCTCATACGAAATCACCCGGTCGATGGCGCGTTCCCGCGCATAGACGTCGGCGACCCAGGGTTTAGCCACCACCGCGATGTGCGCGTGAGGAAAGATCTCCCGGATGGCCCGAATCGCCGGCAGGGACATGACGGCGTCCCCGATCCAGTTGGTGGCGCGCACACATATCCTGGATACCGACGATGGATTGAAGGCCACTTGTTTCCAGAATAACAGTGGGGCAAGAAATGCGACCCAGCTTGTGATGAAGTATAAAGTCACATTTCGGAAGCGATTCTCTCCCGACGGCCAGCCGGCTGACAACCCGAAATCGCTCGTGTCTCCCGAGGATGGCGTGATCGAGGACGAGGAACTGGTGGAGATCATTGAACCGGCCGGCCTGGGAGTGGCCGAAGACTTGAACGAGGGCACCGGCTCCCAGGAGAGTAACGACAATGGGTTCCTGGGGCTTGGCACGGAGACGTGGGTATTCGATATCGCGGAGGGCCGCGAGAAGGAATTCACCGACGCCCTCGTCGAAAGCCGAGTCGTCCTCGATTTCGAGGAAGTGCCGGACGAATCGTTGACGACTTAGCGTCCGGTGCGAGGCCGCCCTGGAAGGATCCATTCCGTCTGCCGGGCGCGATAGTCGAAGATCCGCGCCAGGTCGCGTCGCACCACCAGCCCGTGAATGATCGGTCCGGCGACGCCAAAGGGAAGGGCGTATTCGACTCGGTCGATCACGGTTGTGCCGTTGTCCGCGCGCGCAAAGTGGTGAGTGTGCCTCCACAGCCGGTAAGGACCTTTCACCTGGATATCGACGAAGCTCTGCGGCGGATTCCAATCCTCGATGCGCGTCAGCCAATGGATCGGGAACCCGTGCAGGCGCAGGGAATACTCGATCGTCGCCCCTTTGCTCATCGAGATCGGCAGCGGCGTCAGAATGCGGAAACGCAGCCATGGCGGCGTAATGCGCTCCAGGTTGTCGGCGTGGGAAAAGAAATCGAACACCGCGTCGAGCTCCTGCGGGACCCACATCTCCCGTCTTAGTTCGTAAATCCGCATGCTCTACTTCTCGGCGAACATTCCGCATCCTACGGCAGAGCGAATGCCACGATATTCGGACCCGCCACCGTCGCGACGAACTGCTTCCCGCCCACGCTATACGTCATCGGCGACGCCTTCATATACACATTCGTCGGAAAGTGCCAGAGCGTTTTGCCGCTACGCGCGTCGGCCGCCGCGAAGGCGCCGTTCGGATCTCCATAAAACAGGAGCCCTCCCGCTGTTGCCATCACGCCGGGCCATGTCTTCGGAAA
Source organism: uncultured Solibacteraceae bacterium (assembly GCA_964608645.1). Taxonomy (GTDB): domain Bacteria; phylum Acidobacteriota; class Terriglobia; order Bryobacterales; family Bryobacteraceae; genus CAZSQK01. The sequence goes on along the minus strand of CAZSQK010000151.1, from coordinate 12,651 downwards.
CACCGCGCCCCGAAACGGAATCTCCCACGCCACCTTCCCCGTATCGATCTCGATCGCCCGTAGAATCTTCTCCGTAACCGGCGCCTTCACCTCGGCGCTTTTCCAATTGCCGCTCGACCGCACGCGGCATTGCTCCATCGTCAGCACATACAGGAATCGCGTCGCCGGGCTGTATGCCGCCGAATTCCAGTTCGCCGCGTCCGACGGGCAGTCGAGCGGCGACGGCGTCGCCGGAGGCGGCAGCGGGCGTCCGTCCGCCCCGATCCCCTGCGTCCATGTCTGTTGCCGGAGGAACGGCTTGGCCAACAGGACCTTGCCGTTGGTCCTGTCGAGAACGTAGAAGAACCCGTTCCGGTCCGCATGCAGCAGCAGTTTCCGGGGGGCGCCCCCATAAGTCGTATCCACCAGCAGCGGAGGCTCGGTGGCGTCCCAATCGTGGACATCGTGCGGCGTGAACTGGTAATGCCATTTCAGCTTCCCGGTCGCCGGATCGAGCGCCAGGATGCAGTTGGTGAACAGATTGTCTCCCGGCCGGTCGCGATCGTCCGAGTCCGGCCATGGATTGCCGGTTGGCCAGTACAACGTGTCCGACGCGGGATCGTACGCCCCAGTCAGCCACGTCGCGCCGCCGCCGAACAGCGGCTCTTTCGGACCCCACGTCTCGCGCCCGGGCGCCCCCTCGAACGGAATCGTCCAGATGCGCCACAGCCGCTCGCCCGTCGAGGCCTTGTAACACGCCAGGAACCCCCGCACCGCGCGATCTCCCCCCGACACTCCCACTACGATCGTGTCCTTCACCACCAGCGGCGCCACGGTCGACCCGTAGTGCTGCGGCTCGTCCGGCATGTACACGTCCCACACGAGACTCCCCGTCACCCGGTTCAGCGCCAGCAGGTGCGCATTGTCCGTCACCATGAAGACGTTGTCTCCCAGGATCGCCACGCCGCGGTTCGTCCCCAGCGACGCGTCTCCGATCAGCCCTTCCGTGCGCGGCCTCGCGTACTTCCAGATCTGCCGCCCCGTCTGCGCGTCCAATGCGATCGCCTGGTTCGGACCCGTGACATACATCACCCCGTCCGCTACCACCGGCGTCGCCTCCAGTCCGAAATGCTCGATCGGGAAAATCCACTTCACGCCCAATTGTCCGGCATTCCGCGTGTCGATCTGTTTCAGCGAGCTATACCTATTGCCGTCGAGCGTCCCGTTATACGTCAGCCAGTCGCCGGGCTTGGGATTCTGAATGCGTCCGAAATCGACTCCTCCCGCGCCGGCCGTCGTAACCGCGCCCGGGCTCTCGACCCGGTCCATGTTGCTGAGGTACGCCACCAGGTCGCGCAGTTCCGCGGGACTCGCGGTCACCGGCTTCATCACCGTCTGCTTCTCCTCCCGCACCGCCGCGATCTGCTCCGCCTGGAGAAGTTGAAATCCGCCGTCGAGCGTTTGGATCTGGATGTCGAAATTCGTCCGCCCGCGCGCGAAACCGCGGACCGTCCGTCCGTCGCGCAGCTCCACCGCGACCATCTCGTATCCGGGCGTGATGCGCGACGCCGGATCGCGCAGCGCCTGCCGAATCTCACTCAGCGTCAGTTCGTGGCCCGCATTGGAGAGGTCCGGACCCACCGCCTTGCCCCGTCCGCGCGCCATGTGGCACTCGGCGCACCCCCCTTTGCCGAAAAAGAAATCCCGCCCGGCCCGCGGATCGCCCGGCGCCCCGCTCTGCGCCGCCGTGGAGTTCAACGAATGGACATACGCCGCCAGCCCGTCGAGCTGCGCCGCCGGCAGGTGGAAGGCGGGCATTCCGAGTGAGGGCCGGCCCTGCAAAATCACGTTCCGTAACTGCGCCACCCCCTGGCTCCGCAGCCGCCGCGTTCCGGCCAGCTTCGGCCCCATGTCGCTGCCCTCGGCGTCGGCGCCGTGGCACCCCGCGCAATGCTCGCCGAATGCCTTCTGCCCGTCCTCCACCACAGCCGCATTCTGGCCGAATAGCGGCGCGGCCATCAGAACTGCGGCGAGCGCGGCCAGCCCGTGCCTCGCGGTCGCTCTTTGCCCCATGCGTTCTATTATCGGCGACCGGTCGCCCAATGCCGCCCTTGGAAATTCGATATGCTGTCCGGGTGAAACCGGTCCTCCTCTTGCTTGCCGCCGCCGCCGTCTCCTCTGGGGCCGGGTGGGAAGCCGGCGCCGCCGCGGTCGATATCTCACCGCACGAGTCCATCTGGCTCGCGGGATACGCCGCGCGCACGCGTCCATCCGAATCGATTCGCCAGCCCATTCACGTCAAAGCGCTCGCTCTCCGCGACGAGGCCGGCGCCGTCTCCGTCATCGTCACCCTGGACCTCGTCGGCGTGCGCCGCGAGATGATGGAGCCCGTCGCCGCCCGCGCCGCGAAGGAATTGCGCATCCCCCGCGAGCGCCTTCTCTTCAACGCTTCCCACACTCACAGCGCGCCCGTCGCCGGGGACCTCACCGTCTACGCTCCGCTCATGGGCACGTACCTCGAAGCGCAGCGGTCCGTGATCGCGCGCTACACCGAGGCGCTCCCCGGCCTCGTCTACGACGCCATCGCCAAGGCCGTCGCCGGTCTCCATCCGGCGACCCTCGCCTTCGAGCAAAGCTATGCCGGGTTCGCCGTCAATCGCCGCCGCGTCGGACGGCGCGAACTGCCCGGACCGGTCGATCACGACGTGCCGGTCCTCGCCGTCCGCGCGCCGGATGGCCGCCCCATCGCGATCCTCTTCGGCTACGCCTGCCACAACACGATCCTCGACGACTATACCGTCCACGGCGATTACGCCGGCTACGCGCAGCGCGATCTCGAACAGCGTTTCCCCGGCGCCACCGCCCTGTTCGTGCAAGGTGGCGGCGCCGATTCGAACCCCCTCCCGCGCCGCCGCGTCCAGGATCTCGAACGCTACGGCGCGACCCTCGCCGACGCCGTCGAGGATGTCGTCAAGGGCGAGATGAAGCCCGTCACCGGTCCTCTTCACGCCGCCGTCGAAACCGTCGAAGTGACCTTTCAAGGCCCCTTCGACCGCGCCCGTTGGCAGGCCGAAGCCGCCTCTCCGCAGACCCCCGTGGCCCTCCACGGCAAACGCATGCTGGCGATTCTCGATAACGGCGGCCGCATTCCCGAAGCGCGTCCCTACATGGTCGAGGCTTGGCGCTTCGGCCAGGCTTTGACCCTCATCGCTCTGTCCGGCGAGTTGACTGTCGATTACGCGCTCAAGTTCAAGTCCCTCTACGGACCGGACACCACCTGGATCGCCGGCTACTCCAACGACGTCTTCGGCTACATCCCGTCGCTCCGCGTCTGGAAGGAGGGCGGCTACGAAGGCGGCGAGGCCTTCCGCTTCTCCACCTTTCCCGGCCGCCTGACCCCCGATATCGAAGAGCGGATCACCACGGCCGTCGAACGCGTCATGGCCAGGGTGCGGCGCTAGAGAACATGCTTCCGGCCCAGGCCACTCCGGTCGAAGCGCCCACGCGCCAGCGTTACTGGGTGGTGGCGCTCGGCTTCGCGCTGGCCTTCATCACCTACATCGATCGCGCGGCCATCGGCCAGGCCGCATCGTCCATCTCCGCGGACCTGCATCTTTCGCCGGTGCAGATTGGCTACGTGTTCTCGGCGTTCGGCCTTTCCTATGCCGCTTTCGAAATCCCCAGCGGCTGGCTCGGCGATTGGATCGGCCCGCGCAAAGTGCTGCTGCGCATCGTGCTCTGGTGGTCGTTCTTCACCGCCGCCACCGGTTGGACTTGGAACTACCCGTCGCTGCTCGCCACGCGATTCCTGTTCGGCGCCGGCGAATCCGGATGTTTCCCCAACCTGGCGCGCTGCTTCAGCACCTGGCTTCCGTCTCACGAGCGTCTCCGCGCGGAGGGCCTCAAATCAGCCAGCGCACGATGGGGCGGCGCGGTGACTCCGATGGCGTTCGTCTATCTCCAGCAGTGGCTGGGCTGGCGCGTCGTCTTTCAGGTCTTTGGCGCCATTGGCATTCTCTGGGCGGCGGTCTTCTATTGGTGGTATCGCGACGATCCGCGCGATCGCGCCGGCATCAACGAAGCGGAGCTCCGCCTCGTCGGCGCCGGCGCCCGCCGGCACGGCAATCGCCGGCCCCCCTGGGGAGTCTTCCTGCGCTCGCGCAGCGCGTGGCTGCTTTGGGCCAATTGGTTTTGCTATTCGTACGGCTTTTACTTCTATCTCACATGGCTGCCCACCTACCTCCAGCAGGCGCGCCATCTCGATCTCCGCCGCAGCGCCGCGCTCGCCGGCCTCCCACTGCTCTCGGCCGGCCTGGGCAGTCTCTTCTCCGGCTTCGTGTGCGGGTATCTGCTGCGCAGGACGGGCCATGTCGCGCGCGCCCGCCGCGGCATGGCGATCGCTGGGTTCTCCATCGCCGCCGTGACCCTCCTGATCTTCACCCGCCTGGAAAATCCCGTCTGGATGATCGCCGCCCTCACCGCCTCCAGCTTCGCCGCCGAATTCACCGGCCCCGTATCGTGGACCACCTGCATGGACCTCGGCGGCCGTTATGTCGGTTCGATGGGCGGCGCCATGAACACCCTCGGCCAGCTCGGCGGCGCCGTCGCCCCCGCCGTGATCGGCCACATCCTGAAATGGACCGGCTCCAACTGGTCGATCACCTTCTACGTCTCGGCCGCCGTCTACTGCTGCGGGATCCTCTGCTGGTCCTTCCTCGACCCCGTGACGTCGCTCGACCGCGAGAATCGGTATACGTGAACCTCGTTCGGTCCGAACCAGTCCGTGAATACCCCATTGCTCGCCGTCACTTTCCGCGGCGATTCGTACAGCAACTCCCCCGTCGAGACTCCCGGCGGCAACCCGCGGAACGTGACCTTCACCGTGCTGCCCTCGCGTTTCGCCGCCAGCACATAGATGTCGCTCCCCGCTTCGCGCACGCGGAACTCGACGTCGTCCGCCCCCTCCACCCGCACCGGCAGCGGCGAATCCGGCGCCACCAGCGCCGGGTACAGCGGACTCGCCGGGTTGAATTCGTCGAGCACCGGCTTCAGCACTTTTCCGTAAAAGCTCCAGTTCCACCCCAGCGCCCGGTCTTGCTCGTTCCAGCATGCGGGCACATTGCCGCCGAAGTACAACAGCCCACGCGCGCCCGCGATGATCGATTGATACGACATGTAACGCTGCTCGGCGAAGGTCGGGAAACGCAGCGTCTGGCCCGGCTTGGTCACGCCGCTGAAACAGATCTGCAGCACCATCCAGAACGGTTTGTGATCGGCCGCCGTCACCTGCCCGATCAGCTTCGCGTAGTCGCCCGTCATACTCAGGTTCTTGTTGGGCTTGTCGGTGTGCACTCCCGGCGGATAGCTGACCGGATAAATGTCGATGGCGCCCACGTCGTATACCGCGTTGTACGGCCGCAGCGTTTCCGCCGTCCCGCGCGGCGCCTGCGTGATCCACACGGGGTGATTGGCGTCCATTTCGTGCACAATTTCGTAAAAACGGCGGCATTGTTCCGCCGAAACCTTGCCCCATTCCGGCTCATCCGCCCCTTTCCAGAACGCCGTCGCCGCGTGTCCCTTGTACTTCTGGATGACCCGCCGCAGCTCCTTTTCCTTCGCCGCGTCGCTCGGTCCGATCTCCGAGAGCTCCGGAATGTAAATGGCGCACCGCATGCCATTCTTCGCCGCATGGTCCATGATCGCGTCGAGCGTCGCCTCCGCCTGCGCGTTCCATTTGCCGACCGTGCCGCAGCGATTGAATGCGGCGCCGTTCTTGACCAGCTCGGCGTTCCCGTCGCCGCCCGAAGGAGCAGCGGCGCCGGGCGCGGGCGCGGTTGTAAACCCGATCGGAAACGCCGGCTTCCCGTCGAACAGGAAGACGCCGTCGGGGCGGATGGTCACGACGGCGCCGTGCGCCGCCGCCGACAGTAAAAGCAGCGTGAGAGTTCTCATGAGAGGTCCTGGAATACGATTTCGAGCCGCGCCAGCGTCTCGTCGATGTCGCGCGGCGTGTGGGCGCACGACACGTACATCCGGCCGTCCGGCACAATGTGCAGCCCTTCCTCCAGCGCGCGCAGGAGAAACCGCCGCAACAACGCGCCGTCATCCGCCAGCGTGTCGCGATAATCGGTCAGCTCCGCCTTCTCCGTGAAGTGAATCGCGAACGCAGCGCCGAATCCGGTCACCTGCAACGGGACGCGAGCCATGCGGCGGATGCCGTCGATCAGCCGCTGTCCCATCCCGTGCGCGTGCGCCAGCGCCGCGCCGCCGTCGCGCGCCAGCTCCGTCAGCGTCGCCTGCGCCGAAGCCATCGACACCGGATTGCCGTTGAAACTGCCGCCGAACGACACGCCGTCGTACATCTGCATCAGGATGTCGCGCCGTCCCGCCACGCCGCTGAGGGGCGCGCCCCCGCCCACCGCCTTGCCGAACGTCGCCAGATCCGGCAGCACGCGGTAGTATTGCTGCGCGCCGCCAAGCGAAAGCCGAAAGCCCGTGATCACCTCGTCGAACATCAGCAGGATGCCGCGCGCCGTGCACAGCTCCCGCACCTTCTGCAGATAACCGGGGCGGGGAAGGATGCACCCGCTGTTGCATAGCACCGGCTCCATGGCGATGGCGGCGATCGGCAGGTTCCCCACGATCCGCTCCAGCGCGTCCAGATCGTTCCACGGCGCCACGACGAAGTTCTCCACCGAATTCCGAACCTGGCCGCGCGACCCCGCGACCGGCGCGACCGGATCGTTGGCCGATGGCTTATAACTGATCAGCGCGCCGTCCATCCACCCGTGATAATGGCCTTCGAACTTGAGGATGAGGTTACGCCCGGTGCAGGCGCGCGCCAGCCGGAACGCGATCTGGCACGCCTCACTGCCGCTCGATGTGTACTGCACCAGTTCGGCGCACGGCAGCAGCGACTGAATCTGCTCGGAGACCAGGAACTCCAGCTCGTGTTGCGCGCCGTAATCGGCGGGAAGCTCCGCCTGCCGCCGCATGGCTTCGACGATCGCGGGATGCTTGTAGCCCAGGATCATCGGGCCCCAGGCGAGGACGTAGTCGATGTACTCGTTGCCGTCCACGTCCACCAGCCGCGCGCCGCATCCGTCGCGGAAATACAGCGGCGTTGGCGCCTTCGCCCGAAACGGGCTGCTGACCCCGCCCGCCAGCGATCGTTTGGCCCGTTCCAGATACTCCCGCGACTTGTCCCAGTTCACCAGCGTATTATAGAAAAACCTATGAGCACGCGAGGGGCGTCTTTGTTACCCTTGGCCTTCATGGCCGGAAATCTGGTGTGGGGCGCGCAGCCGTACCGGGCCAAACGCGCGATGGTGGTCAGCGGCGAGACCAATGCCACCGATGCCGGCCTCGCCGTGCTGCAATCGGGCGGCAACGCCATCGACGCCGCCATCGCCATGGGCTTCGTGCTCGGGGTCACGCACTCCGGCATGACCGGACTCGGGGGCGGCGGCTACATTCTGGTGCGCATGGCCGATGGCCGCACGACCTTCCTCGATTTCCGCGAGCAGGCGCCAGGCAAGTCCTCGCGCAACATGTTCCTCGATGCGCAGGGCAACCTGTCGAAGGACAGTGTGATCGGCTGGAAGGCCGCTGCCGTTCCGGGCAACGTCAAGGGCTACGAGCTGGCGCACAAGAAATTCGGAACCAAGCCTTGGGCCACCCTGCTCCAGCCTGCGATCCGTCTCGCGGCCGAGGGACACCCCCTCTCCTGGATGCGCGCGGCCGCCTTTCGTGCCCCGGAAAGCGCCCAAAAACTCGCACAATTCCCCGAAACGAAGCGAATTTTCCTCAATAATGGCCAATTTTTCGACCCTGGCGACCGTCTTGTGCAGAAGGAGCTCGCCCAAACCTTGCAGCGGATCGCGCGCGACGGGGCGAAGGACTTCTACGAAGGGGAGACCGCGCATCGCTTCGCCGACGCCATGGCCAGCCACGGCGGGCTGATCACGCTCGACGACCTCAAAGCCTTCCACGTCTCCGAATTCGCCCCTCTGGCCGGCCGCTACAAGGGGTACGAGATTCTGACCGCCGCCGGCAGCAGCTCCGGGGGAATCGGCGTCCTGCAAATGCTCGGCGTGCTCGAAGGGACCGACTACGCCAAGTCCGGCGCCGGCTCCGCCGCGTCGATCCACTACCTCGCCGAGGCGATGCGCCGCTTTTTTGCCGATCGCAGCGACCATATCGGCGATCCCGATTTCTTTCCCATCCCCTACGCCCAACTGCTCTCGCCCGCCCACATCGCGGCGTTGCGCGCCTCCATCGATCCGGCGCGCGCCACGCCGAGCGACCGCGTGCGGCCGGGCAAGTTCACGTCGCGCGAGGGCGGCGACACTACGCACTTCGCGGTGGTGGACGAGGCCGGCAATGCCGTCGCGGTGACCGTCACGCTGAACAGCCAGTTCGGGAGCGCCGTCACGGTTCCGGGACTCGGCTTCCTGCTCAACGACAACATGGACAACTTCGCCGCCAATCCCGGCAAGACGAACCAGTACGGTCTCGTGCAGGGCGAAGCCAATGCCATCCAGCCGCGCAAGCGGCCGGTCGCGTCGATGACGCCCACTATCGTCGTCAAGGACGGCAAGCTGTTCATGGTGGTCGGCACGCCCGGCGGTCCGACCATTCTCAACTCGGTGCTGCAGGCGATGCTGAATGTGATCGATTTCCAGATGAACGCCCAGGACGCCGTCGCCGCGCCGCGCATCCATCATCAGTGGTTTCCCGACAGGATCTACTATGAGCCGGGCTTTTCCCCGGACACCATCGCCCTTCTCAAAGCGCGCGGGCACGACGTGGAGCTAAAGGGTTCGAACAACGACCTCAACATGATTCTGTTCGCCGGCGGCTCGATTCAGGCCGGCGTCGACCCGCGCCGCGAGGGCAAGGCCGCGGGATATTGATGGCGCCCGAAATCCCCATCGAGCGTTTTGAGATCTTTGCCAACGGGCTCGATCATCCCGAGTGCCTCGCGTTCGACCCGGAGGGCCGCATCTGGGCCGGCGGCGAGGCGGGACAGGTGTACCGTGTCTCCCCGGACGGGGCCGTCGAGACCATCGTCGAATTGGGCGGCTTCTGCGCCGGTGTCGCGTGGTCGCCCTCCGGCGACCTGTGGGTGTGCAATCCCAGCCACGGCATCGTGCGGGTGAAGCCCTCGGGCGAATGGTCCGTCTTCGCGGATGGCATGATTTGCCCCAATTTCGGCCTGTTCGATGCGCGCGGCAACTATTTCGTGACCGACTCGGGCAATTGGATGAAGCGCAACGGACGCCTGCTCCGCTTCGCGCCCGATGGCGCCCGCGAAGTCCTCCTCGACGGTTACGGCTACACCAACGGCCTCGCGCTCGACGGCGGCACGCTCTACATGGTCGAGAGCGACACCGACCGCGTCTTCGCGATCGAGCTTTCCACCGGCGTTGTGCGGGTCCATGCCGAGGAAGTCGGACGTCTTCCCGACGGTCTCGCGCTCGACGGCAGCGGCGACCTCTTCGCCTCGTGCTACGCGTCCGACGACATTCATCGCATCGACCCCTCCGGCCGCAAGACCCTCTACGCCTACGACCGGTGGGCCATCAAGCTGAGCCGCCCGACGAACATCGTATTTCGCGACGGCTGGCTGTATGCCGCCAATTTGGGGCGCACCACCATCACGCGGGCAAAGGTGGGCGCATGATCGACTTGCAAGGGAAGGTTGCGATTGTCACCGGCGGCGCCAATGGCATCGGGCGCGCGATTGCGGAGACCTTCACGGCGGCCGGCGCGCGCGTGATCGTGGCGGACATCGAGGATGGCCCCGGCGTAGTGCGCGCCGATGTCTCTTCGGCGGCGGACGCCGCCCGTGTGGCCGCGGCCGCCGCCACAGTCAACGGCCGCATCGACGTTCTCTGCAATAACGCCGCCTATCTCGGCGCGGCGCACGCGGCGCTCGAAGCCACCGCCGAGGAATGGGAGCGATGTTTCGCCGTGTCGCTGCTCGGCGCGCAGCATTTCACCCGCGCCGTGCTCCCCAACATGATGTCGCAGCGCGCCGGGTCGATTATCAATATCTCCTCGGTGCAGGGAATCGCCGCGGCCCGCAACTCGGTGGCCTATACCAGCGTGAAGCACGGCCTCATCGGCTTCACGCGCAGCGTGGCATACGATTATGGCCCGTACAATATCCGCGCGAACGCGATCTGTCCCGGGGCGATCCGCACGCGCATCTCGCCCCCCGAAGGCAGCGAATTGCATCAGCGCCAGATCGGGAAAACGTTCCTCGGCCGCACCGGCCAGCCGGATGAAGTAGCGTGGGCCGCCTTATTCCTGGCGTCCGACGCCGCGTCCTACATCACCGGCGCCGCCCTCCCCGTCGACGGCGGCTGGTCGGCAATGTAGCACGTATTCGCCCCGCCCCGTGTGAACGGTCATAATCGAAGTTTGTGCTCATCCGCATCACGAACAGGGCCGAACCGGCCACCGACCTCGGGTTTCTTCTGCACAAGAACCCCGCCAACCTGCATTCCGCGGATCTGGCTTTTGGCAAGGCTTACGTCTTTTACTCCAGTGCGACCGCGCAGCGCTGTACAGCGTGCCTTCTGCTGGAGATCGATCCGGTGGAACTGGTGCGGGGAGCGCAACGCCCCGAAGACTATGTCAACGACCGGCCCTACGTGGCGTCGTCGTACCTCACCGTGGCCATGGGGCGCGTTTTCGGCACGGCACTGGCGGGCAACTGCCAGAAGCGGCCGGAACTGGTGGACACCATTCTGCCGTTGGAAATTTCGGTCGAGGTGCTCCGCTCTCGCGGCGGCGTGGAGATCCTGCGCAGGCTTTTCGAACCGCTTGGCTATCGCGTGAGCGCCACGCGACACCCCCTGGATGACAACTTTCCCGAATGGGGAGAGAGCCCCTATTTTCGCCTTACGCTGGAGACCCGGGCGACGGTTCACGATGCCTTGTCGCATCTCTACGTGCTGCTGCCGGTGTTGGACGAAGAGAAGCACTACTATATCGGGGACGCCGAAGTCGACAAGCTGCTGCGGCACGGCGAAGGATGGCTCGTCAAACATCCGGAACGCCAGTTGATTGTCGGCCGCTATCTCAAGCGGCGGTCTTCCCTGATGGATCAGGCGATTGCGCGTCTTCTGGATGAAGAGGGCACGGTTGCCGATGTCGTGGAATCGAATGTGCAACAGGCCGGGCTCGCCGAGAAGGACCTGGAGCGGCCGATGACGCTGCACACACAGCGGCTGAACCTGGTGGCTGCCAGGCTCAAGGATCTCGGGGCGAAAACAGTCCTGGATCTCGGCTGTGGCGAAGGCAAACTGCTTCGGCGGTTGTTGGCCGATCGCGTTTTTGAGCGGATTGCCGGGATGGACGTCAGCCACCGGCCGCTCGAGACGGCTTCGGCGCGGCTCCATCTGGATCGGATGACGGACCGTCAGCGGAGCCGGATTCAACTGATGCAGGGATCTCTGCTCTACCGCGACAAGCGGCTCAGGGGATTCGATGCCGCCGCGCTGGTGGAGGTCATCGAGCACCTCGATCGGCCGCGCATGATCGCCATGGAGCGGGTCCTCTTTGAGTTCGCGCGCCCGCATCACGTGCTCATTACGACGCCCAACCGGGAGTACAACGCGCTGTTCCCGACTCTTCCACCAGGAAAGCTGCGGCATGCCGACCATCGTTTCGAATGGACCCGTGCGGAGTTCGCGGAGTGGGCGACCGCCACGGCTGCCCGTTTCGGCTACCAGGTGAGTCTCCAGCTGGTAGGTCCGGTTGACGCGCAGCACGGGGCGCCATCGCAGATGGCGGTCTTCTCGCTGGCGACGGGAGCGGGCCAGTGAGGACGATCGAGATCCCGGAGTTGGCATTGGTCGCCTTGATCGGCGCCTCCGGCTCCGGCAAATCGACCCTGGCGCGGCGCCTCTTCCGCCCGACGGAGGTGTTGTCCTCCGACTTCTTTCGCGGTCTGGTCAGCGACGACGAGAACGATCAGGCCGCTACGCCGGACGCCTTCGACGCGCTTTACTATCTGCTGGAAAAGCGCCTGGCGCGCGGGAAGGTGACCGTGGTCGACGCCACCAACGTTCGCGCGGAAGATCGCAAGCGGCTGGTCGAAACTGCCCGCAAGTATCACTGCTTCGCGGTCGCCATTGTCGTGAACACACCCGAGAGTGTCTGCCTGGAGCGAAACAGCGGCCGGCCGGATCGCGCGTTCGGACCGCATGTCGTCCGCCGCCAGATTGCCGATCTCAAGCGCGGGCTGCGCGGCCTCGAGCGGGAGGGCTTTCGCTACGTTCACATCTTGAATGAGCAGGCGGAAGTCGAAATCCGGCGTGTTCCGCTGTGGAACAACAAGAAGGATCAGACCGGGCCCTTCGACATCTTCGGCGACCTGCATGGTTGCGCCGATGAGCTGCGCGCGCTGTTCGCGCAACTGGGCTGGGAACGGCATGCCGTGGAAACTCCGGAGGCGCCCTGGGGCGATGAATATTGGCGCCACCCGGCCGGGCGGCGGGCGATTTTCGTGGGCGACCTGGTGGACCGGGGACCGCACGTTGTGGATACGGTGCGCATCGTGCGCAACATGGTTGCCGCTGGAACGGCGTTCTGCGTCGCCGGCAACCACGATGTGAAGTTCATGCGCTGGCTGCGCGGCAAGCAGGTCCAGATCAAGCA
>CAZSQK010000150.1:0-16125 GCA_964608645.1 uncultured Solibacteraceae bacterium | reverse complement strand
TGCCTCAGTCTTATGTGCGGATGCCGAAGATTCGTAACTTGATACTGGGCCCGACTGCTGAAGAACCGAACGGGCCGGCAATGATCTGGGATTTCTTCGAACGGCAAGCCAGACGGTGAACCTCCGAATGTCAGGTGCATCGCCAGCTTTCCGAAACACGCAAGTTCGCCGACGGCCGCTCTGGCGTATCATTGACGTAGAAATGACCGACGTCGCGCGCAACACTCGCATGCTCAAGATGGCGTCGCTCATCTCGGTGGTGCTGTTCATCCTGCACGTCACTGGCGACATTTCGCTCGGCTACGAGAAGGGATCGGTATACCCGGTGATTCCGATCGCGCTCGTGTTCCTCATCGGCGCGACTATACTTGACGACAATCTCGCGGGTCACGTCATCATGTTTCTCGGCGGCATCGCGAGTGCGTTGATGCCGGTGCTGCACTGGAAGCTCTACGCCGTCGCGGACAAGGGTGCCCTGGGTTACTGGTTCGCGGCGATTGTGCTCTCTATGGGAGTGACGGGCGCTTTCGGTGCTGTGCTAGCCGCGCTAGTAATGTGGCAGACGTGGAAACGGCGAAGGGCAGGCTCGCCGCCGCGATGACTCTGAATCTCAACGCGGAACACAAGTCGGCTTATGTGGAAGACGGCTCCGTTCTCGTCGTTTCGCGCAAGGGAAGGGTTCTTTTCGGCCTCTCGCATCAACGCTACGTCAGCTTCGTTTGGTGTGACGTGCTCCACACAGGCGTTGAGCACGCGCAGAGCTGCGCGTACGAGTTCAGTTGATCCCATGGCGCTGTCCGTAATTTATATAACATAAGTTTCGCAGATCCGCCCCCGGCAACCTAGAAACGGTGATCGCTTGTTAGAAAAGCCTGTGCAAAAACCGTTTTGACAGCTTTTCGTTTCTCGCTAGACTGACGAAACATAAAGGACGTTGAACTAAGCCGCTGCGCGGCAGTCCCGACGTGCCTTGACGCTCCGCTGCAGCCAGTGTTCCAGAGGCGCGGAATGGCAGTCGAGTCGTCGCCCTGGCGGGCGCGCCTCGTCTGCTGGCCGATGTGCTCGGCTCCCTAACGGCCGCCTGCGCTCCGGCTTGCGGCCCCTCGTACATCCCGACGCTACCCCTTCCATCGGACCGCATTCGGTGGTCTGGTCAACAACGAAAGGAGTTTCGTTGTGACCCCACTCCGAAAACGAATGCTGGAGGATCTCCAGATTCGCAACTATTCACCTCACACGGTTGCTGCTTACATCCGCAGCGTCGCCGAGTTTGCCAAACACTTTGGGAAATCGCCGGAACTGCTCGGCGCCGAACAGATCCGTGAGTACCAACTGCATCTCATCAAGGAACGAGGCGTCTCGCTATCGACCTACATCCAGGCCGTCTGTTCACTCCGGTTTCTCTACTCCAATACTCTCCACATGGCGGTCGGCATCGAGCGTATCCCGCTGCCCCGCTACGAGAAGAAACTCCCGGTGATTCTGAGCCCGGCGGAAGTCAAACGTCTTTTGGAAGCACCCAAGAACCTCGGCCATCGAGCGATTCTCAGCACCATGTACGGTGCCGGCACCAGAGTGTCGGAAGTGGCGAACCTAAAGGCGCCCGACATCGACAGCGGCCGCGGCGTGATCTGGGTGCGTGGCGGCAAAGGGCGCAAGGACCGGCAAGTCTTGCTGCCTCGGAAACTGCTGGAACTGCTGCGTGTCTACTTTCGCTGGAAGCGGCCCAAGGAATGGCTGTTTCCGGGCGATAAAGACGGCTACCCGATTTCTACGCAGTCCATCTTCCGCGCCTGCAAGAAGGCGGGGCAGGACGCCGGACTCACCAAGGCCGTGCATCCTCATTCGCTCCGGCATGCTTTTGCCACCCACTTATTGGAGGCAGGTGTGAATCTGCGAACCATCCAGGTCCTTCTCGGCCACGCGAAGTTGGAAACCACAGCCCGATATCTGCATCTGGCCGCTACCGAAGTGCGCGCGACCATCAGCCCGTTGGAGAGGCTGGACCCTCTCGACATCGTCCAGGCGGCCACCACTTTTCAACCGAAGCCATGACCGAACATCGGCTGGAAGTGGCCGATGTTTTCCGCACTCACGAAAAAGAGTTTCTGAACCGCTGGGAGTTCGCCCTCTCCCGCGCGCAGAGAAAAGCCTTTGACGATATTCGCGTCTGCCGAACGGCCGCGCTAGGCGGCCACGTGGAGCAGTGCGATCAGTGCGGGCATTCCGCCATCTCCTACAACTCGTGCCGCAATCGCAATTGCCCGAAGTGCCAGGCCGCGGCCCGCGCTAACTGGTTGGCCGAACGCGAAGCCGAATTGCTGCCGGTGGAATACTTCCACGTGGTGTTTACTCTCCCGCAGCAGTTCGCCGCCCTGGCCATGCAGAGTGGCAAAGTGCTCTATGGCATCCTCTTTCGGGCCGTGGCCGCGACTCTGCTGACCATCGCCGCTGACCCCAAGAATCTGGGTGCGGCAATCGGCTTCCTGGCCGTGCTCCATACTTGGGGCCAGAATCTCCACCTTCATCCACATGTTCACTGTGTCATTCCCGGCGGCGGGCTCAGCCCCGACCATGCCCGCTGGATTCGTTGCCGGAAATCGTTCTTTCTCCCCGTCAAGGTTCTCAGCCTCTTCTTCCGCAAACGATTCCTGGCCTATTTGCGAAAGGCATTCCGGAAAGGCAAATTGCGATTCCACGGTGACCTGGCGCCGCTGGCCGAGCCGGCGGCATTCGAGGCGTTGTGCCAGCAGGCTGAGCGCGTGGACTGGGTAGTTTACTCCAAGCCTCCATTTGGTGGACCCGAACAGGTTCTCAAGTACCTGGCCCGCTACACACATCGCGTGGCTATCTCCAACCGCCGTCTGCTATCGATGGCAGACAGAAGCGTCACCTTCGAGTGGAAGGACTACACGGATGGCAACCAGATCAAAGCCATGACGCTGGACGCGGTCGAGTTCATTCGCCGTTTCCTCCTTCATGTCCTGCCCTCTGGCTTTGTGCACATCCGTTCCTTTGGATTCCTGGCTAACAGGAAGAGAAAGGCAATGCTGGCGCTGTGCCGGTCCCTGTTGGCGGCCACACCGGTCAGCGATGCCGATACCAACGCCCGCGCGTGTGATCACGCCGATGGTGAACAGCCGACGCACAGATGTCCAATCTGCAAAGTGGGGCGGATGATCGTCATCCAAACACTGACCGCTGCGGCGATCGCCCTTCTGCCGTCACCGTTTGTCGCAGACACATCATGACCTCTGTGAGTACGCGTATTCCTCAGTTGTCGCGGATGTCTCAGGCCGACGGGAGAGCACTGTCTGTCGTCAGTGCTCGAATGCTGTTTCATCACCGGACTTCCGTGGGCACCGCGGCATCGCGCGCACCAGACCCAACCAGTGAGCGGACTGAACGCTTCTCTTTACTGCTGCTGAATCCGTTTCTCGTCGTGCCCGTCACTAGAAGACCCATTCAATCCCCATAGCTCCCGGTCCGGCTCAGTTCAACGAATTGTATCTGAAGGGCTTCGGCAGATCCCGTCCTACTTGCATGTAGAGCACTGCGCCGAAGCCCTTCAGATACAATGCTCTTCGATATGTTACGTCAACTGGCCGGCCGGAT
Source organism: uncultured Solibacteraceae bacterium (assembly GCA_964608645.1). Lineage (GTDB taxonomy): Bacteria > Acidobacteriota > Terriglobia > Bryobacterales > Bryobacteraceae > CAZSQK01. The sequence goes on along the minus strand of CAZSQK010000150.1, from coordinate 12,510 downwards.
TGGGCTACGGCTCTCACCCAAAACTTGCGCCGGGAGCTCGCCCGGCTGGAGCACGGCCGCCGACAGGTTCCCCACTTGAAGTTCATCTACGACACGCTGTACTTGCCGATCGCGTCAAGAATCCTACCGCGCGTCGGTCCGTATCAGATTCCTGACGTCGAAATTCTCCGGCAACCTCTTCAAAACGACCGGGCCTTAGCAGCCACTCAGCTCCGGATCGTGCTGGAAATGCTGGCGCACATTGAAAGCGTACTGCAGGCCGTATGAGCCACTTCCACCGTCAGACCGCCATGGACCAGGAGATTCAGAAATGGGTAGCCGGGCATCACGGTTTCGTGCCCGAAAGCCATCGGGTTGCCCATTGCAAGGAGCTCTGCGGCCTCGTCACGGACGCTCCGGAGCGGCGCGAGTGGCAGCAGTTGCCCGCCTGATAAGCGCCCCGCCATTAAAGAAGCCTCCCGACATTTCGCATTGCTCACCAACGAACCATGACCCAAGCTCTAATTCACAATTCCCTCTCGCTAGCTCGGCCGCGCCGGTATGGAGCACCAGCCAGCGCCAGCCACCCCATCTCACGCTCAACCGCCCCTCACACCGAGAAACGGTAGCCCACCCCTCGCACCGTGTGAATGTGCTTCGGCATCTGCGGATTATCCTCCAGCTTCTGCCGCAGCCACGCCACGTGCACATCCAGCGTCCGTGACGACACTCCCGGCTGGTACTCCCACACGCCTTCCAGCAGCTCCTCCCGCGAGACCACATTCCCGCGATGATCCACCAGGTAACGCAGCAGCTCCAGCTCTTTCGCCGCCAACGCGACAACCGACCCGCCTTTGCGCACGTCGCCGCGCTCGAAATCCACCGTCACGTCCCCAAAGCCGAAGCTCTTCACCGGCGTCAGTCCGTCCTTGCGCACCCGCCGCAGCAGCGCTTCCACCCGCGCCAGAAGCTCCGTCGGCTCGAACGGCTTCGTCAGGTAATCGTCGGCCCCCAGCTTCAATCCCACCACCCGGTCCGCCAACTGCCCGCGCGCCGTCAGCATCAGGATCGCCACGTCGTTCCCCTTGCGCCGCAGCTCCCGGCACACGTCCAGGCCATTCATCCCCGGCAGCATCACGTCCAGCACGATCACGTCGAACGGCTCGTCTGACGCCAGCTTCAGGCCCGACGGCCCGTCCGCCGCGCTCTCCACCTCGTATCCTTCCCCTGCCAGCAGGTCCGAAAGCGTCAGCACCAGCGAAGGCTCGTCCTCCACCAGCAGGATCCGCGCGATCATTGCGCCGCCCCGCTTCGCCATGCCGGAATGCGCAGGATGAATTCCGTCCCCGCCGCCGGTGCGCTCTTCACGCGGATGCTCCCGCCGTGCGCCTCCACGATCTTCTTCACCAGGTTCAGCCCCAGCCCCGCGCCGTGGATCTGCTCCTGAATGGCGCGCCGCCCGCGGTAAAACGCGTCGAAGATCCTGCCCTGCTCCTCCTCCGGAATCCCCGGCCCATGATCCGCCACGCGGATCTCCACGCCGCTCCGCCCGTTCTCCCCCGTCCCCTGCGCGCTGATCCCGATCCAGTGGTCGTCGCCCGCGCCGTATTTGACCGCGTTCGTCAGCAGGTTCTGCAGGGCGTGCTTCAGCGCCAGCTGGTCGCCCAGCACCGCCGGCAGTTCCGCGCCGATCGTCTTCTCGATCCGGCAGTGCGCCGCTTGCGCCGCTCCCCGCGTCAAGTCCACGCTTTCCTCGATCACCGATTCCACCGAGAGCGGCGTCGGCTCCTGAATCACCCGGCCCGCGCCCGCGCTCGCGAATCGCAGCACCTGTTCCACCAGTTCCTTCAGCCGCCCGCTCTCCTTCTGGATCATCTCCCCATACCGCTCCACCTGCGCCGGATTCTGCGCCACCCGCCCGCGCAGGTTGTGCCCCGCCGTATAGATCGCGGTCAGCGGCGTGCGTAACTCGTGCGATACTCCAGCCACAAAATCCATCTGCAGTTGCGCCAGCCGCTGCGCGTTGCGCGTGAATCGCAAAAGCGCTCCCAGCGTCACCACGAGTAACAGGAGGACGCCGCCGGTAACCGCGAGGTTTCTCCACCGCGTCCGCTCCACCACCGCTTCGAGCGACCCCGCGCGGTGTCGGACATACATCTGCCACCGGCCGAACTCGCCGGGACCGCCGCCCCGGCCACCCCGCCCGCCCCTTCCGCCGCGGCCGCCTCCTCCGAACGGTGATAATCCCAGGTCCAGCAGCCCCACGGAAGCGTCCGCATTCCCCGCCACCCGCGGCGCGTTCGGGTCCGATTCGAAGACTACCGCCGATGGGTCGGACCGCGTCACCACCTCCACCTGGTACTCCAGAGCGCCGCCCTCCTCCAGGTGGCGCTGGAGCGCCTCCGGCAGCAGGACATCGCGGACGTACGGCAGGCTCAGGTCGAAAATCACCCAGGCGACTTCCCGCCGCGCAAACGGCGGCTGCGGCGTGCGTCCCGGTGCCGGCTGTCCGAATAAGGGGATCTCGAAGGTGAGTTCGCCGTCGCTCCCCGGACGCCGAAACGGCTCCAGGCCCGGCTCCGCCGGCGGCGCAATCCGCGCTTCCATGCGGCGCCGCAACGGCTCCCATTCCGGCGGCCATTCCGCATCCGAGAACGTCCCGCGCTGCGCATCGAGCATCCGCAGCCGCAACGCGCCGCTTTCCGGACCCGCCAGCGCAAACCGCCGCAAAAGATGTCCCGCGTGCGCCGTTTTCTTCCAGCCTTCGAACCGCCCTTCGATCTCCGCCGCCGCTGCCCGCGAGTCGGCAGGCGCCGTCGCCGGCAGGAGCATTCGGCACGAGTTCGTAATCTCCGCGTTGAAGTCCTGGCTTAACTGCGTCAGGTTCCTTTGCAGCGCCGCCCGCAGCCGGTCCCGGTTGGCGGCGCTTACGTCCCCCACCCAGCGATACTGCAAGACGCCCAGCACCCCGCACAACACGAACAACGCCCCGACGAATAGCCATGAGGCGGTCGGTCGCGGCTTGAACTTGCTGGCGGACATCGCGCTAATCCTACACTACCGCCGGCCCTGCCCCCGCGCTACAAGTGCTTCGTAAAGAATCTGTTAAGCTCTTCCAGTACCGCCAGACCGGACCCACTGGAGCGCGGTGCGAAAAACGTGTATACTACCGATGCGGCTCAAATCGGGCGATTTTGAACAAACAAGGAAGCGAATAGCTCCACGCCCGCCGCATTGGCAGCGGAGGATCGGTTCAATGCGTCTTCGGATTTTGTGGATATTGGCGGTGTTGCTGATCGCTCCCGCGGCGTTCGCCGGCACATTCTCGCTCAACGATTGGTGTTTCTACGTCAATAGTCTCGACATCAATCACGCCTGCAATACCAACACCCAATCGGACAACTTCCTCCCACCCATCGCGCCAGGGACCTTCGACTACTCCCACCTCGCCGACAATGGGCTCGGCACCGTCGTCGTGACACTCGGCGCCGGCACTTACAATGTCTTCGCCTTCTGGGATTACACGATCCAGGGCGGCGCGCCGGCCAATCTGAACGAATACGCCACCACCGTCGGATCGTTAGCTTTGGGGCAGTCCTATTCCGTCGATGCGGGCGCCGATCCTTCGGCCGGCGGCCAGGTCGTTCCGTACACCAACGGCTACCTGCTGCTGAATCAGTTCGAAGCCGGCACGTTAGACAATACCAACCACCTCTCGGCATGCGGCGCGCCGCCCTGCGAGGATGTGGCGGTGACGCTCGGATACAACATCGTGGTGGACGATCACTACCGCGCCACGCTCCAGTTCGTCGTGACCTCCGCGCCGCCCATCAGCGGTTTTTACATTCAGCAGAGCGATATCAGCGGGGGACCGCCGCTCTTCTTCTCCGAGTCGCTCACCATCACGCATAACCCGGAACCCGCCACCATTATGATGATGACCGGCGGTTTCGGCCTGCTGCTGATCGGTCTCCGTCGACGCCGCCGGGCATAACCCAGCCTCCGAATCTCTGTTCCAGAATCCGCGCCACGGCGAGGACGATATCCTCGCGCATTGGCGCGGCGGCGATTTGCACCCCGATTGGCAGTCCTCCGGCGGTTTCTCCGCAGCGCACCACCGCGGCGGGCCATCCGGTCAGGTTGTGGGTCATCGTGTAGCTGAAACCCGGGAAGATCGCGTCTTCGATCGACGTCCCGTGCGGGAGCGCCGGAAAGGCCGCCACGGGAGACAAAATCACGTCGAAATCGCGCAAAAAATCGCGCATTTGACCCCGAAATTCGTCCAAATCGCGCCAAATTTGCGCGAATCCGGCGAGATTTGTGCGGTATTTTTCGTGTTTTCGGAGCCATCCGTCGAGCAGCGGATGGATCCGGTCGCTTCCAATCGAACTCAGAAATTCGCGGATGCCGTCGCCGCCGTCGGGCGCCAGAAATGCCATTTCGAGGTCGTAACTCCGCTCGATTCCCGGCGGCCGGCATTCAATGGCGCCCAGCGCCGCCGCCGCGTCCTTCACCACCCGCTGGGTTTCGGCGTCCGGCGTCATGATCCCGTTGTCGGTGAAGTACGCGATCCGGTGCTTGCCGGCCTCGCCGGTGACCCCCATAAAGTCAATCAAATCTTCGACATGTCGCGCCATCGGGCCGATCTGCCAGAGCGCTTCGATCCATCCGCCGGCGGGCGGCACGTGCCCCTCGCGAGGAAGTCGCCCCGACGTCGGTTTGAGCGCCGCGATCCCGCAGAAATGCGCCGGAAGGCGCACGCTGCCGGCGGCGTCGCTGCCCAATCCGAAGGGCGATCCGCACGCCGCGATTAGCGCCGCCTCGCCCCCGCTCGATCCTCCGGGAGTACGAGTTAAGTCATATGGATTGTTAGTCCTACCGAAGATCAGGTTATCCGATTCGAAGGCGAAGAGGAGATCCGGCAGGTTGGTTCGCGCGATCGGGACGCCGCCCTTGGCGCGAAGCCGCGCCACCACCGCGGCGTCCTTCTCCGCCGCCGGACGGTCGCGATAGCCGAACGTCCCCGCGGTGCAGCGATGTCCTGCGATTTCCATCGAATCCTTGACCGAAAAGGGGAAGAGCGCCGGCCCGGAAGCGGGGAGCGTCTCGATCACCGCATGGAGCGCCGGATTGATCTCGGCAATACGGTCCAAGTGTAATTGAATCAGCTCGTTGGAGGTTATTTCCCGACTGCGGACAAGCTTTCGCTGCGCGGCCGCGGAGAAGGTCAGGATCTCGTTCATGGCTCCGTGATGGTGAGGTGCTGATCGGGTTTCACGTTGGCGACTTTCTGTTTGGCGCCATCGGGCCAAACGATCTCAACTGTAACTGGCGTAGAATCAGCGCGTAAGCCGAATGTCAGCGCGAGGTCGCTGGCGGAGCAGTAGGAACTGCCGCTGTGCACCGTCTGCATTTGCGGCCCGATGCGCACCACGGCCCCGATGCCGTCCCGGTTGCTCTTTGTGCCGATGAGACGTAACCGTAACCAATGATTGCGGTTGCCTCCATCGTTCCGGTACAGAAACGCGGGGCCGTTATTGTTCGCGATCAGAATGTCGAGGTCGCCGTCGCGGTCGAAATCGCCGTACGCGGCGCCGCGCGCAACCATGGCGCGCGGAAACGCCGCGACGGGGTCGAAACGGCCCTTTCCAGTGTTGTGGAAAAGCTGTGGATTTTGTGTGTATTTCACCTTGGGCTGGACACGCTCGATTTCCTCTTCGATGTGGCCGTTGGCGGTGAAGATATCGGGGTAGCCGTCGAGGTCGTAATCGAAGAAAAAGAGACCGAAGGTCAAGTTCAGCAGGGTCGCGCGGCCGATGGGCGAGCGCGGCGCCTCATCCACGAAAAGGCCGTTGCCTTCGTTGTGATACAGGCCGAGCATCTGGTTGGAGAAGTTGCCGACGATGAGGTGCTGTTTGCCGGTGCGGTCGTAATCGCCGGCGTCCACTCCCATGGCGCCGCGCGCGACGCCGTCTTCGCCGAAGGCCACTCCGGCGGCGAGCCCTTCCTCTTTGAATTTGCCGTTCTGCAGATTGCGATAGAGCTTGTTGGGTTGCGTGTCGTTGGCGACGAAGAGGTCGGGCCAGCCGTCGCCGTTGTAATCGAGGACCGCTACGCCAAGCGACTTGCCATTGGGGTCGGCGACGCCGGCCTGCGCCGTGACGTCTTCGAATTTGCCGCCGCCGAGATTGCGATAGAGCTTCGATGCCGTCCCCTTGTACGACTCGGGTGTGCAGTAGGACTTGGTGGAGCCATCGAGGGAGCACCAGACGTCGTGATCGCGATCCCACTGCACGTAGTTGGCGACGAAGAGGTCGAGCTTGCCGTCGCGGTCGAAATCGAACCAGGCTGCGCTGGAGGCGAAGGCCGCGTTGTTGAGCCCGGCGGCGGAGGTGACATCGCGGAATTTGCCGCCGCCTTCGTTGTGGAAGAGGCGATCGCCGCCGAGGGCGGTGAGGTAGACGTCGTCGCGTCCGTCGTTGTCGTAGTCGCCGACGGCGACGCCGAGGCCGTAGATCTCGATATCGAGGCCGCTGCCGCGCGTGACGTCGGTAAAGGTTCCGTTGCGGTTGTTGCGGTAGAGGGCGGCGGTGGTGTGGCGGCCGTGCGGGATGAGGTCCTTGCCGTTGACGAGGAGGATGTCGAGCCAGCCGTCGCCGTCGAAATCGAGGAAGGCGCAGCCGGCGCCCATGGTTTCGGGGAGCCATTTCTTGCCGGTGCGTCCGGCGTTGTGGGTGAACTTGATGCCGGCGGCGGCAGTGACGTCGGTGAAATGAACGGGCTCAGCGGGAGGAGGCGGCGACGCCCACAGGAGCAGGAGCGCGCTGAGTATTGTGATCGTGAATCGACTGCCGTTCATTATTGTCCTCGGGGCGTAAGAGCCGCGGCTGCTGGGTGAGCGATTGGGACGATTCATCCGCCTTGAAACGCCGGAAGAGCTGCTCTTCGCGCGCGGCCTGTTCGGTCTGTCCCAAGCCACGATAGCAGAGCATCAGGTTGTAGTGCGCCTGGAGGTCCTCCGGGTCGATGGCGAGGGTCTGTTGGAAGGCGCGGATGGCTTCGGGGTAGCGCCGCTGGAGAAACAGGATGCGTCCGGCCTGATTGACGACGACGCGGTCGCGCGGGTACTGGCGGCGGGCTTCGGCGAGGCTCGCCAGAGCGGCGTCGTAATCGCCGGCGGCCTTCTGCGCGAGGGCGAGGAAAAACTCGGCGCGGGCGAGTTTGGGCGCGAGCGCCAACGCTTTTTCGAGATACGGACGGGCGGCTTCGGTTTCGCCTTCCTGAATGAGGGCGCGGGCGACGTTGACATAGCCATCGGCATAGGCGGGTTCGGCCTCGATGACGCGCTGGAAGGCGTATTCGGCGCCCTTGAGATCGCCCTGGAGGAGGAGGCCGATGCCCCAATCGTTCCAGCGCTCGCGGTCCTTTTTCCGCGCCAGGGGCTGCCACTTGGCCTCGCCGAGGGGCACGGAGACGGAGGAGGAAGCGACGGTCGTCACCGGAAGGACGGGCACGGGTTTGGAGTCGAAGGTGTATTCGCGGCTGTCGAACGAGATGCCCGCGGGCCCGGGTTTGGCGACGCCGGCGAAGGAGAACTTCGTCAGATAGTCGGTGAACTTGCGATAGTTGAGGCGGGCTTCGAGGGTGACGGGGCCTTCGGCGTCGCGCGGGATATCGAGGAGGTAATGGACCGTGTCGGCGGCTCCGGGCGGGATGAGGCGGACGTAGAAGACGCTGCGGGCCTGCCAGGCGTTGCGCTTGTTGATGGGGTTGCCTTCGGAATCGATGAGGAAGGAGCGATAGAAATGCGCGCCCTTCTCGACGGGGCCGCGGCCGTTGTCTTCGATGCGGCCGCTCCAGGCGAGAACGCGGCCTTTGGCGTCGCGGGCGGCGAATTCGAGCCAGACGTCGAAGCCATCGACCGTGCCGCCGGGGAAGAAGTGGCCGATCTTGCGGGTGCGCACGACGGCGTCGACGCGGACCGTGCTGCCGGGCTGGAAACAGACGCCGGGGCCGTCGAGGGGCGCGGCGAGCTTGCCGACTTCGCGCAGGGTGACGGGGCCGGACTGCTCGGCCTCCTCGCCGACGGCGAAGGTGGAAGCGAGGGTGGGCGCGTCGCCGGGGCGGCGGGCGGACGCGGAGGGCGGCGCCGTGGCCGGGGACGCGGCGAAGATATCGACGGTGATGAAGCCGGACTTCAGGCCCTCCTCGGTGGCGCGCAGTTGGGCGTCGTCGCGATTGACGGAGGCGACGGCGGTGTTGGCGGCGGCGAAGCGGTGCGAATGGACCTTGCCGTTGCGATTGCCGGGGTCGCGGGACGGGACGAGGGGCATATGGCAATCGGAGCAGTTGGCGGATTTCGCGGGGTAGTAAAAACTGCGCGCGCCCTGTCCGGAGACGCCGCTGGCCTGCCAGTTGTCGTACTCGTTGAAGCCGCGGAGCCAGCGGTAATGATTGACGGGCTCGTCGAGGTGGACCTTGTGGCAGGTGGCGCAGTATTCGGAGGAGTCCTGGCCGCGCATGAAGTCCTTCATGAAGGTGCGGCGGTGGGGCTCGGGATTGAGGTAGGTGATGAACGCGTCGAGCTTGCGGATCCACGGGTTGTGGCTGTTGGCGATCTCGTGGAGGGGCGGGTACATGATCTCGAAATCGCCCTGTCCCATGGTGCTGCCGACGTGCACGATGGAGTGGCAGGAGACGCAGCCGAGGCCGTTCTGCGCTTCGGGTGTTTCGAGCTGTTCCTTAATGGGACGCTCGAAGCGGCCGTTGAAGAAGACGGCATGGTCGTGACAGCCGGCGCACCACTTGCTGCCCTGCGTGCCGCTGAGCTCCTGCATGTGGAGGATGGAGGCTTTATAGAAGGGGTTATTGAAGGAGCCGAAGTGGTGCATGGAGCTCTGCCATTCCCGGTAGATGTCCTGGTGGCAGTCGCCGCAGAGCTTGGAATCCATGAAGAAATCGGAGGGGATGAGGCCGCCGGTGTTGGTGCGCGCGGAGGAGGGCCAGAATGGCGAGCGGGGGCCTTCGCCTTCGCCGCGCATCGAGACCGGGACGATTTTGGGATTGCGGATGCGGTCCGGAGGGGCGCTGCTGCGGAGGGCGATGGCGAGCGCGGCGGCGACGGCAAGAGCGGGCATCCAGCGGGGCAGGAGGATGGCGAGTCCGGCGACAGCGAGGCCGATGTGGAGGTAGAGGAGGGCGCGATGGTCGTGCGTGGCGCCGGCGCCGATCAGGTAGACGCCGAGGACGGACGCGATGAAGAGGGGGAGGGCTTTGGGCGTGCGGCGGTATCGCCAGAGCAGCCAACCGGCTGCGGCGGCGCCGAGGGCGACGTGAAGGAGCACATTGGCGACATAGAAGACGGTCGCGGAGGGCAGGGCGGCGACGTACGCGGCATTCAGGACGAGGAGTGCGAGCAGCCAGATCATCTCAAGCTCTGCGGGTTGTGGGTAACGAGATCAGGATAACGCGTTCCGTGCGTGGAAGGATGCCAAGGCGTCCGGAAGTTACAGATCGTGGGGCTGGCAGTCCGATCTTCTTTGCCATTTTCGCGAGGATGGCGGGTCAGATTCCCGGAATCGTGAAACGAAGATGGAGAGTTTGCCCAGACCTTCTTCATGATGTTGTGGGAGCCTACCGAAGGCGAAGATCTCACGGAGCGATGTCGAAAACGGGATTCAGCGAATCCGGAGGCAACTCGCCCTGTGCGACCCGGGCGAGAAGGATCTCGCGGGCTGCCAACGGTGATTATGTACTTGACCAGCGTAATCCCGCAAACCAAAATGAAGGGGAATGCGTAGAACCCGCGGCAGCCTTGGAGGTATTGTCGGAGGTATTGTCTTGGGACTGCTGTTAAATGGCACTGCGAGCAAGTTTGCTTGGCCTCCTTGGACAATCGTGGCGGGGTGGACTGGTGTCGCCATATGGATCACGTACCAAATTCTCTCAATACCTGTCTTTAGGCGGTTCGCGATTCGCTACCGCCGCGCTTTCGGTGGACGTGTTATTGCCTCACGCATCGTTGCCGGAATTCTTGCACTTATATTGTTGTGTCTTGGTGGCGCGTTACAAACAACGTCTATGCGCGGCTTGCGATGCCGGCGACTGAGATCGCAAAGAACAAGACGGATCCCCGCGGGATGCCCGCGCCGGGACCAACGCAGCCGGTTAAAGATCCAGATCGTCCGCCAGAATCACAAAGCACCGAGCGGCCTGCCGTTCCCGCGAAGCGTAAAGATGTAGAGAGGAAGCCCCCGATCGCACGTCGGCCAACGCAGAAGGAGACGAAGCCAGGGCAGAAGGACAAGCCTACCGACAAGCCCACTCCCGTAGTTCCCGGATCTACGACAACCGGTCCGATTACAGTACAGCCAGGTGGCGTTGTATCGGTAGGGCAACAGGGAGGGGTTACGGCGGGTACGTATATCTCTCAGGCTTTGGCAGAAATCTCTGCGGAGTGGATTGTAAAGAATGAAGTCCACCCGCAAAATGGCCGGAGCAACATTTATCAAACACGCTACTGCTTTACTATAAGTGGGGCGACCATTCCTGTTCTGAGCGTTCGCTCTGGATCGCGGTATATGCTGTCCATGGATCTCGGACATGAAGGAATGAGATCCCAAAGAGAAGGGCCGCTAATTAATGGTGCAAAGGAAATATCTGTTGAACAGGCATATGGATTGTACTGTGTCTACGTAAACGCCAAAAACCCCTCTGAAATTGATCGCCTACTCATTTGTGGGGGCGTTCAATGTGAATGTAGTGGAATCGAATGCAAATAAGGAGGGGGGATCGAACCCCATCCCGATGAGAGGATCAGCCGTTTATAAGACGGCCTCTGGCACCGGCCAGTCGCCCTCCGGATTGCTGGAGAACGTTTTTCGGCGCATTTGTTTTATGCTCCCTTCGTGCTATTTTGGATGCAAATGGAAGTCGATAAGACTCAATTCGACGGACTGCTCGGCAAGCTCCTCAAAGCGAAGCCGCTACCCAAAGCGGCCATACCGCCACCACGAGCTTGCCGGCGTGCGCCTGCGGCAGGAGCCCATGGGAGTCATCACCTCCCATGGGCCCTCCCGAGAATCTTACGGTCCATCTCGAAAATCAAGAGGGGCGGCGGGGGCGATTGCCCTGTCGGCCGCGGACGCGGTGCTGTCTGCTGAAAGGATGCGAACAACGCTTTCATCCTCAGCAGGTACGCCAGCGTTATTGCGGCCATCGCTGCCGGGAAGCGGCTCGAAAATGGTCGCGGAGGAAAGCCCAAGAGAGATATCGGGAGACCGCGGCGGGCCAACAAAAACGAAACGGGCAAATCCCGCGCTACCGCGAACGAGTCAAAAGCCGGAAGAAACCAGAGCCAGAAGCCGCTCGCGCACGAACTCCTCGTAGCAGGATCAGCTCCTCTCCGGGGCGCAAACCTCCGGCTCGCTGTAAAATCAACACTCTAACGCAAAGGCCACCTGCTCCGGCACGCTTGTTCTACTACTTGGAAATGGTGGGTAGTTCCCAGGTCGCCGATCCCGCTCGGCACAGTCGGATCTCTCGGCCAGAAACCGCATATCAGCGTAGGGCCTGCGGCTCGGAGACAAGAAAGCTCATCACCAATAGCACGAAGCCGAGCAGCACAGCAGGGATGGCGACAAGAAAGAACAATCCCCAGATATGGACGTTGCACACTGCCACGATGTAGGCAATAACTCCACCAACCAACAGAAATGCTGCTACTTGGCGGCGTCTCGCTCTCGCTATCCGCAGAGACCACATCACCAGCCCAATGAACGCCAGGACCACGCCAACGCCGATAGCCGGGATAAATGCGCTGAACAGAGAGTAGATGCCTAGAAACGGAACCAGTAGACCGAGGCAAATCACGACGATGCCGGTGATCGTGTAGACCTGCGGCAACAGATAGCGCACAAAATCAGTATAGGCCCTTCAAGTCTCCACCGGACTCAGTTGCCTGTTGCCGGCCCTGGGTCAATCCTGGAAAGCAGAGGTGGGTACATCCTGGCGAGCGCCGAAGCAAATGAGTTCGATGTTCAGCTACTTGGCGCCGGAAGAGCGCGTACCGCCAATCTCACACGGCCTCGCTGGAATTGTGGTTAGGCCGTCCCGCCCTTATCTCAGTCCGGGCGCACAATCGTTCGTGTGCCGACCCGCCAAACCGCAATCGCGGCATTTGGGCCGAGACTCAGGGAGCCTGTCCGTTCCGCAATCCGGGCTCCCGCCGGCGACCTCGCCACGCCCTTCTTGCCTTCGGTCATCCTGGCATCATCGCAGGGCGCGATGGCGGGTATCTTCGCCCAGCAATCGGTGCTGGTTTGAGAGCATAGATTCCTTCTCCGGTTGCCGCGGGCTATCGCCAGAATGGGCGATCCCGGCGACGGCGGCGCGATCCGCTCACCTGGCCACCTCGGTCAACGCGGTGGCATGGCGATTTCGAGAAGTTTATCAGTGTCCATTTCTGTCTACCTAGGCTAGGCTACTTCTCAGCGCAAAATTCGCTTTTCGGCCGTGATCTGACCACCCAGC
>CAZSQK010000149.1:0-16777 GCA_964608645.1 uncultured Solibacteraceae bacterium | reverse complement strand
AACCGGACATTTCTACTTTGCAGGGAATAGGACATTTCTATTTTGCGTTGACACCGCTGGTCGGCCGCTGGTCGGCTGTCGCGGGTCGTCTGACAGAAATGAGAAATGTATGACGACCCAACCGCGTGTAATGTTTTTCCGGATCGCGCATTCATAGCCAGAAGCGCCGGCGCGATCTGACGCGCCGTCCAGTTTCGGAGGTGGAATCCATGTATGCTGTACGCGCGGTCCTCATTTCGGCGGTGCTCTTTGCCGTCCCTGCCTGGAGTGGAGGGATTTACCCCAGCCTTCTGCGCCCGTCTGCGCGGATGAAGGGGCGTCCGCTCCTGCCGCCGGACGATTGCGAGCGCGAGACGCGGCGGTATCTCCCGGCGCCGGCCACGTGCAGTTTCTTTTCCGGTCTTGTGACGATCAACGTGACTCCGGTTCCAGGCAATCCGCACCATGCCTTCGATCCGATTACGAAGGTTCAGGCGGCCCTCTCCGTCTCTCCACTGCATCGCGTCAAAGCATTCGGGTTCACGATCGAGCTCGGCACCGTCGGAACGGGCACGTACAATCCCGACACCGGTGTGATCCAGGTGAACTTCACCGGCGGGACGTACGCCGGTTTTGCGGTCACATCGACGTTGACTCTTACGCCGAATTCGAGCGGGGGATGGACCGGGACGCTCTCCATCGGCGGCAAAGGCCAACTCCCCCAGGATGTGCCGTCGGATTACAACGCGTCGGCGGCTGTCGATTTCGATGGGCACACGGCCGCGTGCAATGACGCCGGCGAGGCAGGAGAGCCCATCTCGACAGCCACCGGCGAACTCTACTCCCATTTTGCGCCCGACCTCGACCTTGGAGGAGGCCCTCTGCGCGTCCGCTTCGAACGTTACTATGCGTCGCTGCTGAGCCTCAACGGCATTACCAGCGCACTCGGCGCCAACTGGATGCACAACTACGACGTCCACCTGTACGTCCTCGGCACGAGCGCCAATGTCGTACGTTTCGGCGGCAAAGTGGTGCGGTTCCGCCAGTCCGGCGGAACGTGGCAGACCGTGGGCACGGAACGCTACGGCGATCAGCTCGTGACCGGCGCCGACAACCGCTACTATTCGCCCTACGATGGCCTCATTTACTCGTTCGATTCCAACGGCAACCTGACGCGCATCCAGGACCGGAACGGGAACGCCATCGCCGTCACGCAGGGACCGGACGGGCCGGTGCAGGTGAGCGACGGCCTCGGCCGCACGCTGACGTTCGCATACACGGGCGGCAGCCTCACGAAGGTCACCGATCAATCGGGCCGTTCCATCTCCTTCGCGCAAACCAAGGGCGACCTCACGTCCTTCACTGACGCCGCCGGCAAAACCACCGGATACACGTATGTGAGCTTCGCCACTGCCAGTCTGCTGCAAACGACGACTCTGCCGGCCGGAAACAAGGGCTTTTCACAGGCGTATGACACGTTCGGTCGCGTGACCCGCCAGACGGACGCGCTCAATAACATCGGGGCAGCGCTCACGTACGATGCGGCGACACGAACGGCGACTATTGCCGACGGCGCCGGGAATAAGACTACGCACACCTATGCGACGCCGAGCCTGATTTCCGCATTTGCGGACCCGCTGGGAAAGAGCGGCGCCATCGCCTACGACGCCTCCGCCCGGCCGGTTTCGTTCACCGACCGCAACGGCAACAAGACGCTCACCACCTACCACGCCGCGTCGGGCTATCCCGCCACTGTGACCGATCCGGACGGAAACACAACGACCTACACGTACACTGCCTCTACCTCGGGAGGGTTCACCTTCTTCGACATTACCGGTGTCACGTATGCCGATGGCGCCGCGTGGAGCTTCGCACGCGATGCCAATGGCAACCTCGTACGCATGACGGACGGCAACGGCAAGGTGACCGCATATACGCGCAATTCGCGCGGCCAGGAACTCACGGTCGTCAATCCCGCGAGCGGAACATCCACCTTCACGTACAACGCCGACGGGACCGTCGCCACCTTCACGGACGCCGCAGGCAACGCGCGCTCGTACACCTATGATGCGCTCAAGCGCTCGACACAGGTGAAATACGCCGATGGCGCCACCGTCAACGGCGTCTATGACTCGCTCGGACGCATCGCGCAGATCGTCGACCCGCGGGGGAAGGTCACGAAGTATTCCTACGATGACAACGGCAAGCTCGTCGCGGTCACCGATCCGCTAGGGAACGTCACGTCTTACGTCTACGATGCCGCGGAGAATCTGACGGCCGTCCGAAGTTCGCGAGGAACCACCACATACGCCTATGACACGGCGAGACGGCTGAAATCCGTGACGGCTCCGACCGGAGAGACGCAGACTTACAGCTACGATGCGGATAGCCGGCTCGCCGCCGTGGCCGATGCCGCCGGCCAACTGGCGGCGATCGCTTATGACAATGAGCGAGGGGCCACCGCATACTCCGACGGAGCGAACCGGAAATGGACGATTGTGTCCGACGCCCTCGGCCAACTGACATCGTTCAAGACGCCGGCGGGCGAAACGTGGCAGCAGACCTTCGACAAGCGGAACCGCGTCGCGGGGGCCAAAGACCCCTTGGGCCGTTCCGTGACGTTTAGCTATGACGGATTGGGCCGCACCGTCGCCGCCACCGCGCCCGGACCGATCGAGGCCTCCTATACGCGCGATGCGCTTGGCGGGATCGCCGTCGTCACCGATCCCAACGGCAGCAAGTGGACACGGTCGTACGATAGCTCCGGCCGTCTCGTTTCCAAAACCGATCCGGCGGGAAACAAGGTGACCTACACGTACGATTCCCGGAATCGCGTCTCCGGCGCCTCGTCCAGTGTGGGCAGCGTGCAGGTGACCTACGACGCCGCCGGCAACCAGACGCGGCGTCTCTACTCCGACGGCACCGACATCAATTACACGTATGACGACCGGGGCCGTCAAACCGGTGGAACCGGCGTCTCCATTGTCCGCGATGCGGTGAATGGAATCGGCACATCGGGCCTGCCGGTCACCCGCGACGCCGCGGGACGCGTCGCCTCGATTTCGTATCCCGCAGGCAAAGTGACTTACACCTACAACAACCGTGGGCTCCTCGCCCAGGTGGCGGACTGGGCCGGTGGGACGGTGTCCTTCACCTACGACGCCTCTCTGCGCCTCACCGCGATTGCCCGCTCCAATGGCGTTAAGACGGCCTATACATACGATGCCAACGGCCGCCTCGCCGGCATCGCGGAAACCGGGACTTCCATGCTGGCATCGATCGTCCTGCAGCGCGACGCCGCCGGCAGGATCGTGTCGGCCGACCGCACCCAACCGCAGCCCGTCAGCCCCGCCTCCGGAGTCGAAAGCAACACGTATGACGCCGCGCACCGCCTGACGGCCGCGACGTACGACGGTCTGGGCCGGCTGGTCAAAGATCAACTGCGCACATACACATTCAACGCGGCTTCGCGGCTGACGTCCTACCAGGGCGCCGATGGGTCGGCGTCTTTCACGTATGATGCCTTCGGCATGCGCACGTCGTCCACTTCGGGCGGCGTGAAGGTGGACTATGTCGTGAGTTATGCGACTCGCCAACCCACCGTGGCGGTGGTCCAATCGGGGGGCTCCGACCAGCGATATTACATCTGGTCGCCCGAAGGCGCGCTGCTCTATGCTGTGGACGCCGCCGGAAACGCTCGTCACTTTTACCACTTCGACGAATCCGGCAACACGCTTCTTCTCACCGGGGACACGGGCGCCGTCACGGATTCGTACGGGATCCCGGCGTATGGAGAGAGTGTCGTGCATCAGGGCGGCACGGCCAATCCCTTCACCTGGCAGGGCGCATACGGCGTCATGCAGGAGGGGTCGACGTCTCTCTATTACATGCGCGCGCGGTATTACGACAGCGCCACCGCCCGATTCCTGTCGCGCGATCCGTCGCCGACCTTCGCGCCGGCGGCGATCGCCCCCTATGAGTACGCGCTCGGCGACCCCGTGCGCTTGCACGATCCCAGCGGCAGAACTCCCGAGTCCGGTTTTGGCGGGCGGGAGTCGGGTTGCGGAGGCTTGCCGTTTCCCTTGCCGAGGCTTCTCCCCTTGGGTCCGGACATCCTGGGCCCGGAAGATCCGCTAGTCCTGCCGTCTCCGGAGCCATTTGACGCGTTTCCCTCTACTAATGCAGGAGAGGGTGAAGGCGAATCCGTGCCCGTCGACGAAGTCATGTGAGGAGAACAACCATGAAAAACACCGTTTGTCTGACTCTGTTTCTTGCTGCCGTGAGCGGCGCGGCGGATCGAGCCACCTATACCTATGACGCCGCCGGCCGGCTCGCCAAAGCCGACTATGGCAATGGCTCCGTCATCGCCTATAGCTACGACAAGGCCGGCAACCTGCTCGGCCGGGCGGTGAGCGGCGGCGCCACCGCGCCCGTCGTCACGGCGGCGGGAGTGGTCAATGCCGCCAGCTTCAAAGGCGGTCCGATCGCGCCCGGCGAGATGATCACTGTGTTTGGCTCGGGGATCGGCCCCGCGACGCTGGCCACCTTCCAGGTCGCCAGCGGCATTGTCAGCTCTAACGTGGCCGGCACGCGATTCCTCTTCGACGGCGCGCCGGCGCCGATCCTGTATGTGTCGGCCTCGCAGAGCACCGTCATGGCGCCGTATTCGCTCGACGGGAAGACATCCGCGCAGTTTCAGGTTGAATATCTGGGCGTGCGGTCGGCTCCGGTGACGGTGCCGGTCGCAGCGGCGGCGCCGGGTCTGTTCACGGCCAACCAGACCGGCTCCGGTCCGGCGGCGGTCGTCAATGGCGATGGCAGCATCAATACCGCGTCCTCCCCGGCCGCGAAGGGCTCCATCATTCTGATCTTCCTGACGGGCGACGGTCAGACGAACCCCGCCGGCGTGGACGGCCAACTCGCGCTCGCGACCTTCCCGCGCACAGCCGCTCCCGTCTCGGTGACGATCGGCGGAGTGGACGCGCCCGTCGCCTACTCCGGCGTGGCGCCGCAGAGCGTCGCGGGCTTCACGCAATTGAATGTGACAGTCCCGCTTGGGGCGCCGTCCGGCGCGGCCGTTCCCGTCGTCGTGAAAGTCGGACCCGGCGAGAGTCAGCCGGACGTGACGATCGCGGTCAAGTGAGCAGTTCAGCGATAGCGCAACGCCAGCATCGTGATGTCGTCGGCTTGCGGCGCCCCGGCGGCGAACTCGTTGACGCACGCCTCCAGATCGGCAATCACCTGCTTCGGCGAAGCCGAGGCGTGCTCCGCCAGAAACCGCTCCAGGCGTTCTTCGCCGTAGAGTTCGTCGTCGGCGTTGTTTGCCTCGGTGACGCCGTCGGTGAAGACCAGGATAGCTTCACCGGGCGCGAGCGTGCCGGTTTCCGTTTGGTAGGGCGCATCCTCGACGGCCCCGACCATCAATCCCCGAGCCCGGGAGTGCAGCGCCCGCACCTTGCCCTCTCCGCTGTAGATATACGGGGAATTATGGCCTCCGTTGGCGAACTGGAGTTCGCCGGTCCGGAGGTCGAGAATCCCGTAAAAGACCGTGACGAACATCGAGCGGGGGTTGTTCGCCGCCAGGGTCTGATTCACATGGTCCAGGCAGTCTCCGGGAGACATGCGCTGGCGGGCGGCGCCGCGGAGCAGGGTCTGGGTCATGGCCATGAAGATGGCAGCCGGCACGCCTTTCCCGCTGACATCGCCGACCACGAAGGCCAGATGGTCGCTGTCGAGCAGAAAGAAATCGAACAGGTCTCCGCCTACCGTCTTCGCGGGAATCATGTCCGCATGCAACTCGAACTCGGTGCGATCGGGAAATGGCGGGAAAGTCTCCGGCAGCAGGGACTGCTGGATGCGGGCGGCCAATCCGAGCTCCTGCTCGATGGCCGAAAGGCGCTGTTTCGCCTCGGCCGCCGCTCGTAACTGGAGAACGATGGCGAGGCTCTTATGAATCGTCGTCTCCATGTCCTCGAATTCGATCGGCTTGGTCAGAAAGTCCACGGCCCCCCGATTCATGGCGGTGCGGATGTTCGACATGTCGCCATAGGCCGAGACGATGACCGCGCGGCGGGAATCGCCTGCATCCTTGAGCTTGGCCAGAAGCGTCAGGCCATCCATGACGGGCATATTAATGTCGCTCAATACGAGATCGACTCCCGGTTGAGCGGCTAGGACCTGCAGCGCTTGAACTCCATTCTGGCTGAAGAAGAACTGGAATTCCTTGTCGCGGATTTGCCGCCGGAATTTCTGGCGGATCAATAATTCCATGTCCGCTTCGTCGTCAACTATGAGGATTTGGTGCGGCATGCGTTTGGGGCCTGACGGTGAATCGACTCTTGAGGCTAACCTAATTCCGGCGATGCGGCAAGCAGCGAACCGGGCGAAACTTCCTGACAGGACACGCCGAGCGTTTCCCCGGCAGCGCGCGACGCAGCCAGCGC
Source organism: uncultured Solibacteraceae bacterium (assembly GCA_964608645.1). Lineage (GTDB taxonomy): Bacteria > Acidobacteriota > Terriglobia > Bryobacterales > Bryobacteraceae > CAZSQK01. Next base: position 10,355 of record CAZSQK010000149.1, on the reverse strand, counting down.
CATTTGGTGGGACGGCTTAGGGTTCCCACGCCAGAAATACCAGCGGCCGGCGAAGTCGGTGATCGCGGGCGAGAAGGAGATCCGCGGTGGATTGAGGGTGAACGAGAAATCGGCGAGCGGTATAGAGAGCCCCAGTCCGCGCGCTTTGATATAGGCCTCCTTCAACGTCCAGAACGCGAAGAACATGGCCTTTCGTTCTTCCTCGGGCGCCGACGCAAGGGCCAGGCGCTCGGACGGCGCGAAGTAGGAGCGCGCAATGGCGATGTCGGTGCAATTCCGGTCGATGCGCTCGACATCGAGGCCCAATTCGTGTTCGACGGTGACTGCCGCCGCCACCATTCCCGCGCAATGGGAGATGTTGAAGCGAAGATTGGAATCCGGCAATTCGGGCCGCCCATAGGGATTCGTCGCGAAGCGCCAGCCGCCGGGCGGGGGCGCGCAATGGCTCCTCAACAGACGCCGCGCCAGCACTCGGCCGAGAGTGAAGGCCAGACGGTCCTTGGCGAACACGAACCGCATCGCCCGCGCCCGTTCCTCTTCGAACAGCTGCGGGAGAAATGGAAGGTACGCGTCGTCCGCGAGATCTGCCAGGGAAATATATGAAATCGTGATGTTTCGCAACGGGTGTTTCTTATATAGTACGTCAGCATCCCTACAAGCGACCATTTGGGGCGCTCGGAGTCCGACCGCCGTTTCCCAAGGCGTTACGCTGCCCGCCCGGCGCCCGTTCGGACGAGCGATCCGCGTGATATCGTGGCGAGGAGCACACCATGATCCGTGCCTATATCTTGCTCTGCGCCTGCGCCGCCGCGCTTCTCGCCCAGGAGACCCGCGGAACGCTCAACGGACACGTCTACGACCCGCATTCCGCCGCCGTGCCCGGCGCCAAAGTCGTCATCACCCACATCGACACGGACACCGCGACTATCCTCCTCTCCGACCAGTCCGGCTATTTCGAGGCGCCCCTCCTCATGCCAGGTAATTACCGCGTCACGGCGTCCCGCGAAGGCTTCAAAACCAGTATCCGTGGCGGCATCGCCCTGCAACTCGGCCAGACCGCCAGCGTCGATCTCAAACTCGATATGGGCTCCGTAGCCGACACGATCGTCGTCACCGCCGATGCGCCGGTGCTCGACGTCAATCCGCTCGAATCCGGCGCCGTCATCTCTAACGTCGAGATCATGGAGTTGCCCGTTCTCGGCAACAACCCGACCTTGCTCGCGAAGTTCATGCCGGGCATGCAGACCGACGGCATCAACAACTATCTCGGTCTGCACTCTATCGCTGGCGGCTCCGCATACAACAACGCCGCGGGCGTTGGCGGCAACGACTGGTCCATCGATGGCGTCCCGAACAATGGCGGCAGCCGCCAGGCCGCTTACCTTCCTTACTCCGATTCGATCTCCGAGTTCCGCATCGACACCACAGGTTTCGACGTGTCCCAGGGCCGCGGCACGGGCGCGCAAGTCGTCGCCATGACCAAACCGGGCTCCAACCAATACCATGGCACGGCCACCGAGCAGCACTGGCAGCAGCGCTACAACGGCACGCCGTACTTCACCCGCCAACTCTACTTCCGCGCCATCGCCGACGCTCAAGCCAGCGGCGACACAGCCCTCGCGGACCGACTCCGCCATTCCGAACGCCAGCCCTCCGGACATTCCAACAACTGGGCTGCCACCATCGGCGGGCCGGTGTATATCCCGAAAATCGTCAACGGCCGTAACAAACTCTTCTTCTTTTTCAACTACAACGGTTTCAAGGACAACAAGACCGAGGAGGCGAATCAGTTCAACAAGACCGTTCCTACCATGGCAAACCGCGCCGGCGACTTCTCCAATTTCCTCAAAATCGATGCCGTCAAGTACCAGCTCTACGACCCCCTCTCCGTCCGCCGCGACACCGCGCGCACCAATGGCACCTTCTACGTCCGCGATCCGATTCCGGGCAACATCATCCCGCAGACGCGCATCCTGATGCCGAAAATGTACAAGTTTATTTCGGATCTCTACCCTGTTCCCAATAACGATCCTGCCGACCCGTCGCAGGAGCCGCGCAATAACTACCTCGCTGTCGCCACTCCCTGGCTCTGGACATACCGAGCCTATCAGAATCGCATCGACTACAACGGCAGTAACCGCCATCGGTTCTACGGCCGCTGGAGCTGGAATAACTTCGACGAGGATCGCCAGGACTGGACTTATTCCACGATCCGGGGCATGAACACCGGCGGCCTCAACCGCAAGAACATGGCCGCCACCGCCGGTTGGACCGTGACCCTCGATTCCCGCACGATCCTCGACATCGCCGGCGCCGCCAACGAGTTCACCACCGGCAGCCGCAAGCCGGTCCCAACCAGCTACAACGCCTCCGCTCTCGGCCTCCCGTCATACCTCGATGATTTCGCCGGGGATCGCCATATTATTCCCCGAATCAGCATCAGTGGCTACACAGACCCGACGCCGTCCGGCTATCCGACGTTCACCCGTTACCGCGTCTATAGCGTCGTCAGCAATCTCAACCACCTCCGCGGCAAACACTCGCTCAAAGCCGGGTGGGACGTCCGCCTGCATTTCCTGACGGGCAGCAACGGCGGCAACCCGACCGGCTATTTCCGGTTCGACAACCGCTATACGCGCCGCAATAGCGACACGGCTTTGTATACGCCCGGCGATATCGGACTGAGTTGGGCGGCGTTCATGCTCGGCCTCAATTACGATTCCCAGATCACTTCCGGCTCAGCCAGTTACGCCTCTTACTCGCCCTACACCGGCTTTTACTTACAGGATCAGTTCCGCGCCTCGCGCAAGCTGACCCTCTATCTTGGCTTGCGGCTGGAGTATGAAGGCGGACCCACCGAGCGCTACAACCGCGTGATCGGCTACTTCAACCCGTCGCCGAAAGTCTTCGTCAGCGACGTGGCCGAAGCGTTCTACCGTGCCAACCCGACCGTCAACACCACCACGGTCTCAGGAATGACCCTGCCCGGCCTGCCGGCTGACGCCTTCTCCGTCCGCGGCGGCACGACGTTCCCCGGCGTCGATGGTGTCCCCCGCACCGCCTGGCAGGGTCAATGGATGCTGATGCCGCGCTTCGCCTTCGCCTGGAACGTCACACCCAACACCGTCGTGCGCGGTGGCGCCGGGACGTTTTACGACACCCTCAACGTCACCAGCAACACACCCAACCAGACCGGCTTCAACCGAACCACTACCTACACTACCGAGAACAACGCCGGCCTCAACTGGAAGACCGGCGACCCCGGCAATGGCGTGTCGCCGATGATGGACCCCTTCCCGGCCACCGGCGGGAGCCGCTTCGCCAGCGCCACCGATGGCGCGCTGGGGCTCGACACGCTCGCCGGACGGAGTTACACTTACTCCGCCTATGACACGCGCCGCGCCCACCAATACCGCTGGCGGCTCGGAGTGCAGCGGCAACTGGGCCGCCTCAACCTGCTCACCTTCACGTATACCGGATCCTACTCGAGCGACGTCTATATCACCAAGGATCTGAATCCGGTGCCGTCCGAGTATTGGTGGCTGGGCAATGTCCGCAACGCCGCGATCGACTCCTGGCTCAACGGCGGTGTTTCCAACCCCTTCCGCCTCCCGAACAACTTCCCCAACCTGCAGACCGCGAATCCCGTGCTGTACGCCGACATGAATTCGCAGAGCTTCTTCACGAATAGCACCGTCTCTCGCGCACAGTTGCTGAAAGCCTTTCCCCAGATGACCGGCTTGAGCCAGTCGCAAACGCCGCTGGGCCGTGTCCGCACGCATGGCGTAGAGCTCACCTTCAACCGCCGACTCACCCGCGGCTGGAACCTGAACGGCGCCTATACCGGCACGCAGGCGCGCGCCGCCGACTGGTTCCCCAATCCCTACGATGGCCGTCCCGCTTGGGAGGAAAGCAACGCCAGCCGGCCCCACCGCCTCACCGCGACCGGCATCTATCAATTCCCCTTCGGCCGCCGCAGGACCTTCTTCCGCAACGGCGTGCTCGCCCGGATCCTCGGCGGCATGCAGCTTGCCGCCACCTTCGAGTACCAATCGGGCCCTTTGCTGGGCTGGAGCAATCGCTATTATTACGGCGACCCCTCCACCATCGTGAAAGACAATCCGACTCTCGACCAGTGGTTCAATACGGGCGGCACGGACTGCGCCGCGACCCCTGGCCCGTCCACGGGGTGGGAGCGCTGCTCCCAGCGCGCCCCCAACACCTATCAGGCCCGCGTCTTTCCCAACCGCATCCCCGGGCTCAGCCGCGACCGGACCCTGCAAACCAACGCCAACGTCCAAAAGGAGATTCCCTTGAAGAACGAGCGCTACAAGTTCTATCTCCGCTTCGACATGCTCAACGTCTTCAACCGGTATCAGTTCGACAATCCCAGCACCGACCCGATGAGCACCAACTTCGGCACGGTGCAGCAACAGACCGCCGCCACGAACCGCTTCCTGCAATTCCAAGGCCGCCTGCAATTTTGACCGCGGCGGCGGCGCCCCTACATCCGGCCGGGTTCGACTCGCCTACTCGCATCCGCCGAAGCGCTGCCAGCCACTCGATCCACCTTGCGTTTCAGTAAAAAAGACCCCAATATATAAATAGACGAGCACCACTACGAAGAGGTGTCCATGAATACCGAAACAACGCTACTTGCCGAACACCCATTCACCAAGAAATTCTGGCCCGAACACGTGGAGCGGTTAGCCTCCATGGCGGCGGAAATGCGCTTCGTCCCCGGCGAGTTGATCTTCCAGGAAGGCGACCTTTCGAGCCTCTTTTACCTTCTGATCTCGGGCAGTGTCGCGCTCGAGGTCGTCTCTCCAGGACGGCCCGTCCGCGTGGCGACATTGTTTGCCGGAGACGTGCTCGGCTGGTCGTCCGTCACCGGCGATCGCGCGAAGCAGTTCCAGGCGCGCGCGCTGGAACCCGTCGTCGCGCTGGCGTTCGACGGCGTCCGCCTGTGTCACGCCTGCGAACAGGACTTCGCGTTCGGAGTCGCCTTCATGCGAGCGCTCCTCGGCGTTCTGTCGGGACGCCTCCACAGCGTGCGCGAGCAATTGATTGAAATTTACTCTCCGGTGGGCGTATGAATATCGGTGTGTTGCGCGAGCGCGGGCCGTTCGACCGGCGTGTCGCCCTGACGCCTCCCGTGGTGCGCCGCCTGACGGCCTCCCGCCACACGGTTTGGGTCGAACACGCGGCCGGCGATGGCGCCATGTTCTCCGATAACGAGTACCTGCGCGCGGGCGCTCAAATCGCATACTCGCCGGCGGACGTAATCCAGCGCGTCGACCTGCTGCCCAAGATCGCCCGCCCAACGCCGGACGAGCTGGCGCTTTGCCGTCCCCATATGACCGTGCTGGCGTTCTACCACATGGCCGTCGCGGGCAACGCCCTGCTCGACGACCTCGCCGCCCGCTGCCTCACCGCGATTGGCTGCGAGATCATCGGGCAGGACGATGGCGCCCTTCCGGTCCTGTCAGCGATCAGCGAGATCGCCGGGCGCATGACGGTTCCGATCGCCGCGCATCTCCTGCGATCGAGTTCGGGCGGCCGCGGGATTCTGCTTGGTGGGACTCCCGGCGTGCCGCCCGCGCGGGTCGTGGTCCTGGGCGCCGGGACCGTCGGATTCGCCGCCATCCGCTCCGCCGCGGCCGCCGGCGCGCGCATCGCAGCCTTCGACCGCGACCCGCGGAAACTGCGGCACGTGGTCGAACAAGTGCCCGGCGTCGAGACCTGCCTCGCCGACGAGGATGCGATTGCCGAAGCCGTAGGCGCCGCCGATGTGGTCATCGGCGCAGTGCTGGTCGCCGGCACGCGAACCCCGCATGTCGTCACGCGCAGCATGATCGAGAGCATGAAGCCCGGTTCGGCGGTCATCGACGTCTCCATCGACCAGGGGGGCTGCGTCGAGACCAGCCGCCCGACCACTCTCGGCGAGCCCGTTTTCGTGTACCGCGGCGTCACCCACTTCTGCGTGCCCAACTTCACGGCTGATCTCGGCCGATCCTCGAGTGTCGCTATTGCGCAAGCCATGCTCCCCTACCTGCTTTCCATCGCGCGCCACGGCGTCGAAACCGCCGTCGAAAAGTGCCCCGAGTTGGCGCGCGGCGTTTACCTGCTGCGCGGGAGGCAGCCATGAACCGCGACTTCCGCTCCCGGACGGTCACCTCGGATCAGGCGCTTCAGGCGGTGCGCTCCGGCCAGCGCGTGTACATCCACAACGGCTGTGCCGAACCGGTCGAGTTGGTGCAGGCTTTGACGCGGCGCGGCCCCGAATTGCGCGATGTCGAGGTCCTGCACATGGCGACCATGGGAATCGCCGATTACAGCCTTCCCGAGTACGAAGGCCATTTCCGCCACAACGCGCTGTTCATCGGCGGAAATGTGCGGCAGGCCGTTCAGGAAGGGCGCGCCGACTATACGCCAGTCTTCCTCAGTGAGATCGAAGGCCTGCTGACATCCGGCGCGCTCCCCATCGATGTCTGCCTGCTGCAATGCACGCCGCCCGATCACTACGGATACATGAGTCTCGGCGTGAGCGTCGACGCGTCGCTCACGGCCGCCCATTGCGCCCGCCACTTGATCGTTGAGATCAACCCCCGGATGCCCCGCACGTTGGGCGACACGTTCCTCCACGTCAGCCGCGTCGACGCGTTCGTCGAGGCGTCGCACCCGCTGTCCGAATATCCCCGCCACGAGATATCGGACGTGCACCGCGCCATCGCGCGGCACGTCGCGCCGTTGATTCCGGACGGCGCCACGATTCAGACCGGCATCGGCGGCATCCCCGAAGCGGTGCTCGGGCTGCTCCACGATCACAAGGACCTGGGGATTCACTCCGAAATGGCTCCGGACAGCGCCGTTGAGTTGATCCAAATGGGCGTCATCAATGGCGAGCGCAAGACGCTCCATCCCCGGAAGGTGGTTGCCGGCTTCGTTCTCGGAGGCCGCCGGCTCTTCGATTTCATCGACAACAACCCGAGCTTTGAGTTTCACCGCACCGCCTACGCGAACGATCCGTTCATGATCGCGCAGAATGATCGCATGGTGGCCCTCAACTCCGCCATCGAGGTCGATCTCACGGGCCAGGTGTGCGCCGATTCGATGGGTCACACGATGTATAGCGGCATTGGCGGGCAGGTCGATTTTCTGCGCGGCGCCGCGCGGTCGAAGGGCGGCAAACCGATCATCACACTGCCGGCGACGGCGAAGGGCGGAACCGTGTCGCGCATCGTGCCCCGCCTGCAGCCGGGAGCCGGCGTGGTCACGTCGCGCGGAGACGTGCACTACGTCATCACCGAGCACGGCGTCGCGTACCTGCACGGGAAGACCCTGCGGCAGCGCGCCGAGGCGCTGATCGCGATCGCAGCGCCGCCCTTCCGCGACGCACTCGAGCGCTTTGCCATCGAAGCGAAGGTCCTCTGCGCCAGCCGGGCGTTCGCGTAGGGCGGTCGCCCTTCCCCGGTGCTGCCCGGCGGGAGCGGTAGACTATCCTTTCATGCAAACCCGCACTTTGCCCCACACCGGCCTCACCGTTTCGCGCGCCTGCTTTGGCACGATGACGTTCGGCGGCCAGGTCGACGAAGCCGGCGCGGCGCGGATCGTCGACCTCTGTTTCGACCGCGGCGTCAACTTCTTCGACACCGCCAACGCATACACGAGAGGCCAGTCGGAAACGATTCTCGGCAAGACGCTCAAGGGGCGGCGCGGCCGGGCAGTCCTCGCCAGCAAGGTCGGCGCGGACACCGGCGAACCCGCTGGCTTGTCCCCGCTGTCGCGCAAGTCGATTCTGGAGAATCTCGAGAACAGCCTCCGCCGGCTCCAAACCGATTACCTCGACCTCTACTACCTGCATACCCCCGATTACGAGGCGCCCCTCGAAGAGAGCCTCGCTGCGATGGACGAGGCGGTGCGCGCCGGTAAGGTGCGGTATCCCGCGATGTCGAACTACGCGTCGTGGCAGCACTGCCAGGCGCTGTGGATCTCGGAAAAGCGGGCATTCCAGCCACCGCACGTCTCCCAGCCGATATACAACCTGCTGGCGCGCGGCATCGAGCAGGAATACCTCCCGTTCTGCAAGGAGTTCGGTATTTCGACCGTCGTCTATAACCCCCTGGCCGGTGGCTTGCTGACCGGGAAGCAGCATCGCGAGCGCCCCCTGCCCGGCACGCGGTTCGACGCCAACCAGATGTACCTCGACCGCTACTGGCATCCAGCCTGTTTCGACGCGCTCGACGAATTACGCGAGCTTGCGGAGCGCGAGGGACGGACAATGCTCGATCTTTCGCTCAACTGGCTGCTCTTCCACACCCCCGCGGATTGCCTCATTCTGGGCGCGTCGAAGATCGAACAGTTGGAGGAGACGCTCGATGTCTTCGGCAAGGCGCCGCTCGCCGCCGCGACCCTGACCGCGCTCGACCGGATCTGGCGGAGCCTCCGCGGCGTGTCTCCTAAATACAACCGCTGAGCGCTCACTTGGCGCCAGGCTGCCACGCGGGAGTGCCCTCTTCCCACTGGTTGTCGGTGAGTTGCTCGACGTTCGTCCCGTCGCGCCGCATCACGAACAATTCTCCGTACGGCTGGGGCGCGTCCGTGTACGTCACTTCATCCTTGAAGCCCATCCTCGAACTGGCGAAGGCGATATGCTCGCCGTCCGGAGACCACGCCATGTGCGCGTCATTGCCATGGGTGTATGTCAGACGTTTGACCGAGGTTCCATCGGGCTTGATGGTGTAAATCTCGTACGCCCCGTCCACCAGGCGCGAGAACATGATCAGATCGCCGCGCGGCGACCACAACGGGAAGTTGTCGTACTCCCGGGTCAGCACCGTGACCGCTTTCGTGTCGGGATTCATGATCCGCAGACCGCTGCCGTCCGGCTCGAACGTCCGGAACACGAAGCGCTTGCCATCGGGCGCGAATGACGGGAACGCGTTGTTGTGCCCTCCGGCGGTCAATTCTTCGAAGCCCGTCCCGTCCGGCTTGACGATGGCGATTTGCGCTCCACTCTCCACGCGGTCCGCGGACTTCAGAAACAGCCGGCGAAAGCCGTCGAAGAACGCGCCAAACTCCCCCACGCTGAAGATGATCCGGTCGCCCCCCGGAGACCATTGCGGCGCTAGCACATTCCGGTTCTTTTCCTCGTGGATCAGTTGGAAGCTTCCCGTCGCGGTGTTCGTTACGCCCAGGCCTGCGCCTAAACTGTTTCGGCCGGCGCGTGTGCTCGTGACGAATTGATCCCCGCTGGGACTGAACGCCGGCAGGATCATGCCGGTCAAACTCACCTCGTACTTCGGGTTGCTGCTGAACGTCTTCCGAATCGCCGGCGGCGTCACGGTCATGCGCCGGTGAAAGACGACCTGCTTACCGTCCGGCGACCACGAAGCGGTCCGCACGTCGCCGCGCGGTCCGCGTTTACCGCTGGTGTAATAGATGCCGGATCCGGGCTCCGCCTGATCTTTCCGGACATAGCCAATGTCGTTTCCCGGCAATACAGAAGGATTGATCTTGACACCCGGGCCGGCGGGGAGATCGGTCAAACCGCCCGTCGTGACGTCGATGGAGACGAGTCGCGTGTCATTTCCGGGTTCGGGGCTCGACCGGCGGTTCGCCAGTGTCTGCTCCGCGGTCATGCAATATGCCACCACGTGGCGGTTGTCGCCCATCCATTTCGGACTTCCGCAAAAGTTTCCGCTCTGCGTGATTTTCTTCAGCCCGGAGCGGTCCGGGCGAATCACATAAATATCGGCTAATTGCAGGCGCTCCCACCGCCCGTGACTGAACGGAAATCCGTTGCCGCGGACCGACGAGAACGCGATCCATTTCCCGTCCGGCGACCAGGACGGCCGGAAATCGCCGCCGCTCCCTGAAGTCAGCGGTGTGGCCCGTCGCGTGGCCAGATCCATCGTCCACAGCACCGAATGTCCGCCGTTGCGGGTGGTCACGAATACGATCTGCTTGCCGTCCGGAGAAAACGCGGCCTGATCGTCGTATGCCGGATCGTTCGTCAGCCGTTCGAGACCGCTGCCATCCGGCTTCACGCGATAGAGTTCGGCCGATCCGTCCCGCTCGGACGTGAAAACGATGGAAGACCCGTCAGGCGCCCACACCGGGTCGTAATCCGTGCCGGGCGAAGAAAGCAGCAGCCGTTCGTCGACGCCATCGGAGGCGGCGATGAACAGACTGGCTTGGCCGGTATTTCCAAAGACGCGGACCGCTGCGATCTTCTGCGCCGAAGGTGGTTGGGCGCCGAGGGTCGCGAGGAAACCGGCAATGACAACGATGAGCAGAGGACGCATAGGTTAGGGACTATTCTAGTTCACTCCCGCGCCCACACGCCCGGCTAG
>CAZSQK010000148.1:0-16871 GCA_964608645.1 uncultured Solibacteraceae bacterium | reverse complement strand
CCCCGCTCCTTTTCGCCACCAGGCTTCTTGGCCAACCGCCGGAGGTGCGCCTCCCTGACGAGTCCGCAGGAATCGAGGGCATCGCCGGCGCCCTGATCTCCGCGTTCGATCAAGCCGACATTATCGCGTTAGGCGAGACGCACCAGTGGAGACTGGATACCGATCTGCGAATTGCCGTGGTTCGTCATCCGGACTTCGCGAAGAAAGTGCGGTCCGTCGTAGTGGAATTCGGCAGCACCACAGAGCAGCCGGCCCTTGACCGTTATATTCGAGGCGAGAATGTGCCCAGGACCCAGTTAGAGCAGGTCTGGAAGACCACAACCCAGGGCGCCAACGGGATCTGGGACTCACCAGTTTACGCGGAGTTTCTCGCAGCCGTCCGAGACGTCAATTCGAGGCTGCCTGCCGATGCGCGAATTCGCGTCCTTGGGGGTGATCCCGGACCAGGAGACAACCGTAGCCGTGAGACCGCCGCCGTCTCCGTTCTGAAGGAGCAGGTGCTTCAGAAGCATGGGAAGGCCCTGGTGATTTATGGCGCCGCGCACTTCTATCGGACGATGCCAGCGGATTACCTTTCTTCCTTGGGCCAAGAGGTCGGAATCGTGAGGATGCTGGACAGGGATTACCCAGGTCGAACTCTGGCCGTGATTCCCCTGGGCGGCCGTCTAAGCATTCCGCCAGGAGCCGCCGCGGGCCCCGATCCCGACTATCGAAAGTTCGACCTCGCTTTGAAGACGCAGGGGCGCCCGGTACTGGTGCCGCTCCAGCGTTTACCATTTCGAGACCTGAGAGCCGAGGAGTTCATGGGCAGGACTATATTTAACTGCCGAGGCCCCGGCGGGTGCAAGAGCATCTTTCAGGGCAGCCCTCTGACTCTCGGCCAGATGGCGGATGCGTGCGTCTATGTGGGAGCCGGCGTTGATACGACAACGAAGGCAGGTCGATAGAGGACGCTACGCGGACCAGCGCAGGACCTGCCTTATCGCCAAGGGTTGATTGATCCGCACGTCCGTCTGAAGCACGGAATCTTCGCAAAGCACTCGGCCTGTGCCGGCGCGGACGTGATTCATTGGTGTAGGGTGGCTTGCCAGTTCCTTAGAACTGTGATGGACGCAGCCGGGGTATCGGGAGCGGGAAAAGTAGCGAGAAACTTCGAGCCGTCGGCGGTGACGTCGTAGCCCTGGGCATATTGTCCTTGACCGGCCTGAATGCCTCGTGGAAGCGGAAACAGCGGACGCGGCGGACCATGGCGAAAAGTGCGACCCGCCTCCAGATCCACGGCCATAAAGGATTGGCCGGACGTAAAGTACATTTCGCGTCCATCTCTGCGAAAACGGGACCCATTTCCACCGTCCGTGGAGACCTGCCACGGGCCTGAATCGTCGCCGGGCATGCCGCGGACGCTAACCTGGTCGCGATCGTAAGACACCCATCGGGGCGCACCGATAGCCGGAGCGAACTCGGCATGAATTCCGTTCGCGAGTGCGGCCGGCTCCTTTCCAACGCCTCCGCCCCCCGGATCGGGAAGCAGCCATGTCTGCCGAACGCCCTGTTCATCCCAGCGTGTAAACAGGAGGAATTTTCCGTCACCCGACCAATCATTCGCCGCAATCAACCGGGGACCGCGCCACACCACGGTCTCGAGGCCACCGGTTACGGGCATCCGATAAATGGTGTCGCCCCGGACAAAGGCGATCTGGGAATTGTCCGGCGACCAGACCGGCGAACGGCCTCCATTCAAAGTCAGGCGCGAGGAAACCCCGCGAACCAGGTCGTGGATCCAAACTTCCTGCGTTTCGCCGGTGCGCCGTGTGAACGCGATGGCCTTCCCATCCGGCGAGATTCGGATGCCGTTCCGCGCGTTACCGGGGCGATCGCCGATCGTGCCTACCACCTTACCGGAACGGTCGTACCAGACCATTTCGTGAGGGGCAGGATCGGCGGTGCGATACGCCAAAATGCCAGTGGGCGACACGGTAAAGTCCGCTCGATTGCCCCCGCTCGTGACGGCCACATTTCCGGCCACCGCAAACACCGGCCCGGAGAACGTGCCATGAGCAACATCGAAAGCCTGCGCCATCAGGTTGCGGTCTCGGGCGAACACGATGTAGCCGGGAGCGCCCAAACGCGGGGGAGCGTACTGGGCGTTCGAAGTGTCCTTTAAAAGGAGGCTGCGCACGTTCGATCCTAAGGTCCCCAACCAAACGCTCGTATCCAACTCCGGACCTCCACGCACTTCGAGGAGGTAGTGCCGCCCATCGGGCAGGAAAAACGGGAAGTAGTGGTTTTCGTCCAGAAGCTCGTTGTTCCTGGACGTGGCCTCCACCGGTTGCCCGCCCGAAGCATTCACCAATTTCAGCGGGTTGCCGGCACGGATGTCGTTGCCGTAGTACAGAATTCCGTTATCGGCATTCCAACTTCCGCTGAGGCTCGCGGAGGGCGCCACGGAGGCAACGATTTGCACCTCACCGCCTTCCGGGTCCACTTTCTTCAAATTCCCTTGCGCAAAGAACCCGACCCAGCGGCCGTCCGGCGACCAGAATGGACTGGTGGCCTGTTCGGTTCCCGCAAGTGACCGGGCGGTGAAGCCATCGAGCGACCGCACCGACAGCAATCGGCCTGCGGATCCCTCCGTTACGAAGGCGATTCTCAATCCATCCGGCGAGATGGCGGGCGCGCCACCAATCGCGACGTGGACAAAGGCGGTTCCTTCGGGCGGAGTGATGGCGAACTTGAAGGGCTTTTCGGCCGGCGGTTGCCGGAGCCAATAACCAGCCGTCGCCGCCAGCAGAGCCCCAGCGATCGAACCTGGGATCAGCCACCGCCTTCTGACGGTCTTGAGCGGTGCGATGTCCTTTGGTAAGGGGACCGCGATCCATTCGAGCTCAGCCTTCAGATCGCGGGCGGACTGCCAGCGGTCGTCGGGATCTTTTGCCAGGCAACGGTTCAGTACGCGATCCAGTGCCGGAGGTGCAACGTCCGCAATCGATGGCGCCGGACGCTCCATGATGGCGGCGATCACACTGGCCGGATTCGAGCCCTCAAACGCCCGCTTGCCGGTAAGCATCTCGTACAGCACCAGGCCCAACGAGAAAATGTCGCTGCGGGCGTCGATCTCCTTCCCCGGCCCCTGTCCCTGCAACTGCTCGGGCGACATGTAGTATAGGGTGCCTACAATCTCGTTCCTGCCGGTCAGCGCCATGGTCACCGTGGCTTCATCGGGAGACTTGGCCGCTTGCCCAATTCCTGAAGATGCCAGCTTCGCAAGGCCGAAATCCAGCAGCTTGATGCCGGCTTTGGTGGCGAGGATGTTCGCGGGCTTCAGGTCGCGATGGATGATGCCGTTCTTGTGCGCGGCATCGAGCGCGCCGCAAATCTGCGCCGCGTACTTCAATGCCTGATCCACCGGCAGAGGCCCCTTGAGAGGCGCGCCGTCGATGTATTCCATTACGAGGTAATTCGGGCCGACGTCATAGAGGTGGCAAATGTTCGGATGATTCAGCGCCGCCACCGCGCGAGCCTCACGCTCGAAACGTTCGCTGAACTCGGTATTGGACACCTTGATGGCGACCATGCGGCCCAGGCGCGTGTCGTTGGCCTTATACACTTCGCCCATCCCGCCCGCGCCGATGGGCGCGAGGATTTCGTAGGGGCCGAGTCGTTCGCCTGCCGAAAGCGGCATAGGGGGATTCAGCCAGTTTAGCGGATCGGACAGCGGATTGTGCCTGTATCGCGTCGCATCCGGAGACCAGTCGATGCCACCAAATCCAACTCCGGAATCAACGTGCATCCTGACGGCGGGCTTTGGCGCTGGTCTGCCCGCACGCCATCGAGTCCACGGCCGCCCGCCACTTGGGACGTTCTTTTGCACAAACACCAGCCGCGCCTCACCGGGTTCATCGGATTCCTGGAGGCGCAGGGCACGGACCGAATCACAACGAAACTGGCCGTCGCCTGGGCAACGCCAATCCTCGAAGGACGATAAACACAACTGCCGTGAAAGGCTACGTATCGTTCGGTCGTTCGCCAGACACGTGAGCTCGATTGATGCTCGAACGGAAATTCCACCGACAGGTACGATGCGCCAGCCAGAAACGGTGCTTCGGCCATACATCTATACGCAGGAAGAAATCGGCCGGCTGATGAGTGCCTGCGTGAGTGCCTGGAATTTTGCACGACGCGGCGCTTCAGCGCCGCCAGTGCTCGCGGCAGAAGCGCAGGATCTTTGGTCGGGTGAAAGGCGATGCAGTCACGCCATCCTGGACCAGCTTCACAGTCGCCGGAGAGCACTTCTCCCGGAGGACGGCCAAACCGGCCGCGGTTTCGGCTTCCAGCCGGCGGGCATCCACGATCATGGCGTCGCCATAGAAGATGGTCGAATCATGGCGAATGAAAGGATGGTCACCGACCCGGAGGATCACGGTCTGGTCCTTGCTGTTTCGCAACGTGGTCACGCTCACGATGGCGCGCCCCCAGGCGCCGGCATCAGGAAGGTGTCGCCGCAATCCATCTACGCAGGTTGCAGCATGGCTTCCGTGGCCGCCAGCGACTCCAGTTCGGCTTCGACCGCCGCGATCTCGCTCTCGGTCTTCTTCCCGGCCCGCAGAATGTCGCGGTACTCGATTGGGATTGCGCTGCCGTGCGGGTCCTGCCACTCCGGAAGCTCGTGGGAAATGCGGACGAGATCCCAACGATTCATGTTGCCGAACTGAGCGAAGATTTCCCCGATCAGCTCCTCCTCCGCGCGGGAGAGTTCGTCCGTCCCCGGCTCCGCGAGAAGGGCCACTTCATATTCCTGAGGAACGGAGATGTAGTGCCGCCAGATTGGATCGGTGCCGGGAACCGGTTCCTCGCGGATCAGGTCGTAAATCCGGCTGACCACGGGGCCGTTGTCCATTGAAACGTATCTGTCGGTTGTCACCGGCCTGCCCCAGCGGAGCAGGGCCTCCCGGTCGAGCAGGTACAACAGCTTGATGAGCTTGAGATAGCTCATCTGGCCGCCCCGAAGTTTCAGGAAGCGCGCCGCCGCCTCGGTCGCCCGCCGTTCGTTAAAGCGCAACATCATCGGCTTCATATCTATTGTAAGGCACGGGGTGATCCTTTTCGCAGGAGGGTTGACATTGCCAATCCTGGAAGTTCTCATCGAAACTCGCCATAGGTAAGAAAGCGAAAGTCCATTCAGTGCTTTTTCAGCTCATCCCAGGAGAGGCGGTACTTCAGGGAGAGTTCATCGTATGCAATCACTCGCACACCAACGTCAGCGATTTTGAATTCGGACTTCTGCGTCGGGTCTACCACGAATTCAGTCGTGTCCGCGGGGAGCGATTCGGTTCGCCCAGCCTGCCCGTAGACGGTGGTAGACGTTCCATGAGCGGTTACTGAACCGGCGTTCGCAGTGGCCTGCGCAGTCGAGTTCGTCACGGCTATGGGGGTTCGGTTCATGGTCGTTTCGTTTGACCGTGTCTCGACATCGGTTACGGTGAAAACGAGCTTTCCGTCTGGTGTCTTTCCTCTGTAGCGCAGTTGTACAAATCCGCGATCGACCTTGCGCCCAAAAATATCCTTCTTTCCAAACGCGTTTGGCAAAGGAGAAGCTCGATTCAGCGTGAACACGACACCACCAACGTGGGTTTCCAGTTCGGTATTAGCTTTCTGCACGAGTTTGCCCGTCGTCGGAAGATCCGCTGCAAGCGCACGCGCTGCAACGAGGATCACGGCCGCCAACACGGCTGGCAGACGCTTCATAGAAACCTCCATAACGCTAGTCTATAGTCTAGTCTCCGAGGAAGCGCGGGACGTGTCCGCAATTCAGTGAAAGGTGAAAGGGTTAGATGGAGCCACCCGTCGGGATTGAACCGGCGACCTGCTGATTACGAATCCGGCAGGTGGCTTTCTCAGGCGTGTTGCGGGTTCTCAGAAGCCTTGATAGGCGCGGGTTTGACGTGTTTCATGTCTCTCGGGTGATCGAGCTTCTATGGGCGTTGCTGTCATGGTTGCTGTCAGACAACAACCACCCCTTTCCCCCTTTTCGCTATGCCCGTGTTTGGCCGTGCTCGCGGATGGCGACATCAGTTTTCGAAATGTGGTGACGGTTGGGGGTTGGGGAACGTTCGACCCGTCATCGACCTGAAGCCTCGCTCGTGCCAGGACACAACTTGGCAGCGGCGGGTCGATTCGATTACGCTCAAGGCGTGCGAGTTGACTGTTCGTTCTGTTGCCGGCATGACGGAGCCGACGGGTATGTCGCGGGCTACGGAGTTGGTCCCGACGGCAGGCTCTATATTCTCGAATGCCTGGGTCCAAAGGATGAGTCCTGGATCAATCGGAAGGCAGAATGTGATTGGCGAGTGTTATCTGTCGGGCCGGACGGCGACGCGTTGGAATACCTTATCGAGAGCCAGATTCGAAACTATAACCTGATACAGCCACTGCCAGACGGTCTTCTACTTGCAGGAAGCCGATGCGAATTCGACGACGAGGAGGTTGTTCCTAATGGTCACGTTTTTGCGCTCGACGGCACCTTCTTGCGCACTATGCTCCTCGGCGACGGAATTCAGAAAATTCATTCAACTCCGAAAGGCGACGTGTGGGTCTCCTATTTTGACGAGGGCGTCTTCGGAAACTTGGGATGGAGAAGGCCACTAGGAAGCCGTGGCCTTCTGCGGTTTGACGCAACCGGGAATCGTGTATTCGAGTTCGACCCGGTGGCAGGCCTGGACACCATCGTCGATTGTTATGCGCTGAATGCGGTCGGGAATTCAGAGGCATGGTGCTACTATTACACCCAGTTTTCAGTGGTCCACATTCAGAATGATCGGGTGATTCGTCATTGGCCGTGTCCAATTAGCGGCGCGTCAGAGCTGGCGGTCTGGCGAGACGTGGTGTCGATGCCGGATGGCTACAACGCGACTAAATGGAAGGTCCTTCGCCTTTTGGAGGCTGAAAGAACCGATGTCGCTGGGGAGATTGAGTTCATCGACCAATCGGGTCAGCCTTTGTCGCCGGGAGCGGCAACCTGTCGAGGAGACGTTATTTGGTTTATTCAGAACGGCGAGATTCACCGGGCGTCACTCCGGGATCTGCACTGAAAGCCAACACATCTCAACTTCGAGGATTCGGCGGAACATCGCGAATCTGAAGTGAACCGAAATCGCTGGCAGGAGACCGGCCACGTTTTCACAAGCACCATCGGCACGCCGCTCGATGACTGCAACGTCACCCATCAGTTCCAGCGAATCCTGAAGGCCGCAGGATTGCCTCGGCTTCGCTTCCATGACCTGCGACATACCTGCGCTACCCTACTGATCGCCCAAGGCGTTCACCCGCGTTACGTCATGGACATTCTCGGGCACTCGCAGATCGCGTTAACCATGAACACCTACGGGCACGTCTTTCTTTCCATTCAGCGGGAGGCCGCAAGCAAGATGGATGAGATTTTAAGCCGCGTTGATGTCAGGGTTGCTGTCAAAGAGGGGTTAGAGCAGGTCCAGTAGTTGGGAAGTGATTAGATGGAGCCACCCGCCGGGATCGAACCGGCGACCTGCTGATTACGGATCTTACGCTGTCTTCGTGCCTCTCCAGCCTCCGATCCCGTTCATCATGGATCTCCTGTTGACGGAAACCGGAACCGAACGACCCTGTGATGCCCGGCCATGCTGGCGAGACTACCCGATTACGCTTCATCTCTGCCGGATGCAGTCTCATTCGGGTAGTTGAAGAAGAGCTGATTGCCGTCGGGGTCGTCGACCACCAGAACCCGGTAGCCCCACGAACCCTCCTTGACCAGAACACCCTTGGCCTCGAGCTCCGCGCGCACCGCGTCCAACGCGGCGATCTGGGCCTCGCACGTCTCCTGCTCGACGTTTAAAGAAATGAAGATCAGCCCCTTGCCAACCTTCTCCGGCCACTGGTCGGCCAGGATAAGCGCGCACCCCTGCCGTTCCGCCTGCGCGACGCGCACTCTACCGTCCTCCTCATAGCGCCACGGGCTGGTGAAGCCGAGCCGGTCTACGTAAAAGCGCAGCGAGGCCTCAACGTCCGTCACGTGTAGAACGGGGCGCGCGAACCAGTCTGCCATAGGTTGGATCTCCGAAGGAAAGACACCGCCTTCACTTCTTCCTGCGTCTTGAATTCTACACCCCGATCCGAACCCGGCCGCTGGAGCCGGTCATCTCGACGCCGGGGCGTCCAGGAGTGGCCACTGCTGGAAACAATCCCTTATCCCCAAAAACGCAAAAGCGCCAGGAAAGCCGCAGCCTTCCTGGCGCCTCAATCCCACACACCGCCTATGCCAGGTCGAACTTCTCCTGGTGCAGCTGCGAATCCGTCTTCACGATCACCGTCCGCCCCAAAATCTCCTCCAACTCCTGCAGGAACGAGTTCTGGTTCGACTTCAGCAGCTTCGCCACGTCCGGCGAAACCCGCAGCATCACGTCCTTCCCTTCCACTGCCTTCGCGATCTTCTGCGCCTCCATCAGAATCTCCCCGATCACCGTGTTCGGGCTCTTCACGTACCCCGCGCCCTCGCAATACGGACACGGCGTGCACAGCGTCCGCTCCAGGCTCTGCTTCACCCGCTTGCGCGTAATCGCCACCAGACCGAAATCGTTGAACTGCAGAATCTTGTTCGGCGCGCGGTCCGCCCGCATCGCCTCCTCCAGCGCCTGCATCACCTTCTGGCGGTTCTTCCGCTCGTCCATGTCGATGAAGTCCACCACGATGATCCCGCCCAGGTCCCGCAGCCGGATCTGCCGCACGATCTCCTTGATCGCATCCGTGTTGGTCTTGACGATCGTGTCCTCCAGCCGGTTCGATTTCCCCACGAACTTCCCCGTGTTGATATCGATCGCCACCAGCGCCTCGGTCTGGTTGATCACGATATACCCGCCCGATTTCAGCCACACCTTCGGACGCAGCGCCTTCTCCAGCTCGCTCGTGATGTTGAATTCGTCGAAGATCGGCGTCGCCCGCGTGTACAGCTTCACCCGGCTCACCAGCGCCGGCTGGAACCGCTGCACGAAGCGCAGCACGCTCTCGTACACTTCCTCGTTGTCCACCCAGATGCTCTTGAATTGCGATGTGAGCTGATCGCGCAGCACCCGCTCCACCACGTTCAGATCGTGGTGAATCAGCAGCGGCGCCGGCCGCCGCTCCGCCTTCTGCCGCATGTCGAGCCACATGTTGTACAGAAACATCATGTCGGCCCGCAATTCTTCCTCGGTCCGTCCGTCGCCCGCCGTGCGCACAATATACCCGCCCGGAATCCCCGTGCGGTTGGTCTGCAGCACCCGCTTCAGCCGCAGCCGCTCATCGTCGCTCGGAATCTTCCGCGACACGCCGATATGATCGACCGTCGGCATGTACACCAGAAACCGCCCCGGCAGCGCGATGTGCGAAGTGATGCGCGCGCCCTTCTGCCCCAGCGGCTCCTTGGCAATTTGAACGATGATCTCCTGCCCTTCCTTCAGCAGGTCGCTGATCGACGGGTTGGGCCTGTCCGGCCGCCCCTCGGGACGCGGCGCAGCCACCGTGCGCTGCTCGCCCGTCCGCTCCTGCGGTTGCGGAGGACGCGCCTCCTGCGCTTGCGGAGGACGCGCGCCTTCCGGACCGCGTCCGCCTTCCCGAGGCTCGCGGCCTTCGCGCCCGCCGCCCTTCCGCCGCATCCGCCGCGACACCCGATGTTGCAAATACCGCGGATTCTGTTCCCGCAAAGTCGCCGTCAGACTGGTGGGAATTCGGGCGGGCTCGGGACCTTCCTCCTCCACAGCCGCTTCCCCCGGCGCGCCCTCGGCCGCTTCAGCCTCGCCGTCGGACATCTCGCCTTCCTCGACCGCTTCGCCCTCGGCCGCTTCCTCCTCCCCGGCAATCTCGGACATTTCCGCGGCTTCCGCCGGTTCGGCGGCGTCCACCGGCGCCGGCAGTGCATCCTCGGCGATCTCCGCGGCGGGCTCGGCAGCGGCCGCGGATTCCATAACAGGCGCTTCTTCCACCACCGGCGCTTCGTACGCCGGTTCCGCCACGGCTACCTCGGCGGCTTCATCCGCCTCCGGTTCGACAACCGCAGGCGCGTCGCTGGCAGCGGCCATCTCCGGCTCCGACTCCACCGCCGAATCCACCGGCTCCGGCTCTTCCCCGCCCTCGTATCCCTCTTCGATGAAATCGTCGCCCTGCGGCTCCCCGCCGCCGCGATACTTCGCCAGCGATTCGCCCGGCAGCACGAAAAAGTCGTCCGCCTCGACATCCGGCGCGCTGCCCGCAATCGGCGCGGGCGGCGGCGCCGCCGCCTCAACCTCCGGCGCCGGCTCCCGCCGCGGCTCCGGACCGCGGGAGCCCGGCGAGTAGAACTTCGAGTCCGGCAGTCCGCCCCGTCCGCCGCGCTCCTTGGGGCCTCCCCGTCCGCGGCGGCGTCCCCGCCGTCCGCGGCCGTCGTCCCGCCGTCCGTCGTCCCGGCGGCGATCCGGCCCGCCGGTCTGTCCCGAGGGCTGTAAGACGGGAGGCGCGGCAATCGGCGCGGTTGCGGCCTCCGGAACCGGCGGCGCCGCGACTACTTCGGGCGCCACGGCGGCGGTCTCCGGCGCGGGCGCCACCGGCGGTCCCTGCTTGTCCAGTTGCTTGAGGATTTTGTCCTCAACGCTGGTCACGATCTTGTCGTATTCTTCGTTGTCTTCGAAAAAGTCCGAGACGTAGAGAAACGCGTCGCGGTCCAGGCCGATATCGACGAAAGCCGATTGCATGCCCGGCAGGACGCGCGTCACTCTTCCTTTATGAATGCTACCGGCAAGCGAGTATTCGTTCTCCCGCTGATGGTAGACTTCGACGACCTGCTCGTCTTCCACGAGCGCCACACGCGTTTCGTGGCGATTCGCGGAGATCACCAACTCCTTCGACATTCAATCCTCCCGCGGAGCATGGAGAGGCGTCAGTTTCGAAAGGTGGCTCCCTGCGTGGGTTCCGAGCCCTCCCCGCCTGCGGGAAGAGCCGAACGAACCTGGTTTGAAAACTCACGCTGGCCGGACGTGGAGGCATCCTCAAACACCATCCGGCCGGGAACCACTCCTCTGCGCCGGAATCGCTTCCGGCGGGTCTCCATAGGCTCCCGAAAATTTCGTTACAACTGCAAAAAATTGGCCCTGCCACCGGCCGGGATCGACCCCTGCCGGCTTAATTCACAAACCTTCGGAGCCGGACGTTGTTCACCAGCCCCAATGCCAGAAAATTCGACCAGATGCTCGAACCGCCGGCGCTCATAAACGGCAGCGGAATGCCGGTCACCGGCATACGCCCCACTACCATCCCGACATTCACCAGCATGTGAAACAGCAACAAGCCGGCGAGGCCCATACAAATATACATGCCGGATCGGTCCGGCGCCGTCTGCGCGTTCTGGACTACGCGCATAATCATCACAAAGTACAACGACAATACCACGACAACCCCCACGAAGCCATGCTCCTCGGAAAATGCCGAGAAGATGAAGTCCGTGTGCGGCACCGGCAGAAAACGAAGCTGCGTCTGCGTTCCCTTGGTGACTCCCTTGCCGAACATCCCGCCGTTTCCGACGGCAATCTGGGACTGGATCAACTGATATCCCGTCCCCTTCGGGTCCCGTTCGGGATCCATGAAACTCACCAGCCGCGCCTTCTGATAATCCTTCAAAAAATGGTATCCGATGGGCAGCACCAGCACCGCCACAACCGCTATGGTGGCCACGTACTTCCATCGCAACCCCGCCAGGAACGCCCCCGTGATCAGGATGGCCAGGTAAGTGAGCGCCGTTCCCAGGTCCGGCTGTAACAACACCAGCACCGCGGGCAGCCCCACCAGCCCCGCCAGCTTCGCCATCTCCCAGATCTCCAACTCGTCTGTTTTCAAATCGGTCAGATACCGGGCTACCAACAATATTATCACCAGCTTGACAAATTCCGACACCTGCAAGTGGACCCCTCCGGGCAAAGGAATCCAGCGTTTCGACCCCCAGATCTGCGCCCCGAGCGCCGCCGTCAGCAGCAGGAATGCCAGCGACGAGATGTACAGCAGCGGCACGTGGTGCAGCAGCGAATGGTAGTCGATCCCCAACACCAGCCACATCAGGAACAGCCCGCCGAGCACGTAGACGATCTGTCTCCACCAGGCGCTGTGAAAACCCGTATCCAGCGTCGCGCTATAGATTTGCAGCACACCGACCGCGCAGATCAATAGCACGATGATGAGCAGCACTACATCGGTGTCCCGTGGTGAAAATCGCGGCACTTATTGACTCGCTCCCGGCACCTGCGGCCGCGGTTCGAACCCGGTTAAACCCGCCGTGACCGCCTCCTTGCGTTGCCGCAACGCCGCCAGACGCGCTTTTTTGTCGAAATACGCCTTCATCACGTCGCGCACCAGCGGCGCCGCATACTGTCCGTGGCCGGGGAACCGCTCGAAATACGCCACCACCACGATCTCAGGTGCCTCGCACGGCGCAAAGGCCTCGAACCAGGCGTTGTCCTCGCTCGTCTTCTTCCCCTTCGACTTGGCGTATTCTTCCGAGGTGAGCTGCGCCGTTCCGGTCTTGCCGCAGACCGCGATCCCCGGCAGCTTGGCCCGCCCGCCGGTACCGCCCTCATTCACCACTCCATACATCCCGTCGATAATGCCCTTTACATTCTGCGGGTTGAGCGCCCAGGTGACGGGCTGATCGGGCTTCTCCATGTCCTTCGTCAGGTGCGGGCGCCGCCACACTCCGCCTACCGACAGCCCGCCCGTCGCGCGCGCCAGTTGCAGCGGCGTCACCGTCAGCGCGCCTTGTCCGATCGCCACCGACGGCGTCTCACCGGCGTACCACTTCTGCCGCTGCGTCCGCAGCTTCCACTTCTCGGAGGGCATGAGACCCTCTTTTTCGTGCGGCAGATCGATGCCGGTGGGATGACCGAAGCCCGCGATGTCGCCGTAAAACGCCAGATTGTCGATTCCCGCCTTGGCGCCGATGGTGTAGAAATACACGTCACAGGAGTGCACCATGCCGCCGTGCAGCGCGAGCGTGCCGTGCCCCTTCGGCTCCCAGCACCGCTGATACTTCCCGTACAGCGCAATTCCGCCCGAACAGTGCACCGAAAACTTGTCATCGATGGCGCCCGATTCGAGCGCTGCCAGAGCCGTAAAGGGCTTAAAAGTCGAGCCCGGCGGCTGCTGCCCCTGAATCGCCTTGTTCAACAGGGGATGGTCGGGATTGTCGTTGATCTCTTTCCAATCCCGCGGTTTGATCCTCCCCGAGAACTTGTTGAGATCGAAGGTCGGCCGGCTCACCATGGCCAGCACCTCCCCGGTCCTCGGATCGAGCGCCACCACGGCCCCGTTCTTGTGACTTACACCCAATTCCTTGATGCCGGCGTCCATCGAAAGCTCCGCCACCACCTGCAAATCGAGGTCGATTGTGAGCTTAAGGTCTTTGCCTCCAACATAAGGCTTGCTCGCCAGCACCTGCCGCACCTGTCCGCGATTGTCGACCACCACCTGCCGCTCGCCGTCGACGCCGGTCAGCCATTGGTTGTACTGCTTCTCGATGCCGAATTTCCCCACAATGTCGCCCGGATCGTACTTGGCAAACTCCGGCGTGTCTAATTCCGCCTCGCTGACCTCACCGGTATACCCGACAACATGCGCCAGCATGCCGTTTTGCGGGTACAACCGCCGCTGCGCCTGAATCAGCACGAGTTCCGGGAAGAAATCGCGGTGCGACTCGACAAAGGCGATATCCGGCGGTGTCAGCTCCTGTTTGATCACCATCGGCACGTACTTGGGCTGCGAGCGGAAGTGCCGCACGCGCGATTCCAGGTCGGTGTATTCCAGGTCGAGACCTTGTGCGATTGGCCGTAAGTGCTCGTCTTTCAGCAACTCGCGCGCTAAAAT
The DNA here is from genome assembly GCA_964608645.1 of uncultured Solibacteraceae bacterium. Lineage (GTDB taxonomy): Bacteria > Acidobacteriota > Terriglobia > Bryobacterales > Bryobacteraceae > CAZSQK01. The sequence goes on along the minus strand of CAZSQK010000148.1, from coordinate 2,984 downwards.
CAAAGTAAAGGACGAGTGATTGTCGACGATCACGCGACCGTCGCGGTCGAGGATGCGTCCACGCGGCGCGATGATGGGAACGGATTTGATGCTATTCTGCTGCGCGCGCGCGTCGTAGACCTTCTCATTCTGGACCTGCAGGGTCCAAAAACCCGAAATGAGGAACAGGAAGATCAGAACCGCCGCGTACTGGAAGAACGCGATCTTCCCCGCCGCAAAATTGGTGTCGTCGCGAAGCGGAGGTTTATCGGAGAGTCGCTGCTGTTCGAGATTCGGGTCGACCGGAGGTAGGGTCACAACGAAGCGAGGGACCGCTCAAGGTCTATTTTAGCGAAGATTTCGTTCAAAAAGCGCCCCATTTGACCCCAAAAAGCGCTCTTTATACCCCAAATTTGCCAATTTTGGAGCATATTTTGACCGCCAATCGGGTCCCGGAGTGACCAAAACAGCCAGGTACTTCGGCCGGGCAGCGGCGGGGAGAGCGTCCATTTCGTCCGGCAGGAATGCCCGCACCTCGGGATGCACCGGGTTTCCCGCCGCCACCACATGCCCCGCAAAAAAGCTCCCTTCGTCCAGGGCATACACCCCCAGGTCCGGTCCGCGCACCTCGTCGAGCGCAGGCCGGATGTCGTTCCAGAACGGGGTCCATCGCGACCGGTTCCGTTCGACGACAAATGGTCCGCCGAGCAGCAGCGCCGCCGCAATCACCGCGGCCGCCCACCGGCGCGACAGGTAAATCGCAAGGGCCGCGGCCACTGCCACGGCGCAGACTGTCATCGCCGGAAACGGAATCCGCGCATAGAGCAGGAGCAGGCGGCTGGCGGTATTGACCGCGACCAGAGGGAGCGCGAAGCGGCCGAGCAATCCCGCCAGCCAGACTTCGCTGGCGGCGAGCAATCCGTCGACGTACCGCAGGGAATTCAGGCTGTTGCCGAGGAACGCCAGATCGTCATGCCCCGCCGAAGCGCTGTAGACGGAGCGGAAATACAGGAGCCAGCCGCTCAGCAGCAGCCAAGCGATCCAGGAACGATGGAGACCTTTCCAGACGCAACAGACGAGCGTTCCCGCCAGGATCGCGGGGAACAACAGACCGGCGGGTGAAACTCCGCCGGCGGGCAGGAACAGCAGCTTCCACAAGCGCGGGTCGCGGATGTGGTACAGGATCGATGTGTACGACAGGTCGGCTTCTCCGGGCAGGCGCAGCGGGCCCAGATTGATCTGAAACGGGTAAAACGGATTTCCGAACCGGATCACGGACCTCACGTAATAGTGCCCGGTCGTGAGCAGGAAGACGGCGGCAGCCCAGAGGAGCCGGCGGTCCCGCGCGAGCCAGACAATGGCGGCGGCGGCGATCGCGCCCGTGAAAATCCCGGAGTATTTGACAGCGCCGAATGCCAGTCCGAGCGCGAATAGGGCGATTTCCGGGGAGTCCAGGCGGCGGCGCGCCGCCCGCAGGACGACGAGCAGCAGCAGCAAGAATCCCGCGCCGTGCAGCGCGTCGTTCTTGAGCGTCGCCACCCCGGAGTATTCGAGCCAGTAGTGGCGCAGGGTGACGGCGCCAAAGACGGTCCAGGCCAGCACCGGCGGGCGCACGTCGAGTTCGCGTCCGACCGCCCAGGCGGCCAGGGCGAGCAGCGCGACTCCTTTCAGGGCGAGGATCGGAAAGAACAGGTCGACGCCGGTGACCATCCAGGCGGGCAGAAACGACAGTTCCCAGAATGCGACGTACCAGGTGGCGAAGGCATACGGCGTGGTTCGATTCGCCATCCAGTCGATGAGGTGGTGGAGGTAGTTGATGGAATCGATTTCGTCCACGGGGCGGAAGGCGAGGAGGACCAGCGGCGCGGTCAGGGCTGCCATCGCCGCCGCGGTCCTGGTGGCGGAGGGCCACTTCAACTCCGGGCGGCGTCCGTAGATCGCGAGGGCGGCCGCGATGGCCCAATAGGCCGCGGCGGAATTCACGCGGCCGAACGAAAGCGCCTGCGCGACGGACGCTTCCAGGGCGATGTCGATGGCGAGAATCGCGAGCCACCGATCGACGCCGAACGACCGGGCCAGCCGGGCGCTTGCCAGGAAAACGGCCGCCTCGAAGGCGCTGAATTGGAGGACGGCAAGGAGGATGTGCGCGGCGTTCACGCGGTTTCCCGCAACCGGTCGAGGAAGTAATAGAGGGAGATGCCGATCACCGCGTTCAGAAGGCCGAGCACCAGCACCTGCTGGAGGTTCAGCGGCAGTTGCTGCCCCAGCAATGCCCGGGCCAGCACCCAATAGAAGATCTGGTGAAAGACGTAGAAGAAGAAGGAGAGCAGGAGGCGGATGAAGGTGTGGTCGACGTCGAGCCGCATGCCTACCGAGGCCGCGAAATATCCGACCAAGGTGTTCACGATGCCGAACATGCCGAGAGGATTCTTCGACAGGGAGTCCTGGGCCAGTCCGACCAGAGCGCCGACGAACAGCCCGCTGATGGGGTTGCGCCGCATCAGCGCGAAATAGACCACCACCAGCAGCGGCATTTCGACGAAGGCGAGCCACTGGAAGAAGAGGGGGACGTAGACCTGGAACAGGATGGCGCCGAGCGGGACGACCAGGAGGACCCAGGCGCGGAACCGCGAGACCTGGCCTTCACGCTGGCTGCTCAGGAGAATCCGGCTGCCGGAGTAGTTCATTCGGGCAGCGGACCTCCGGGCGCGCCTTTGGCGGGCGGGGTCACGCGCGGCGCATCGGCCGGCGCGGCCTTCTTCGGCGCGGCTGACCCGGGCGCGGCGGGGGGATTCACGCGCGGTGGCTGCGTTCCCGGCGCTGCGCCAGAGCCCGTCTTCTGCCCCGGTGTGGCGGAGGCGCCCGCAGGCGCGGGGTTGGTTCGGGGGAGTTGCTGCGCTCCGCCTGTCGTTCCTCCGGTCGTCTTCTGCCCCGGTGTGGGGGAGGCGCCGGCAGGCGCGGGGTTAGTTCGGGGGAGTTGCTGCGTTCCGCCTGTCGTTCCTCCG
>CAZSQK010000147.1:0-16985 GCA_964608645.1 uncultured Solibacteraceae bacterium | reverse complement strand
ACGTCCTGTCAGGGCGGTGGGGACCCTTTCATTGCAAACTGGACCTCCGCCCAACAGGCCTCCAGCGGCCAGCAGACGATCAGGCAAGAACCTCCCGGGGCCTATGTCAACTATGCTTACGGTTCGGCTGGCACGTATGTCTATGTATTAACTTGCACCGGGAACGGAAGCACGAGCGCCTCGGCTACCCTGGTCGTGATAAACCCAGGCAGTCCGCCGGTAGTGACAGAGGCCATCACGAGCCTGCCCGCCGATATCACACCGTTGCTCTCGATGGCAGGCATCTGGCAACCGGTGGCGAACCAATATTTGCGACCGGGTGAGGACAACGGCAACATCGTCGGTCCGTTTCTCGGGAATGTCCGGTTAGTCAATGGAAGAGAGGGCCTGATCGCGACCGGCTGGTCCTGCTGCGGAGCGCCAACGTCGGCCCCCATCACGCCGGTCAACATCGCCATTCTCGAGCAGCAGGCGGACGGGACCCTGCAACTCGCGACGGCCAAATATGTATCCGATCCCCAGACCAACGGCGCCACCAACGTGCTCGTGGCCGACTTCAACGGAGACGGCATTCCCGACTTCTTCCTCCCGGCCTACAACGAGAGCCCGTTTTTGCCGGCTTCAAGCACAGCCTATATGTCCACCAGCGACGGAACATATGCCAGGTTACCCGTCGCCGACGCTGTGGAAGCCCATGGTGGGACGGTCGCCAACATCGGCGCGGGGCCCTTCGTCTTTGCCGTTGGGTACGGAGCGAACTGCACGGGCTGCGGTATCCCCAACGCGTACAGATGGAGTGGCGCCGACTTTGCGGTCACACCAATGACCGGTATCCTAGGCTGCTCCTCCACGGCCGTCGGAGACTTGTACGGAGACGGAACATACGCGGCCATCTACGGCGATTACGCCTGGCCTTTGCCCGACCCGAACTATGTGCAGGGCATATATGTGTACAAGCTTGCCGGCGTCTACCCGGCGGGCGAGCCACTCAGTGTGGGCGATCCGTACTTCAACGACAAGCTGGAGTACGCGTCATACCGGTCAGCCACAGATCCGCACGGCAAGACCCACAATTACCGTTTGTGGCTGGATGACTTTAACCACGATAGCATGCAGGACATCGTGGTGCATGGGTCGATATGGAATCCGTCCCAGGGTGCTCTCAAAAACGTTCTGCAGATGTTTCAGAACGTTGGAGGCTACCAGTTCAAAGATGTTACGGATGCTCTCGATCCGCTATACGACAAAAATGGACCGGAGACGGATTATGTGCCTCAAGTGCGCGATATCGACGGAAGCGGCATCAATTCGTACCTGCTGGGCGGCAGTTCTAACTCCACCAGCCAGGCTGCATCGAACTATCTTATCGTCGGTGACGGCAGCGGCAACCTCGTGCCCGCGCTGCATGAAACACTGAATCGGTACGGGCAACAAGCGGTGGCGTGGCTTACCTCGCTTTCGAGCTTCAACTCGTCATTCTTCTTGTCGGCACCGCAGCCCGCGATTCGTGCGTATCGGACGGCTGACGGCATGTTGAATTTCGTGGCAGTCGTTTGGACCCGCACGCCAGTCGAGAATCCCTCGCTGGAACAGTATGCTGTCGTCAACCTTCCGCTGCGGCTGGATCTTCCGCGTCAGTTGACGAAGCCCATGGTCGTCCGGAACCGCAACGGCAGCCACCTGATCCGAACCTTTGCCGGCGACGACACCATCTATTCCGGTAACAGTGGCGGCTATTCGAAAGTCGATGGCGGCCTCGGAACCAACACGGTTGTCTACTCCGGGCCTTCAAAGAACTACTCCGCCTCGAGAAACGGCGACGGGTCATGGACGGTCAAAGACAACGTGGGCGGCGACGGTACGGACACGCTGATTCGCATCCAGCGCCTGCAATTCGCGGACACGGTCGTTAGGCTGGATGGTGCGGCCGGTCCGGCGAACGCTCCGGTCATCTCGGCGGTAGTGAACGGCGCCAGTTACCAACCCAGGATCGTGCCCGGCTCGTGGGTGACTATACAGGGTCAGAACCTCTCCGGCGTTACGCGCACCTGGAGTGCCGCCGACTTCACCAACGGGCCGGCGCTGCCCACCAATCTGAGCGGCGTCCAGGTAACCTTCAATGGAGAGCCGGCCGCGATCTACTACGTCAGCCCCACGCAGCTCAACGTGCAAGCGCCCGCCAACTTGAGTGGCAGCGTATCGGTACAAGCGCAGTATTTCGGAAGGAGCAACAGCTTCTCCGTCACCGCGACGCAGTCCGCACCGGGACTGTTCACTTACCAGGGCGGATCGAATTTCTACCCGGCGGCGGTCTATAACGGAACGTCGACCCTGGTAGGGGACCCTGCGGTCAGCGGGGGAGGTGTAAGGAAAGCGCAGCCCGGAGACGTCATACTGCTTTACGCGACTGGCATCGAACCGTCGCCTGCGGGAGCCGCTCTAAGCGCGCCGCTGGCCGTCCAGAGTCCGATCATCGTGACGATCGGCTCGCAGAGCGCCACAGTCTTAGGTGCCGCGCTGGTTTATCCCGGTGAATTCCAGATCAACATCGTCGTGCCCGATGTTCCGAACGGCGACAATCTGCTGAAGTTGAGCGTCGGAAGCCAACCGTCCCAAAGCGGGGTGATCATCCCGATTGCTCAGTAGGATCATGGATTCGCAATGAGCTTGCCGAAGCCCCACCTCACCGGGCGAACGATTACGCACGCTCACCGAAAGGACACGGAATATTGCGTCGCTGGACGGGAAGCGCCCGGCGGGATAGGCTGGTACACTTGATCGAGCCGCCGCATAGGTTCCCTCAGAATCAAAAGACCGAAGGAGAAGCGATGGCAACTCGACGTCTCGTCCTCTCACGCTGCGTGTTTCTGGTCCTCTGCGCCGTCTCCCTTCGCGCGCAAGATCCGGCCGAAATGATCAAGATCATCGAAGGCTCGCAAGCGAGCCGTGCTGGTTTCGATCCTCGTCCGCTCCGCGAACTGATGGAGAGCCTCCATGTGCCCGGCGTGAGCGTGGCGGTGATCAAGGATTTCAAGATCCATTGGGCAAAGGGCTGGGGTCTCGCCGAGGTCGCAGCGGGCACTCCCGTGGATACCACCACGATGTTTCAGGCCGCATCGATGAGCAAGCCGGTCGCAGCGGCGGCATCGCTCAAGGCCGTTCAGGACGGGAAATTCACCCTGGATCAGGATATCAATACCATCCTGAAATCCTGGAAGCTGCCAGGCGACGGGTTCACAAAGGACCTGCCCACGCCGCGCGAACTCATGAGCCACACCTCAGGTACTGGAGATGGGTTCGGCTTTCCGGGCTATGCGCCTTCCGAGGCGCTGCCAACCGTGCCCCAAATCCTCGACGGACTCCCGCCTTCCAATGTCGGCAAGGTCCGGATGGAGCGTCCGCCGCTCACCGGTTTCAAGTACTCGGGCGGCGCGGTCACCATCGAGCAATTGGCGCTGATGGACACCATCAAAAAACCATTTCCGCAAATCATGCGCGAGTGGGTGATCGAGCCGATTGGAATGTCGAATTCCACTTACGAGCAGCCGCTCCCGCTTGCCCGCCAAAAACAGGCCGCGCACGCCCACAGCGGCCAGGGTCAGCCGAAAATGGCTCCGTGGCACGTCTACCCGGAAATGGCTGCCGCCGGCCTGTGGACCACTCCCACCGATCTTGCGAAATTCCTGATCGAAGTTCAATTAGCGCTGCTCGGCAAATCCGACCGCGTGCTCCAGCAAAGGACCATGCAGGAGATGGTCACGCCTGTCGGCGTAGGCCCATTCGCCGTCGGCTTCACCATCGAAAAGATTGGCGAAGGCTGGTACTTTGGCCATGGCGGCAGCAACTGGGGCTTCCAATCGGACATGATCGCCCATCGCGTCAAAGGCTATGGGTTCGTCATCATGACCAACTCCGACTCGGGCGGAAGGCTGGCCCACGAGCTCCGAGACCGCATCGCCCACGCTTACGCCTGGGACATGTTCGACAAGCCGATCCCGCGCTAACGGAACGAACAAGGTTCGCCGGACCCGGACCCAGCTCGTCCACCTCTTTAAACCTTTGGCCGTCTCTTGTGCCAGTCCGTCTTCGACTGAAACTCCCGCCCTAACGCCAGCAGCACATTCTCCCCGAACGGCACACCCACGAGTTGCAAGGCGACCGGCAGGTTCTCGGCGAATCCGCACGGCAGCACCAGCGCCGGCAGCCCCGCCAGGTTCCCCGCCTGAACGATGCCCTGGAAGCCGGTAGCCGTCCCGTCGGGGGGTGTGTACCCGGGAGCGTCCAGGCTTTGGTCCGCCCGCGCCGCCGGACCCGAACGCCCCGGGGCCAGCAGCACGTCTACCTCCCCGAACAGCTTCGAAAACTCCTCCTGAATCACGCGCCGGATCCGCATCGCCTTCAGATAATCCTTCGCGGGGACCTCCAGGCTGGCCTTCAAACCCGCAATCTGTGGCTTGTCCGCCAGTTCGTCGACCTTCCCGCTGGTGATCAGCGGTTCGAAAATCGAGCCCATCTCCGCGTTCAAAATCAGCGAGAGCACTGGCCCGTACGGGAACGCCGGCAGCTTCGTCTCCACCATCTGCGCCCCGGTGTCCTTGAGAACCGCCAGCGCCGCCGCGAACGCGGCCCGCGCGGACGGCTCCGCGCGATCCGCGAAATCCACCGGCGCGTAGCCGATCTTGAGTTCCTTCAGCGGACGAGCATACTGCGGGGTGTAATAGAAGCTCTTCCCCGCCGACCCCGGATCCTTCGCGTCCTTTCCCGCGATCACTTGCAGAATCAGGCCGCAGTCGTCGGCGCTGCGCGCGAACGGCCCCACCTTATCTAATGTCCACGACAGCGCCATCGCCCCGTGCCGGCTCACCAGCCCATACGTCGGACGCAGCGCCGTCACGCCGCAAAACGACGCGGGCGTGACAATCGATCCCGACGTCTCCGACCCGATCGCGAACGGCACGAGCCCCGCCGCCACCGCTGCCGCCGGGCCGCTCGACGATCCGCCAGACCATCGCGTCCGGTCCCACGGGTTCAGCCCCGGCCCTGTCAACGACGCCGACGCGAAACGATAGCCGCCGCCGCCCGCCAGTTCCACCGTCGACAATTTGCCCGTGATCACCGCCCCCACCGCGTCGAGCTTATCGACCACCGTCGCGTGGTAATCGAACACCTGTCCCGCATAGGGCTTGGCGCCCCACGTCGTCGGTTGGCCCGCATAACTCAACAGGTCCTTCACTCCGTATGGAATGCCTTGCAGCGGACCGCGCAGCCGGTCCCGTTTCAGGTCCTTATCCACCTCCCGCGCCTTGCGCAGTGCTTCCAGCGGCAGCGGCAGCGCCAGCGCGTTGTAGCGCGGTCCGAGCTGCTGCAGCCGCGTCGAAAAGGCGCGCGCCAGCTCCTCCGCCGAAACCTCTTTCGCCTTCAGCCGCGCGTTCAGCTCCGGAATGCTCGCGAAGAAATCGTCTTCACCAAGTGCCGCCATATCGCCTCAGGCTTTGAACTGGAACGCCGGCTCCGTTGCCATCGCGATCTCGATCTTGGCGAGGATCTCGCCGTTCGCCTTGATGCGGCCGCGCGCCGCCTGGACTTCGTCCACGGGAGGCGTCTGCGTTTGCGCAACCGCCGCCGGCGCCACCAGCGCCGCGGCCAACTTCCGACGGGTAAGTTGCATGCAGACAGGATAGCGCCGAATCCCCCGCCGGTGACCGCCACCGCCATCCACCCGCCGGAAGTGTATAATTAAGACCGAACGTGATCCGGGCCACACTCCCCCCAAAGAAGGAATCCTTATCGATGTCTACTCTAGAGGTTTCCCCGGTCGAGCCCCTCTCTGACCGGTCGAACCACTCCGTAACGAACGACTTCAGCATCCAGGTTGCAACGGTCAATGGGTCGGGCAGTCAAACGGCCAATTCCGTCCTGATGCGCTCTATTTTTCAAATGGGCATCCCGGTCTCCGGGAAAAATATGTTCCCGTCGAACATCGCGGGGCTGCCTACCTGGTTTACTATCCGCGCGAGCAAACACGGCTACATCGGCCGCCGCAAGGAAATCGATTTCCTCGTCGCCATGAACCCGGAGACCGCTCGCGAAGACGTCATGAAGCTGGACTCCGGCGCCGCGGTCGTCTACGACGAGCCGCTCAAGCTCAATGAGCTGCGCAGCGACCTCCACTTTTATCCCGTCCCCTTCGACAAGCTCGTCGGACCCGTCTGCCCCGAAGCCAAGCTCCGCAAGCTGGTCCGCAACATGATCTACGACGGCGTCGTCGCCCGCTTGCTCTCGATCGACATGGACGAGATTTACAAGGCTCTCGTCAAGCAGTTCGGCAAGAAGAAGGCGAAAGCCGCCGAATTGAACTGGGGCGCCTGCAAAGCCGGCTTTGAGTATGCGGGCAAGACGTTCACCAAAAGCGACCCCTTCCGCGTCGAGCGGATGAACGAGACCGCCGGCAAGATCATCATCGACGGCAACGCCGCCTGCGCCCTCGGCGCAATGTTCGCCGGCGTCACCGTGGTCACCTGGTACCCCATCACCCCGTCGTCCTCTCTGGTCGAGACTCTGATCGGCTACATGCGCCGCTTCCGCCACGACCCCGCAACCGGCAAGGCCACCTACGCCATCGTGCAGGCCGAAGACGAGCTCGCCTCCATCGGCATGGCCCTCGGCGCGGGATGGTCCGGCGCGCGGTCCATGACCGCCACCGCCGGCCCCGGCATCTCCCTCATGTCCGAATTCATCGGCCTCGGCTATTACGCCGAGGTCCCCACGGTCGTCTTCGACGTCGAGCGCGTCGGACCGTCCACCGGGCTTCCCACCCGCACGCAGCAGGGCGATCTGCTCACCACCGCGCTCCTGTCCCACGGCGACACCAAGCATCCGATGTTCTTCCCGTGCTCGCCCGAGGAGTGCTTCTCGATGGCCATCGAGGCGTTCAACTTCGCCGAGAAATTCCAGACCCCGGTTTTCGTCATGACGGATCTCGACCTGGGAATGAACAACTGGATGGCGGACCCCTTCGTGTATCCCGAAACGCCCATCGAGCGCGGCAAGGTGCTCGACGCCGCGGATCTCGAAAAGCTCGGCGGCTTCGCCCGTTATAAAGATGTGGATGGCGACGGCGTCGGCTACCGCACCCTTCCCGGCACCAACCACCCCAAGGCGTCGTATTTCACGCGCGGCAGCGGCCATAATGCCAATGCGCAATACACCGAGCGCGAAGACGACTATATCTTCAACATGGACCGCTTGGCCCATAAGTTCGAAGTCATGCGGAAGCATGTGCCCGCGCCGCTGGTCCACGCGGCGGACGGCGCCCGAATCGGCTTCATCGCCTGCGGCACGTCGGACTATGCCGTGCGCGAAAGCTGCGACCAGCTGCGCAACGAGTACGACGTCAAGGCCAGCTACCTGCGGCTCAAGGCATACCCCTTCACCGAAGAGGTGAAGGAATTCATCCGCCAGCACGACCGGGTCTATGTCGTCGACCAGAACCGCGACGGCCAGTTGCTCGGGCTGATGCGGCTCGAGTTCGACGTGGACCTGCTCGCGAAACTGCGCAGTCTCCGCTACTACGGCGGTCTGCCGCTCGACGCGCGCACCGTGACCGATGAAGTGATTCGCCAGGAGGGCAAATGAGCACCACCGTCACCCCCCCGCCCAAGAAGATTAACCGCCTCGGGCTGGAAGTCCTTAACTACAAAGGCAGTAAGACGACGCTGTGCGCAGGCTGCGGACACAATTCCATTTCCGAGCGCATCGTCGAAGCGTTCTACGATTTGGGCGTCGAGCCCTATAAAGTGGCGAAGTTCTCCGGGATCGGCTGCTCGTCCAAGTCGCCGGCCTATTTCCTCGGGATGTCCCATGGATTCAACTCGGTGCATGGCCGCATGCCCGCCATCGCCACCGGCGCCGTGCTGGCGAACCGGACGCTGCTCGGGCTGGGGGTCACCGGCGACGGCGACACTGCCTCGATCGGCCTCGGCCAATTCATGCACCTGGTCCGGCGCAACCTCCCGATGATCTATATCATTGAAGACAATGGAGTTTACGGCCTAACGAAGGGGCAATTTTCGGCCACCGCCGATCTCGGATCGAAGCTGAAGACCGGGGCGCCCAACGATCTGCCACCGTTCGATTGCTGCGCGTTGGCGATGAAGTGGGGCGCGACGTTCGTCGCCCGATCCTTCAGCGGCGACAAGAAGCAGCTCACCGCCATCCTGAAAACCGCCATATCTCACAATGGCTTATCGGTGATCGACATCGTTTCGCCGTGCGTGACCTTCAACGACCATGAGGGCTCGACCAAGAGCTACGGGTACATGAAGGAGCATGAGGCCGTTCTCCACGAATTGGACTATGTCCCTTATTTTGAGGAGATTACGGTAGACATTCCGGAGGGCGCGGTGATGGATGTGCAGATGCATGACGGGTCGCACCTCCGCATCCGCAAACTGGACCGCGACTACGATCCGACCAACCGGATGGCCGCCCTGAATACCCTCGAGGAAGCGGCAGCGAAAGAAGAAGTCCTTACAGGTGTTCTATATGTGAACCCTGCCAAGCCGACATTCGTCGATCTGTTGAACCTTGCGGACGAGCCGCTGGCCACTTTGCCGGAAGCGCAGACCCGTCCGCCGCAAGCGGTTCTGGACACGGTTATGGAAGAGCTACGTTAACGGTCTCCCCCCAAATGATTCGTTGATTTAGCAATTCGGCGGTGTTAATATCGTCACGGTCTGTCATCCTCCGAGACAGATTGCAGTAGACCTTCAGCTCCACGCCTTCACGGCGTGGGGCTTTTTTTCTTTAAGCCACCTTGTTTTCTAGCGGATGCAGCCTAAGCCCACCATCGGGTTGTTGCGGTCGATGCGCCGCGGGGACCTTGTCGGGGTCGTGATTAATGGCGTCATCGGCGCCGGAATCTTCGGGCTCCCCTCCAAGACATTTGCCCTTGCGGGGGTCTACAGCATCTTTGCCTACATGCTTTGCGCGGTCTGCGTGGGAACGATCGTGCTGTGTTTTGCCGAGGTCGGCAGCCGCTATGGGGCGACGGGAGGACCCTTGCTTTATGCCCGGGAAGCGTTCGGTCCGACCTCCGGTTTTCTTGTCGGATGGCTCGTTTATGTCGCAAGATTGACCTCTTTTGCGGCAAATTGCTCCCTTTTGATGGCATATTTGGCCCTTTTTTACCCTATTTTGGGGTCTGGAATCGGCCGTTTTGGGGTCCTGACGGCGGTCGTATTGACCCTCGCGGCGATGAATGTCGCCGGAGTCCGGATCGCGGCGAACGCCAGCAACACGCTGGCGGTTGGCAAACTCATTCCCCTGGCGGTGTTCGTGATCGCCGGACTCTTCTTTCTCGATCCGGCGCGATTCGCCATGACCGCCGCTCCGGCGTACCGCCCGTTCGCGCAATCGGTCCTGCTGCTGGTTTATGCGTTCACGGGCTTCGAGATGTCCGTGATTCCAGCGGGGGAGGCTCGCAAACCGGGACGGGATCTGCCCTCCGCTCTCCTCATCGGAATGACGCTGGTCGTCGTTTTCTACATATTGATTCAGGTGGTCTCGATCGGCACGCTGCCCGGGTTGGCGAACTCGCAGCGGCCGCTGTCCGATGCCGCGGCGCAATTTCTGGGCGCGGGCGGAGCGGTGATGATTACGGTTGGGATCGTGGTCTCGCTGGCGGGGAATCTGAGCGTGCTGATGCTGAGCGCTTCGCGGATCGTGTTCGCGGCGGCGGAGCGCGGCCAGTTGCCGCAGGTGTTCGCGGCGATCCATCCGCGCTTCCGGACGCCGGTGGGGGCGGTGCTGGCAACCGCTGCCATCATGTTGACGCTGACACTCTCCGGGACCTTCATGTGGCTGCTCACGCTGAGCACGGTTTCGCGGCTGGTCACCTATTTGGCGACCGCGGGAGCGTTGCCCGTCCTGCGGCGGCGGGCGGACGCGCCGCCGGCGGCCTTCCGGCTACCGGGCGGCACATTCTTCTCCGCCGCGGCGATCGTGCTGGGTGTCTGGCTGCTCTCCAACTGCACGCTGCGCGAGGCTCGCGACACGGCGATCGCGGCGGCCGCCGGGCTGGCGGTGCATTTGTCGTACCGGGCGGCTAAAAGTCGATCCGCAGGCCGAACTGGATAATCCGCGGCGAATTGAGCTGCGTTCCGAGCACGCCAAAGGCTTGCGGGGATTGCAGGCTGACCGACGGATCGGCGAACTGCACCACGTTGAAGGCGTTGAATAGCTGTCCGTTGAACGTCGTGCTCCAGCGCTCCGAAATGCGGAACTTGCGCGAGATGGCGATGTCGACATTCCAGCGCGACAGGCCGCGCAACTGGCCGCCGGCGCCGCTGGTGGTGTCGAGGCTGACCATGGCGGGGCGGAACGATCCGAACACCGCCGCCGGATCGCCGAACAGATTGAGGCCCGTGCCGCCGCGGGCGGGATCGCCGTTGATGCCGATCTGCGTCTTCGGATCGCCGGCGACTCCGGAATGGATGCTGTTGCCGAAGGTGTCCGGCTGCGTCGGCGCCGCGCCGCCGCTATTGGAACTGCCGCCCTGTCCGAATTCCTGGCTGGACCCGGTCAGGACTTTCAACGGCAGACCGCTCGAGATGTTGACAATCGGCGCGATCGACCAATCCTTCACCAGATACCGCAGGACGCCGCCGCCGTGCTTGCCGAACGGCAGTTGATAGAGCGAGAGGAGATTGAAGACGAGCTTGCGGTCGAAGATCGACGTGCCGTAATCGTAGTGGAGGTCGTAGGAGTTGGAAGCGGCCGTATCGAAGTCCTGGTTCAGACCGCGGGTGTCGAGCGAGTGCGCCCATGTCAGGTTGGCGTCGAGCGTCAGGCCTTTGAAATTCCGCGTGCGGTACGAAATGAACCCGGCGTTGTAATTGGCCCAGCCGGCGCTGGCCCAATAGAACATCGTCTGCACCTGATTGGTGGCGGCGGTGGCGGGGCCGAAGTTGAAGGAGGGCTGAATGCCGTTCCACACGTCCGTGACTTTCTGGGTCTGGAACGACCCGCTGTACTTGGAGACGACGCCGGCGGTGCAACTCGCGTTGGGCGCGGCGCAGAACGAGCTGCCGGCGAGCGCCTTTTCGAGGAACGGCTGTGGCGCGGCGGGCGCGCCGGCGCGGATCTGGGTCGCGATGGAATCGAAGGCCTGCGCGTAGCTCTGGCCATTGAGGGTCATCATGTAAGGCGCGCCATTGACCTCGAGCGGCGTATAGATGTTGTTGGCATGGCGTCCGATATAGCCGATTTCGAGCAGCGACCGGCCGGGCAGCTCGCGCTGGATGGTGAGGTCCCACTGGTGATTGCGGCCGGGGCGATAGCGCGGATCGATCTGATAGGTGGTATTCGCCTGCGGCTGGTTGGCGCCGGGGAATCCGGTGACGCCGGGCACGAGGGGCGCGGTGGCGGTCGGCGTGAGAGCCGGGATGGGGACGGTGGCGCCGTCGACGCCGGCGCGGAAGCCGGTGAGCGGATCGACGCCCGAGACGCCCAGGCACTGGCCGGTGCGCGACGGTCCGAGGCAGGTCAGCGTCTGTTGAAAGCCGAAGCCCTGCAAGGCGTTGCCGACCTTCTGCACACCGTTGAGGCGGTCGAAGAGCTGCCCGTAGCCGCCGCGAATGACCATCTTGCCGGCGGCGAATTTCGGCGTCCAGGCGAGCGCGACGCGCGGAGCGACGGTGTCGAGCACGAGGTCGTACGGATATTTGCGGCCCGTGGAGGCGATGGGCGCGAAACCCACCACCGGGTTATAGACGGCGCCCGTGACGGCAGCCTGCTTGCGCGCGGCGAGGTAATCCTCGGGGACCAACACCTGGTTCGAAGGAAGGATCAGGGAGATGGCCTGCTTGCCGCTCAGATCCACGGGCGGCATCTCGACGGACCAGTTCAGTCCGTAATTCACGGTGAGGTTCGGGGTGATTTTCCAGGAATCGGTGGCGTACAAGCTGAAGGTGTTGTAGGTGACGTGATTGAACAACGGCGTGCCCGGCGGCAGCGCGGAGAGGTCCGAGGCGCGCGCGCCGACCACGAGACCCTGATCGACCAGCCCCAGCGCCTGGGCGTACAGGTTGTTCCAATTGCTGTTCTGGCTGGTGGGGAGGCAGTTAGCGGTCAGGGTGGCGGTGCAACTCGGCGGCCGGTACGCGGCGGGGATATTGAGGCCGCTGGTCTGCGTGATGAGATAAGCCGGTTTGACGAGTCCAACCTGGCCGTCGTCGCGGAAGAAGTTCACGGAGGCGCGGCTGAACGTGCCGCCGGCGCGGATGAGGTGCGTGCCTTTGAGCCAGGAGACGTTGTCGCGGAGGTTATAGTTGTGGCCGTTCCACAGGCGCGTCCGGGCGCCGGTGGTGTTGAGGTTGATCGGCACGAGCCCATTGGTGGAGTTTCCGCCCAGCTCGAGCGCAGCCGACGTTCCCGGAACCTGGGGAAACGCGCTGGCGGTGTTCCAATACCACCAGTCGCGCACGTAACCGGCATTGGCCTCGTTGGTGATGTTGGGAGTCAGCACGCCGGTCACGCCGAGCACCACATAGCGCGGCTGCCGGGGAATATTCGAAGTGGAAGCCGGCTGCCCCTTGACATCGCCGGGCAGCAGTCCGCCGATATCGGCCTGGCGGCTGACCGCCGCGCTCTCCGAGTAGTAGCGATAGCTGCCGAACGCCTGCCACTTGGAGCCGAAGGAGTGATCGAGCCGCAGCACGCCGAAGTTGGACGAAATCGGGAGGGGCAGGGGAGCGCTGAAGCCGATGGTGTTGAGTCCGTCGCCCTGCGAGGGGTCGTTGCCCGCCGGCTCGTACTTGCTCCACATGGAGTTGACCAGGGGGTTGAGTCCGAGTCCGCGCGGATCGCACGGGGAGTTGCCCTGCGCGCCGCAGGCGTTCGACTTTGCCAGGTCGTACGACACGATGTTGCCGGCGGCGTCGCGGAAGCGAAGGATCCCCTGCCGGAACGGGTCGCTGGGGACGAGGCGCGAGATCTGGGTGGAGGCCACGAGGCGGCGGCCTTCGTAATTGGCGTAGAAGTACGTGCGGGCCGATTCGGGGAGCTTGGGCAGGTAGCCGCCGAGGCTGGCGCCGAAACGATTGTCCTTGCTCTCGGGCCGCGCCTGTGCGAGACGATTGCGGTCCCAGGTGTTGGAGTTCAGGTTGTCGTTCTGGAGAAACCAGTAGCCGGCGCCGTGAAGCTCATTGCTGCCGCGTTTCGTGACGAGGACGGTCTCACTGCCGGAGGAGCCGCTGAAGCTCGCCGAGTGGTTGCTGGTGGAGACGCGAAATTCCTGGATGCTCTCGACGGGAGTCGGGACGGAGCCTTCCGGACCGCCGGTGAAGTTCACGAGGTAGTCGTTATTTCCGGAGGTGCCGTTGGTGATGTTGCCGCCATCGAGCACGATGGCGTTCTGGTCGCTGCGCGCGCCGGCGACCTGTCCGCCGAGAGTGCTGTTCTGCGAACCGGCCTGTTGCGGCATAGAGGTGGGCTGCAGGAGCAGGAGACTGGTGACGTTGCGCTGCAGGGTGGGAACCATGGCAAGGGCGTCGCCGCCGACTGCCGACCCGACCGACGCGTCGAGCGTTTGCAACTCGGCGCCGGGAGTGGCGGTCACCTCGACGACGGATTGCGCCGTGCCGACGCGCAGTTCGAGATTGATGGTGTAGGAGCGGCCGACTTCGACGGCGACCTGCGGGACGACCATTTCCTGAAAGCCGGGATGGGCGCCCTTGACGGCATAAGTCCCGGGCTGGACGCCGACGAAGGAGAACTGTCCGGCGGCATTGGTGGCGGCGGCGCGGACGGTGTTGGTGGCGGTGTCGCGGAGTTCGATTTTGGCCGCGGGCACGACGGCCCCGGTGGGGTCGGTCACGGTCCCGATGACGGTCCCCGTGCCGGCGGTTTGGGCCCATAGAGATGCGGCGAGACAGGCGGCGAAGGCTAGTTTTTTCATGGAGGCGGACTCGTTTGTCGTTGATTTTATGCGAAGGGGGGAGTAGGCGCAAGGGACTGGGGGTAAATGGGGGCTCGCGATTCAGAAGGGGCGGGCTGCGGGGGAAGTAAAGGTTCGCGGTCGACGCGTACGAGGATTCGCCTGAGCGCTGAGACGATCCTTGAACGCCTAGAGGTCTTCACCTGCCGTCGCACGGCGCGGCGGCGGGCAACAGGCGGCGGAGAGGGGGTGGCGCGCCTGCCGTCGCGCATGGTCCTCAAGGTCAGACCACCAACTCCCGGTGCGGCGTGGGCCACCCCGGCGGGAAGAAGGGCGTAGCAGGTTTAAGGTTGCGCGAACTCCGGGGCCGACCGCATTGGGTTTGCGGGAAGAGTTCGAAAAGCGTCCAGTGTGGGGAGCCACCGTTCTCGAGAGTCTCTAGGTCGGCCTTCCACAATCCCCGCTGAAGGGGCGCGTGCGTGGCAGAAGCCGGCTTCGGCGGTCGGCGTCCTACCTCCGGCGACTATTTTTGATCTAATGCCGAGCTCCTGGCGCTACTGGACTTGGATTCTCACTTCCGGCCCGGTGATCCAGGCTGCGCTCACTTGAATGCTGGCCGGTCCAGCGCCAACACCTCATGGCACTCGGAAATTCACCTGATAGCCGTCGGTCGCGCCTGGATAACCCACGGCTCCCAGCACCGCGGCCGGAACGCCGTTCACTGTTACAGAAACGGGAGCCGCGACGGCCGCCAGAGGCTGGGCCGGAAACGTCTTCCCGGGATCGACAGTCGGACGGGTGGGCCCGAGGCCGGTCGCAAACAGCGAAAGGACTTCGCCGGCCGACGCCGGGTTCGCCGAACTCACCAATGTGAAGTCTTTCGAATGAGTGACTGCGGGACCATTTGCCGTCATCACCACCTGTGGAGGCGACGGTGAGATCACGTAAAGAGTTGCGTGCGTTTTTCCGCCGCCGAAGGTCCGGCGGAGGGATGGGTTTTCGGCAGCCGATGTGATGGGTACAGGCGCCGAGGGGTCAGGAGTGTTCTGAAAATAGCCACCTCGGATGCCCATAAAGACTCCTGTCCCTCCGACAACCATGTAGCCTCCCCGTGTAACGGAGCTGGGAGCCCCGGGCGGAGGGGGCCCGCCGCCAGCGAGACCTTGGGCGAGGACACTCCCCAGATACGTTCCATCCTGGTTCATGATTTCCAGGTTCCATTCGTAGAATGCGCCGCGCGTGATATCCGCGATCGCTTGGCACTGCCCGGCCGTAGGAGTGGGCGTCGCGGATATGTCATTGATCTTCTCGAAGACCGTTCCCTTGACCGGGGTTCCATTGATGGAAACCAGGTCGCCAACGGCCAGATAGGAGGTGAAATTACAAAAGGGAGAGGTAATACTCCCGCTCCCGCCAAAGGCCTGACCGCTCAGCGAGGTAGAGCTGGTCCCGTACTTCGAGGGGTCCACGTCAAACCGGTAAATGCGGTGGTTTTCCACTTCGATCTGCAGCAGGGAGGCGTTGCCGATTTGCGCCAGAACGGCGGGCGCCGAGGCGCAGGCGCTGATTGCAAGTGCAAGCAGCTTTTTGCAGTTCATATCTTTCCTCTGTTGTTTTTTTGGGGACTTCCGCTTCCCCGGAGCATACGCGGGCCGGCGTCGCATTCCTATGGATGGAGGTAATTTTGATATAAAATTCTGGTGATTATGGCAGCTGCCAGCAAAGGTCCGGCAGAACGGGTTCGGTTTGGCGAGTTCGAACTGGACCTCGCCCGGACGGAGCTGCGCAACGCGGGTGCGGTGGTCAATCTCGCCCCACAGCCGCTCCGTGTCTTGGCTCTTCTGGTCTCCAACGCCGGCGAACTGATGCTCCGCGAAACTATCCGCCAGAAACTATGGGGCGAGGACGTTAGCGTCGATTTCGAGCACGGGTTGAACACCTGCATTCGGCAAATCCGCACGGCGCTCGGGGAGGAAGCGCGCTCTTGGCGCTTTATCGAGACCGTTCATCGGCGCGGCTATCGGTTCCATATTCCAGGCTCCCCGAGGAAAATGCCACGTTTCCGTCATTGGAAGCGCGCCGCCGGTTTGGCGGTCTCCACGGCGGCGCTAGGGATCGCGGGCTACCGCATGGTTTACGTCCCGCACACCGCGCGCGTGGCGCAAGCTCACGATCTGGTCGTCCAGGGCCGCCTTCTTTCCTCCCGGATCACGGCCGATGCCCAGCGGAACGCCATCGCTGTTTTTGAGAGGGCGCTTGCCCTCGACCCGAAAAACGCTGCGGCCCACGCAGGGGTCGCGCTGGCTTATCTCGACATGTCGTTCGATCTCGTCGAGGGCGCCAAGAATACGCGTGGAAGAATTCAGAATGAGGCGCAAACCGCGTTGGCGTTGGACGCCGGTTTGGCGGATTCGCACGTAGTTGCGGCGTTGTTGAAGGATCGATTCGGGCACGACAGCCTCGGCGCGGAGCAGGAATTCCGGCGCGCTGTGATGCTGGACCCCAATAACGTGGAAGGCCACGGAAGGCTCGGGGAGTTCTTGCTCAGGCGCGGCCGGTTTGCCGATAGTGAAACGGAAATCCGGAAGGCGCTGGCGCTCGAGCCTCAGTCAGTGCGAGATAACTTTCGGCTCGCGAGCGTAAAGTACTATGGGCGAGATTACGATGCCGCCATCGCCCAATCACGGAGGACCCTACAACTGGACCCGCGATACGCTTGGGCGCGTCATGTTTTAGGGCTGGCCCTGCTCGGCAAACGGCAATACGACCAAGCCATTGAGGAACTCGAACAATCCCAGCGCGGCCCAAATGGCAACCTTGGGAATGCTTATGCCGTGGCCGGACGCCGCGCTGCCGCCCTAAAAATCCTGGACGAATTGAAATTGCGATATGAAAAGGGCGGTGGAGCGAGTGAGTTCGCCCGTGTCTACATCGGGCTTGGCGAGTATGACACGGCCTTGGAATGGCTCAGCGCTGGGGTCGCGAAGGGATCGCCACTGGTAATGGAGCGCATCGCGCCAACATTCGATCCGTTGCGAAACGATCCGCG
>CAZSQK010000146.1:0-17112 GCA_964608645.1 uncultured Solibacteraceae bacterium | reverse complement strand
CCGCCGGTCGAGCCGGAGGCGCGGCGGGAGCGGGCGCGGCTGCGGCCGGAGCCTGCGGAGCGGCGGGTTCCGCGGCCTGTTGGCCCATGTAGGCCTCCACGTCCTGCTTCGTGATTCGTCCGCCCGCCCCCGAGCCCTTGACCTTCGAGAGATCGAGATTGTGCTCCCGCGCCATTTTGCGAACCAGCGGTGAAAGCGGCCCGACTGCAGCCGGAGCTTCGGCTGGCTCGGGCCGGGCGCCGCCGGGAGACGGCGCGGCGTCTTCGATCTGTGCGGGCGCTGGCGTCGGATTGATCGTCTCCTGCGCCGGCCCTTCGGGCTGAGGAGGAGCGCTCGGCGGAGGCGGGGCGGCAGCCGCCGGCTTCGCTGCCGCCGCTCCGCCGCTCTCGTCGATCCGCGCCACGATCGTGTTGATGCCGACCGTTTTTCCTTCCTCGACCAACACTTCCGACAGAGTCCCGGCCGCCGGCGAGGGGATTTCGGTGTCCACCTTGTCGGTTGAGATCTCGAACAGCGGCTCGTCGCGCTCCACGCGCTCGCCCGGCTTCTTCAGCCACTTCGTCAGGGTGCCTTCTACGATGCTTTCGCCCATTTGGGGCATCACTACGTCGGTCATGTCAATTCTCTCTTTCGTGAACCAGAGACAGTTCGGGCGCGCCCGCCACCATCTCGCATTCGAAAATCCGGCCGAAATTCGCGGCCAGCCGCTGCCCGGCATCTTCCAGCGTGGCGCGTACTCCCAACTGCGCCATCGAGGTCACGGGCTTCGTCAAACCGCATGGGACGATGTACTGAAAATAAGTCAAATCGGTGGCGACGTTCAGCGCGAAGCCGTGCGACGTCACCCACCGGCTGATATGCACGCCGATCGCGGCGATTTTGCGGTCGCCTACCCACACGCCTGTCAGCTTGGGGATTCTGCCGGCTTCGATGCCATACTCCGCGACAGTGTCGATAATCGCCTGCTCCACCCCGCGCACGTACGCGCCTACGTCCCGCTTCCAGTCGCGCAGATCGAGAATCGGATACCCGACGAGTTGTCCGGGCCCGTGGTACGTCACGTCGCCGCCCCGGTCGGTCGGATAGAAGCCGATTCCCGCGCGGTCCAGAATTTCGCCGCTCGCCAGCAGGTTTTCCATGTGACCGTTGCGCCCGAGTGTGATCACGTGCGGATGCTCCAGCAGGAGAAGCTGATCCGGGACCGTCCCCTGCTTGCGCTCCGCCACCAGCCGCTGTTGCAGCTCCAGCGCCTCGCCGTAATGCAGGCGGCCGAGTTGCCGCAGGCAGCATTTACGCATTGATCGATAGACCGTATACGGCGTTGAACGCCTCGCCCATCGCTTCGTACAGGGTCGGATGCGCATGGATCGTCTGCATCATGACCTCCACCGTCGCCTCGGCCTCCATTGCCGCCACCGCCTCGCCGATCAGCTCGAAAGCCTCCGGTCCGATGATGTGGACCCCCAGGATCTCGCCATACTGCTCGTCCGCCACGACCTTGATGAAGCCTTCGTGATGTCCCAGAATCGTGGCGCGGCTGTCGCCCGCGAAGGGGAATCGTCCGACCTTGATCTTGCGCCCCTGTGCCCGCGCTTGCGCCTCGGTTAGGCCGACGCTGCCGATTCCCGGTTCCGTGTAGGTGCAGCCCGGAATGCGATTCTTGTTGATCGGTGTGGCCGGCTTTCCCCCCATGTGCGCCACTGCGATCATCCCTTCGCGCGTCGCCACGTGCGCCAGTTGCGGCGTCCCCGCCACCACATCGCCGATCGCATATACGCCCTTTTCGGCGGTCTGCTGGTTGGCATCGACCTTAATAAATCCCCGGTCAAGTTCGACTTTCGTGTTCTCCAGGCCGATCTTTTCGGTGTTCGGCTTGCGCCCCACCGCCACCAGTAGTTTCTCTGCCTCGAGGACCTCCTGCTTGCCGTCCCGCGTGGTCAGTGTCAGCTTGACACCCTTGCCGGTCTTCTGGATGTTCTCGGCTTTCGCGCCTGTCTCCACCCGGATCTTCTGTTTCTTGAAGTTACGCTCCAGTTCCTTCGAGATGTCCTCATCCTCCACGGGCACTACCCGGGGCAGCATCTCGATTACCGTCACGTCCGTCCCGAAACGCTTGAAAATCGACGCAAACTCCACCCCGACCGCTCCCGCGCCGATGATCGCCAGGCTCTTCGGCACCGCCGTCAGGTTCAGGATCTCGATGTTGGTCAGGATGAATTCGGGGTCCGGCTGCAGCCCCGGAATCATACGGGCTTCCGAACCCGTTGCAATGATGATGTTCTTCGCCTCCAGCGTCTGCACGCCGGAATCCGACTTCACCTCGACCTTGCCGCCGCCCTTCAGCGTCGCAAACCCCGCGATGCGCTCCACTTTTGCGCGCTTGAGCAGGAATTCGACTCCTTTGGAGTGCTTATTGACGATCCCGTCCTTTCGATCCTTCACTTTGGGGTAATCGAGCCGCGGGTTTTCGCAGTGAATGCCCTCCTGGTCGGAATGGGCAAACCGCTCCCAGACGTCGGCCGTGTGCAGCAGGGCCTTCGTCGGAATGCACCCCACCAGCAGGCACGTTCCGCCCAGTTTCGCCTGTTTTTCAACCAAGGCGGTCTTCAGTCCATACTGGCCGGCGCGGATGGCTGCGGAGTAGCCGCCGGGACCACTTCCAATGACGATCAAATCGTAAGGCACTTTTTTTATTCTACATACGTCACCGGCACGGAAGCCGGTGCGTCTCTCTTTTTGATGAGGAAAAGCCTGCTACCGATTGTGATGCTGGCCTGCATGGTCGGATTCGCACAGACGGGCGGAAAGGGGGCCGCCCCCAAAAAAGTCGCCGTACCCGCGCCGCAGAAGTTCCCGATCGCCAGCCTTACGATCGAAGGCAACCGCAATTTCACCCGCGAACAGGTTCTGGCCATCGCCCGTCTCAAGGTCGGGCAGACCGCCTCCAAGGCCGATTTTGAGGCCGCGCGCGACCGCCTGGTCGCCTGCGGAGCCTTTGAGAGCGTCTCGTACCGCTATACGGCCACGCCGAAAGGCGACGGCGTCGCGGCGACCCTCGAGCTCTCGGAGGTCGAACAGGTGTATCCCGTCGACTTCCAGGACCTGCATGTCTCGTCGCTCGATCTCGATGCTTTCCTCGGCTCCAAGGACCCGCTGTACTCGCGCGAAAAGCTGCCCGCGACCCCTCCGGTCATGCAGCGGTATACGGCATGGGTGCAGGAGTTCCTCGATTCGAAAGGGGTGAAGGAGAAGATCGCCGCCGGCGTCCAGCCCGGACCTGTGGGCGAATACAACATCGTCTTCCGCCCGGCCAAGCCACTGCCCACGGTCGCGCAGGTCACCTTCGAGGGCAATGAAGTGATTTCGCAGGATAAATTGCGCGAAGCCATCGCCGGCGCGGTTGGCGCGTCCTACACGGAGGATTCCTTCCGGCAGATTCTGAATTCGGTCGTCCGGCCGCTCTACGAGAACAAGGGACACGTCAAGATGACATTTCCCGAAATCCGCACGGAGCAGGCCACCGATGTGCAGGGCCTGCACGTTTTCATAACGGTCCATGAGGGCGTCAGCTACGAGCTAGGCAAAGTGACCGTCGCTGCTCCGACCCCCATTGCGCCGGAAGTGCTGGTCAAAGCGGGCGAGTTCAAGCCCGGCGATCTGGCGGACATGTCGAAGGTGAACGAAGGCGTCGAGCGCGTGCGCCGCGCCGTCCGCCGCGAAGGATACATGGAAGTCCGCGTCGCCGCCGATCGCAAGCTCGATGACGAAAAGAAGACCGTGAATATCACGATCCATGTGGCCGCCGGCCCGCAATTTACCATGGGTAAACTGAACATCACGGGGCTCGATCTCCACGCCGAGCCCGAGATCCGCCGCATCTGGATCCTGAAAGAGGGCAAGCCGTTCAATCCCGAATATCCCGACCTGTTTCTACGCCGCATCCGCGAACAGGGTCTTTTCGACAACCTCGGCCAGACGAAAGCGGAATACCAGCTCAATCAGAAGGACCATACGGCGGACGTAACGTTGGTTTTCTCCGGGGCCCCGCCCGCCGGACCCGGTAGAGGCGGCCGGGGCGGACGCGGACGAGGCGGCTCCTAGCCGTTCTCCAGCTTCCAGAGGATCTGGCGCAGCATCCCCATCAGCACCGGAGCGTCGCGCCCCGCGATGTCCATCCGCCGCACGAGACGCCGCGCCTTCTCTTCGGTCGACGCCGCCGTCAACGGATTCACGTACCCGCTCAGCTGGAGCGCCTGCAGGAGCATCGCGGTGATCTGTTCCGTTTCTCCCGCGCTCGCCCGCCGGATCTTATCCGGCTGTGCCGCAGCCGCCTTCGGGTCTCGGGCCAGCTCATACAGGCAGAGAGCCACTGCCTGCCCCAGATTCATCGACAGATCCTGCCCGGCCGTCACAATCCGCATGAGCCAGTGGCAGTGGCTCATGTCCTCATTCGACAGCCCGAACTTCTCCGACCCGAATAACAGCGCCACAGGTGCCTTTGCCAGACGGCGCGCGATCAGCCGCGCTCCATACTCCAGCCGCCGCAACGGATGCTGTAGTTCGCGATGCCCGACCGACGTCGTCCCCACCACCAGTTCACAATCGGCGACAGCCTCCCCCACCGACGCGTACTCTTCCGCCGTTTGCAGCAGCGGCGCCGCTCCCACCGCCGATCGCGCTTCCCGAAAGGCGACATCGTAAGGATTGACCACGCGCAGCCGCGCAAACCCGAAGTTCGCCATGGCGCGCGCCGCCGCCCCGATGTTCAGTGGATTACGCGTCGCCACGAGGACCACGCGCAGATGGTCTTTCCAGTCTTCAGCGATGCTTTGATAGTAGCCCAGCCTTGCATTTGGCAGGCGCCGGTGATAGAGTTCCGCCCATATCTCAACGGAGGGGGTTTGCGATGTCGAAAGGTTTGTGGCTGTTTTTCTGTGCGGTCTCGGCGTTCGGCCAAGGCGACCGCGGCGCGATCACAGGGACGGTATCGGACCCGGCGAATGCGGTGGTTCCCGCCGCCGTGATTGCCGCCGTCAACACCGACACCGGCGCCAGGTTCGAAACGATCAGCACCGCGACCGGCAATTACACCCTGGTGCAGATGCCCGCCGGCGTCTACTCGCTGGAAGTCTCCGCGCCGGGCTTTGCCAAGTTCGTCCAGAAGGGGATCCGCGTTCAGGTCGCGGTCACGGACCGCATCGATATCAAGCTGCTCCTCAGTTCCACCAATGATTCGGTCACCGTGATGGCGGACGCTCCGCTGCTGAAAACCGAAAGCGGAGAACAGAGCCACAACATCACGACCGACAAGATCCTGCACTTGCCGCTCTATAGCGGCACGGGGCGGAGCAGCGGCAACGGCTTGCGCAGCCCCTATGCCTTCCTGACCACGATGCCCGCCGCCACGATCATCGTCTCCGGCGGCAATAACAGCATCCGCGTCAACGGCCTGCAGAACGACACCTACAGCACGCGCATCGAAGGCCAGGAATCCACCAACACGCAGCAGCCCAATGCGTCGCACATCAACCCCGGCGTCGAAGCCATGGAAGAGGTCACGTTGCAAACGAGCAACTTCGCGGCGGAGTACGGCGAGGTCGGCGGCGGCCTGATCAATTTTACGGCGAAATCCGGCACGAATCAGGTGCACGGCGCGGTCTTCGAGTACCTGCGCAACGAATTCCTCAACGCCGGACAGGCTTTTACCGACGATGGCCGCGGCCGCCACGTTCGCGCCCGGGCGCGCGGCAACAATTACGGGTTCGTCATCGGCGGGCCGGTATATATTCCGAAGCTGTACAACGGCCACAACCGGACATTCTTCAATTTCAACCTCGAAACCTCGCCCGGCACGTCCACCGCGACCGGCGCCCTGACGGTCCCCACAGACGCCTACCGCAACGGCGATTTCAGCTCGATCCGCACCACGCGCAACGTGGGCACGGATCTGGAAGGCCGCTCGGTCATCGAGAACACCATCTACGACCCGCTCTCCACCCACACCGTCAGCGCCGGCGTCGTTTCGCGCAATCCTTTCGCGGGGAATATCATCCCCCGCGCGCAACTCGATCCCGTGGCGCTCAAGATTCAAGCCCTCATTCCGCTGCCGAACCGCCCCGGACAGACCAACAACTTCCAGCAGAACTTCTTCGGGACCACGGCCGCCAAGCTCTTCAATACCAAGATCGATCACAACCTCAGTTCCACGGCCAAACTGGCGTTCTACTACTCCCACAAAATCAGCAACGGCTGGACGCAGCCCGACGATCTTCCGATTCCCATCACCGCCGTGCGCCGCGGACGCGGCAATCAGCCCACCCTGCGCCTGAACTATTTCCAGAACTTCAGCCCGACCGTGATCCTCAATGTCGGAGTCGGCTTCATTCGCAACTTCAACCCCGACCCCGCGCTCGACGGCGTCTTGCAGTTCGACTCCCTGTCGCAGCTCGGCTTCTATGGGGGCGCGCCCACCAATTTCACCGGCGTCGTTGCCACCGGCTTTCCGCGCATCAACGGCCTCGGCGCGAATCTCGGCGGCGCGCCCGCGATCGGGCCGGTCAATGCCAATCTCTACAATTCGCAGAAGCCGAGCGCCGTCGCCAACTTGACCTGGGTGAAGAACAACCACACCTTCAAGTTCGGCGGCGAATGGCGCAAGGACGCGCACACCGACCGCAACGTCCGCGGCAGCCAGGGTATTCTCAATTTCAGCAACTCGCAAACGGCGCTGCCGAATGTCACCACCAGCGGCGGCTCCATCGGATTTCCCTATGCCAGCTTCCTGCTCGGCATGGTCAGCAGCGGCACCGTTTCGACGCCGCAGGATCCGCAGTTCCGCAAGATCTCGTGGGGCACATTTGCGCAGGATAGCTGGAAGGTGACGCGCACTCTCACCCTGGAGCTTGGCCTCCGCTATGACTACCAGGGAGCCCTGACCGAATTGTGGGATCGCATCGGCGCCTTCGATCCTCGCGTCATCAATCCCTCGGCGGGCGGCCTGCCGGGTGGGATGGCCTATGCCGGCTACGGTCCCGGGCGCTGCAACTGCCAGTTCAGCCGCGCCTACAATTACGGCTTCCAGCCGCGCCTCGGGTTTGCCTACCGTCTTGGCCAGAAGACCGTGATTCGCGGCGGCTGGGGGCTCAGTTACGGTCAGACAGCCAACTACAACTACATCAGCAACACGCCGATCGTCGGCGTCGGGTTCAATCAGCTCTCGTTCAATTCGCCGGGCAGTTCCGAGCCGGCGTTCACGTTGCGCGGTGGCATGCCATACAAAATGGAAGATCTCTACGCCGTGTCGCTCAACCCCGGCATCCGTCCGAACCCCGGGCAGGTGGATTCGCCGCCCTACTGGCTCGACCCGAACGGAGGACGCCCGCCGCGCGTCAACCAGTGGAGCCTCGGGGTGCAGCGCGAATTCACGCAGAACCTCGTGCTCGAAGCCAGCTACGTGGGGAATCGCGGAGCGTGGTTGCAGGCGACGTCGCTCAACGACCTCAACGCCGTCACGCCGGAGAGCCTCCGGGCCAAGGGCATCGACTTCAACAGCGCGTCCGATCGCGCCCTCCTGACGCTGCCCATCAGCTCCGCGCAGGTGCTGGCCCGCGGCTTTAAGGCCCCGTATGCCGGTTTCCCGGCCACGCAGACGCTGCTCCAGGCCCTGAAGCCCTTTCCGCAATTCAGCAGCATCCCGGTGCGCTGGTCTCCGCTGGGCGATAGCTGGTTCGATTCCCTCCAGATCAAAGCCACCAAGCGCTACTCTCGCGGACTCGATCTCACGGCCGGTTTCAACTGGCAGAAGGAGTTGTCCCTCGGGGCGGACGGCGGCACGATCAACGACGTCTTCAACCGGCCGAACCAGAAGACGATCTCGCCGCAATCCACGCCCTTCACATTCGTAGCCGCCATCAACTACCGGACCCCCTCCGTGGGAATGAATCGCCTGATGAAACTCGTCACCGGCGGGTGGACGCTGGGCGCGATCCTGCGTTATCAGAGCGCCACGCCGATCGCGGTCCCCGGCGCACAGAACAATCTCGGATCGCAATTGGGACGCAGCACCGTCGCCAACCGGGTCGCCGGACAACCGCTTTTCCTGCAGGATCTCAATTGCCATTGCTATGACCCGAACAGCACCTTCGTGCTCAATCCGGCCGCGTGGTCGGACCCCGCGGCGGGCCAGTGGGGGACGTCGGCGGCCTACTATGACGACTACCGCGGTTTCCGCCGCCCCAGCGAGCAACTGGCCCTGGGCCGCGTCTTCGCGGTTCGCGAGCGCTTCAAACTGGAACTCCGGGCGATGTTCTTCAACGCCTTTAACCGCACTTTCCTGAATAATCCCGACTCGACCAATGCCCGCGCGACCCTGCAACGCAATCCGGACCTCACTACGCTCTCGGGTTTTGGGAGGATTAATACCGGGTCGGTCGCGGTGGGGCCGCGGGACGGAGTGTTGAGCGCGCGGATTCAGTTTTAACCGTGCGCCGTGCGCCCACTCCTTGCGATAATAAGGACAATAGCCGGGAATACGCGGTAGAACTCGCGCCATGGCTCGTTGGGCGATGTCTGGAGGCCCATCCCTGCGGGAGGGTTTTTCAGGCCGAACTCTCGTCGCGATAAGCATTTGTGTTTGTAACGCGATTTGACATTTGCCCCTATATCCCGGTAGGCTAAATATTTTGCGAACGAAGAGCTGGAGACGTGTGTGTCAATGAGTACCGAGTTCCCCTCCAAGAATGGCGTTGAGCGCCAGTGGCATGTCATCGACGCCCAGGATGTCGTCCTGGGAAAGCTCGCGACGAAAGCCGCCATGCTGCTGATGGGTAAGACCAAACCGATCTATACGCCGTTTATCGATACCGGCGATCACGTGGTCGTCATCAACGCCGAAAAAGTCCGGCTTACGGGCCGCAAGGACGATCAGAAAGTGTACCGCCACTTCACCGGATATCCCGGCGGTCTGGTGGAAACCAACATCAAGCGGGTGCGCGAAACACGGCCGGCCCGCATTGTGGAAGAGGCCATCCAAGGCATGCTTCCCAAAACCAAGCTCGGCAAGCAGATGTTCCGGAAACTCAAGGTCTATGCGGGTGACAAGCATCCGCACGCGGCGCAGAAACCCGCCGCGCTGACCGTGAAATAAGCAGGAAGGTGCGAGTTTAGTGGCAGCGACGATGGTTCAATTTCTCGGCACGGGCCGCCGCAAGACTTCGGTGGCCCGGGTCTTTTTGAGGCCCGGCAAGGGCGAAATCAAGGTCAATAACCGCCCGTTTGAAAACTACTTCCCGACGGAGAGTTCGCGGGCGATGGTGAAACAGGCGCTGGCGGCGACGGAGAGCATCGAGAAGTTCGATGTGCTCATCCTCGCTAACGGCGGCGGCGTCATCGGCCAGGCGGGCGCAGCCCGTCTGGGAATTTCGAGGGCTTTGGTGGAGTTCAACGCGGAATTGCGGGGCCGGCTGAAAAAGCTCGGCTTCCTCACCCGCGACCCCCGCAAACACGAGCGCAAAAAATACGGCCAAAAGGGCGCTCGCAAGCGGTTCCAGTTCTCCAAACGTTAACTATCCAACGGACCGGAGAATCGCTCCGGTCCTTTTTCCGTCGCAGAGCGCAAATCTCGCTTCGGACGTGCTCTGAGACATTGTCGATCGACTAGGAGGTCGTTTGCCTGCAATATCCATGAAGGAATTGCTCGAAGCTGGCGTTCACTTCGGGCACCAGACCAAGCGCTGGAATCCAAAGATGAAGGAATACATCTTTGGCGAACGTAACGGAATCTACATCATCGATCTTCAGAAGACTCTGAAGATGTTCAAGGACGCCGCCCGCTTCGTCGGCGAGATGGCCGCGCAGGGCAAGAACGTGCTCTTCGTGGGCACCAAGCGTCAGGCGCAGGAAGCCATCGCCGAGGAAGCCAACCGCTGCCAGATGTACTATGTCAACCAGCGCTGGCTCGGCGGACTCCTCACCAACATGCTGACGGTGCAGAAGTCCATTAAACGGCTCAAAGAACTCGAAGCCATGGCGTCGGTCGAGGGCGGCTACGCCGGCCGGCCGAAAAAGGAAGTCATCCGCCTCGAGCGCGAGCGCAAGCATCTCGATCAGAACCTCGCCGGCATCAAGGACATGCCCGGTCTGCCCGACGTGCTCTTCGTCATCGATTCCAACAAGGAAGGGATCGCCGTCAAGGAAGCCCGCCGCCTCGGTATCCCGGTCGTCGCCATCGTCGACACGAATTGCGACCCCGACGAAGTCGATTACGTCATTCCCGGGAACGACGACGCGTTGCGCGCCATCCGCCTGTTCGCCAGCAAGATCGCGGACGCGGTGGTCGAAGGCAGGCAGTTGGCGACCGAACACGAGTTCACCGCCGACAAGATCGTCAGCGACGAGACCCCGGCGGACGAAGGCATGATGGAGTACACCGAGTACGTGGACCCCAAGTACGCCGAAAAGATCATGGCCGAGAGCTTGAGCATGGAAGAAGAGCCCGCTCCGTCGTCGCAACGTAAAGGCCCCGCCTCCGAGACCGCCGAACTCGAACCCGAACCGGCAGTCAAGGAAAGCGGACACTAGAAACACTCATCCGCTCCTCGATGGTTGCGGCTCCGTGCGCGTGTACACCCGGCGCCGAGCCGCGATCGGAAGGGATCGGACTAATAAGGAATTAGAGACATATGGCGGATATTACCGCGGCATTAGTAAAAGAGCTCCGCGAGCGCACCGGCGCGGGCATGATGGAGTGCAAGAAAGCGCTCGTCGAGACCAAGGGCGATATCGCCGAGGCCGAAGTCGTGCTCCGCAAGCATGGCATTGCGTCTGCGGGGAAGAAGGCGTCCCGCGCCACCAGACAGGGTCTCATCGGCACGTACATCCACGCCGGCGGCCAACTCGGCGTCATGGTGGAAGTCAACTGCGAGTCCGACTTCGTGGCGCGCACCGCCGATTTCCAGGAGATGGTCCACGACGTCGCGATGCACATCGCGGCGGCCGATCCGAAGTACCTCCGCAAAGAGGACGTCCCCGCGGCCATCCTCGACAAGGAGCGCGAGATCGCCCGCGAGCGCGCCCGCAACGAGGGCAAACCCGATAAGGTTCTCGACCGCATCGTCGAGGGCCGTGTCAGCAAGTTCTACGAAGAGGTGTGCCTCCTCGATCAGCCGTTCGTGAAGGAAGCGACCCTCACCATCGAGCAATTGGTGAAGACCAAAATCGCCAAGCTCGGCGAGAACATCGCCATCGCGCGCTTCGTCCGCTTCAAGGTCGGCGACGTCGCGGCAGTCGAGGCTGGCGGCGAGAGCGCGGCCCAGGCCTGACCGATGGCCGGCTACAAGCGCATCCTGCTCAAATTGAGCGGTGAGGTATTGGCCGGCGGAGCCGCCTTCGGCATCAACGCGGACAAAGTGAAAGCCCTGGCGGCCGAGGTCGCCGAAGTAGCAGCCAGCGGCGTCCAGATCGGCGTCGTCGTGGGCGGCGGCAACATCTTCCGGGGTGTGGCCGCCGCCGCCCAAAAAATGGATCGCGTCACCGCGGACCACATGGGCATGCTCGCCACGGTCATCAATTCCCTCGCCCTTTCCGACGCTCTCGAACAGATGGGCATTCCGACCCGCGTCATGAGCGCCATCGAAATGCACCAGGTCGCCGAGCCCTACATCCGCCGGCGCGCCATTCGCCATCTCGAGAAGGGCCGCATCGTGATCTTCGCCGCCGGCACCTCGAATCCCTATTTCTCCACCGACACCGCCGCCACCCTGCGCGCCCTAGAAATCAAAGCCGACGTGATCGCCAAAGCCACCCGCGTCGACGGCGTCTTCGACAAGGATCCCCTGAAGTTCTCCGACGCCGTGAAATACGCGGAGATCACCTATCTCGAAGTCCTCTCGCAGGGCCTCGGCGTCATGGACGCCACCTCGATCGCGATGTGCCGCGACAACAAGCTTCCCATCCTGGTCTTCAATCTCAACACGGCGGGCAACATCATGCGCATGGCCCAGGGCGAGACCGTCGGCACGGTCATCCGCTAACTGAAAGTTCCGCTACTTCTTCAACGCCGGTTCCAGATATCGCAGCACCGTCCCCGCCACGATCCTCGCTCCCTCCGCAGTCGGATGCAGCCCGTCCTTCTGCATCAACTCCGCCTTGCCCCCCACCCCTTCCAGCAGGAACGGAATCAGTGTCAAACGATCTTGCGCCGCCAGCTCCCGGTACATCGCCTCGAATGGCTTGATGTACTCCGCCCCATAATTCGGCGGCAGCGTCATCCCCGCCAGCACGACCTTCGCTCCGCCCTTTTGCAGCCCCTCGATCATCTCCTGCAGATTGGCTCTCGTCGCCGTCACCGGCTGTCCCCGCAGCCCGTCGTTCGCTCCGAATTCCAGCACCACGGCCGCGGGTTTCTCCGCCAGCACCATCGCCAGCCGCGCTACTCCATCCTGCGACGTGTCGCCGCTGACCCCGGCATTCACCACCCGATACCGGTAGCCGCGCGCGTCCAACTCCTTTTGCAACACCTCGGGATAACTCTGCGAAGGGTCGAGCCCCGCCCCCGCCGTGAGACTGTCCCCGAAGCAGACGATCGCCGGCCGGTCATCCGCCGCGCGAGCCGCCGCCTGGGGCGCCTGCGGCCTATCCTCGTGCTGCCCGCACCCGCACATCAATAGGACCCCCCAAAGCCAAAGTCTCCTCATAGGCGATGACATAATAGAAGTTGATTCAGGTCCGCGCGCTTACCAAATCGATCGACACCGGCGCCCACCGCGTCGACATCCTGAAGGGCATCGACCTGGAGATTCCCAAAGGCCAGTTTGCCGCCATCATGGGCCCCTCCGGTAGCGGCAAAAGCACCCTCCTCGGCCTCCTCGCCGGCCTCGACACGCCCACCAGCGGACAGGTGATTCTCGACGGCGAAGACATCACCAGCCTCGGCGAAGACCGCATGGCGCTTCTCCGCGGCCGCAAGATCGGTTTCGTTTTCCAATCCTACCAGCTCCTCCCCACCCTCACAGCCGAAGAGAACGTCCTGCTCCCCATGGAACTCGCCGGCCGCGACACCGGCGGCCGCCAGCGCGCCCGCGATCTCCTCGCCCGCGTCGGCTTGCAGGACCGCTTCGACCATTATCCCGTGCAGCTCTCCGGCGGCGAGCAGCAGCGCGTCGCGCTCGCCCGCGCCTTCGCTCTCCGTCCCCCCATCCTCCTTGCCGATGAACCCACCGGCAATCTCGACAGCGCCACCGGCGCTATCGTGCTCGACCTGCTTCTCACCCTCAACCGCCAGGAAGGCGCCACCATGGTGCTCGTCACGCACGAACAGTCCCTCACCGAAAGCGCCGGCCGCCGCATCGTTCTGCGCGACGGCCTCGTCGTAAGCCAATGACGCAGCTCCCCTGGAACGTCGCCCTCCGCATCGCCTGGCGCGAGCTCCGCGCCTCCCGCGCGCGCTTCCTCTTCGTGGTCCTCGCCGTGGCCATAGGCGTCGCCTCCCTCACCGGCGTCCGCGGTTTCAGCCGGACCTTCCGCTCGATGCTCCTGCGCGAAGCCCGCACCCTGATGGCCGGCGATCTCACCGCCCGGATCTTCGGCCTCCCCACGCCCGACCAGGAGGCCGCCCTGCGCGACCTCGACGCCCGGGGCGTCCGCCGCACCTGGATCACCGAGACCGTCACCATGGCGTCCTCGGCTGCGTCCCCGGATCCGCTGCTCATCTCCGTCAAAGCCGTCGATCCCTCGGTCTACCCGTTCTACGGCGCCGTCAAGCTCGACCCTCCGCTTCCCCTGCGCGAGGCTCTCGACCCGCGCTCCGTAGTCGTCTCCGACGACCTGTTGGTGCGCCTCAAAGCCCGCGCCGGCGAAACCCTCCGCATCGGCGGCCAGGACTTTCGCATCGCCGCCATGGTCGCCGCCGAGCCCGACCGCATGACCGGCAGTCTCAACGTCGGCCCCCGCGTCATGATCTCGCGGCAAGGTCTCGACCGCACCGGCCTCATCGGCGTCGGCAGCCGCGCCTCCGAACGCTACCTCTTCCGCCTCCCCGCCGGCGGTCCCGGGGTCGAGGACGTCCGCCTCGCCCTCAAAGCCGCCTTCCCCGAAGCCACCATCGCCGACTATCGCGAGACTCACCCCATCATCACCCGCGGCCTCGACCGCGCCACCACCTTCCTCAGTCTGATCGCCCTCATCGCTCTCGTGATCGGGTCCATGGGCGTCGCCACCGCCATGCACGCGCACCTGCAGGAGAAACTCGATTCCATCGCCGTCATGAAGTGTCTCGGCGCCCGTTCCGCGCAGGTGATCCGCATCTACACCACGCAGACCCTCATTCTCGGCCTCGCCGGCGGCATCCTCGGCGCTCTTCTCGGAGTGCTGGTAGCCTCCGCATTTCCCGGCCTGATCGCGAAATACTTCACCATCGACGCCACCGCCGCGTGGGATCCCTGGCCCGCCGCGCAGGGAGTTGCCGTCGCGTGTGTCGTCACGTTGCTGTTCACGCTCCCCCCGCTGCTGGCGATCCGCAATATCAGGCCGGCCCTCGTCCTGCGCCGCGACGTGGCGCCCGCCGCTCCCCGGCGCACTCCGCGCGCCGGCATCCTCTGGCTTCTTCCCGCCATGGCGCTCATCGCCGCCACCCTCACCGAAGGCGGCATCCGCGACGCCCTGCGCACCGGGGCGATCTTCACGGCCGGCCTGGCCATCGGGGTCGGGCTGCTGACCCTCACCGCCAAAGCCTTTCTGCGGCTGCTCCGCCTGGCGCCCAAAAACTTGCCCGGCGCCGTCCGCCATGGCATCGCCAACCTCAACCGTCCCGGCAGTCAGTCGCAGGCCGCCGTGGTCGCCCTCGGCGTCGGCGTGATGTTCACCCTCACGGTCTTTCTGGTCCAGCAGGCTTTAGTGCGGCAGATCCGCGGCAGCGCGCCGCCCGGCGCCCCCAACGTCTTCCTGCTGGATATTCCCGGACCGCAGCGCGACGCCGTCGCCAAACTGGCGCAGGCGCAACCCGGCGTCACCGGCGCGCCCGACGTCGCCTTTGCCGTCAACGCCCGCATCACCGCCATCGACGGCGCGCCTGTCGAACAGCTCAACCTGCGCGAGTTTGGCCGCCGCTTTCTGCGCACCCGCTCCGTCACCGAAATGGCCGCGAAGCCTCCCGAGACCGATATCCTCAGCGGCGCCTGGTGGGACCCTGCCGCGCCCACGCCGCAAGTCTGCGTCACGGAAGAGGCCGCCCGGATCCTCAAACTCCGCCCCGGCTCGACGGTCGATTGGGATATCTGGAAGCGTCCGGTGCGCACCCGCGTGGCCTGCATCCAGCGCACCGAATCGCTGCGCCTCTCCGCCCGCTTCGAATTCCTCTTCAGCCCCGGCCCTCTCCAGGGCCTTCCCGCCGTCTATTACGGCAGTCTGCGCGTGCGCCCGGACGGTGTCGCCGGCCTCCAGCGCGTCCTCTACCAGCAGTTCCCGACCGTCACCGTCGTCAACGTCGCCGATGTCATGCAAATCGTCGAAGACGTCGTCCGGCGCATTGCCACCGTAATCCGCTTTATCTCCGCGTTCACGATGCTCGCCGGCGCCGTCATGTTGGCGTCGAGCATCGCCGGCACGCGTTTCCGCCGCATGCGCGAGGTGGTCATCCTGAAGACCCTGGGCGCCACGCGCCGCCGCATTGCCTGGATCTTCTCCGTCGAGTTCCTGGCCCTCGGCGCCGTCGCCGGAGTGATGGGAAGCCTCCTCGCGTCGGCATTCGCCGCCCTGGTGCTCAAGCAACTGCTCGAAGTCTCCTTCCGTTTCGACGTGTCATCCACCGCCGCGGCCGTCGGCATTTCCGCCCTGATCGCCGCGGGCGCCGGCTGGGCCGCCAGTTTCCGTGTGCTCGGCCGCAAACCCCTCGAGATCCTGCGCGAAGAATGAGTAGTTGTCCGGCGTGCCGCCAACCTGGTCACGCGCTCGGTGCCCGGTGGCGGCGTTCCCAGCGGATCCTTCCGCGGCGGCGCCGGACAGAAAGCCATGTATGTCAGTTGGACCCAGGCGGGCCCTTATTTCGGAGTCAGCATCGCCGTGACGATGAATAGCTTCGATGGACTACCCGCCACCGGCACAGCCTACCTGACCACCCAAACCGGCGCCGCCGCGACGGCCGCCGTCGAGATCGCGCGCGCCCCGACCATCTCACACTCCCGGCCGGAACCTACTATCTGGTGATCGCCGGAACGGACGACCTCGCCTGGAACCTCAACAGCCCCGCCCTCACGACGACCGCCCCGGACGTCACCGCGAACAACGACGGTCTCGCCCTCGCTGCGGCGGGCTACCCGCCTGCGTCGAGTTTCGCGCCTCCCCTTTCTCCGCTGCTGGCGATGCTGTTCTCCGTGAATGGCACGGCAGGAACCCCCGGCTTTCCCACCATTCCGGCGCTCTCGAAACCCGCCCTTCTCATGGCCGCGTTGCTGCTCGCCGCGGCCGGTCTCGCGGGCTGCAGGATCCACCCCGTCGAGCCCTAAGGTTTACACCCGCCCCCCGGCGCCGTAGCTTGCATCTAAGGTATCCTGGTCTTCAAAATGAAATTCAGCCGTCGTTTCCTCGCCGCCATATCTCTGTTTGCCCTCTCCGCCCCTCTCACCCCGGCGGACGAAAAGTCGGTCAACCCCAAAATCGCCAAGATCGCCGGGGAGGTCTCGGAGGAGCGCATCCGGGCGACCATTGAAAAGCTGGTCAGCTTCGGCACCCGCAACACCATGTCCAAAGCGGACGATCCCGAGCGCGGCATCGGCGCCGCCCGCCAGTGGATCCTCCGGGAGTTGCAAAGCTATAGTCCGAAACTCCAGGTCCGTTTCGACAAGTACCGCGTCAAGAAGCAGGGGCAGCGCATCTTCAAGGATGTCGACCTTTGGAACGTCGTTGCCGTGCTTCCCGGCACGAAAATGCCTGAGACGCAGGTCTTCGTCAGCGGCCACTACGACAGCCTGAACCTGGGCGCCCGCCCGGCCGGAGGGGCCGCGGCCGGCCCCGGCGCCGAAGCTGCCCCGCCGAACGGCGCCGACACCGCCCAGTTGACCCCGGAAGAAGTCGAGAAGAATGCCGAAAGGCCCGCCCCCGGCCCCGGCGACAGTGGGCACG
>CAZSQK010000145.1:0-17414 GCA_964608645.1 uncultured Solibacteraceae bacterium | reverse complement strand
GTTCGCCAGACCGGTTCCGCCGGAATTCACCAGCTCGGGATCGCATTTTCTGTCGCCGGAAGACTTCGCCACGATTTACAATCTGACGCCGCTGTACAAAGCGGGGCTTGACGGGACGGGGCAGAACATCGCGGTGGTCGGACAATCGCAGGTGTCGCTGACGGATCTGCGATCGTTCCGGACACGGTACGGGCTGCCCGCGAACGATCCGCGCATCATTCTATACGGCGGGGCGGACCCCGGCTTCACGGGCTCGCAGCTCGAAGGCCACCTCGACCTGGAATGGGCGAGCGCGATTGCGCCGAAGGCGACGATCTCTTACATCTATGGCACGAACGCGTTCACCGCGTTTCTGACGGCGGTGAATGCGAACCTGGCGCCGATCATCACGATCAGTTATGGCGGCTGCGAGCTGGATTATCGCGCGTCGTTCTACCGGGCGATGGCGCAGCAGGCGAACGCGCAGGGAATCACGGTGCTGGCCTCGTCGGGAGACGCCGGCGCGGCCGGTTGCGACCGGCAGGACAGCCTGGTGGCGACACACGGATCGGGCGCGATGTTCCCGACGGCCCTCCCGGAAATCACGTCCGTGGGAGGCACGCAGTTCGTGGAAGGCAACGGCTCGTACTGGGCAACGACGAACACCGCCACGTTCGGGTCGGCTTTGTCGTACATTCCGGAAGCGGCCTGGAATGAAACCAGCGGCGTCAATGGGATACTCGCGGGCGGAGGCGGGGCCAGCCTGTTCCATGCGCAGCCCGCATGGCAGCAGGGGCCGGGCGTGCCGAATGACGGCGTGCGGCACTATCCCGACGTCTCGCTCACAGCCGCGATGCACGACGCTTACCTGGTGACGTATCAGGGGTCGATCGGCGGTGTGGCAGGAACCTCGGCGGCGGCGCCGTCGCTGGCCGGCATCGTCGCGCTCCTCAATCAGTACCAGGTTTCGAAGGGGTTGCAGAGCCAGCCGGGACTGGGGAATATCAACCCGCAGCTCTACCGTCTGGCGCAGATGGCGTCCGGCGTGTTTCATGACACGATTACCGGCGACACGATGGTTCCGTGCGCGCAGGGGACGCCGAACTGCCTCACGGGATCTTTCGGATATACGGCGGCGGCGGGTTGGGACCATGCGACGGGACTCGGATCGATCGACGCCGATCGCCTGGTGAACCAGTGGAATACCGCCGCGCGCGGGGTGACGGTCAACCTGCTGTTGAGCGCCGCGCGGGTGACGGTCAACGATACGGTGGACGCCACGGCGCTGGTCACGGGGACGGGCGGGACGCCGACCGGACGCGTGGATTTCAGCGTCGCGGGTTTGCCTCTCGGCTCGGCGACCCTGGTGGCGCGCGGCAACCAGGGACAGGCCGCGGACATCACCTTCCCGGTGTATCTGCTGGGTCCGGGCTCCGGCCTGGTCGCCGCGACGTATTCGGGCGATTCGGCCTTTAGCAGCGGGGGCGCCACGAAGACCCTGACCGTCACGGCGGGCGCGGGCGCGTCGGCGATCGTGGTCAGCGCTCCGAATACGATCTGGCCGAGTTTGCCGGACGCGCAGGGCCTCGGCTGGCAGACTCCGATTGTGCTGCGGGAAGTGGCGGGGGTCCCCTCGATCGTGACGGGTTTCAGCATCGACGGGCAGGCGCAGCCGCTCGCGAAGTATTTCCCGACTCCGAATATTCCCGCCAACGGCACAGTCAACGTAAACGTGGTGTTTCGCAACCTGGCGACTCCGGCCCTGCGAACGTTTGGCATCACCGGTGTCGATTCGACCGGCCAGAGCTGGTCGCGGACCGTCGATGTCGCTTACGGAACGGTCCCCAGCGCGGTCGGGTTCAACGTGACCGCGACTCCGCTGACGGTGGCGCGGAACACGGCCAATCCCGACTGCGAGTGGCCGGTGCAGGTGAATATCGACCAGTTCGACGGTTCGAGCACCACGATCAACGGGTTGTTCGCGGGCACGGTCAACCGGACCAGCGACATCCAGGCGATCTTCGGCACGTCGAGGTTGAACGCGTGGGGCTCCCTGCAGGGCGTGGTGTGCTTCAACGGGATTACGCCGCCGGCGAGCAGCTACGTTCAAGTGAATGGGAGCAACGGATTTGTTCAGGAAGTGCAGGTGTCCTTCGCCGGGCCGACGGTGGCGCCGGGGAAGGTGACCGCCGCCCCGGCGAGCGTCAACCTGATTGCGGCCGGCGACGCGAAAACGGCGACGGCGACGGTGTCGCTTGGCACCACCGATAAGACGCAGACGTGGTCGATCTCGGTCTACCCGGGCAACCGCATGGCCGGATGGCTATCGGTGTCGCAATTCTCGGGCGCGGGGCCGGCGCAGATCACGTTGTCGGCGAATGGGGCCGGGTATGGACCCGGGGCGTACCGCGCCACGTTG
The DNA here is from genome assembly GCA_964608645.1 of uncultured Solibacteraceae bacterium. GTDB lineage: Bacteria > Acidobacteriota > Terriglobia > Bryobacterales > Bryobacteraceae > CAZSQK01. Next base: position 15,016 of record CAZSQK010000145.1, on the reverse strand, counting down.
CTGATTCAATCGCAGAACGCGATTCCACAAACGATCGCCGTGCCGGTGATGTTTGTGCTGGGCGGCGCCACATCGGGAATGACGATCACGTCGGTGGGCAACACCTTCTCGAACGGCGCGACCGGGGCTCCGGGGATGCTGCTCTCGGTTTTCGGCAAGAACCTGGCGAAGACCACGACCGACGCGACGTCGCCGAGCCCCAAGCCGTATTCGCTGGGCGGTGTTTCAGCGGTAGTGAACGGCATCGCGGCGCCGGTGCTGTACGTTTCGCCGACGCAGGTGAATCTGCAGATTCCGTACGAGGCCGGGGCGGGCCCGGCGGTGCTCGGGCTCAATATTGGAGGGGAAATCGCGGGTTTTGCGTTCCCGATAGCGCCATCGGCTCCGGGGATTTTCACCGACGCCGACGGATTGATTGCGCCCGTGCCCACGGCGACTATCGGCAAGGTAGCCTCGCTCTTGCTGACGGGCGCGGGCGATCTGGCCAATTTTCCCACGACGGCGTTCGCGACGAATCCCGCGTCACCGGTGGCGAGCGGGTTCAAACCCGGGCTGCCGCTATCGATCACGGTCGGCGGAGAGCCCGCATTCGTGCAGACGGCGGCGAGCGCGCCGGGGCAGGTCGGGGTGGTGCAGGTGAACTTCATCGTGCCGGCGTCGGTCACGGCGGGAACGCAGCCGGTCGTGGTGACGGTCGGTGGAGCGCAGGCGGCGGCCAAGGTGGTCGTGCAGTAGGGGGCGGGCGAAGGACGAGCCTCCGGGCTTGCCATGCTGGCATTAGAAGGTCATTCCTGCCTGAGGGCGCCGGCCGGATCGAGACGGGCGGCGCGGCGGGCGGGGACGTATGCGGCGGCGGTCGCGACCGTGAGCAACAACAGCGCGGACCAGGCGAGCATCGAGTAGTCGTTGGCCGGAATGCCGAAGAGCAGGCTGCGCAGGGAACGGGCGGCCGCCACGGCGCCGGCGCCGCCGAGGATCGCACTGGCGGCGAGCACAAGTCCAAGCTCGCGGATGATCATCACGGTGACCTGGCGGCGGCGGGCGCCGAGCGCCAGGCGAATGCCGATTTCCCGGGTCCTCCGTTCGACGGCAAACGAGATGACACCGTACACTCCGACGCACGTCAGGGTGAGGGCCAGCGCGCCGAAGCCGGCGGTCAGCGCGGCGATCATCCGCTCGTGTCCGAGCAGGGACTCGATCGCGGCGGGCGCGGGGCGGATGGCGCCGATTGCCAGATCGGGATCGATGTCGCGCAGGACGGCGCGGACGCCGGCCGCGATCGGCGCGGGATCGCCGCCAGTGCGCGGGGGATGGCGGTGACCGGCGCCGGGGACTGCTCGAGCGGCACGTAGATCTCGACGCCGAAGGGATCGGCGGGGTGGGCGAAACGGACGTCGTGGGCGACTCCGACGATTTCGATGGCATGGCTGGCGTCGAACGTCTTGTCCGGGCTAAGGAACGGGCCGATCGGGCCGGCTCCGCCAAACATTCGCCGCGCGGCGGTTTCACTGAGCACGGCAACGCGAGGCGCGCCGGCGCGGTCGTCCGCGCCGATGGAGCGGCGGGCGACGATCGGGATGCCGGCCGTCTCGAAGTAGCGCGGGGAAATGTGCACAATGCGGGCCATCGAGGAAGGGACGCCGGGGGCGGCGATGGGGCCGGTGTGAACGTCACTGCCGAGCGGCCCGAAACCGGAAATCGCCGCGGATTGGACGCCCGGGAGTGCGTTCATGCGATCGAAGAGCGGACCGCGGAGGGCGGCATAGCGGGCCATCATGGACGGGCTGAACTCCCACGGCAGGTCCACCAGCAGCAGCCGGCCGGGGCGGAAGCCGAAGTCCTGATGGCGGAGGTTCCAGAGCGAACGCGACAGCAGGCCGGCGCCCGAGAGGAGCAGGAGGGACACGGCGACCTGCGCGGCGATCAGCGCTTGCCCGAGCCAGCGGCGGCGCGGGCCGGGGTAGCGGGAAATGCGTGTGGCGGAGAGCGCGGGGGCGAGGCCCGAGAGGACGGTGGCCAGCACCGCCGCCGCCACGGCGAAGGCGACAACGCGCCAATTGAACTGCACAGAAAGAGCGCCGATTCCGGCGGGCTGCGCCACGAGTTGGGCGGAAGCCCATCGCGACAGGACCAGGCCGGCCGCGGCGCCGGTTCCGGCGAGGAGGAAGCTCTCGACGAGCAATTGGCGCACCAGACGCGCGCGCCCCGCGCCGAGCGCCATGCGGACAGCCATCTCCTGGGAGCGGGCGGCGGCGCGGCCGAGGAGGAGGGTCGCGAGATTGCAGCAGGCGATCAGCAGCACGAGCCCGACGGCTGCCATCAACAGGAGCACCGGGTTTTCGAAGCGCGTCTGCAAATCGGCCAGTCCGCGGCTACCCGGATCGACGCGGATCGCGTGTCCGGCGGCGGTTTCGAACGACTGGCGCGCCTCTGTCACAGTGACGCCCAGCCGGAGGCGCGCCATGACAGTCAGCCAGGAAGCCTTGGGCGCGTGCAGCCAATCGGTGGCCATCAACTCGGGGGCGAGGCCCATGGGCAGCCACGCGTCGGGCGCGTTGCCCGGCTTTTCGCCGGTGAACTCCGGCGGGGCGACACCGATGACCGTGACGATGGCCTTGTTGATGCGGAGGGGCTGGCCGATGGCGTCGCGGCTGCGCCCGAATTCGCGGTCCCAGAAGGCGTCGCTGATGACGGCGACCGGCGCGCGATCGTCGGCGGGCGTGAACACGCGGCCCACGGGAGCGCTCACGCCGAGCACCTGGAAATAGGCGGCGGTGGCGAGCACGGCATTCACGGGATGGGCCTGGCCGCGGCCGCGGAGGATCGCGGCATGGAGCGGATAGTCGCTGGTGGCGAACAGTCCCTCGGCGGCCTGCTGCCGCGCGGCGAGGTCGAGGTAGGCAGGGTAGTTGAAGGCGGCAGGCTTGCCGTCTTCGAGGAGCGTGATGCGCACCAGGCGGGTGGGGTCGCGGACCGGCAGCGCGCGGAAGAGGAGCGCGTCGAGGACCTGGTAGATGGCGGTGTTCGCGCCAATGCCGAGGGTCAAGGTCAGGATGGCGGCGGCGGTGAAGACGGGGGATTTGCGGAGCTGCCGGGCCGCGTAACGGAGGTCGTGCCACATACTGGATCGATGTCAGCCGCCGGCGCGGCGGAAGGCGGCTTCGACCTGCTCCTTCGTCCAATCCGTGCTGACGAAGAGCTCCTGGCGGGCGCCGGCGCTGAGCGCAATCGCCTTCCAGCCGTTCTGGGTGGGCACGGTGACGCGGATACGGACCTTGCCTTTGGCGTCGCGCACGGGGCGGATCACTCCGGGAATCACGGAGCGGATTTCCGCATTGGACCTGAGCAGCTCTTCGAGCACAGGACGGAGCCCGTCGATGATGCTGTGCTCGATCTTCAATCGGTCATGCGCCGTGCGGAGACGCATCAACCTTCCCAACCCCCGCCGCCGCGCAGGAGGACGAAGCGGCAGGAGGTGGCGTCGCGGGAATCGATTTGTCCGCCGTGTTGCGAGATCACGCGAAGCACCTGATCGTTGCGGCTGCCCACGGGAATCGCGAGCCGGCCGGGGTCCGCGAGTTGGGCGAGCAGGGCGGCCGGCACATCGGGCGCCCCGGCGGCCACCGAGATCGCGTCGTACGGCGCGAATTCCGGATAACCGGCCGAGCCATCGCCCTGCACGACGGTGACGTTGGCGTCGCGGCACGTGCGCCGCAGATTGCCGCGCGCCATATGCACGAGCGCGGGCACGATTTCGACCGAGATCACACGCTCGGCGAGCGCGCCGAGGACGGCGGCGGCGTACCCGGAGCCGGAACCCACTTCGAGGACGGTTTCGTTTCCGGTGAGTTGCAAGGCTTCGGCCATGAAGGCGGTCATGTAGGGCTGGGAAATGGTCTGGCCGTAGCCGATATGGACCGGATCGTCACGGTATGCGAGGACCCGGACGTCGGAGGGAACGAACTCTTCGCGCGGGATTTCCCGCATGGCGCGCAGCACGCGCTCGTCCCGAATGCCACGTTTGCGGAGTTGCGCCTCGACCATTTCGCGGCGCTCGACCGCCCAATCGGGTATCACGCTACACCCCCAACTCTATAATAACTATGATGGCTCACCAGATCACACTCATTCCCGGCGACGGTATCGGACCGGAAGTGGCCGACGCCACCGTGCGCGCGGTCAACGCCACCGGCGTCGCAATCGAATGGGAGCGCGTCGAAGCCGGCGCGCGCGCGCTGGCGGAGCAGGGACAGTTGATTCCCGACGACGTGTTCGCTTCGCTCGAAGTCAGCCGTGTGGGGTTGAAAGGGCCGACGGCGACGCCGATTGCGGGAGGCCATCAGAGTATCAACGTCGCGCTGCGCAAGAAGCTCGGGCTGTATGTCAATTTCCGTCCGGTGCGCATGCTGCCGGGTCTCAAGACCCGCTTTCACGACCTGCCGCTGGACATGGCGATCTTTCGCGAGAACACCGAAGACCTCTACTCGGGGCTGGAGCACGAGGTAATTCCGGGCGTGGTGGAGAGTCTCAAGATCATCACGCGCAACGCGTCGATGCGGATTGCGAAGGCGGCCTTCGAGTGGGCGCGGCGGGAGTCGCGGACGAAGGTGACGGCGATCCATAAGGCCAACATCATGAAGATGAGCGACGGACTGTTTCTGAAGTGCTGCCGCGAAGTGGCCGCGCAGTTTGCCGAAGTGCCATACCAGGAGCTGATCGTCGACAACGCCTGCATGCAGCTCGTGATGCGGCCGGAGACGTTCGACGTGCTGGTGATGCCGAACCTGTACGGCGACATCATTTCCGACCTGACGGCGGGGCTGGTGGGCGGATTGGGGATCGTTCCCGGCGCCAACATCGGCGACCATCACGCCATCTTCGAAGCGGTCCACGGGACGGCCCCGGATATCGCCGGCAAGGGACTCGCGAATCCGACTGCGTTGATGCAGTCGGCGGTGCTGATGCTCTCGCATCTGGGCGAACGCGAAGCCTCGGCGCGCCTGCAGAATGCGATTCATCAGGTTTATGCGGAGGGGCAGCGCCTGACCGGCGACGTCGGCGGGAAGGCGTCGACGACGGAGTTCACGGACGCGGTGATCGGGAAGTTGGGATAGCTACGGGGCGGCAGCTCCAGTAGCTGGCCGTCCTCATCGGCCGCGACTCAGGCCGAGGGCGCGGATTCGCTTGTGCAGGTTGGTCCTTTCCATTCCCAAGGCGCGCGCGGCGCCGGACACATTCCAATTGGATTCCTCGAGCGCGCGCAGGATATGCTCCCGCTCGGCCGATTCGCGGGCTTCCTGAATGGTCGATTTGGGGCCGGTTTCGCGCTGCACGCGCACTTCGACGGGAATCGAATCGCGCGACAGGCGCTCTCCGGCGGTGAGGATCGCCATGCGCTCGATCACGTTGCGGAGCTCGCGGGCGTTGCCCGGCCAACCGTAATTCTCGAGCAGATCGAAGACCGACGGGTCGAGCGCCTTCGGCTTGAAATTGTTGCGGGCGCAGAAGTCTTCGAGGAAATATTCGGCGAGCAGCCGGATGTCGTGCGGACGCTCGCGCAGGGACGGGACGCGGATGGGCACGACGCTGAGGCGGTAATACAGATCTTCGCGGAACTTCTCCTGCGCGACCATGGCGGTGAGATCGCGATTGGTGGCGGAGATCACGCGCACGGCGACGCGGATAATGGCCTCGCCGCCGACGCGGTGAAACTCGCCTTCCTGGAGAACGCGCAGCAGCTTGGCCTGCGACGCTCCATGCAAATCGCCGACCTCGTCCAGGAAGATGGTGCCGCCGTCGGCCAGCTCGAACTTGCCGCGGCGGGTGGCGGTGGCGCCGGTGAAGGAGCCTTTCTCGTGTCCGAAGAGCTCGGTTTCGATGAGCTCGGTGGGGATGGCCGCGCAGTTGACCTTGACGAAGGGTCCGGCGGCGAAGGGGCTCGAATTGTGGATGTGGGCCGCCAGCAACTCCTTGCCCGTGCCGGATTCGCCGATGAGGAGGACGCGGGCGTCGGAGCGGGCGGCCATGGAGGCCTGTTCGACGGCGCGCTGCCACGCGGGGCTCGACCCGATCATGCGCGGGGCGCCGCCGACCAGCTCGCGGAGACGTTCGTTCTCCTGCTTCAGGGTGGAGTGCGCCATGGCGTTCTTCACGGCGAGGAGCACGCGGTCGCGGCTCAGGGGCTTTTCGAGAAAATCGAAGGCGCCGGCGCGCGTGGCCTCGACGGCGTCGGCGATGGTGCCGTGTCCCGAGATCATGATGGCGGGCGCGGGCGCGCCGTTTTGGCGAACCACTTTCAACAGGTCGATGCCGCTGCCATCGGGCAGCTTCATATCGAGCAGATAGGCGTCGGCCCGCTGCGCCTCGGGATGGCGGCGAAACTCGGCCACCGAGCGGCAGACATTGACGGCGTAACCCTCGCGCTCCAGAATCATGCGCAGGGAGCGGCCGATATTCTCCTCGTCATCCACGATCAGAACGCGCTTGGAAGCCATTCATTGCGATGGGCAGCAGCACGCGAAAACCGGCGCCGCCCAACTCTCCTTTCACCAGAACAATGTCTCCGCCGGACAAGAGCGCGCTCTTCCGCGCGATGGAAAGCCCGAGGCCCATGCCTCTTTTTTTGAACGAAATGGTGGGCTGGAAGAGCGACGATCGCGCCTGTTCGCTCAGTCCGGGCCCGGAGTCGTGCACTTCGATGGCGACGCGGCCGTCCATGGCGGCGGTGACGCCGAGAATGCGGCCGCCTTCTCCGGCGGCCTCGGCGGCGTTCTCCAGCAGGTTCGTGAGAACCCCCTTGATCAGGTCCTGATCCGCCAGGACGCGCGGCACGCCCGCATCCAGCCGGCACTGGTAGTCGATTTCCGGATGCGCTGTTTTGAGAAACGCAATGCGCTCCTGGAGCAGCGCGTTCACGTCGAGCGGGGCGGCCGCGACGGGGGGCTCGGCGGCGAATTGCGAAAAGGCGCGGATGCGGCGTTCCAGGGTTTCGATCTCGTCGACGACGATCTGCGTGGCCTGCGTCATGAAGGGGCGGTCCGCCTCGTCATAACGGGCCATCATCTCCTCGACCGTGAGTCGGATCGGCGTCAGCGAGTTTTTGACCTCGTGCGCCATTTTGCGCGCCAGGGTCTGCCAACTGGCGAGCTGGCGCAGGTAAACGAGGCGCTCGGTGCTCTCCTGGAGTTTGCCTGCCATGTCGTTGAAGGCCTGGACGGCGCGGCCGATTTCGTCGTCGCCGAAGGTGGGGACGCGCGCGGTGAGGTCTCCCGCGGCCAACTGGGTGAGGCCGCCGGTCAACTGATGGATGGGGCGGCTGATGCGCTGGGCGAGGTAGATCAGGAGAGCGAGAGCGGCCAGCCAGCAGAACGCCGCGAGGAGGATGTAGGCCAATTTGACGCCGCGGCGCACGTCGAGTTCGCGAACGGCGCCGACCAGCTCGCGGGCCTCGCGGATCTCACGCGTCAAGGCGTCCAGGGCAATGCCGCCGAGGTTGGTTGAGAAGACCCAGATCTCGTCCCCGTGGCGGGTGAGGTAATCGAGGCGATCGCCCTCGTTGCCGGCGGAGACGAAGCGCTCCGGCTCCTGCGTCTCGGCGAAGGCTTTGACGGGGGCAGGCCACGCGGCGCGGCCGGCGGCGGTGAACCGGCGCGGGGCGAGTTTGCCCGATTGCGCCTGTTGTTTGAGATCGTCGCGCTGCCGCTGGTAGAACTCGTGGCCGGTGCGTTCGAGGGTGCGGGAGAGGCGCTCCAATTCGCCGGTGGTGGAGAAGTTGAGGCTCCAGTCCAGCAGGGAAGTGGTAATCCAGACGGTGGCGGCGAGGGGGACCAGGGTGGCGGCGAGGAAGACGAGGATCAGACGATTGCGAAGCCGGTTCACCCGATTCGTCCGCGGCCGGTGGGCGTCCGCGGCAGGTCTTGCAGGCGGAAGGGGCCGAAGCTCCGCGTCCAGGATTGCTCGCCGGCGCCCGCTTTGCGGCTGAACACGTCGATCAGGCTGCTCAGGCTGAGGCCCGAATCGCCCATCACGCCTGCCAGCTCGCGGCGGTCCGCCGTGCGCAGGTCGAAGCGGAGCCAGAACGGACGGCCGGGCTCCAGACCCATGGCGCTGATCGCCAGGTTCTCCAGACACCAGGACTCCGCCTCGGCCGCGGATTTGTTCCAAATGCTCCGCTTGCTCCCGCCCGGTATCGTGACTGAGAACTTTTCTTCCCACAGATCGTAGCTCACGACGAGTCGCTCAGGCGCGCGCTTGAAGATCGTGCCGTGCGCGTCGCTGAAGAGCGTCAACTGCGACAGAAACGTCACCGTGGCGGCATTTTGCAGCCGTTCCAGCGGCTTACCCGTAAGAAAATGCAGGCCTGGAGCGGCTACCCGCAGATTATCGCCATCGAAGGAAACGGTCAGCGATTCGGCGGCGCGCAGCCGGGACAGAGGAATCGCCAAGCCGGCCAGAAGCCAGCTCCGACGGCTGATCCGATCATTCCGCGCGGTTCGCGCCATTCAATAATTCATGCCCACCATAAAGATGGGATCGATATGTCCTTCGCGGAGCGGGAACGCCACCGCCAGGGAGAACACGCCCTGCCGCAGTCCGACTCCGGCGGAATGCCGGAGCACGGCCGCATCGTTATGGTCCCACACGGCGCCCGAATCGTAAAATGCCTGGAAAACGCCGTAACGGTATTCGACGGAGTTGTGCACCACCCGATCGCCGCCCATCGGGTCCAGATCGAACTTGTTCCAACCGCGAAGCGTGCTGGCATTGCCCAGCACGAAGCGCTCAAAGAGCGGCGCGCGGCCGGCGATGGCGCCGGCGGTCAGATCGTCGATGATCACGTTCTTGCCGCGCGTCAGCATGTAGCGGAACTGGAGGCGGTGGCGCGCATAGGCGAAATCGCTGCTCAGAACTTTGGTGGCCGCGCGCAGGCTGTACCCTGCGTCCAGATCGTGCTGGCTCTCCGAATCCTCCAATCGCCGATGATAGCGCAGAGTTGAAATCAGGGCGTTGGAGGCCTCGGTTTGCGCGGCCGGGAACTGCTCTTCCATGCGTTGGAAGCTCGCGCCCACGGTGAGCGTGAGGGGTCTGGCGAGCACGAAGGTCACCTCGGGCTCGAAATTCTGGCGGGTGCGATACAGGCTCGCGGCGTCCACCCGCGTCGTGGCCGGGCTCCACTGCTGGCGATAATCCTCGAACTGGAAGCGCAGGCGCACCCGGTCGCTGCCGACCTTGTTGTTTTCAAACCGGGCGACCAGGCCGGAATACCGCTCGACGAGTTCATCGCCGTCGCTGACCAGCCCGAAGGTGACGCCGTTGTGGCCGGCGCTGGCCGTGGCTTCCACGGCGCCCGACCAGGCCTGTTTGGAACTGTAGAGGAATTTCGGCACAGAAACGTCGAAGCGGGTGGGGCGAAGCTTGACGTCGAAGACAACCTGAACGTATTCGGGGCTCTTGCCGCGGAGGACGCGGTGCTCGACGGTGCGGGCGTGGAGCTCCTTGCGGATGCGGCGTCCCACTTCTTCCAGCATGGTGGGATTCAGCTTCTCGCCGATCAACGCCGCTGCGTCCTTGCGCAGACCGGAGCTGAGCTTGCCGTCGCGGTCGTGGTCGCTGACCAGGTCGGTCCGCCAGCCCTCAGTGGCGATGACCACGGTCTCCACCGTGTAGCGCGAATTGACGTTGAATTCCGAGTCCTGTGTTCCGGCGGAGAGCAGGCCGCCCAACAGCAGGAGGCAGCCAAGCCAGGCGTGTTTCATGTGGCACATTATGGCACGCCGGGGGCCAATTGTAAGGTGTTGATGATGGGAAGGATAGACCGAAGCCCGATGTGACTTCGGTTCACAGGTGTGGAGGTGTTCCGAGGCTGAGGCGCACACTGTGGCGCCACGGTCTTGGTTACAGCACTTTGGCGAGTTCGGTGGCAAAGGCGCTGCGCGGTGTCTGTTCGCGGTCCCTGCCGCCGCGCTTTTTGCGGTCGGGCCGAGCCTGCGTGCGAGTGGCGTTGGGAGCGGCTGTGGCGTTCACCGGGACGGCTTTGCCGTCCTTCCCCTTGGGGGGCTGTGCGGGATTGGCGCGGAGCAACCGGTCTTCCAGCGGGGCGCGATCGAAGCGGCGGATGATGGACGCCATTTCGTCGGCGGTAGGCGCTTCGACAAACGCGAAGCCCTTCGATTCTTGTGTTTCGTGGTTACGGATCACTTTCACGCCGTCGGCGACGAGGTCTTCGGCGGCGAGCCATTGCTTGATATCGTCAGCGGTGACCCATGTGGGGAGATTGCCAAGAAAAACGGTAAAGCTCATTCAGTTGATTTTTAGACTCCGTGGTTGGATGTGCGGCACTTCAAGGGCGAGGATTCCGATCTGCCACCTAATAGTATCAGAGTATAAAAGAGGATTGCAAACGGGTGTTTTAGAGCGCCGACACTGATTCGATGCGTCTCGCGCGACATAGGTTTCCGCTGTACAATCACCCTCGGGACCGTTATGATCGCACCCCTGACGCCGCTCGATTTCCTGGCGCGTAGCGCCGCCGTTTATCGCGACCGCATTGCCGTAGTAGACGGCGAGCGGCGCTTTCCTTACAGCGAGTTCCAGAGCCGTGTTCACCGTCTGGCGGGCGGTCTGCAAGCTCTCGGAGTAGCGCCGGGAGACCGCGTCGCGGTGCTGGCGCCGAACAGCGCCATGGCGCTGGAGGCCCATTTCGGGCCCATGGCGATCGGCGCGCAGGTGGTCATGCTGAACACCCGGCTGGCGATGGAGGAGCTGACCTGGATCCTGCGGCACTGCGGGGCCCGGGTGCTGCTCGTCGACCCCGAACTGCTGCCCCTGGTGGCCAACGCCCCGGTGGAGCACATCATTTCCGACTATGAGTCGTTTCTCGGAAGACAGGCGGAATTTACCCCGATTCCCGTGACCGACGAGAACGGCGGCATCGCAATCAACTACACCAGCGGCACTACGGGCGTGCCGAAAGGCGTGCAATTCACGCACCGCGGCGCCTGGGTCAATGCCATCGGCGAGATCCTGGAACACGGCTTGAACCAGCGAAGCGTGTATCTGTGGACGCTGCCGATGTTCCACTGCAACGGGTGGTGTTTCACATGGGCGGTGACCGGCGTGGGCGGGCGGCACATCCTGCTGCGCCGGCCGGACCCGGAGGAGGCGCTCCGCCTGATCGAAGCGGAAGGGGTGACGCACCTGTGCGGCGCGCCGGTGGTGGTCGCCTCGCTGGCGCAGTACTGCGCCTCCCGCGGCGTCCGCTTTACCCGGCCGCTGAAGATCGTGACCGCCGGGGCGCCGCCCTCGCCCGCGGTGATCCGCGCCGCCGAGGAGGTGGGGGCCGAGATCGCGCATGTCTATGGCCTCACCGAGACTTACGGTCCGCACACGATCTGCGCGTGGGATCCCGCGTGGGACGACCTGCCGGCGGTCGAGCGGGCGCAGGTCAGGGCGCGCCAGGGGGTGCCCTATGTGGTTGCCGGGACCGATTTGCGGGTGGCAGACGAGCACATGCAGGACGTCCCGGCGGACGGCGAGACGATGGGCGAAGTCCTGATGCGCGGGAACAATGTGATGGCGGGATACTACGACAACCCGCAGGCGACCGAGGAGTGTTTCGCGGGCGGCTGGTTCCACTCGGGCGACCTGGCGGTGGTCCACCCTGACGGCTACATCGAACTGCGTGACCGCAAGAAGGACATCGTGATCTCCGGGGGCGAGAATATTTCGTCGATCGAAGTCGAGAAGGTGCTGTCGGACCACCCGGCCGTGGCGGAGGTGGCGATCGTGGCCGCGCCGGACGAGAAGTGGGGCGAGGTTCCCAAGGCGTACGTCGGGTTGAAGCCCGGCGCATCGGCAAGTCCCGAGGAACTGATCGAGTGGTGCCGCGGGCGGCTGGCGCGATTCAAAGCTCCGAAGCACATCGAATTCGGGCCGCTGCCGCGCACGGCCACCGGCAAGGTGCGGAAGAACGAACTACGCAACCGGGCGCGGGAGATCGAGACAGGGCGATGAATTCCATTCTTCTGACTTACGAGGGGCCGGTGGCGGTGGCGACCCTCAACCGGCCGCAGCGGCGGAATGCGCTGTCGTTGGAGCTGATGCAGGAGCTGATCGGCTGTCTGGACGAGATCGGACGCAACCGCGAGGTGCGGGCGGTGATTCTCGCGGCCGCCGGCAAAGTCTTCTGCTCCGGCCACGACCTCTCCGAGATGCAGGGGCGCGAAATCAACGAATACCGGAGAATCTTCGACGTGTGCACCGAGCTCATGACGAAGATTCAGGCGATCCCGCAGCCGGTGATTGCGGAGGTGCAGGGCATCGCCACGGCCGCCGGATGCCAACTCGTGGCGACGTGCGATATGGCGGTGGCCGCCGAGGAAGCGGCATTCGCCACCCCCGGGGTGAAGATCGGGCTGTTTTGCACGACGCCGATGGTGGCATTGACGCGCGTCATCGGGCGGAAACGGGCGCTGCAAATGCTGATGACGGGCGAGATGGTCGATGCGCGGACCGCCGCCGAATGGGGATTGATCAACCAAGCCGTGGCGAGCGGCGAGTTGACGGGCGCGACGCGCAAGCTAGCGGGGAAGGTCGCCGAGGCGAGTTCCCTGGTGGTGGGGATCGGCAAACAGGCGTACTATACGCAAATCGATCTCGACCAGCAGAAGGCGTACGCGTACGCCAAGGAAGTCATGACGATGAACGCGCTAGCGGCGGATGCGCAGGAGGGGATCGGAGCGTTCCTGGGGAAGCGAACCCCTTGTTGGAGCGGGCGGTAGGGCGGCGGGGAGCCGTCACCGCTTGCGATAGATGACCGTTTGCCCGATGGTCCCGATTTCCTCGTACCCGGCGAGCCACTCGCGGAGATCGGGATAGTTGGCGATCGCGAGCCGCGGATTGTAGGGGCCGATGCCATCCAGGACGAACGACGGATGGGTGAGGGCGAGTTGGGCTCGACGCCGCGCGGGTTCCGCTGTTTCGACCGGCTCGGACTGGGTGAGGTGGCGATCGGCCGGGACGCCGGTGAGAGGCTGGGAGTCGAGCCAGACGGTCGCCGCGGGAAGGCGGGAGTACACGAAGATCTCGGGACGGTAGCCCCAGACGAAGAGCGTGTCGCCGGGCCGCGCCCGCTCGCGAACGAACGCCGACGCGGCCCGGCTATCGCGATCCATTCCGATGTCGCGCCACGTCGACGCGGCGGCCGCGGCCAGATACGCCGGGGCGAACCTCGTCAAGGGGATGAGCAGGAGGAGGGCGACGAATTCCCTGCGGCGGGGCGCCAGCAGACAGAACCCGCGGGCTGCCAGGAGGACGACCACGGGCAAGACCTGGAAGTAGTATCGCGGGAAGAAACGCATGCCCGCGCTCAGGCCGAGGATCGAAAGCGGGAGCCATCCCAGCCAGCGCAGGCGATGCTCGCGCTCCAAGGTGGCGCGAGCGGCTGCCACGACGGCCGCGGCGTGGAAGCCCGCCCAGTTTACGGAGCGCACCAGGGCATTCCGCGTGGGGGACTCGACAAAGGGGCTGGCGGCATAGAGGCGGCCCCACCTCCAGACCTCGTCCCAATACGCGCCCAATGCTCCGGCGGCCCCGAGACCGGCGATGGCGGCCGCGCCCGCCGCCGCGAAACCGGCCCCGATCCAGGCGAAGCCGGCGGGATCCCAGAGGACGCACGCGGCGGCGGCGAGCGCGCCCTTGGGACTCACCCAGAACGCCACCCCGGCCAGCGCGCCGCTCCAGAAGGGGCGGCGGCGATGGGCCATCCAAACGGCGGCCATGTGGGGCGCCAGCATCATCAGGTCGGACGCGACGGGAATCACCGCCGCGGGAAAATCGAACGTGAGGAAGAAGCCGAGCAATCCCGCGGCCCACCTGCCTTCGCGCTCGGACCAGAGATCGCGGGCGAAACGGTAGGCGATCCAGCAGGCGAGCAGCGCATACAGCGCGCCTTCCAGGCGCAACGGCCATCCGTCGGCCGCTCCGGACAGCAGATAGTACAGGGGGACGAGCGGCGGCTTGTCGAACCAAATGCCGCGGAAGAGGACCTTGCCGAGGCGGATCTGGGCAGCGGCGGCCAGCGGCAGAGTGTCGCCTTCCCACAAAATGCGGGTGTGGCACAGGCGTCCGGCGATCAGCAGGACGGCCAGAATCGCGAACAGGAGCCGGGTCCGTTTCAAACCGTCGTGGCGGAGCGTGCCAACATGCGCTCGAGCGCGCGCCGGAATCCTTCGCCGTATTGCGGATCCGCCAGAGCGAACTCCACGAAGCTCTCGAAGTAGCTCGGGAAGTTGCCGATATCGTACCGTTTCTCGGCCGCGGTCAACTTGACGGCCATCACCCGCCGTCCCTGTTCACAGAGATACTGGATGGCATTGGTCAATTGAATCTCGCCGCGGCTGTCCGGTTCCACGCGGCGAATCATGTCGAAGATCACGGGCGAGAAGATGTAGCGCCCGGCAATGGCCAGATTACTGGGGGCGGCTTCGGGACGCGGCTTTTCGATCAGATTGACGACGCGAAAGATATCGCCGGCGGCCTCCTCCGGCTGAATGATTCCGTAATGCCGGGTCTCCTCGAGGGGCACCTCCTCGACGGCAATGACGCAACTGGCGCGCTTGGACTCGTACACGTCCGCCATGCGGCTGACGGCGCGGGAGTCGGCGTGGAGTCCGAGAATGGAATCGCCGAGAGCCACCAGAAACGGCTCCTCGCCGGCGAAATTCTCGCCGCACAGCACGGCGTCGCCGAGACCCTTCTGGAGGCGCTGGCGTGTGTAGAAGAAATTGGCCTGGAGACTCTCGAAATCCACCTCTTTGAGGAGCTCCTCCTTATTGGTCTTGCTGAGAGTGCGGAAGAGGTCGGGATCGTGATCGAAGTGGTTTTCGATGGAGGATTTGTTGCGGCCGGTGACAAACAAAATCTGGGAGATGCCGTTCGACACCAACTCCTCGACGACATATTGCACGATTGGCTTGCGCGCCACCGGCAGCATCTCCTTGGGCTGCGACTTGGTGGC
>CAZSQK010000144.1:0-17500 GCA_964608645.1 uncultured Solibacteraceae bacterium | reverse complement strand
CGGCGGGGCGCTGACTCAGATCGTCACGAAAGGCGGCTCCATCAAAATCCCGGTCGAGTCCGTTCTCACCTTCAGCCTCGACCGTCCCCTGTTCGTCCGTGCGGCCGAATGAATTCCAGCCTTGCGCCAACACGGCGCAACCGCTTTCGCCAGGCGCAGCTTGCCGATTTCAGAAGACCTTGCGGAACGTCAGATTGATGCGCGCATCGCCGGTCAGGGGATATTCGCCGGCCTTGAGCGGCGCAACCCCGTGATAGACAAAGCGCGCCGGGCCGCCCCACACCGCGACGTCGCCGCTTTGCACCCGCAGGCGGCGGACCGCGTCGCCGCGGCTTTTGCCGCCCCACAGAAACACCGCCGGCAGACCGAGCGAAACGGAAACGATCGGCGCCCAAGCGTCCTTCTCGTCGCGATCCTGATGCATCCCGAGCTTCGCGCCCGCCACATAGCGGTTGATCAGACACGCATCCGGATCGTATCCCTCGAACCCGCCCTCGGCCGCGGCGCGCCGGGCGAGATTCAGAAAAGCCGCCGGCATCGGCGGCCAGGCCGCCCCCGTGTCGGGGTCAACGGGATCGTAGCGATACCCGCTGCGATCGGAAACCCACCCGACCCGCCCGCAATTCGTCATCGCCACCGACATCGTATAGCCGCCGCGCGTCACCAGGTGACGAAACGGCGCCACGCTCGCGATCCGCTCCACCTCATCGAGCAGCGCGGGAGCCTCTGGCGTAGCGAAGCCGTGCAACAGGACGGCGCCTTCTTCGAGAGGCTCTGCGTAAGGCGGCGGAGGATCTTGATCGAACAGCGGCGTCATGGCGCCCGTGTTACGCCAGCCCGCTGCGCTTCATCGCATAGTCCAGCGCTTCCTGCGGCACGCTAAATTGCGACATCGCTGCATTCCCCATGTAGCCGACTTCCTTGTAGCCGATCGGGCTGGTGTAATACGCGTCCGCGACCATGCGCCGGCAGAACGCGAAAAACTGAATTCCCGGGTACAGCTCCGGCGTTTGATTCTTCCGCCACGCGATGATGTCCAGCATCGCCGTCTGCTGCTCCGCCGTGTCGTCGATAAACGCCTTGCCGCCGTGCCGGTGCTTCATCTCTTCGTCGAGCCAGAGGATGCCGCCGGTGTAGATATCGCGCATCTCGTCGCTCGCCGCGCAGAGAAAGTCGATAAAGTCCGCCGCGCCCGCCGCCAGCGCTCCCGGCGAATGCTCGTCGGCCGGGAGGATCAGATCCGACAGCCGCTGCAGCGTGGCATATTCATGGGCCGTCAGCGACTTCGGTTTGTAGGGCCCCTTCTGCGCGGTCTTCTCCTGCGCGACGGATTCGTGCACGTGCTGCGCGTCCGCCGCCGCAACGATGCTCATTCCCGCGGCCAGCCGCGCCAGCAGATCGCGTCTCGAAAACTCCAATGGACTAGACATTGCCCTTCCTCATTTCCTCGGCCAGATACTCCGATGCCCGCCACGAAAATGCCACGATGCTCAGCGTCACGTTCTTGTCCGGCTGGCTCACCATCGGCGCCGCGTCGCACACGAAGAGATTCTTTACGTCGTGCGACTGGCAGTAGCTGTTCAGCACGGAAGTCTTCGGGTCGCTCCCCATCTTCACCGTGCCCGCCTCGTGGATGATCGTGCCGCCCGTCGAGATGGCCCGGTTCGCCTCCTGCCGCTGCCCCATCACCTGCCCTCCCATCGTCTGAATGATCGACGTGAAGGTGTCCTGCATGTGGCGGATCTGGTTGATCTCGTGCTGGCTCCAGGCGAAATGGAAACGCAGCACCGGGATGCCGTAAGCGTCGGTGCGCGCCGGATCGATCTCGCACCACGTGTCCTTGTTGGGGATCATCTCGCCGCGCCCGGCAAAACTCACGAACGCGCCGTATTCCTCGCGGATCTTCTGCTTCAGCGCCTTGCCGTAACCCTCGTGGCGCGCGCATTGCCCGGCGAACGACCCCAGATGCGGCATATCGAAGCCGCCCCCCAGTTCGATGTGGTATCCGCGCGGGAAGTCCTTCTTCTTGTCGTCGTGCAGCCACCACGGGATGTACAGGTGCATGCCTCCGATGCCGTCGCTATTGTGCCGCGGCATGCCGGCCAGGGCGGGAATGTAGCCCGTCATGCTGAAACCCGTGGAGTCCGTCAGATTCCGCCCCACCTGTCCCGACGAGTTCGCCACCTTGGAGTTCAGCAGCAGCCGCGCCGATTCGCACGCGCTGGCCGCCACCACCACCGCCTTGCACCGCACCTGCTTCTCCGTCCGGGTCCCCTTGTCGACATACGAAACCGCCGTGATGCGCCCGTCGCCGCCGGTGATCAGCTCGCGCGCCATGGCGCCCGTGATCACGGTGAGTTTGCCGGTCTTCATGGCGGGGAAAATCATCGCCTGGCTCGACGAGAACGCCGACGCGGTCTGGCACCCGCGCCCGCACTGCCCGCAATAGTGGCACGCCGCCCGGCCGTTGACCGATTTCGTGAGCATCGCCATGCGCGAGGGGATGCACGGAATGCTCAACCGCTCGCACGCCTTCTTGATCAGCGATTCGTGCACGCGCGGCGGGATGGCCGGCAGGAAGTTGCCGTCAGGCGCCGTGCGCAGCCCCTCTTTCGTGCCGGTCACGCCCATGAAGCCTTCTGCCTTGTCGTACCACGGAGACATCTCCTCGTAAGTGACGGGCCAAGCCTCCGTGAGGCCATCCTCGGGCCGGAAATCGTAGTCCGAAAAGCGCAGGGAGATGCGCCCGTAGTGATTGGTCCGCCCGCCGAGAATCCGCGACCGGAACCAGCGGAACTGGCTCCCCGGCGCGACCGTGTAGGGCTCGCTGGGCAATTCCCAATATCCGTTGGGTGCGCTGAAATAGCCCCATTGCTGCCGTCCGAAATACATCTCCGCGTGCGCGCCGGCGCCGCGATGATCCACCTGGTAAGGAAGAACGTGCTCCTTAAAATCCTTCGCCGGATTGAGCATCGGCCCCGCCTCGAGCAGAGCCACGTTCAGCCCCTTGTCGGTGAGAACCTTGACGGCCGTCCCTCCACCCGCTCCCGATCCGACCACCACGACATCGAACACCTGGGGACTTCGTGTGATTTGCAGCATCCATGCGCCTTTGCTTCGATTCTATACCCAGTCCGCCGCTGACAACACCGCATTGTCCCCGGGAGTATGATATCGGTTCGAACCATGAAAACTCTCGCCATCCTCATTCTCGCTTGCAGCGCGGCGCTCGCGCAGCAGCAACCGCCGGCCGGACGCGGGGGGCGCGGACCGGCGCCGCCGCCCCCGCAACTTACCGCGGAGCAGAAGAGCCAATACCAATCGAAAATCGACGAGCTGGACGGCATGGTCAAGGCCTTCCGCGCGAAGAACGTCAACCCCGACCTCATCGCCGATGTCGATGTCTATGCCAAGGCCGGAAAGTGGCTGCTCGAGTTCCCGCAGGGCTTCCCCAATGCGCAGGCGATTTCGACCTACCTCGGCGTGCTCGATCAGGGGATCGAACGCGGCCGCCAGTTGCAACAGGGACAGTCGCCATGGGTGATGGAAAAGGGCCGCAAGGTCCTCGGCTATTACTCCGATCTCGACGGCTCCGTGCAGCCAATGGGCGTCACCATCCCCGACGGCTATGACCCGGCCAAGCCCGATCGGCTCTACGTGTGGCTCCACGGGCGCAACAACGGCCTGACCGAAGCCAGCTTCATCAACGGAATCCGCAACGCGCCGCAATTCCCCAATACGGCTTATACCGCCGACGTCGGGCAGCTCACGCTCGATTGCTATGGACGCGGCAACAACGCGAACCACCAGGCGGGAGAGGTCGATATCTTCGAGGGAATCGCCGCCATGCGCCGGCGGTTCAAGATCGACGGCGAGCGCATCATCCTGCGCGGCTTCTCGCTGGGCGGCGCCGCCGCCTGGCATATCGCCCTGCAATACCCCGACCGCTGGGCCGCGGCCGAGATCGGCGCCGGAACCTATCCCGGCCGCCTGATGTATGCCGCCACTCCGTTCCCGCCGTATCAGCAGGGCCCGCTGCACATCTACGAGAACCTGATCGATTGGGCGCTCAACGCCTACAACCTGCCCCTCGCCGCGCACGATGGCGATACCGACACGCAGGTGGCGACCGTGGGGGCCGGGCGGGGCGCCGCTCCTACCCCTAATCGCGGACAGTTGGAATCGTCCCTGCGGGTGCGGGCGCAGCTCGCGAAGGAAGGGTTTCCGTCGGCCGGAACCGAAGGCGATTGGACGGTCCCGGGAACGCGCGACATTTTCCTGATTTCTTCCGCCACCGGGCACGGCGTCAATCGCCAGGTGCGGACGCGTCTCGACGCCTTCCTGAAAGAACACGGCGACAAGGGGCGGCAGGACCCTGACCACATCAAATTCGTCACCTACACCACCCGCTACAACCGGTGCTTCTGGGTGTCGCTCGATGGCCTGGAGCGGCACTACGAACGCGCCGATATCGACGCCGAGCGCTCCAACGGCGGCGCCCGGTATCGCATCGCGACCAAGAACGTCACGCGCCTCACCCTCCGTGAGACGGCGAAGGCATCCTCGATCCACATCGACGGCCAGGACCTCAAGGTCAAGCCCGCGCCCGAGATCGCCTTGGAGAAAAACGGGGCCGCCTGGAAGCAGGCCAAGGCGGGACACTGGGCCGGACTGCATAAGACGCACGCCTTACAGGGACCCATCGACGACGCTTTTCTCGACCCGTACCTGCTGGTTCGGCCCACGGGAGCCCCGTGGAATGCGGACGCGCACCAGCACGCTCTGAGCATCCTCGAGCACTTCGACCGCGTTTACGCCATGAACTACCGCGCGCATCCCCGGATCAAGAACGACACCGAGGTCACTTCCGCGGATTTCGCCCGGTACAACGTGGTCCTCTTCGGCGACCCCGGCAGCAACCGGTGGGTCGCGAAGCTCGCGGGCAAGGTGCCGCTACAATGGACTAAGGAATCGATTGCGGTTGGCGGCAAGACCTTCCCCGCCGCCGGGAACTTGCCCGTTCTGGCCTATCCCAGCCCTTGGAGTCCCTCACATTACGTCGTGCTGAACACGGGTCTGACGATCTCCGACCAGGATTACAACGGCGACTATGCCATGCCGCGTTTTGGAGATCTCGGCATTCTGAAGGTGAAGGAGCCCTCCGAGCCGCCCGAGATTGTCTGGGCCGCGCTGTTCGATGAAACGTGGCGGTTGAAATAGTCCAGCAACGACGTCAGGACCCTTACGCGATCGGACCCGCGCTAGGCTCAAAGAATGCATGAAGGCCGAACCTCCTGGTCCGCGTTCCGCGAAAACGTGGTGCGGTTCCAGCCGGAAAAGGTAAGTCCCTGGATCGGCCTGCGCAATGCCATCGGCGTGATTCTGCCTCTCGCCATCGGCGGCGTCCTGCACGCCATCCCGAGCGGATTGTTGGCGGCCACCGGCGCCCTGAACGTCGCGTTCTCCGACAGCCACGTCCCTTACATCCAGCGCGCGCGCCGGATGCTGGCGGCGAGCGCCCTGGTCGGGGCCAGTGTCTTCGTCGGGACCGTTTGCGCCCACAATCACGCGCTCACCCTGCTGGTGGTCACGGCGTGGGCGTTCGCGGCGGGGATGCTCGTCGCGCTCGACCAGGCGGCGGCCGACCTCGGCACGGTGAGCCTCGTCACTCTCCTCGTGTTCGCCGCCCTGCCAATGCGGCCGGAACAGGCGTTGCGTTCCGGCGTGCTGGCATTTTGTGGCGGCCTCGCGCAGACCATCCTCTCGGTCGCGCTGTGGCCTCTGCGGCGCTATGCCCCGGAGCGCCGCGCGCTGGCCGATCTCTTCCGCGAACTCGCCGCTTCGGCGCAAAGCTCGACGCGCGCCACGGAACCGCCGCCCGCCACCGCGCAAAGCACCGAGGCGCAGGACGCGCTGGCGTCGCTCGATCGCGATCGCTCGATCGAGGCGGAGCGCTATCGCGCCATGTTGAGTCAGGCGGAACGCATGCGGCTCGGCCTGCTCGTGCTGGCCCGCCTGCGGACGCGCATCGCGAGAGAGGATGCGGCGGACGTGGCCGTGCCCCTGCTGGATCGATTCTTCGAGCTGGCCGCCGGGTTGCTCGACGCGCTCGCCGTCGAGTTGGTCACGGGCGCTCCGGCCGCCGCCTCGGCCTCGCTCGACGGGATGCGAGCCATCGGCGCCAGGCTCCGTGGCTGCGCGGGCGGGACCGTTCGCGACGCCCGCCGCCAGGTGGACGCGCTGGCCGGACAATTCGACGCCGCCATCCATCTGGCCGGCGACGCTCTCCCGGCCGGCGCCACCCGCTTCGAACGCGTGGAGGCGGCGCGCTCCTGGAAGCTGCGCCTGCAGGGAACGCTAGCGACATTGCGGGCCAACTTGAGCCTGCGCTCGGCCGCCTGCCGTCACGCCATCCGCCTGGGCGTGTGCGTCGCCATCGGCGAGGCGCTCGGGCAGCAGCTTGCCTTGACTCGTTCGTATTGGGCGCCGATGACCGTCGCGATCGTTCTCAAGCCCGATTTCAGCGGCACCTTCAGCCGCGGCGCGCTACGACTGGCGGGGACGTTTGCCGGCCTGCTGCTGGCGACGGCGCTCTTCCACGTGCTGCCGCCGGGCGCCGGTCTGGAGATCGTCCTGGTAGGGGTGTTCGTCTTCGTCGTGCGGGCTTTTGGCCCGGCGAATTACGGCATCGCCGCCACGGCCATCACGGCCCTGGTGGTGCTGCTGGTGGCGCTCAACGGGTTCACGCCGAACAGTGTGATCCTGGCGCGCGGCCTGAATACGGCCATCGGGGGCGTCGTCGCGCTGCTCGCCTACGCCATCTGGCCGACCTGGGAACATACTCAGCTCTCCGAGGCCCTGGCGCAGTTGATCGAAGGGTATCGCGCCTATTTCCGGGCGATCCACGCGGCGTACGAGCAGCCCGGCGCGCCGCCCCCGCGCGAACTCGACCGCGCACGCATCGAGGGACGGCGCGCCCGCTCGAACGTGGAAGCCTCCGTGGAGCGGGTTGCCGCCGAGCCGGGCACGCGTCGCGAGCAGATGCGCGTCCTCGGCGGACTGCTGGCGAACTCCCATCGACTGGCGCACGCGCTGATGGCTTTGGAGGCCGGCCTGAGCGCCAGCCGAGCGGTCCCGGCGCGGCCCACCCTGCGCGCCTTCGCCGCCGATGTCGACCTCACCCTGGACTCCCTCGCCGCCGCCCTGCGCGGCGCCCCGCTCGACCTCGCGGCGCTGCCCGACCTGCGTGAAGATCACCATGCCCTGGTGGCGGGCGCCGCTCCCGCAGCCGATCGATATGCCCTGGTCAACGTGGAAACCGACCGTATCGTCAACAGCCTCAATACCCTGGCCGAGGACGTTTCGCGGTGGACGGAGGCGGCCCGCTAACGCTGCGCTTCGCCGGACCTGCGGCGCGCCGCCATGCTGGCTTTGAGAACCGTTCGGGCGCGTGCCTGCGCTTGCGCATAAGTGGGCTCGATGCCGTGATCGCCGTGATCCGTAGACCAGTAAAACTCGTTCCGGTGATCGGCTTCGTACACGGTATAGTCCGCCTGGTTGCCCCCCGCGTCGATGAAAGTAAACGATTGTCGCAACGCCGCTCCTGCCGCGACTGAAGTATAGCAATTCAGGCCTCGGATGTCTGTTATTCTGAAAGGGCCGCGGACGCTTTACCGCCACGGCAAGAAGGTGGTCTCGATGCAGAGATTCGTGGCCGAACTCAGCAGCGTCATCGACAATGCCGAGTTTGCGAGATCCTGGCACGGCGAGCCATCCATCAGCCCGGGCGGGCCCAAAGTGGAGTTCGTATTCGCGGGCCGCCGGGTTTCGGCTGCCATCCATTCCGATCCTTCCAACCAATGGCCTTCGGCCAGTTTCCGACAAAGCTTCAGCGCGGCCATCCGGCGGCTCGATCGCGCTTGCAATATCCGGTGGATTTGAGTCGCGGCGGGCAGGTCCCACCCGGCTGATTGTTTCCGATAAGGCGGTGTCAATGACGAGAGTGAGAGTCAAGGAATCGTTCCTCGCGACGCTGGCGGCTTCCCGCAGACGGGAGAAGTTCGACGCCGGAGAGTTGCTGATGGTGGTGGACGGCTCGGAGTCCGCCGCGCAATCCCGTTTCATGCGGATCAACGGCCTGCGGCCGTCACGCGGTGTCGAGTGCCATTACCTCCTCGAAGCGGAGGAGTTTCGGGAAAAGACCGAAAGCATCGGCAAACCCGGTTCGCCGGCGGCGGCGCGCCCCGCGCCGAAATAACGGGCCGCGCGCGCCCGTATTCGCGGTACTGTAAAGTGTGTTTCTCCCGCAGTGTCCGCACTGCCGCTCTGTCGATTTCAGAGAGGTTGGAGTCCGGAATTCCATGGAGAGGGCCTTCCAGTGGCTGTTTCTCCCATGCCGGTGCTCCCTCTGCGGCCGCCACTTCTTCGTGATCCGATGGCTGGCGCCGGCCACCGGCTCTCTCTGACCCCCGCCCGATCAGGGCTGCGAAACCATGATCTCCACGAGGTTGCCGGCCGCGTCCCAACGATAGGTGATCGCCATCCCGCTGTCGAGCGCGGCCTGAATCAGGCGATTGAGCGAGTCGTAGGTGTACGTGGCGGTGCGATTCGGAGTGAAGCCGGCGCCGATGATCGTCAACGGTCCACTGACGGCGGACGTGGCATTGCCGGCGGCGTCCGTCGCGGTGACGCGGACCACGGCGGTGCGGGTCGGCGCTATGTCGGGCGGAGCCTGCCAGGCGAACGATTGCGTATTGGGCCCGAGACCGGTGGCGATAGGAGTCCCGAAGGTCTTGCCCCCGTCGGTGGAAAGCGCGACGTCGTGCGTGGCGACGCCGACGTTGTCGTCCGAAAGCCACTGCACCAGGTACCCCGTGCCGCCGCCAATCACTTCGCCGCCGGTCGGCTGCAGAAGCGTCAACGACGGAGCCTCGGTGTCGTTGACCTTGCAGACGTTGGTGTCGTTCTGCAACGCGATGCGGTAGCTGCCGGTCGTGACACCCGTAGTGTCCCGCACGAGGACGGAATAGGATCCGCTGGCCGGGAGGGTCGCGATCAGGGATCCGCTGGAGCTGGCCGCGAGGCGCGTTCCGGCCGTGTCGTAGAGCTCGGCGGATGGCGTGTAACCGCCTGAGCGCTGCGACAGTTTGAGATTGGCGCGGTCGCCGGCATTCCCGGGAAACACAAAGGCGTCCAACTGTCCGGGAAGGCGGACCTGCTGCAGCGTCGTCTGGCCGCACGTCAGCGAGACCGGCGAGCACGGATTATTGGGACGCTGCAAGGCCAGGGTATACGATCCGGTTTCGCCATTCGAACTGGACGGACTCACCAGGACCAGGTAATTGCCGTCGAGCTTCGCCTTCTGCGTGAGATCGAGCGTCGACGCCACGAAGGCGCCCGAAGGGTCGTACAGATCCACGCGCGGGGAGAAGCTGTCGGACCCTTTGGTCAGGATCAGGCGCAGTACGTCGGCGGCGGCCGCGCCGGCGGAGTAAAAGCGGAACGGAGTAGCCGGCGTGAGCGAACCCGCCGCCGACGCGCCGCAGACGAGTGGCGTGGCGTTGGCGGGGTTGTTCAACGCCTGCCAGGCGAATCCGAATCCGCCGACCGAGCGCGGCGCCGACGGCTCGACGATCACCGTGTAATTGCCCGCCGCCGCGGCTTGGCGGGAGATGGAAAATGTCTGCGAATCGAGACGCGCGCCCGCCGGGTCGTATAACTCCATCTGCGCGGCGAAGCCTGGGGTCGACGACGCGCTGCGCAGCAGCAGTCGATCTCCAGCCGCGGCCGGAATTGTGTACGACAGGAAAGGCGCCACGCCGGTAGCCGCGCCCTGAATCGTCTGTCCCTGCGGCGCTGGGACGGCGCATGCGTTGACGGTGCGCAGGAGGGCGAGGCCGAACGGTCCGCCGGTCGGCCTGCTTCTGTTGTCCATCGCGAGAATCGTGTACACTCCGCCCGCGGGCTGGACCACGTCCACGCCGGTGAAGTTGCCGGAGAGATTCTGGCCGACCTGCAACCCGTTGGCGTCGTAGATCTCGATGGCCGGCTGCAGCGCGCCGGTGGGGTCCGCCATGCGGACCGTGAACGACTCGCCGGGCGCGGCCGTATACGTGAAAGCCGGCGTGCCCAAAGGGGGCAGAGCGCCGCCGGCCGGCGCGCCGCACGTCAATACACTCGAATTGCAGGGCCGGTTCAACCGCTGCACCACCAGACTATAGGCGCCGGACTGGGAGGCGTCGTTGCCGTCGCTGACCACCAGCGTGTACAGCCCGGTGCTGTTCGCGGTGAACGTCTGCCGGCCCAGGTCGGCGGTCACCACGGAAGTCACGGAATTCGCCTGTGGGTCATAGACATCCACCCGCGGCCGGAAAGCCCCACTCTGGTCGCTGCGTAATACACGCACGAGAAACACATCGTTGGCGCTGGCGGAAACGGCGTAGAGCTTCGTGCCGAGAATGCCCGTGATGGCGCCGTCCACCGTGGAGGAGCACGAGAGGTTCTCCGCGGCGCAAGGCCGATTGAAGCGCACCATCGTCACGGCATACGCCCCCGTGCCGGTCAATGTGACCGCGTCGCGCACGATCAAGGTATACGACCCGGACTGTTTGACGGCGAAATTGAAGAGGAGCACCGCCCGGCTCGACGGTAGGCTGGCCGCGCTGAAAACCACCGCTGCGCCGCTTGGGTCGTACAGTTCCACCGCGGGGACAAACGACGCGTCGGTTCCCAGAGCCGCGGTGCGAATCGAGCCGATATCGCCGGCGGCCATGGAGACCGAGTAGGTGTCGACGGATAATGCCGCCGGAATGTTGCCCTGCACGACCTTGCCGCAGTCGACCACACCCGAGCCGCATGGACGGTTCAAGTAGGTCATCGACAGCACATAATTGCCGCTGAGATTGTTGGGGTCGAGCACAAGCACCGTGAGCACGCCGTCCGCCGGCACGGGGAAATCGATTCGGACGACGGCGGACGTGGTAGCGGTGGCGGCCGCGGGCGCGCCGGCCGCCGTCGTCATCAATTGACCGGAGGGCGAGTAAACAGCGATGACCGGAGCGAAGATCCGCGCGGACGTGCTGGGAGTGGCTGGAATGTTGGTGAACGGCGCCTGTTTGGCGAAGCGAAGACTGACAATGTCGCCGGCGGCCGCCGGAAAGGAGTACGTCCTCAACTGGAGGACATCGGCAATCTGGTCTTGCCGTCCGCTGCCGCAGGCGAGAGCGCCAGACGAACAGGGCCGGTTCAGGAAAACATACACCAGCTTGTACCGTCCGGTCTGCGACTGCGTCGGGTTGCTGACCGCGATCTGGTAAGACCCGTCGGACGGCAGGTCGAAAATGCCCGCCAGCGTGGCGCCGCCCACGATGCCGCCGGCGCGGGGCGCCAAAGCGCGGCCATTGGAGGACAGCGTGATCCCCGGCGAGAAGTCGCTGCCCGCCGATGTCACGAGCAGGCGGATCGAAATCGCGTCTCCCGCACGCGCTTGGATGGTGTAGAGATTGGCGAAGTTCTGCGCGGCGGCGCCATCGGTCACCGCGCCGCAATCCAACGGCGTTTGTCCGAACGCCGATGCGGACAGCGCCACGGCGAGCGGCCACAGGAGAGCCGTGCGCATCAGCGTTCCCTCCTGCCGGCCGCTGCCGCGCAAGTCGAGATCCCTTGCGCAAAACAGGCGCCGGCATCGCCGAAAACCGGCAGCAACCCGGGAACGGGCGGCGATGGATCCGCCACCGCCGGCAAGGTCATGCGGAGCTCGGGAAATCGGTACGCGGTCCCGGTGAAGAGGAGGCCATTGCCATCGTCGACCCATCCCGCCTCGCCCCGCGCGCGGAATGTGTTCTCGACGCCTTCCTTTGCGCTGACGAGTAGTCCCGAGGGATCGTAGCTGTATCGATTCACGACGCCTTTGGCCGGGTTCGACACCGCCACCACATTGCCATCCCCGTCGAAGTGATAAAAATAGGTGGTTCCGTCGGCAGCAACCTTCCACAGCAGGCCGAGGCCGTAGACATACCAGGCGACCGGGGTGTTGCCGCCGTTCATCTCCGCCGCCACGCGCGGCCGCGAGCCGCTCCAGTCGTAGAGGAAACGCCGCTCGGCGCCTTTCATGGCGCTCGAGACGCGCAGCCCGGCCGAATCGTACGAGTAAACGGTGGAGCTTTCGCCATCGAACTCCTGCAAGCGCCCAAATGCGTCGTAAACCAGCGAGACGCTCCGCGAGCCCTCGATGGCGGTGAGATTCCCGCGCACGTCATAACGGTACTGTTGGCCGTCCCCGCGGCTCACCGGCCGGTTGTTGGCGTCGAACGCGACCTGGTTGGCCGGCGGCGCCGTGGAGGACGGGGCCGGTTCGAGCGCCGTCACCCCGGTGCGGTTGCCGGCTGCGTCGTAGGTGTAGCGATAGCCCGCGACCGGCGCCCCATCGGGTCCCGTGCTGACGATCGCGCGCAGGCGCCGCGCGCTGTCGTACTGATAAACCGCAACCGGACCGCCCGAAATATTCAAGCTGACCGGCGAGCCCGCGGCATCGTACCGGTACAACGCGAAATTGCCGGCCCAATCGGCGACCTTGCTCAGACGATGGGCATGGTCGTATTGGTAGGTGACCGTCTTCCCGCCGGGGAGCGTGATGGAGGCAACTTGGCCCGCCGCATCGTAAGCATACGCGACCTGGTTGCCGAAGGAGTCGGTGTAACTGGCCAGCCGGTTGAGCGCGTCGCGCCGCTGGCCTGAGTAATCGAAGGAGGTCGACGCGACGCCGGTAGCGAGGGAGTTGATGCGCGAGGTGGCGTCGTAATCGGCCCGCAAGGTTGTTCCACCCGGATCGGTGCGCGCCGACGGCCGGCCGGCGCCATCGTACTGATACCGCCACCGGCCCCCGAGCGCGTCGGCAAAGGAGGCCAGAAAGCCGTCCGGGTCGTACTGATAACTGGTCTTGTTGCCGAGCGCGTCGGCGATCCCGGCGATCTGTCCCGCGGCCGAGCGGGTGGCCGTCGAGACGCCGCCCGCGGGGTCGGTGACGGAGACGAGATTGCCGGCCGTATCGTACTTCAGGCTCCACGCATTGCCGTTCGGGTCGGTGATGCGGGTCAGCGCGCCGCCCGCATAATCTCCACGCCAGCGGTTGCCGGCCGGGTTGGTGGCGCCGGTCAGATTGTTGTTCGAATCGTAAGTGAAGGTATAGGTCTCGCCCGCGCCGTTGACGGCCCGGACGCGGTTCCCGGCCGCGTCGTAGGCATACGAGACGCTGTTTCCAAGGGCGTCGGTGACGGTTTGCAGGAGCCCGAGCGCATTGGACACATACAGCGTGGCGTCTCCGTTGCCATCCGTCACGCGGACCTGGGCGGGTGTCAGCGGAGTGTCGTACTGGCGTGTAGCGCCGGCGGCGGCGATCGAGGCTACCGAAAGATACGGCGGATCGCTCGCATAGGAGATGGCGATCGTCGCGCCCGCATAATCGATCAAGACCAGGTTCCCCGAGTCGTCATACGAATAGGCGACCGGCTGACCGTCCGCATTCGTCTGCGCGGAAAGACGCCCGCCGCCGGTGTAAGAATACGAAACGGAGCGCCCCTCGGGATCGGACACGGAGGTCACGCGGCCTGCGCTGTCGTACGCGAATTGGATGGCGCGGCCACGATAGAGAGCGCTCTGCAGGCGCCCGGCCGAGTCGTACTGGAGCGACACCCGGGTGACGCCGTTGTCCTGGATGGAGAGCAACCGTCCGCCGGAAGAAAAGGCGCGCGTCGTGCCGGAGCCGGCCGTGCGCAACGTATAAGAACCGTCGCTATTCTGCGCAATGGTGTCGGCGGTGGAGGTGATGGCGGAGATGCCGCTGGGGCCGGCCGCGAAGCGGTCGGTGCGGCCCGACGCCCGGCGCAGCAGCAGCGTGCCGTCGGAGTCCCGGATGAGGCTCTCTCCCAGTGTGGACGACCAGCCGACCCCGAAGGGGCCCGGCCGCGTGTCATCCATATTGAACGAGCGATCCAGGGAGAGTCCGGGCGCCGGCCCGCCGAACACCAGGTCGGTCACCTGCACGTACAAGCTGAGGTTGGCAAGATTCACGAAGACCTGCGGGACCCCGGGAGTGCGGCACGATTCACCGGCACAGAGCGAGTCGTACGCGGTGAATCGATTTTCGGCCGGACCGCCGAGGGCCGCCGGCGCGCAGTCGCGGCAGGCGCCATACAGACCGCCGCGCAGGATCAATAGGATTAAGACCGCCGAACCCCTGTTAAGAATAGTACCCACCCCTACCAATGGTGAGTTTAACAAAAGCCCCTATAGTAGCCCGTGGCGAAGCTTGTTCCCCCCCAGGGCCCCCTTCGCCGATGGGAACGCCGGAAATGACGGTATACTCGCTAACGGGGACCGCCAACTCTCCATTTCACGCCAAACCAACACACGATGCCGAAACGCATTGCAATCGTGGAGGATGAGGCGGAACTCGCCTCTCTGATCGAATACAACCTCAGCCGCCATGGCTACCAGACCCAGGTGCTGGGAGGCGCGGCAGGCACGCTCAAGTCCCTCGAACAGCTACGGCCGGACCTGATCCTCCTCGACGTAATGCTGCCCGATGTCGACGGTTTCGAGCTGTGCCGTCAGATCCGCCGCTCCAGCGCCCTCGCCCGCACCCCGGTGCTGTTTCTGACGGCGCGATCGGACGAAGTGGACCGTGTTCTGGGCCTCGAAATCGGCGGGGACGACTACATGACCAAGCCATTCAGCCCGCGCGAACTGATGGCCCGGGTCAAAGCCCATCTGCGCCGGGAGGAAATGGACGCCGAAGGGGTGGCAGTGGAAACCGGCCCGTTCCGGCTCGACCG
The DNA here is from genome assembly GCA_964608645.1 of uncultured Solibacteraceae bacterium. Classification (GTDB taxonomy): domain Bacteria; phylum Acidobacteriota; class Terriglobia; order Bryobacterales; family Bryobacteraceae; genus CAZSQK01. The sequence goes on along the minus strand of CAZSQK010000144.1, from coordinate 2,669 downwards.
CGCGGCGCGCCGGGTGTTTCTGGAGGGCCGCGAACTGGAGTTGACCTCGACCGAATTCAACCTCCTGGAGTTCTTCCTGATCCACCCCGGACGCGCTTACAGCCGCGACCAATTGCTCGAAGCCGTTTGGGGCGAACAACGGTACGTGACGCCGCGGACCGTCGACGTGCACGTCCGGCGGCTACGCGAGCGGATCGAAGAGCAACCGGACAACCCGCGCCATCTGACGACGGTGCGCGGCTTCGGGTATCGCTTCGAGGAAGGCGCGTGACCGGCAGGATCTTCCTCAAGCTGATCGTGGGTGTTCTCTGCCTTCTGCTGCTGGCCGCGATTTCCGTGGACTACTTCGCGACCCAGGTCACGAAGAACACGTATCTGCAAAACCTCACCGGGCAGCTCACGGAGAAGTGCCGGACCTTGGCCCTCACGCTGCGCGACCCCCAGGCCCTGCGGCCCGAAGAGGCGCGCGCGCTGGAGCAGGCGGCGGGCGGGCGAATCACCGTGGTGCGCGCGGATGGAAAGGTCCTGGCGGACTCGGAGGCCAACGCGGCGGAGATGGAGAACCATCGCACGCGGCCGGAGTTGGCGCGCGCGTTTCGCGGCGAGGTGGGCACGGACATCCGGCGCAGCGCCACCATCGGCGTGTCGTTTCTTTATGTGGCCGCGCCGATTGCGGGCGGGGCCGTGCGCATCGCCGTGCCCCTGTCGCAGATCAACCGGCAGACGGCCCAATTCCGCTGGAAGATCCTGGCCAGCACCGCTCTGGCCTTTCTTCCCGCGCTGGTGATCGCAGCCTTGCTGGCTCGTTTCATTTCGAGGCGGTTCGCGGGGATTACGGCGTACGCGGCGGAGCTGGCTCGCGGCAACTTCCGCGCCCGCCTGCCGAAGAGCGATTCGAGCGAGTTCGGCCAGCTCGCCCGCACCCTCAACGATACCGCCGAGAACCTGCAACACACCGTCGAACAGCTCGAACGCGAGCATGCCGAGCTGGAGAAAGTCGAACGCGTGCGCAAGGACTTCGTCATCAACGTGTCGCACGAGCTGCGCACGCCGCTGGCGTCGATTCAGGGCTACACCGAGACGCTCCTCGACGGGGCGCTCAACGAGCCCGCCCACAACATGCGGTTTCTGGGCATTATCAAGCACAACGCGGAGCGGCTGGCGCGCATCACCGAGGACCTCCTGACGCTCTCCCGCATCGAGCAGAAGCGGCAGAAATTCGAGTTCGAAAGCCACCAGGTGAATATGCTGCTGGCGGACGCGATGGACCTGATGCGTCCCATCGCGGACAAAAGCGATATCCGCCTGACGCTGGAGCCCGCGCCGGACGACGCCGTCGCATGGTGCGACAGCGAGGCGGTCTCGCAGATCCTCAGCAATCTCCTCGACAACGCCATCAAGTACACGCACCCCGGCGGTAGTATCACGGTCGGGGCGAACACGCAGGAGGGGTTCGTCGAGGTGTTCGTGCGCGACACGGGGGTGGGCATTCCCGCCGAAGAACTGCCGCGCCTCTTCGAGCGCTTCTATCGGGTGGACAAGGCGCGCTCGCGGGAAATGGGCGGCACGGGGCTGGGGCTCTCGATCGTCAAACACCTGGTCGGGGCGCAGAACGGATCGACCCGCGTGGAAAGCCGCGTCAACGAGGGCTCGACGTTCTACTTCACGCTGCCGCTCGATGAGTGGGCGCGGCTTCATCCCGATTTCATGGCCCTGTAACCGCTCCGTAACAATGGGAGCGGTACGGTGAATGCAGGGCGCCTATGAAGAAAATCCTGCTCATCGAAGACGACACCGACCTGTTCGCGCTGTTGAAGTACAACCTGAAGAAGGAAGGGTTCTCGCTGACGGGTCTGCAAACCGGCAAGGGCGCGCTCGATCTCTGCCGTCAGGTGCGGCCGGACCTGATTCTGCTGGACATCATGCTGCCGGATTCGGACGGTCTGGACATCTGCAAAGGGATTCGCCAGGACCCGGAGCTCGCCGCTACGCCGGTGATTTTCCTCACCGCGCGGGCCTCCGAGACCGACCGGATTGTGGGCCTGGAGATGGGCGCCAACGACTACGTCGTCAAGCCGTTTTTCGTGCGGGAGCTGATTGCGCGCATCAAACTCCAATTCCGCAACCAGGCGCCGGCCAGCCGGTCGATCGAAGCGGGCGGTCTGGAATTGCACGTCGCGAGCCGGCAGGTGCGATTGAACGGGTCGCCCCTTGCGTTGACGGCCACGGAGTTCCGCCTGCTGGAGTTCCTGATGAGCCGGCCGGGCGTGGTGTTCAGCCGTGAGCAACTCCTGAATTCGGTGTGGGGACAGGACCGTGCGATCACAGACCGCGCGGTGGATGTGTACGTGCTGCGGCTACGCCAGAAGATCGAGCAGGACCCGGCGGCACCGATGCTGATCCACTCGGTGCGCGGGTTCGGCTACACCTTCGAACCGCGCCGCGCCATGGCAGGCGTTTAGTTGCCGTTATACGTTGATTCACGGCAAGCGGTAAGGTTTATGGCCACTTCGAGACCGGCACGGACGTTTCAGGATCTGCTGGTGTGGCAGAAGGCCCACCGGTTCGTGCTGGAGGTCTATGCTCTCACCGCCGTATTTCCCAAGCACGAGACCTACGGCCTGGCGTCACAAATGCGCCGCGCAGCGGTCTCCATCCCGGCCAATATC
>CAZSQK010000143.1:0-17648 GCA_964608645.1 uncultured Solibacteraceae bacterium | reverse complement strand
CCCACCTGCTTCGCCACCCTGGGCGGCAGGCTGACGCTCTGGCGAACCGCCTTCTCAGCCACCTTCATAACACCATTATGCACCAAAGCGGTGTATGAGAGCTTCGAGCGTCTAAACCAGCGGCGGTCGAGTAGGCCGCCGCCCATGCCGAAATCCAGAAAGAAGAGACGATCACCAAAGCGAGTCTTGGCACTCCCCGACCTCGAACAGTCGAAAACGGCAGTGGCTCGCCTTCCCGTCCGACAAGCATTGGCCCCTCTGGGAGATCGTCCATGATTTCAATGGCAGGGTCCTGAGAGGAAGAACGTTGACCACGCGGGAGCCGCGTGGACCCGGACATCTGTGGCGAGCAACTGAGTTTAGGCAACTCTGCGGCCCGGAACCGGCGGGACCCGCCTACTGGAATTCGGACCGGCACGTTACGATAGGCCAATGGCGAAACTTTCTATGATGAACTTGTCATTCGCCCTGATGGTGTTGTTCGGACAAACTGCGGTGCCACCGGCTTTCGAAGTCGCATCGATCAAAGAGGCCCTGCCGTTATCGATTGAAAACAGCCAGGCGGAACAGTTCCATGTGGGCATGCACATCAACGGCTCCCGTGCCGACTATGGATTCACGTCGCTCGCCGACTTGATCTCTTACGCATACCGCGTCAAACGGTATCAACTGTCGGGACCGGGGTGGATGAACGAAACGCGATGGGATATCTCGGCGAAGATTCCCGAAGGTCAACCTGACGATCGCGCTCCCGAAATGATGCAGAACCTTCTGGCGGAGCGGTTCAAACTGGCCATTCATCGTGAGTTCCGTGAGCAATCCGTTTATGCGCTGGTTATTGGAAACGGCAAACTGATGATTAAGGAAGCTGCCGCCGAAGAAAAGGCTCCGGCAACGCCTCAACCGGCGCGCGCCGGCAACTCTGCGCCTGGGTTCTCCGTTTCCGGCGGCGCCACCGGAAAAGTGCGCGTGACGGTGGGTCCGAACGGCGGCATGCAACTGCAGATGGCGAAAATCACGATAGCTGCCCTTGCCGACATGCTGATGCAATTTATGGATCGACCCATTGTCAACGCCACGGAACTCAAAGGGGACTACCAGGTCACGCTGGAGCTGCCGACCGATCTGATGATGGGTATGCCTGCCGCACAGAAGTTGACAGCGATCTTAGGCCTGGGTTCGTTTGGTATGGCGCCCGACACTTCAGGTGCAGTAATCTTTCAGGCGGTGAAGGACCTCGGTCTCGAGTTGAAGTCGCGAAAGGGTCCCGTCGAGACGATCATCGTGGATCACGTGGAAAAGACTCCGACCGCGAACTAATGGGCTGTCCCAGTGATTACGTAACCATTTGATCCAGCGCGACATGATCGACCGTGGTGTATTTACCTCGATCGCTGATCTTGCGCGGAAGCTGATGAAGTACATTCGTCTCTATGCCAAGTCCGCCAAACCATTTCGCTGGACTTACACAGACGCGAAGCGACGAATCAAAGCCATGGCGTGAGCGAAATTACTCACGAGGTGCCCTTTCTTTCGCGTGCCGCCATTAAAACAACCCGGGACTGATCCGTCGAAAGGCGCCCAAGAATCTCCAACGGAACTTTCTTGTTGTGTGCAAGACTCGCACGCACAGAGTCATCCTGATCCTTCGCGAGGAGCTCAAACAGGTCGTCGGTGAGCTTGTTCTTCATCGGCACCAATGACCGCACACGTGAATCTGGATCCCGTGCGAGCACCGCCAACACTTCAACTGGCACGGTCTTGTTTTGAGCCACCCAGAACCGCATATCGGGGAAACGCTGGATTACCTCTAGCCACACCTCACGCGGCGCACTCTCTTGCGTGGCCCGCAAATATTCCTCCTGGCGCTGGCTTCTTCTCAACTCGACGAACTCTTCCGCACTGGAGATCATCGTGTTCTCAAAGTCCTCAATCAAGCCCAGGTACGACGAAAGCCGGTCAGGTAGCGAATTAATCAATCAAGTAACGATATGGCCGGGACAGCCCACTAACAAATAACTAGACACAGCTATCGGGTTCACGGTTTACTCCCCTCGCAGTCGCCGAGCCAGGGAATCCTTCTTCTGATTCTGCCCGGCGTCCAACTCGTAAGCAGTGACTCCCCGCATCGCCGGGCCAAAAGATCGGAGGCGCTCGGTAACAACACACTCTATACTGCGCCCCTTACTCCCGCGGCTCCGTAATCGCCGTCACCCGATCCACCGCCAGATTCTCCAGCTTCTGGACAACGCCTGAGGGCCACACGATCTCTGCCGTCCGGACACGGTCGTCCTTCCCCAACCCGAAGTGCGCCTCCCGTTCGCTGCTGCTGGCATACCCCACCGCCGTCGTCACGTGATTCCACTGCTCCCCCGACGCCGTGACGATGTGGATGCGGGCGCCGATCGCGTCGCGGTTGCTGCGCGTTCCCGTCAGACGCAATCGGACCCAATGGTTGCCCGCCGCGGCGGTGTTGCGCAGCACGGCCGCCGGCCGCCCCAACGCCGTCACGACGATGTCCACCGCTCCGTCGCCGTCGAGATCCGCGAATGCCGCGCCGCGGTACAGCGCCGGCGCGCCGACCTCCATCGCCTGGTACTTGCCCGCGCCGCGATCGAACAGCAGAAGATTGGGCTGCCGCGATTTGCGGCTGGAGTATTGCTCGGTGTTGTCCTGCACGTCGCCGCATGCGGCGAAAAGATCCTTGCGGCCGTCGTTGTCGAAATCGTAAGCGCCGGCGCTCCAGCCGCTACGCGCCATGGTGGCCGCCCCCGCGCGCGTCTGGTACGTGACGTCGGCGAAAAGGCCCTTCCCCAGATTACGGAAAATCGGAAACGTCTCGTTCGTCAGCGCGGTGATGAAGAGGTCGGGACGGCCGTCGTTGTCGAGATCGCGAAAATCGACGCCCATCGACGAGAGCGCCCGCCCATCGTCGTTCATCGCGACGCCGGCCTGAAAGGCGGTCTCGCGGAAGGTTCCGTTGCGCTCGTTATGGAACAGGAAATTGGGCACGGTGTCGTTGGCCACGAACACGTCCAGCGCGCCGTCGCCGTCGTAGTCGGCGAATGCGACGCCCATGCCCTTGCCGGCATGACCGGCGATACCGGCGCGCGCCGAGACGTCGGTGAACGTGCCGTCGCCATTGTTGCGATACAGGATGTTGGGCAGTCCCTCATAGAATTTCGGGTGGCAGTACGACCGGTAGCCGGCGCGCACATCGCCGCAGAACGGCTCCCGCGCCGGGTCCCATTTGACGTAGTTCACCACGAAGAGGTCGAGGCGGCCGTCGTTGTCGTAGTCGAACCACCCGGCCGAAACGGCCCATCGGCCTTGATTCGCGACCCCGGCCTTGGCGGTCACATCTTCGAACGTGCCGTCGCCGCGGTTGTGATACAGAATGTTGCGATTGACCCCGGCGACGAACAGGTCGGGACGGCCGTCGTTGTCGTAGTCGGCGGCGGCGGCGGCCATGCTGAAGCCCGCGCCGCGGACGCCGGCCTTCTCGGTGACGTGTTCAAACGTGCCGTCGCCGCGGTTGCGATACAGGCGGTTGTAGAACGAAGCGTCGGTCTTCTCGAGCGTCGGCTGGCTGGCGCCGTTGGCGAAAAAGAGGTCGGGGCGGCCGTCGCCATCGTAGTCGAGCACCGCGACCCCGCCGGGCATCGACTCGATCTGGTGCTTCTCGGCAGTCGCCGAATTGAGAAGTGTGAATGCAATCCCGGACCGGGCCGTGCGATCCTCGAACCATGCGGCCCCCGCTGCCATCGCGCACAGCACGACGAGGGTTGCCGCGGCGTATCGCACATCGCTATAGTACACCCAGGTTGGTTCGAGCATTGGCAGCATTCGCGGCGGTCTCCGCCTTCGCGCAAACTCCCGATTACGAGCAGGGCATCGCGCATTTCCAGCGAGGGGATCTCGCCGGGGCGATTCCGTTTCTGGCCCGCGCGGCCGAAGCCCACCCGCGGAATGCCCAAATGTGGAAAGCGCTGGGTGTCGCATACGCGGCCGGGAAAGAATATGCGCAGGCCGAGCCGCCGTTCCGCCGCGCCTGCGGCTTGGACGCGAAGCTGGAGGACGCCTGCTACTTCCACGCGCGCGTGTTGTACGCGCTGGATCGGTACGAGGAGTCGTTGAAGGCGCTCGAACAGGCCAGCCGCGGCGAATGGAAGGTGCGGCTGGCGATGGCGCAGGCGCTGGAGGCCCTCGGCAATGCGGATCGCGCCGCCGTCGAATTTCGCGAGAGTGTGACGATGTGCCGCGGATCGGACGCCGGCCCGGGGGTGGCGTACGGGCTGTTTCTGCTGCGGCAGGGGCGTATGGACGAAGCGGTCGCGCCGCTGGAAGAGGTGTTGAAGCGATTCCCCGCCTCCGCCGAAGCGCACACCTACTTGGGGCGGGCGCTGTTGGAAAGCGGGAAGCTCGCCGAGGCCGTCCCCCATCTGGAACGGGCCGCGGAGCTCGCGCCCAAGTCGGCTCAGGCGCACCTGCTCCTGGCCAAGGCGTACATGCGGTCCGGCCGCGCAGAGGAGGCGCGGAAGCACTTTGAGTTGGCGGCGCAATATGGCGAAGAGAAGAATTGAGGCGCGGTCGCGGATCGTCGTGCGCACGCTGTGCGGCGCGCTCGCCCTCCTCGCCTTCGCTCTCCTCGCGCAGCAGGAGCATCAGGACCAGGAGCCGCTGATGCACACGCCGCTTCCGGAAAAGAGCGGGCCGCTGCGTAAGGCCCAGCTTCTGCTTCGCGAGGGCAAAACCGATGAGGCGCGCAAGGATCTCGAAGAGCAGCGCAAAGCGCGGCCTGATGACCCGGAGCTGCTCTATCAGATCGCCCGTTCCTACCTCCTGGACTTCTATCGTCTGGCGGACAACGAGAAGCGGCGGATTTCGCTCGGTCTCGCCATGGAGACGCTCAATTCCGTCCTCAAACTGAATCCCGATCACATCCCGGCGCTCCGGGCCAAAGCCGTCATTCATGCGCGCGCCGAGCTTCTCTACTACGACCCGAACCTCTCCTACCGGCTCGCGGCGCGGGTCGCCAAGCTCGAGCCCCATTCCAACGCGTTCCTGCTGAACTTGAGCGAGTGGATGTCCGGCGAAGTGCGCTTCACCCAGGAGACCGGCCACCGCGTGCCGCACGACCCGCTCATCGGGCTCGACCGGTCCATCGAGCTGCTCGAACAGGTCATCGACGATACCCTCCCCTACAGCAACGAAGAATCCGCCGCGCTCTTCCTGATGGCCAACACGCTCTCGCGCCGCGGCGCGCCGCGCCAGGCGATCGCCTATTACGAACAGATGCTGCAGCGCGGCGTCACGCTGGAACAGCGGATGTCGGCGCTGCGCGAGATGGGCGCCTGCTATTACCACCTCGGCGACTATGTCGAGGCCGCCCGCAAATTCTACGACGCCCTGCAGCTCCGCATGAATCCGGTGGACCAGTGGCTCTTCCGCCTCGCGCTCGAGCAGAGCAAGGAGCCGCTCCGGTCGTTTCCCCCGGGCGTCCTCTTCCCGGTCGAAGACCTCAAGATCGACGCTGCGCATCCGCCCCTGCTGGCTTTCGAGGACATCGCGCCCGCCATGGGCATTCACCAGCTCAACGGCAACGGCACCATCGCCTGGGGCGATATCGACGGCGACGGCGATCTCGACGCCATCGTCTGCGGCAGCGGGACGTTCGTGCGCGTTTACCGCAACGACGGAGACCGCTTCACCCTCGTCACGGACGAGGTCGGACTCGGACATGTTCCCTCGGGCTACGCGCTCAATCTCGTCGACTACGACAACGACGGCTGGCTCGATCTCTACATCTCCCTCAACGGCTGGAGCGGTCCCATGCCGAACCTGTTGTTCCATAACGAGCACGGCCGGTTCGTCGACGTGTCGAAGCAGAGCGGCGCCGCCGATCCGGGGTCGGGCTTCGTGTCGCTGTGGGGCGATCTCGACAATGACGGCTGGATCGACCTCGTCGTCGCCAACGGCGTCCTCAAGGACGGCAGCGTTCCGCAGATCTACCGGAACAACCGCAACGGGACCTTCACCAACGTGACCAAACAGGCGGGGCTCAACGAGCCTCCGTCCTACGGCGCCATCGGCATCGCGCTCGGCGACTACGACAAGGACGGCCGGCTCGACATTCTGATCAATGGCCGCGACTCGGCGCCCGACCGGCTGTACCACAACGAGGGCGGCTGGCGCTTCACCGAGGTCGCGCGCAAGGCCGGCGTCGTGCAGCCGCCGCACAACGGCTTCGTCTGCTTCTTCTTCGACTACGACAACGACGGCTGGCCGGATATTCTGACCACGAGCCTGGCGCCCTGGGAGTCCGTGGTCGAAGGTTTGCGGAAAGGATACGCGCCGGCCGGCGCGCGCGCCGTGCATCCCGACGCGAGCCGCCTTTTCCGCAACAATCGCGACGGGACCTTCACGGACGTCACGTATGAATCGAAGTTGTACTACCCTGCCGGCACCATGGGCGCCGGCGTCGCCGACCTCGACAACGACGGCTATCTCGACATCTACTTCGGGACCGGCGATCCGCAGATGAGCCGGCTCGAGCCCAACCGCTTCTTCCGCAATAACGGCGACGGGACGTTCGCCGATTTGACGAACTTTGCCGGCTTTCAGCGTCCCGGCAATAAGGGCCACGGCGTGGCATTCGTCGATATCGACAACGACGGCGATCTCGACGTCTTCGCCCAGCTCGGCGGACACTATCCTGGCGATCACGCGTACAACGCGTTCTATCGCAACCTCGAGGGCAACCGGAACAACTGGCTGGAAGTCGAGCTGCAAGGCGTGAAAAGCAACCGGTATGCGATCGGGGCCCAGCTGACGGTGAAGTCGGGCGGCCTCACCGTGTACCGCGAGGTCAAGGGCAGCGAAGGCTTCGGCGCCACCAGCCCGTACCGGCAGCACTTCGGCCTCGGCAAACGGGAGAAGATCGATTCGCTCGAGGTGCGGTGGCCCAGCGGGGTGCGGCATACGTTCTCCGCGGTGGAAGTAAACCACATCCTCGCGCTCAAGGAAGACGAGCGGGACTGGAAGAGAATCAAGTAGGAACCCGCCATCGGGTGGCGGCGGGCGGCATACGTTCAAGGAAACACAGCCCCTAGCCCCCCACCCGGTGATAGAATCGTCCCCCAGGGGGCATGCCTGTGTTTCGTCTGGATTCGGACCGGCCCGTTGAGTTCTGCGATGGGCTGAAACGCCGCGATTTTTTGCATGCCGGAGCGCTGGCGACCCTGGGGCTCAGCCTCACCGACTGGTTCAACCTGCGCGCCCTCGGCGCCACCGCCAACAACGATGTGAATTGCATTCTGCTGATGCTCATCGGCGGGCCTTCGCAGCTCGACACGTTCGACATGAAGCCGAACGCCCCCGTCGAGATCCGCGGCCCCTATAAGCCCATCAAGACCAACGTGCCCGGCATCGAGATCTCGGAAAACTTCCCGCGCACCGCCAGGCAGGCCGACAAATTCTCGCTGATCCGCAGCGTTTACCACACCGCCGCGGCCGTCCACGACACCGGCCACCAGATGATGCAGACCGGCCGCCTCTTCCAGGGCGGCATCGAGCATCCGCACTTCGGCTGCGTGCTCTCCAAGCTCAAGGGCCCCAAGGGCGACGTCCCCGCGCATGTCCTGCTGCCGCGGCCCATCGGCAACACCGGCGGCAATATGCCTCACGGCCAGACCGCGGGCTTCCTCGGCAAAGGCTACGACCCCTTCGTGCTCAATGCCGACCCGTCCGACCCCAACTTCAAGGTCCCCGACATGCTCCCGCCCGACTATCTCACGGCGATGCGCGTCGACCGCCGCCGCAACTGGCGCGAGATGGTCGATAAGTCCGTGAGCGCCTTTGAAACCTCGCCCGACGCCCGCCTGCTCGATTCCACGTTCCAACAGGCCTACACGCTGATGTCGTCGCAGAAGGCGCGAGAAGCCTTCGAGCTGCACCGCGAACCGCAGGCCACCCGCGAGAAGTACGGCCTCAATCGCTTCGGCCAAAGCTGCCTGCTCGCGCGCCGTCTCATCGAGGCCGGCGTGCGCTTCGTCACCGTCAACATGTTCGAGACCGTCTTCGACGAGATCACCTGGGACATTCACGGATCCAAGCCCTTCAGCCCCATCAGCTGCTATCGCGACCTGGTCGGACCGATGTTCGACATGGCTTACGCGTCGCTTCTCGAAGAACTGGGCCAGCGCGGTCTGTTAAGCAACACCATGGTCGTCGCCACCGGCGAATTCGGCCGCACGCCGAAGATCAACCCCGCCGGCGGCCGCGACCATTGGCCGCAGTGTTGGACCATGCTGATGGGCGGCGGTCCCCTGAAGGGCGGAACCGTCGTCGGCTCCTCCGACGAGACCGGCGGCGCGCCTAAGGACCGTCCCGTCACGCCCGGAATGATCGCGGCGACCGTCTATCGCGGTCTCGGCATTGACCTCGGCTTGGAACTTCCCGGCGCCCAGGGACGCCCCATTCCGCTCGTCGACCGCGGCATCGAGCCCATCCGGGAGCTCTTCGCGTGAGACTGCCGCTCCTCCTCGCGCTGGCCCTTCCCGCGTTCGCGCAAACCCTGACCCTTCTGCCGCCGTCCGTCGAACTCACCGGCCCCGAAGCCGGGCAGCAGCTCATCGCCGAAGCCACGCTCGGCGATCATCGGCAGGATTGGACGCGGGCCGCGGAATGGTCGTCTTCCGACCCCAAAGTCGCCACCATCGACAAAGACGGCCTCATCCGTCCGGCAGGCGACGGAGAGGCGCGCATCACCGCGCGCGCCAACGGTCTCACGGCCACCGCCGCCGTGCGGGTCAAGGATGCCCATGCGAGATTCGCCTGGAGCTTCCGCAACCAGGTCATCCCCGTGATGACGAAAATGGGCTGCAACCAGGGCGCGTGCCACGGAGCGCTCGCCGGCAAGAACGGTTTCAAGCTCACCCTGCGCGGCTACGACCCCGACGCAGACTACGACACACTGACCCGCCAGGCGGTCGGGCGGCGCGTCGTCCTCGCCGACCCGCAGGCGAGCCTCATTCTCGCCAAGCCCTCGTTCGCCATCCCTCACGGCGGAGGCAAACGCTTCGCCAAGGATTCCCTCGAATATCGGGTCATCGAGCAGTGGATCGCCGCCGGCGCCCCTCCGCCCGCGGCCGGCGACGCGCAGATTCAGGGGCTCGAAGTGTTTCCCGCCGCCGCCGTCCTGGAGCCCAACGCCGAGCAGCAACTCGCCGTTCGCGCCCGCTACTCCGACGGTCACACGGAGGACGTCACCCGCTGGGTGAAATTCAGTTCGAGCAATGAAGGCGCCGCCACCGTCGACGATTGGGGCCGCGTCAAGATGACCGGCGCCGGCGAGGCCGCCATCACGCTCTGGTATTCGAGCCGTGTCCTTTATGCGCGGCTCAGCGTCCCATTCCCCAACACCGTCACCGCCGCCGCGTACGAGAAATATCCGCGCCGCAATTTCATCGACGATCTGGTTTTGGCGAAATGGAAAAACCTGCGCCTGGCGCCTTCGAAGGTTGCCGATGACGCCACCTTCCTCCGCCGCGCCTGGCTGGACGCGGCCGGAATTTTGCCCTCGGCGGAGGATGTCGAGACGTTTTTAGCCGATAATTCGACCGAAAAACGGTCGAAAATGACCGAACAATTGCTCGAAAAGGACGAATTTGTCGATTATTGGGCCTACAAATGGTCGGATTTGCTCCTGGTTTCGAGCCGCCGGCTGAACACCACCGCGATGTGGGCGTTCTATGGCTGGATCCGTGATTCGGTCAAACAGAACAAGCCGTGGAACCGCTTCGCGAGCGAAATCTTCCTCGGCTCCGGCAGCACCCGGCAAAACGGCGCGCTGAACTACTTCGTCCTGCACAAAGACCCCATCGAATTGAGCGAGAACGCCACGCAGGCGTTCCTCGGCCAGCGCATCACCTGCGCGCGCTGCCACAACCACCCGCTGGAGAAGTGGACGCAGACGCAGTACTACCAGATGGCGAATCTCTTCGCGCGCGTCGGCGTCAAGAACGGGACGATGGGCGACAACGTCGTCTTCGCGAAACCTTCCGGCGACGTGCTCCACCCGCGCCTGGCCCGGCCGCTCGCCCCGACGCCGCTCGACGGGCAGAGCATCGCCATCGATTCGCCCGAGGATCGCCGCGCCGTGTTCGCGAAGTGGTTGACCGCGCCGGAGAACGCGATGTTCGCGCGCACGGTGGTGAACCGGGTGTGGGCAAACTTCATGGGCCGCGGCCTGGTGGATCCGGTGGACGATCTGCGCGCCACCAATCCGGCGTCGAACGAAGAGTTGCTCGCCGCGCTGGCGAAGGACTTTGTCGAGCACGGGTACGACGTGCGCCGGCTCATCCGCACCATCATGGATTCGAGCGTCTATCAGCTTTCGAGCGAGGCGAACGCCACCAACCAGGCGGACAATACCTACTACTCGAAGCACATCGTGCGCCGGCTGGCGGCCGAGGTCATTCTGGACGCGATGTCGCGGGTGACCGGGGCGCCGACGGCGTTCGCGGGCTACCCGGCTGGAACGCGGGCGCTGCAATTGCCGGACACGCAGGTCAAGTCGGAGTTTCTGGCGTCGTTCGGACGGCCGGCGCGCAACATCTGCGACGCGGCCGAGCGTTCGAGCGACCCCACCATAGCGCAGGCGCTGCACGTCATCAACGGGGACACGCTGAACAAGAAGCTGAGCGCGCCCGACGGCGCGGTCGCGTTGTTTCTCAAACTGGGGCTGTCCGACCGGCGCATCGTCGAGCACATGTTCCTCTCGGCCTTCAGCCGGTATCCGTCGGACGCGGAGCGGCAACAGTTGCTGGCTTCGCTGGCGGAGGCCAAGGCGGGGAAGTCGGCCGACGCGCACAAACAGGCGCTGGAGGACATGATTTGGGCCATGCTCACCAGCAAGGAGTTTCTCTTCAACCGATGAAACCCCTGGCGTTGTGGCTGACCATTGCCGTTCCCCTCTCCGCCGCGCAGATCTATTCGATCGCATGGGGACCGGTGGTTGCGGTGGGCGGATACCGGGAAGTGCGGCTGATCGATCCGCCGACGCGCAAGGAGATCGCGACACTTGGCGGGGAGGCGGAAGCGGTCCGGTCGCTCGCCTTTTCGCGGGACGGATCGCGACTGGCCGCGGCGGGGGGACTTCCGGCGCGCAAGGGCGAGGTGAAGATCTGGGATGTCGCGGCGCGGAAGGAACTGGTCACGCTCGCGGGTCATGCCGATGCGATCTACGCCGTGGCATTTTCGCCGGACGGAGCGCAGATTGCGACGGCCGGCTACGACCGCCTGATCAAGGTGTGGGACGCGGCAGGCGGCAAGGAGATCCGGACGCTGCGCGACCACATCGACGCCGTCTATGCGCTGGAATTTACACCGGACGGCAAGCGGATCGTGACGGGCGCGGCGGACCGGTCGGTCAAGATCTGGGACGCGGCCACCGGCGAGCGTCTCTATACGCTGTCCGAATCCACCGACGCGGTCAACACCATCGCACTATCGCCCGACGGGAAACGCGTGGCGGCGGCGGGCGGGGACAAAACGATCCGGATCTGGAAGCTGGGCGAGAAGGACGGGACGCTCGAGAACACGTTGATCGCGCACGAAGGCGCGATTCTGCGGCTGGCGTGGTCGCCGGACGGCGCGATGCTGGCATCGTCGTCCGCCGATCGGACGGTGAAGCTGTTTCGGGCGGCGGATCTCGCGGAAATTCGGGCCATCACCAAGCTGCCGGACTGGGCGTTCGGACTGGAGTTCGCGCCCGGCGGCGGCAAGCTTGCAGCGGGGTTTTTCAATGGGAATTTCGAGATTTACGACGTGGCTTCTCGGTAGCGCCGCGGTGGCGGTATGTTTCGCAGCCGGCAACCGCACCACGCCCCCGACGCTGAACTCGGTGGCGCCGCTCGGCGTGGCGCGCGGCACAACGGTGGAGCTGACGGTGGAAGGGCTGAATCTGGCCCGTGCGAGCGCCGTCTACTTCAGCGAACCCGGCGTCACGGGGCGAATCCTGCGCGTCAAGGAACTGCCCGACCTTTCCGACATCCGGCTCGGCTCCAACGGGACGCCGTCGAGCATCGACCTGGGGCCGCTGCCGCCGCGCAATCAGGTGACGATCGAGGTGGAAATCGCGCCGGACGCCGAGATCGGCCCGGTCAGCTTCCGCCTTCTGACGCCATTGGGAACCAGCCCCGAGGGCCGCTTTCTGATCGAGCCTTATTACGGCGAAGCGCCGGATCAGGAGCCAGCCAACGACACACCGGACGGCGCGTTCGATACGCTGCTGCCGGCGGTCCTCACGGGCGCGATTTCGCGGCCAGGGGACGTCGATCATTACAAGATTCACGTGGAGGCGGGACAGCAGATTTCATTCCTGAACGGAGCGATGCTGATCGGCTCGTCGCTGCAACCGGTGGTGTCGATCCTGGACGCCGATTTCCATGTCGTGCGCGAGTTCGGCACCCAGGGCGGCCAGGAACAGGTGATGTTCGCGCACCGCTTCGAAAAGGGCGGCGTTTACTACGTGCGCGTGGCCGACTACCAGCACAGCGGCCGGGGCGGACACTTCTACCGTATCGTGGCAGGCGAGTTTCCGCTGGTCACCGGGGCGCATCCGCTGGGCGTGCGCCGCGGCGCGGCCGGCGAGATCGCGCTCCG
Source organism: uncultured Solibacteraceae bacterium (assembly GCA_964608645.1). Lineage (GTDB taxonomy): Bacteria > Acidobacteriota > Terriglobia > Bryobacterales > Bryobacteraceae > CAZSQK01. Next base: position 4,982 of record CAZSQK010000143.1, on the reverse strand, counting down.
CGGCTACCAGATTCCCGCCAAGGTGAAGGTGGAGGGCAAGCCGGCGGCGGATTCAGAGGACACGCTGACGCTGCGTCCCGAGCACGCCTTCAACCAGGCGCGCGTGGCGCTGGGCGACGAGCCGGAGATCGACGCGCAGGGCGGCGCGATCCCGATTCCGGTCACCGTGAACGGGAGAATCGCCGCGGCCGGGGCGGAGAACCGCTATCGCTTTCCAGCGCGCAAGGGCGAGTCTCTGGTGCTCGAGGTCAAGGCGCGACGTCTCGGCAGCGACCTGGACTCTGTGATCGAAGTGCTGGACGCGAAGGGAAATCCGATCGAGCGCGCGGTGGTGCGGCCGGTCTGGGAGACCAACATCACGCTGCGCGATCACGACTCGATTGGCCGAGGCATCCGCATCGCCGCATGGGGCAGCTTGCAGGCGGGAGATTCCGTCATGATCGGCGGCGAAATCCTGCGCGTGGAAGCGCTGCCGCTGTCGCCCGACGCCGACATCACGTTCGAGGGCTTCGGCGGGCAGAGGCTGGCTTTCCTCGACACGTCAACGGAGGCGCACGCCATCGATTCCGCCGTGTATAAGGTGCAGATCCATCCGCCGGGCGCGAAGTTCTCGCCCAACGGCCTGCCGGTGGCGCATCTGTATTACCGCAACGACGATGGCGGTCCGGGATATGGCGCGGATTCGCTGCTGCACTTCACCGCGCCCGCCGACGGCGAGTATCTGGTCCGCATCCGCGACTCGCAGGGGCTGGGGGGAGAGAACTATGGCTACCGTCTCAGCGTCCGGCGCCCGCGACCGGATTTTCGCCTCACGGTGACGCCGCGCAATCCGAATGTGCCGCAGGGAGGCGCCGTTCCGGTAACGGTGACGGCGTCGCGGATGGACGGGTTCGACGGGCCGATCGACGTCGCGATCGCCGATTTGCCGCCGGGTTTGCAGGCCACACAGGGCGTTATCCGGCCCGGACAGGTCTCGACAACGCTGACGCTCGCCGCCGCCGCCGATGCGCGGCTGACGGAGGCGGCGCCGTTGAAGGTCATCGGCAGGGCGGGAGCGATCGAGCATGCGGCGAATCCCGAGGACCGTCTGAAGCTGATCGCGACCATGCCGCGGCCCGATCTCACGATGACGGCGGAGACGAAGGAAGTCCGGTTGGAACCAGGCGGCACAGCCGAGATCACGGTTTCGATCGCGCGCCAGGGAGGTTTCCGGGGGCGCGTTCCGGTGGAGATTCGCAACCTGCCGCCGCACGTGCGGGTGCTCGACGTCGGATTAAACGGAGTGCTGATCACGGAGGACGAATCGCGGCGCAGCTTCACGATCGAAGCGCTGCCGAGCGCGCAACCGGGCGAGCAGACGATCTACGTTTCGGGACAGGTCGAGACGCGGTCCGGACAGCAGTCGTCGTATGCGGCGCCGGAGGGAATCCGGCTGGTCGTGAAAGACAGAACGGAGAAGGCGGCAGTGGGAAGCTCTGAGAATCGCCATTGACGACCTTACCTTCGTCACCAGACCTTGCGCGGGGTTGTCTGACTATCCTCGCTTGAGCATTTCGCGGGCGCAGTTGTAGCCCGGCGCGCCCATCACGCCGCCTCCGGGATGAGCACCGGATCCGCACAGGAACAGGCCCTGCACCGGCGTGCGGTAGCGCGACTTTCGCACTTCAAGGGCATTTTCGGCCTTAGCGCCAGAACATTCCTTCTGCTTTCAACGTCGGCACCGCGAAAATCGGCGAACACAGCCTAGCTATAGCTAACAGCGCGCTTTAGTTGCGGTCACGCAGGCTCCCCGAAAGGACACGCGTGAGTTTTCGGTAGGGCTGCGTAGCCGCCCGCAAGTGAGCTGACCGGAGACCTCACGATCACTGAAGCCCGCCATCATCCGTACCGGCCGCCTGACGGTCCCTAACAGAAACAGCGATGCAGAACTGTGGCGTGATGGTGGTGTACGGCGCGGGTGTGCCAATGGCGCGCATTAGCGGGATCTCCCGGGCCTTTTTCCACCCCACCGGCGAATTGGCAACTACCAGTTGTAATAATCAGTGCATGGAATCGTCTTCCCATCCAGGAACGAATTTGAAACTAAAAAACGCGTGAGTGAGGCTATCTGATGATCCTGTTCGAAACCCTGCTCCAGGACCTCCGTTACGCGGCACGCACCCTGCTCCGCAATGCCGGGTTCACAGCGGTGTCGGTTTTTGCGCTGGCGCTGGGTATCGGCGTTAACACGGTTGCCTTTACGGCCTACAAGGCGTTTGTTGCCCGACCCCTCGATGCGCGCGATCCCATCACATTGGCCAATTTCACAATGCGTCTCCAGTCCGGCGCTATGAATCCCAGATTCAGCTATCCGGACTATGAATTCTATCGGGAACACCTGCATTCGTTTACCGGCGTCATCGCGTTTTCCGTCGACCAACTCCGTCTCAGTGCCGGCGGCATGGGGAGTTGGCGCAGGGCGGAGGTGGGGTCGTGGATGGGAAGACTGGGGCTACTAGCTACGACGGCGAACAATGCAGAGTTTGCGAGCACCTTCATCGTTTCGGAGAACTACTTCTCGGTTCTAGGCGTTTCCGCTCTGCGCGGTCGCACCTTCGAATCCCTAGGTCTTCCTGAGCTCGCTGCCTCGCCCTCTGTTCTCGTCAGCGAGAATTACTGGCAAAAGCGATTTTCCGGTGATCCCTCGGTGCTGGGCAAGAGCATCCGCCTCAATGGCGCCGCCTTTACCATCATCGGAATTACACCCCACAACTTTACCGGCACCAGTATCGCCGCGCCCGATTTTTGGTTGCCGCTCAGTCTCTATCCACTCGTTCACTCCAAAAGTAACCGGCTCCGTGATCGCGAAGACCTGTGTTGCCGTGTCTTTGGCCGGCTTGCTCAAGGCGTTAGCATGACCCAGGCAGAAGCGGAAACAACGCTGCTGGCCTCCGAGTTGCGCGCTCTGCACGATCCTCATTCCGATCTGAGTAAAGAGGTCACTGCACTAATCTCACCAGGCTCTCCGTTTCCTGGCAAGATGAACGCCGCCTTGCGGCTTACCATTTTGCTCATCATGGTCGCCGTTGGAATGGTACTGGTGATCGCCTGCGCTAATGCCGCCAGTCTGCAACTGGCGCGCGCAACCAGTCGTCAGCAGGAGCTGGGCATGCGTCTATCGCTTGGGGCCAGCCGCCGGCGCTTGATTCGGCAGTTGTTGACGGAAAGCGCTCTGATGGGTCTGCTGGCCGGCTGCATCGCGATGCCATTGACCTGGACCCTGCTGCATATAGCCGCAATCAAAGCCGAGGAAGTTCTGCCTGCCGAATATGGCACGCTGGTCATCAACGTGAACCCAGACCTCGAAATATTTGCGTATGTTCTAGCGATCTCTGTTTTTGCGGGCATCCTGTTCGGGCTCGCGCCGGCCATCGAAAGCTCCGGCGCCGCGCTCCTCTCCACGGTCCGAGGCGCAGGAACTTCGTCCGTTCGTAGCCGCCGGCTGCGCAACTTTCTCATCGCCGCTCAAGTTGCCGTGTCGCTCGCGCTCATGATTGCCGGCAGCATGTTGGTTCGCAGTGCTATTCACACTCTCAACATGAATACCGGCTACGATGGTGACCACATCGTAGACCTGAATCTTCAATTCCCAGAGGAATCCCAATACACTGCCGAACATAAGGGCGCTGTCCTCCACGACCTTCGTACCCGTCTCACCGCGCTTCCCGGAGTGGCTGCAATCACCAGTGCACGGGCTCCCGACGACAATGGTGGGCGAAGAGCCGCCGCCTCACTCAATGGGGAACAGCCATCGGCCCGGAATATGTACGCCCTGCTTTACTACACATGGGTGCAGCCAAACTACTTTGAGACGCTCGGCGTTCCAATGTTATTGGGCCGTAGCTTTCAATCCGAAGCCAGCCACGCCGAACACTTCGTCATCCTGAGCGAATCGGCTGCCCAGCGGCTCTGGCCCGGACAGAACCCCATCGGCCGCAGTCTGCGCCTCGGCACCGACGACCAATTTCACAAGAAGGGCGAACTCCTTCCCGACGGGCCGACCTGGCGGGTGGTCGCCGTAGCCCGAGACACTCGCGGCGTTACGCTGGACGGCAGCGACTCCCAGCAGGTCTACTTGCCTTTGCCCTCCGACCGGCTCCAGGATTACCCCATTCTCGTCCGGACACACTCCGATCCGGCGCGAGTGATGCGGGCGATGGAGCCGGTGATTTCGGCCGTCGATCCCAGTCTGGTGGCATCCGCCTCCACGCTCCAGGAGATGCTTCGTCAGACCGACGCGTTCCTTATTGACAGCCTTTCGGCCGCGATCGCGTCGACCATCAGTCTGTTCGGGCTGCTGCTGGCCGCGATGGGCATCTATAGCACGGTGAGCTACATGGTCGTTCTCCGCACACGCGAAGTCGGCATCCGGATGGCTGTGGGCGCGCAAAAGGGGAACATCCTCGCGCTGATGATGCGCGAAAACGTACGTCCCGTCGTTGCGGGATTGCTGGCGGGGATGGTTCTTGCTGCCGGCGCGTCGCACCTCCTGCGCGGAGTACTCTATGGGCTCAACACCGTCGATGCCATCTCCTTCGTGGGCGTGCCCCTGTTGTTCCTGGCCATCGCATTGGTTGCGACCTGGCCGCCATCCCGGCGAGCGATGCGAGTTGATCCTGTGGTGGCGCTTAGATATCAGTAGCCTAATTACCGGTGGAGCTTCTGCTGGTGTTGGTGGAACGCTCGGCGTAGAGCGCGGTGCTTAACATTTTGCGGTCTCCCTACTCTGGCCAAAAGGTTTCCCGATTTTCCATTTAGGGAAACCCTGTTTTATAGGCATTTCGGAGCGTCGCCAAGGCCGTGGCCGGGTCGATCCTTTTCGGCAGGGAAGGATTCATCATACTGCGCATCACGAACATCCGATCGAGACTCATCTCTCCATGGAAAATGTTGCCGCCGGTGATGCCGAAACGGCGTTCCAGGTCCAGCGGCGTGAGCACCTG
>CAZSQK010000142.1:0-18160 GCA_964608645.1 uncultured Solibacteraceae bacterium | reverse complement strand
TGAACCGGACATTTCTACTTTGCAGGGAATAGGACATTTCTATTTTGCGTTGACATGACCGCGCCGCGCCCTGGTGGGCTTCACTTTTCGGAAACGTTTCGATGGTAGGATGTCTAAGGCTCCTCAGGAAGCCACCGTGTCCGCGGGAAGGACTGCGTCCCCTGATCATTTGTCGTCAGTAACCATTGGACGAACTCTTTTCTGCCCGAACGAGCGGACACCGGGCGCGATGAAAGGAGCTCTCTGTGAACAAATCCCTACCGACTCGCATCCTTCGCGAGCACCCCGACCTCGATCAACTCAAACGGCAAGCGAAAGAACTGCTCCATGGGTTTCTGGCGGGCCAACCTGACGCGGCCGCCGAAGTGAACACTCATTACCACGACGCCAGCCGTTCCGATTTCGCTTTGCACGACGCGCAACTGGTGATTGCCCGCGCCTACGGCTTCGAAAGCTGGCCCAAGCTGAAAGGCTACGTGGATGGCGTCACCGTCGGACGCCTGGCGGAGGCGGTCCGCTCCGGCGATATCGAGGCTGTTCGCGCGATCCTCCAGGTGCGGCCCGAACTCGTCGACAGGTGCATGTCCGGTTCCGATGAGCATCGCGCACTGCATTACGCCGTGCTGCAGCGGAACCCCGCGATTGTGCGCCTGCTGATGCAGCATGGCGCGGATGCGCGTGGAGGTATCCATCCCCATCGCGAGGCCACCGGTCCACTGACGCTCGCCGTGGAGCGCGGGTACGAAGAGATCGCGGCCATCATCCGGGAGGAAGAGCATCGCCGCCAGACGGGAGCGCCGGAGCCCGTAGACACAGATCTGCCTTCAGAGATCGCGCAAGCCTTTCAACGCGGGGACGAGGCAACCATCATGACGTTCCTGGAGAAACACCCGGCACTGATTCGGCTGGCCGATCCCCAGAACGGCGTTACTCCGCTGCATAAGGCGGCGGCGTTTCTGCTGCAACCGATGGCGGCCTGGCTGCTGGATCGCGGCGCCGATGCCAACGCGCTGAATCGGATTGGCAATACCCCGCTGGATGTGGTTGGTTGCGCAAGAAATTTCGGCACGCCGCAGCAGGTTGCAGCCATGACGGACCTTCTGCTGGCGCGCGGGGCGGAGCGAACCGCCCGCTGGGCGCTCACCACTGGCAATGCAGAATGGCTGCGAGCGCGGCATGCCGAAGGAACTCTGGGTCAGCCCATCTACGGCGACGAGGGGCTGCTCTCCCTCGCAGTGAGATACGACCGGCCCGAGATACTGGCATTGTTGCTCGACCTGGGCTTCGATCCGGACGAGCGTCAGCGAGTGGACCTCGAACCGCCGGAGTACACATGGGGCCAGCCACTGCGTCACTGTTCGGAATTCGGCAAACCGGAAATGGCGAAGTTGCTGCTCGCGCGCGGCGCGGATGTAAATGCGCATATTTGGGCCAGCGGTACGCCGGTGTACGCCGCGTATGGCAAAAAGAATCAGGCCATGATCGACCTGCTGGAAAGTCACGGAGCCGTCCTCGATGCCGAGTGCGTGGGAGATCTCGGGCTGGCGGAGAAGGCGCGTCAGATGCTCGAGGATGAAGCGGCAGGGCGGCTCGGGCCGGGAATCATCCCGGATTGGTTTGCGACGATGTCGATCGCGGAAGTGCTTCTGGTCCATGGGTCGGGCAAACCGGAGATTCTGCAACTGGCGTTGGATCGGATCGATCGCGCGCGCGACGATCCCTGGTGGTATGGCCAGATATCGAATGCCCGGAGTAATTTGGCCTGCCTGCGCGCCGTGCTGGATCGGTGCGATCCCAACGTCCCCGGACCACTCGGGCGAACGATTCTGCACGATGTGGCGGCTGACTGGTGCAGCTCCGAAGACCGCACCGGGCAGGCGATCATGCTTCTGGATGCCGGCGCGAGACTCGAGGCGCGCGACGATCTGCTGAAGAGCACGCCGCTCGGCTGGGCGTGCCGCTGGGGTCGCGTCGAACTGGTGAAGCTGTATCTGAGTCGAGGCGCGGATGCGATGGAAGCGGACGCCGAGCCGTGGGCCAGACCGCGGGCATGGGCCGAGAAGATGAAGCGCGCCGAGGTGCTGGCGGTGCTGCGTGAATACGAGCACTGAACTCTGGAGATAGGGAGCGACCGTCGTTGGGGATCCGCATCGATGATGCAGAATTGAGGTATGGTGCGGAGTTTCATTCTGATCGGTCTCTTTTCTCTGTCGCTACAGGCGCAGTTCGACAACCTCGCGACCACCGACGATGGAAGCACACTCCTCTTTCAATCCACGTGGCGTCTGGCCGGATCGAACGACACCAATCTCCTGAAGATCTTCCGGTGGGATGCTACGGGCTTCAGCCAGATATTCTCGCCGCCCAATCCCGGATTGGCAGAACCGCCCTACGAGAGCCCACCCTTTCTCAGCGGCGACGGCAAGATTTCGGGGTACGTTGTGTATGCGGGTTGCTCGGGAGCCGCGTGCTCCAGCCAGAAACCCTTGCTGGTATTGAACGGGGCCACCGCGCCCGCCGGGATTTCGCCGACAGCGGGGATGCAGGTGAGTCACAATGCGCGATTACTGGCGGCGGGGACGACGGTGGTGGATCTGTCGACCGGAAAAGCGACGGATGTCGCGCCCGGCGACCTCCCCGCCGGCAGGGGGCTCGGCAACAACGGCGGTCTGCTGACGATGACGCTCATCCAGCAATTCATCATTCACAGCGCCGTCCTGAAACTCTCCTCCAAACCCGGCGTGGTGATCGTCACCGCGCCCATCGTGTTGGGTGCGGCGATGAGCGCGGCGGAGAACCGCGTGGTCTATGAAATCTGGAGCGATGGCGCGGCAACGAACGACCAGTTGTGGTCGTACGACGTGGGAACGGGCCAGTCAACCAAGCTGGCTGAGATCCCCCTGCACAGCGGCCTTGGGTTCAGCCGGTTTCAACCCTCCCTCAGCAACGACGGATCGCGGCTCCTGTTCCGGCGTCCGCGCTCCGATGGCGGCTGGGAAGCGGTGGTGCAGGACTTCTCCGCCGGCAGCGCCACCGTCATCGCACAGATCCTCCCGAGCTCGAGCAATATGGCGATCACGGGGAACGGCAAGTCGGCCTGGGTGCATCGCGTCGACGGCAAGCTGGTGCGGGTGGCCATTGACAGCCTGCAAGCCACCGAAGTTCCCGGGCGGCACGCGTGGATCTCGCTGCACGAGGGCGCGCCAGTGCCCGGCTCGTACCATCATCTGTATGGCGGCGGTTTTGCCGTGGATGCAACGTCTGGCCCGGCGCCGGACCTCGCGGTCGATCTCGAAGGGGTGTCCGTGCCTCTCGTTTCGGCCAATGCCGGCGAACTGGACGTGCAGATTCCCTGGCAGGTTCTTCCTTCCTCGCAGTTCCCGGCCGTTCCGATGACGCTGCACAATTCGTCGAGTCCGTTCGAGAGTGTCGTGCCGTTGGATCTGGAGACAGCAGCGCCGGCCTTCGAACGAACAGGCATGCCGATGGATGGAGAACGGGAGATTATTGTGGCGCACCAGGATTTCCACGGAGTGGTGACGATGGCAGATCCAGCGGCTCCGGGTGAGATCGTGCATGCCTATATGACCGGACTGGGACAAGTGGAGCCGACTCCTCCAACGGGTTCTGCGCCAACCGCGCTCAGCAACGTGAGCATCCGGCCGTTATGTTGGGTGCAGCCTCCCGGCCGGCCGCAGGAGACTGCAGGCGTGACGTTTGCCGGATTGGCGCCGGGCATGATTGGGATGTACCAGGTGGATATCGCGATCCCGGCGGATCTTGCCGCGGGGCTGGTGACATTGAGCTGCGTGGATCAGTTCTCGTCAATCGGTGTGGCCGGCGACTTCGGAACCCTATTCATTGCGGCGCACTAGACCGTAGGAAACGGCCGAATCACGCGCCAACGGAAAGTTCAGGAGTACTGACGAGTTCCAGTCCGAGTGACCGAACAGGACTATTTTGGGTGAGTGGTCACAATAACTGCACTTGCAAGCTACTGAAACTTTTCGATCAACACTAGCGCCTCGCGCACCCGCGTCATGGCCCGATAAATCATCCAGCTCTCGTCCGGCGGCACTGCGATTGCCGTTCCTCCACCAACGGGGACTTCCGCTCCACCACCGAAATGGTAGATCGTTTCCAAGGCGGGCGAGCCGAACGCTGCGCGCTGGAGATCGCCGGCCGGCGTCAGCATGAAGACGTGGCGCCCGCCGACGATCCAATGGTCCGCAGCGATTCCATCCCGGAGGGGCATCTCGTCGGCGCCGTCCGGACGCATGCGCGAGATGGTTGAGCCGTTCACTACGTAGAGCCATTGGCCATCCGCTGTCTCGAACGCGAAGTAGCCTGCCTTGCGCGTCACTTGTACAGGCTCGCCTCCCGAACGACGGATCTTCCAGATCCGGGATTCGCCGCCCTTGTCCCAGCCAAAGTAGATCCACTGTCCGTCGTGCGACCAACTGGGGCGGATTTCGTTAGCGGCATCGCTCGTCACGCGCGAAGGCTTGCCGCCATCCGCCTGCATGACGTAGATGTCGCTAGACCCGCCGGCGTAGCCGTCAAACGCGATCTCCTTTCCGTCCGGCGAAAAGCGGGGACTACCCACCGACGGCCCGTTGAAGTGAGTCAACTGCGTCTGCTCCGAGCCGTCACTATTGGCAACCCAAATCTCCTTGGAGCCCGTGCGGTTGCTCACGAACACTATGCGCTCGCCGTTCGGCGCCACACCGAGATCGCGTTGGTCGCCGTCCGATTCGATTAGAGAACTCGGCCCGCCTGCGCGACCGTCGAGCGGCATCTTGAATATCCTGGTTTCGATTTGCCGCGAGGCGTAGATCATGCGAGCGGATTGCCGCGCCACGCTCGGTTCTGTGGAAATCATGGTCGGAGCGGGAAAACGCGCCGGCTTGCCTCCGTTGCGCGCGATACGCCAGATCGAGCTGTTTCCGCTCCCCGCTGAACCCGCGAAAAGGATCTCCCGCCCGTCGGCCGTCCAATCCAGAGTGCTGATGTCCCACACTCCGGATGTAATCTGTTTCGCCGCTCCGGCCGTAGTTCCGTCGCGATTGAGCGGCATCACGAATACGGCAGAATTGAAGGTGCTGGTGCGCCGCACAAATGCCAGCATGGCGCCATCCGGCGACAGAGCGGGTGAGATGTCGGCGCCGGCTGCGGGTTTGGTGAGCTGGTGGAGCTCGCCGCCGTCGGCCGAAACGATAAACAGCGCTCCGTCGGGGCCGGTGAAAACGAAGAATGCCCCGCCCGGCGACCACGCCAGGTTGCCGCTGCTGGCAGGCTTTGATATCGAGACTCGCTGCGGCGCCCCGCCCAGCGCCGGCATCACGTAGATGCTGCCGTCGCGCCGGATGAACGCGAGCCGGCTCCCGTCCGGGGACCATGCGGGCTTACCGGCCGCTCGCGTATCCTTCAGCCGCAGCGGATTGCCGCCATTCACCAGTTGCACATGGAGATCGAGGCCCTGACCCTTTCCGTCCGTCCAAAGGAAGGCCACCTGTTTCCCATCGGGTGAGAGCGACGGGGCGAACGCCTGGCCGGAAAAGGTGAGGGGCCGGAATGTCCATGGCTCCGGCGCCTTCGGCGCGGCTCGCCACAGCATGGCGCCGCCACCGATGAGGACGCCAACCAGCGCCGCCGCGATCCATCCCCAACGGAACCGTCTGTCGGGCGGCGCGGCTTCGGCGGACGCGGGCGTTGTGTCCACTAATTCCAGTGCGCGGCGAACATCGGAGGCCGATTGCCAGCGGTCATCCGGGTCCTTCGCGATGCATATCCTCAGGACACGTTCCAGCGCTGGATGCGTGGCAAGCTGGTGCTGAGGTAAGGCGGGGGGCTCCGCCGTCATGATCGCGGAAATCACGCTGGCGGCGTTGTCGCCATCGAAGGCCCGGCGTCCCGTCAGCATTTCGTAAAAGGTCAGCCCGAACGCGAAGATGTCACTGCGGCCGTCGGCCGGCTTGCCCTGCAGCTGCTCGGGCGCCATGTATTGGAGAGTGCCGGCGATGGCCCCCTCGGTGGAAAGAGCCATGGTGGCGGTCTGATCGTTCGCGGTTGCGGGCGCCTTTACCTGAGCCAGTCCGAAATCAAGCAACTTCACGCCGGTCTTCGAAACCATCACGTTCGCCGGCTTCAGATCGCGATGCACGATCCCTTTGCGGTGTGCGGCCTCCAGCGCTTCCAGAATCTGTCCGGCGTACAGCAACGCGCGAGCTATCGGCAAAGGCCCGCGCAGCGTCTCGCCCTCAACGAACTCCATCACCAGGTAATCCGGGCCGACGTCGTACAAAGTCGCGATATGCGGGTGGTTCAGAGCGGCAGTGGCGCGGGCCTCGTGCGCGAAGCGGTCGCTGAACTGGGCATGGGAAATCTTGAGCGCAACGATCCGGTCCAGCCGGGTGTCCCGGGCCTTGAAGACCTTGCCCATTCCGCCCTCGCCGATGGGCACGATCACCTGGTATGGGCCGAATTTACCCGCTGATTCGTCTGACATCCACGGCCATTGTACAAAGGGATCCGTGAGACGATGAGCCTATGCACCGAGGCGAGCCGTCTGGAAGGAGCACGGATGAAGCTCTGCGAAGGCTGGTAGACGCGATTGTCGCCAACCGCGGAGCAGAGTTCTCCAGAATGATAGGCGCCGACCCAGCCCTCGCGACCGCGACGTTTCAGCAGGGAGCAACCCGGCAGGGTCCGTCGAGCCCCGCAGCCAACTTCCTTGCACAAATCGGCCACTACATCAACTCCGGTGACACAGCCTTGCACGTTGCCGCAGCCGCTTACCGGCTAGAGATGGTTGGCGAACTGATCCGTGCGGGTGCACAAGTCCGGTCGAAGAACCGCCTGGGCACAGAGCCATTGCACTTAGCGGCAGTCGGAGGACCGAACTCACCAAGGTGGAATCCGCCGGCACAGTCCGCGACCATTGCGTGCCTGGTTCAGGCAGGCGCCGATCCCAATGCCAAGAACAAGAACGGGACAACGCCTCTCCATCGCGCGGTTCGGACACGGTGTGCGGACGCGGTTCGGACCCTTCTCGAATACGGGGCTGATCCCTCCATCCGCACGAAGAATGGTTCAACGGCTAAGGATCTCGCTTTCTATACGACGGGGCGGCCCGGGTCTGGCTCGCCTGAAGCCAAAGCTCAACAACGGGAGATACTGCTTTTGCTGGAACGGAGATGACATTATGCCGCGGCTTGCGTGGCGAGCCGTGCCTCTGGGCAGACTACCGCGTAGCTCGTACGAACTCGATCTTTCCCTTGTTGGTATCAATGGCGCCGGTCATTCTGTCGCCGTTTACGATCAGGTCACATTGGTCGAAGGCCGCCGTTCGGCCGGGTTGAGGGGAGGTCTTCATGGTGAGCTTGTTCCCTTCGAGAGTTCCATTGACTGGAATCGGGTCGTCTGCGCTCGGTCCCACCCATCCCGTCACGGTTTTCCCAACTTGCTTCAGCGACGCCTTGCCGGTTATCGTGCCCTCGGTTGTGGAAATTGTGACGCTCCAAGCTCCCGTAACATCAGCCGCCCGGGCCGGGGCGACCAACAATGCCAACCACAACATACCCAGAAGTCCCAGTCGTTCCACCATGCGTGCCACTCCTTGCCGAGTAGTACGCAACCCAAGCGGGAAGGTTCACAGAAATCTGTGGAACGGAGGGGCCGACCCGCCGGAGGATCATGGCGCATCTCATTCGCGGTGTCTGCTTGAGCGGGGCGGCGCCAGCATCGTTCTGATGACGGGTGATACGACGAGCGCCACTAACAACGAAAGGAGTACTCGTTCGGAAATCCCGAGCCATCCCGCCGTAAAACCGGCCAGGACGAAAACGCTGACGCCAACGGCTGGAACGATGGCGCGCCGCATGGTCATCGAACTCCCTGCTTCTTCCGGCGCCGGGGCATTCTGCCGCCGATGCTCGCCTGGAATGGAGACGGCAAGGTCGATGATCATGTCAAGCGACAACCGGAATCGCCGGAATCCCCCCCGTTCCGCATGGAGGCGATCGCGGAACAGTTGCCGCATGGGTGCGGCATATTCTTCACGAAAGCGAGCTGGATAGAGCTTCAGTAACCAAGCGTAGATCCTTTCAGACATGTGCTCCCCTCAGGATCCGCTTTGCCCTGGCCACACGGAGCAAGTCGGCGAGTTTTTCGGCTTCCGACCGTGTGAGTTTCAGGCCAGCAGATGTCAAGTGGTAATAACGGCGTCTTTCCGTTCCCAGCTCCGCGTCGGGACGCTCTGCGACTTCCTCGATGAGTCGCGCTTCCAGCAAGGTCTTGATGGAGCCGTACAACGTTGCGGGTCCTAAGCGCACCCGGCCGCCGGTCTGTTGCTCGACCTGACGCATGATGGCGTAGCCGTGAAGGTCTTCGCCCGCCAGGGCCAGCAAAATATGGAAGGCCGCCGCGGGCAGCGGGTCGAGTCTCCGTTTCGGCATAATCGTAGATCGATATATCGAAGAACGATTATACGAGCGGCTCTTCCACGATGTCAAGCATCCGTTGACTCAGTCTGACCAGGAAAGCTCTGACGTTGGCCGCCGGCGTTGCTGAGCCTGGACGTGAACGGTAGCCCCCGTGAGGTATTGAGACTTCAAACGGAACAGCAGGACAGCCGGCGCCTGGTCAGTATCGGACCATTGCGCGGCCACGTCCGGTTCGAAGGCGTCAACTTCAGCTACGACGGCGTCAAGCCGGTGCTCCACCAGGTGTCCTTTGAGGCGCTTCCGGATTCGGTGACGGCCCTGGTGGGCCCGTCGGGAGCCTCGCCGAGTCTCTCGGGGGCGTGCGAGTGGTCAAGAGCTATTGCGCGGAGGCCAGCGAGGCCCGGGTCTTTTCCCGGAGTGTGGGGCGGATGCTGGATGTCACCATCAAGGCCCTCTCGGGCCGCGCGGTTCTGAAGATGGCGACAACAATGTTGCTGGGAGCCGTCAGTGTGATCTGGCAAATCCGCGCATTCTCTTGTTGGACGAAGCCACTTCCAGCCTGGACTCGGAATCGGAGTCGGCCATTCAGGCGGCGTTGAGCCGTCTGATGCGCGGGCGGACGACATTTGTGATCGCCCACTGCCTCTCGGCAATCCGCCGCGCCGATCAGATCCTGGTGATGGATTCCGGCCGCATCGTCGAGCGTGGCTCCCACGACTTCCTGTACCCGGCCCGCGGCCGCTATTTTCAACGCTACATGCGCCAGGAGCAGGATCTGGCGGGGCCCCTTCCCAGAACGGCGAGTTGCGGATTCGTCACCACCGCGTCGTAGAGAATCGCGCCGTGGACTGCTCGGCGCACGAAACCGCGTGATTCCCCCAGCTGATTTCAGAGAGGTGCGATAATTGCGGCGATGAGCGTCACGATGAAGGATATTGCCGCGGAATTCGGCATATCGATCGGCACAGTTTCGAAGGTCCTTCGCGATCACCCCGATATCAGCCAGGAAATGCGCGAGCGGGTGCGCGCGCGCATTCAGGAGTTGAATTACCGTCCGAATCTCTCGGCGCGGGCGCTCGTCACGGGGCGCACGCACATGATCGGGCTGGTGGTGCCCGATCTGGTGCATCCGTTCTTCGGCGAGGTGGCCGCGGGGCTTTCGAAGGTGCTACGGAAGACGAATTACAGCCTGATCATTTCGTCTTGCGACGAGGAGTCTGACCTGGAGAACCGCGCGATCGATCAACTGCTGGCGCGGCGGGTGGACGCGCTGATTCTGGCTTCGTCGCAGCGCGACTGGCGCTTTCTGGACCATCTGGACGACCACAAAACCCCAGTTGTCCTGATCGACCGGCGGCCGCCGGACCGCAAGGTGAACTTCGTCGGGGCGAGGGATAAAGAGATCGGGCGGATTGCAACCGAGCATCTGATCGAGGTCGGGTGCCAGCGGATCGCGCACATCGGTGGATCGGGAATCAGCACGGCTGTGGGGCGGTTACACGGCTACCGGGAGGCGCTGAAGCGGCATGGTTTCGAGTTCGATCCGCAGTATGAGATCAGCCGGGAGCATGCCGATGAATCGAGCGATGCCAGCGGTTACGAAGCGATGCGGGAACTGCTCGCGTTGAACCGGCCCCCGGACGGGGTGTTCTGCTATAACGACCCGACGGCGATGGGCGCGATGCAGGCGGCGATCGAGCAGTGTGTGCGCATTCCGCAGGATTTGGCGATCGTGGGCGCGGGCAATGTGCGGTATTCGAAATTCCTGCGCGTGCCGCTGTCCACGGTAGATCAGCAGAGCCAGGAGATCGGCGACCGGGCGGCGAAGCTGGCGCTCAAGCTGATCGAATCGAAAGGCGCCGGGAAGCCCAGCGCGGTCCTGTTGGCCTCGCAGTTGGTGGCGCGCGATTCGAGCGCGCGGGTGTTGAAAGTGCCGCCGTCGAACACCTGACAGTTAACGAGTTCTATTTGACTTTGGGCGTGTATGCGAATAACTCTTCTGCATGCGCTTACAAGGTTCACCCGCGCACCTACTTGGGATCGCCATGAGGGTGGTTTATGTTTATTTGCATTTCGCTCCCGTTCTGGATATATTGTCCGGAATATGAGCACACCCACACCTATCGACCGTCAACAGCTGATTGACAAGTTGTCGCAGCAAACGTCGGAGATTCAGAAGAAGCTCGCCGAGCTAAAAGGGCTCGGAGACAATCTTTCGATCGAGGATATGTTTAAGATGCAGATGTTGATGAACCAGCTTTCGCAGCTCTCTGAAATGTCGAGCAGTGTGATGAGTGCCATGAATTCTGCCATTTCAAGCATGGCCCGAAACGTCAAGGGCTAAGGCTAGTTCTCTTGCGGAGCAGAATGTTCTGGTCCAGACCCAGTACCCTGGCGTAGGTCTCAAGCGCACTGAGGTGCGGCTCCTTTCCGGCGGCCATCGTCGAACCAAACTCGGTCGAATATATCGGGAGATCACCCCGCGCGAGCTGCGGCCCGGTTTTAAAGCCGCTACGAAGCAGTGATACGCCCATGGAGCCGAAAGCTTCGCGAGTGGGAGCGACGGGACGTGAAATAAGCGAAATCAGGACAAACGGACGGGGGAGGGAAATCCCTTTCTGTGATGAATAAGACAAGAAAGGGATCGTCTCCGGCCTTTCCCCTATCTCGCTATCCAGCCGAGTTTCGGTAATATCTCCCACAATCGACCGTCGGCTTTGTGAAACAACGCTCGGTGCGGGACCACCAGTGTTGTTTCCGGGGCAATTCGAGCTGGGAGCGATTTCACATGTACCCTCCGTCACTTCGTCAGATCGTGTTCATGGATGCTGAGCCGACGTCCTGCAGCACCTTCGCCTGCGACTCACTTCCTGAGTTCTTACGCGCGCAACCAATGTGCGGCACGCTCCAGGTCTGCACTCCAGGAACCTTGCCAGTCGACGCGACTCCGCCTTATCTGGCCCTGGCGCGGTTCTCGGCGGCGGAACCAGTCACCGAAGCTCTGCTGGCACTTACCCGCAAATGGCGTGAGACTCGTGTCATTGGATTGGTCTGCGGCGGATGGGGTACGGCAAGCGAGAGTTTGCGCGAGTTGCTCCACACTCTGGATGACTTCATCCTGTGTCCGTTCCGTCCGGTTGAGTTAGTCGAACGCATTCGCCGCATGCTGCCGCCGGCAGGGACGCCATCTCATGGCGGTGCGGCCGTCCGGGAGAACCTGAAGCTGGATTTCCTGGTAGGGAACAGCCGTCCTTTCCTGGACCTGATTCAGAGCCTCCCTTTGCTGGCCGCCTCCGATGCTCCGGTGCTCATCACCGGAGAGACCGGCACCGGCAAGGAGCTTTTCGCCCGGGCAATCCATTACAGCAGCGCGAGGCGGGGACGGGGATTTATTCCCGTGAATTGCGGAGCCTTGCCCGACCAGCTTTTTGAGAACGAGATTTTCGGTCACATGCGCGGAGCGTACACAGGGGCTGCCGGCACGCAAAAAGGATTGATCGCCGCGGCGGAGGGCGGGACCCTCTTCCTCGACGAAGTGGATGCCCTCACCCCCGCGGCGCAGGTAAAACTCCTGCGCTTTCTTCAGGACCGCGAATATCGTCCGCTGGGCAGCGTGCAAACACTGACCGCCGATGTCCGGATCATCGCCGCCACGAACGCCGACTTGCGCCGGAAGATGGAGTTGACGCAACTGCGCGAGGACCTGTTTCACCGGCTCAACCTGCTGCCTCTCCACATTCCACCACTGAGAGACCGGGAGGAGGACGTCGCGCTGCTGGCCGAACATATCCTTCGCAAATACGCCATTCAGTACGGACGAGGCCGCCTTACCTTTGCGCCGGGTGTGGTTCGCCGGCTGGCGGCGCACTCCTGGCCCGGCAATGTTCGAGAGCTGGAGGGGGTGATTCACCGGACGGTGGTGATGACGGAAGCCGATGTGTTGCGGTCGGAGGACCTGGGATTACCGGACGTGGACTGCGCAGTGGGAGAGACGGCGCCATCGCTGCGCGAAGCGAAATCCCGCCAGATGGCCGACTTTGAGCGAGTTTACTTACGGGAAGTGCTAGGCCGCAACAACTTTAATGTGACGCAGGCGGCGCGCGAAGCGCAAACCGACCGCCGGGCGTTTCAGCGTCTGATGCGCAAGCACGATATCGGACGGCGGTGCGGTTAGAGTGCCGCACCCCCGCGGTACGGTTGCCGCATCCCGGCTCCTTGGCAAGGCAGCAGCGCGCTCCGGCAGGTGCGAGAAAAAAACCGCACCGCGATCCACCACCGACTGAAAACACGGAACTCCGCAACGGCAGTCCATGTGCAAAGTTGCACGGGGTTGAACGACGAAGCTGAGGCCGCCGCGCAGGGGATCCTGCGATATCTATCGCGGCACCCGGATGCCCGCGACACAGTCGGAGGCATCTGCCAGTTCTGGTTTCCGGATTGGCCGGAGGGGCCAAGCAAGCCAGTGGTTCAGGAGGCGTTGCAGCAGCTCGTTGTGGAGGGGCTCGTGATCGAGAACAGCAGCCGGGCGGCCGAGAATTCATATGGGGCGAACAAGGAACGGCTGAAGGCCCGGCGAGAGGATTGACGGATTGTCGGCCAGCAAGGCGATACAGGACATCATCGAGATACTGAAGGGAGTCCCCGCGGCAGTGATCGGCCCGGACCGGATCGGCTTCTCCGGTCCCGCAGCCGGGGCGGACCTGCCAGTGATCGCGGTGGCGGTGAGCGGGGCACGGGAAGGGCCTGCCGGGATTGGGGCAGTGGCCGGCCTGGCATCGAGCGGCGGCCAGTGGACCACCACGACCGGCACGCGCACCGCGGGCCAACTCCGGATTGAACTGTGGACGGCGGGCGTCGCGTCGATGAACCAGCTCACCAGCGCAGTCCTCACGCAGCTCGCCGCGTCCGGCGCCGCGTTGAACAGCAGCGGGTTCACGGCGTTCGAGACAGCCGCGATCCGGGCGGCGGAGGGGATGCGGCTCCCCGACTCGACGACCGCTTTGCGCGCGGTGCTCGAGTACTCGATCGTGCATGAAGAGGTCACCAGTGTGGTAAGCGGCCCGGGCGGCGCCATCAAAGAAATCGACGTGGCTATCGACGGGCAATTCAACGAGCAAATGACTGTGAAATAGGAGGCGTAAATGGCGGAAGCAATTACCGAAATGATCATTCCGGGAACTTATATCGAGGTTCGCGCAGAAGGGCTCATCGGGGTTACGGGAATCGCCACCGGCAACGTAGGAATTGTGGGAACGGCGAGCAAAGGGCCTGTGGGAGGGCCCGCGACGATACTATCCTCGTTCCCCGATGCCCAGCAGATCTTCGGCAGTTACGATGCCTGGGGCGGCGGGACGAACAACGAGCTGACACTGGTGCGCGCGCTGCAGCAGGTATTCGGCAACGGCGCCTCCACGGTCTACGCTGTGCGTTGCGCGGCGGGCGGGGGCGTAGCGGCCAGCGAAGCGCTGAAAGACGCTACCGGAAACGTGGTCACGATCACGGCAGCGACGCCGGGCACGTGGGGCCACGACATCACCGTGCAGGTGAAGCCGGCTTCCGCCAACGCGCTGGTGGCGCAGCGAAAGCAGAACGTCACCGCCGCGAGCCTGCAGCCCCTGCATGCGCACATCGTGGCATCGCCCCAGAACGTGGTCCGCGTGATCAAGGGGAACACCGGCCAGACGATCCGTCTGACGCTCTCTCCCGCGAACCCGGCCAGCCCCGGCAATGTGCACGTGGACGCAACCACCGGAAACATGACCTTCGACGCCGGCGACCAGCCGGCGAACGGCGACCAGATCGTGGCCTCGTACTACGTGGACCAGGCGTTCAGCCGTGACATCGTGGTGATGTACGGCAATGCCAAAGAACTCTATACGGACGTAGACGCCACCAACATCGTGGCCGACATCAACGCGCATTCTACGCTGGTGACCGCCGCCATTGCGACCGGCGCGGACGCGCGAACGCCGGACACGATGCCGCAAGCACTGCCGCTCAACGCTGGAGCCAACGGCGAGAATGCGTCGGGAGGCGATTACACCGCCGCCCTGGCGGTTCTCGACGCCGAGCCGGTGAACATCGTAACTCTGGCGGGGCAAAAACTCTCCGCCGGCGGGTCGGCGCTGGAAGCGAACGTCGAAAACGGCGAGACGAACGGCCGCGATCGCATTGCGATCGTAGGCGCGGATGCCGACGATGTGGCCACAGTTGTGTCGAACTCCGGCGGCGTGGCCAGCGGACGCGTGGTTCTGGTGGCGCCGGGGATCAGGGCGCAGGACCTGGTGCTCGGCACGGATGTATCCCTTCCCGCGGCCTACGCTGCGGCCGCGGTCAGCGGTCTCATTGCTTCGCTGGCTGTGCAGGTCAGTCCTACGAATAAGGTGTTGACCGTTTCCGGACTCACCAAGCTGTACAACGATGGCGAGCTGAAGCAACTCATCGAAAACCGGGTGCTGGCGCTGGAGCGGAAGAACGGGATTCGTGTGGTGAAGGGGATCACCACCGATGACGCGGCGTTCCGCCAGATCTCCGTGAGACGTATCGTGGACTACGCCAAGCAAGGCACACGCGACGGCTCCCAGCCCTATATTGGCCGGCTGAACAACGCGCGTGTGCGGGGCGCTCTGAAGGCCACCTTGAACGGCTTTCTCTCCGACATGGTGCTGAATGAGGCGCTGGTCGCCTTCACTCTGGACGTGACCGCCACGCGCGAACAGGAAATCGCGGGCATCTGCCTGGTGACCATGCTCTTACAGCCGACATTCAGCATCGATTACATCAAGGTGATCATGAACCTTTCGTAAGGGAGACGGAAAATGGCGAATACCAACGTATTTCGGGGTTCCGACGGTTCGATCGTGCTGGCAGTGGATTCGGGCGCGGAAGGCGATGCCGCCAAGAAGGTTATCGATCAATTCAACCTCACGCCGGTGGGCCGCGCCTCCAACGTGGAAGTGCGCGTGTCGAGCGACCTGAAACCCTTTCACGAACTGGGGCAGCGTTATCCCACGGAGCTGCGCGCCGGCAATGTCAACGTGAGCGGCAGCATGGAGCGCGCCTATATCAATGGCGCGCTGCTGAAACTCTTGCTGGGAGATGCCGCCACGTCGCGTCCGGCGGGCGCATTCCTGGCGCCCACGTTCAACCTGGATTTGCGTCTGGAAAACCCGGCCCGCCCCGGAGTCTTTTCGGCCGTGACGGTGCATGGAGTCAAGATCGAGAACTGGACCTACTCGATTCCGGAGGACGACTTCGTGATGGAGAAGGTGGATTTCAAGGCACTGTGGGTCAGCGTGGAAGACAAGGAGGGCTGACGTGGCGCACCTGACGGCCGAGGAACTGCTCGCCGGCGGCTCGGCACAACACGACATCGACATTCCGCCGGCGCTGCTGGGGGAGAGCGGCGACGATCCGCGAAGCGTGCGCCTGCGTCCTCTGACAGTGCGCGACGTTCAACTGGTGACGCGCGCCGCCAAGGACAGCAACGCCCTGCTTTCGGTTCTGATGCTGAAGGAGGGACTGGTCAAGCCGGCGCTTTCCTTCGAGCAGGTCCACTCGCTGCCCACCGGCCTGGCGCGCTTCCTGCTCGAGGAACTCAACCGCATCAGCGGCCTGAAAGTGGATAAGCCAGGGCTGGCCGACGCGGTGCAGGCGCCGATGTCGAAGGCGTGCTTCCTGCTGGCACGGGAGTTCGGCTGGTCTCCGCAGCAGGTGGGCGAGCTGACGTTGGGCCAAGTGCTTCTCTACCTGGAAATGATCCGCCAGAACGGGCAGGAGGCCAACGGGTCATGACCGGCAACGGAGCGTTCCTCGCGGCTGTGGAAGACGGCGCCTACGGAACGCGAGAGTGGCTGACGGACATGGAGGATGGGGGCGCGGCGTCGGGGTGCATCGCCGCCGACGCGGCATGGCTGCCGGAGCTGGATATTGCGCTTCTCGTGGATCCTCTGCGGGACTCGGGATTCAGCGTGCCGGCCGCAGCGCCGGACGGCGCAAGTCCGCTGTCGCGCGTGCCCACTCGCGGTGAGACGCCGGCGTCACAGCGGAACATTTCTCCGCCCACGCCAGTCATATCGAGCGCGGCACAGATTTTGACGTTGTTGCAGGATATGCCACGCGCCGCGGCGGCCGGGAATTCCCGATCGGCAGCCGACTACGGCCACCGTCTCCCTTTCGACTCGGAGCGGACCGCACCGGCCGGCCTCTCGCGATCCCCGAACGTCCAGCCGCATCGGGAACCTGCAAGCATGGCCGACGTGAGTCGCGGCCCGGTCGATGGGCTCCGCGAAGGGGCGGCTCGAACAGAATCCGTCCCGGCTTCCGGGCCGTCCGGGGCCGGCCTTACCCGCACCCTGAAGCCTGCGCTACCGGCCGCCGCACTCCTCCGATCCGGGGCGATCCATGAGATGTACGGCACGTTGCTCCGGGAGACGGAGAGGCGCTTGACGGAATGGACCCGCGGCCCCGCCGGCATAGTCTATCCGTTCGCCGATCCCGCCGCGGCGGATTGGAGCGAGGTTCTGGCGGCAGCAGGATCGAGACCCGCGGCCGCGGTAAGCTCCGCGGAATCGCCCCAGCCGGCGGAGCAAGCGCCGGAGCTTGCGGTCACGATCGATCGCCTGGTCGAAACCCTGACCCTGATCGATAACCGTCTTCGGGCGCACCCCGCACCGGCGCCGCCCACCGGGGCGGTTGAGACAAGCCCAGGAGAGATTCAGTGGCACGAAGACGATGACCTGGCCGGGCGACTGCACGCGATATTGAACCGCCAGGCGCGGCGGCGGGGGATCGACCTGTCATGAAGGTCAAGCCGATGATCGGCCAGTATGCGGTTCCAGGCATCCAGAGAATCGGGACCGCGGAGGACCGCCGGCTGGTGGCGATCCCCGTTCCGGGACTGGAGGGGAGCCTGACCCAGGATCTTGGTTCGGGCTCGGTGGCGATTCACATCGAGGGCACGCTGGCGGGGGATGATGCCCGCGACGGATTCCTGGAGAAGGTGCGCGCCATACTCCAGGCGGGAAAGCCCGTGGATTTTGTGGCTGACATCGCCAGCGCAACCAGCATCGAGCAGATCCTGGTGGCGGATCTGAAAGTGCAGGAAGTTGCGGGAGCGAGCGACTCCTTTCGCTATCAAATGGTGCTGACGCAGTATGTCGTGCCTCCTCCGCCGGCCGATTCCGAAGATCTCTCGGACGTCAACGCGGCGGTGGCGGACGAAGCCGGAAAGCAGTTCGCCGCGGCGCAGGCGCCGGACGCCATCAATTCAATCAAGAACTTCGGCGACCCGACACCGCCGCTGAAGGGCGCCATGGACGGGGTGAAGAGCGCGGTCGGATCGCTCTCCGGTGTCCAGAATGCGCTGAAGGGGCTGTTCGGGGGCTGAGAATGCCGACGATCTTCGAGCGCATCACTACGGGCATGCAAGGCAACAACCTGACGGCTGCGCTGGCGGAGCAGGTGGGCAAGCTCAATGGCGCGGGCGGACATCTGACTTCGCTGGCGAAAGGCCCCATGCCGGCGCTCGACTCGCTGAAGAGCGGGCTGCTGAATGTGGCTCCTCCGAAGATCGATGTTTCGGGCTTCTCGGGCTCCTTGACTTCGCTCACGAAGGCCATGCCGGGCGACACATCTTCCGTCACCGGCGGCATCAGCACGGCACTGGGAAACCTGGGAGCAGGGGTTTCCAGCAACATTGCCGGGCCGATGGCGAA
>CAZSQK010000141.1:0-18268 GCA_964608645.1 uncultured Solibacteraceae bacterium | reverse complement strand
AGCCAGGACTCATCGGCGGGGAAGAACTGCGCTGGGTCGAGGCCCATCGATTGGAGGAGTTGCCACGCATGGTCCTGCTCCGCTTCCATCTGCGCGCGGGTCGGCCGGCCGGCGGCGCGCTCCGGCAGGCCAAGCAGGGACCGCACGTAGTTCCCGACGCTCAGGCCCGCCGCCTTCGCCTTGGACTCGATGAACATCATCTCGGCGCGGTTGACCTGCGAGCGGAGAGTCTGGCGGGTGAGTGCCAGTGGAAGCGTGGTCGGCATATCCACATGGTTGCACCGCCACATCGTGTTCGGCCAGTCTCGATTCTGCTATCCTGTACTTGCAGTCCTGTGCGCCCGTAGCTCAGATGGATAGAGTGCGTGCCTCCGGAGCACGAGGTCGCTGGTTCGAATCCAGCCGGGCGTACCACGCCACCCCCGCCGCCAGGACTGAAACCACTTCGCCTCCCTTCCAGAAGTCCACATCCGGGGCTTGTAGCCATGTTGCCAACCCTGCTCCTATAGGGAGATTTCACGATCCTGTCTGAGCAACATATTTTACTCAGGAACCTGGATGGTCGAGGCGAACCGCGCGCGTACGCGGGAAAGCATGTGGATTACCAACGTGGAAGCAGGGTCCAACCAGGGTCCAAAACCCCAGAAACGGTCATTCTGGGTCCAATCTGGGTCCACCACACATACTCGCAAGTCTTTTGTTTTCATAGACCACTGCTCGTAAGTGATTGATATTTTTTGCCTCCGGAGCAAAAGGTCGGTGGTTCGAATCCACTCGGGCGTACCACTCCAAATCTTCCCCACTGTTCCGGCTTCCGTCGCTTCCGCTTCCGCAACGTCGATTTCGGCAGTGTGCCCATTTCTTTGCCCACCCTGAACCTCGCGCGCCCTCTCCATCGCCGCGCGCCCGGTCTCCAGGTTCGGATGAACGTGCCGCCGTGTGGCGCCGAAGTCGCTGTGCCCCGCGAAGTAGCCCAAGAGTGTATGGGTCCAAGTGTCATGCCCACCGCGTCAGGCACGTGTCGCCGGAAGGTGTAGAACGGCAACCGCTCGATGCCCGGCAGCTCGCACGCCTTACCTTGCTGTTTCACCAGCGCCGATTGTTCCATGGGCCCGCTCTTGGTGGGCGCCGGAAAGACCCACTCAGAAGCCGCAACAGGCTTCCGCATATCGAGCAAGGCCGCCGCGCGATTCGGCAACGGAATGGACCGCCGCCCGTTCGCGGCTTTCCCGAACGGGATATGCAGGGTGTTGTCGACCGCTATCAGGCAACACCGTCGCCACGTCCCGCAACAGGTACGGGTTTGATCGGCTGTTCACTGCGCACGACTGGACGGATGCCCTCAAGCGCCTGCTGGTGGGCTTCCAAGATGCCATCACCAACCTGTTGCGCGGCATTCAGGTATGCGGCTGCTTCGGTGCGTCAGGACCCGAACCGATCAGGCGCCTGTCCTACCTTTGGCTTTTCTCGAGCTTGTCCGCTTCCTTCGTATGCAGAGCGGCGGCGGCCGGGTCTCCCTTCTGTAGATAGAGTTCCGACAGGCGCCGGTGGATGACGGCGCGGCGCGGATCGAAATCGAGCGCGCGTGCATACGCGTCGATTGCCAAGGCATACGTCTTTTTGGCCGTGTATGCGACGCCGCGCTCCACCGCGAGATCCGCCTGCAATCCCTGGTAATACTCCGACACGGTGAACTCCTTGCCCTCCGGCAATGCCGCGCGTAGAGCCTCCAGCGCCTTGTCACTCGCGTGCTGGGCGTTATAGACTCGCGCCAGGTTCAGATATGCGTCCGGCCGTGATGGGTCCAGAGCAATGGCTTTCCGGCACAGATCTTCCGCTTCCGCAAACTGCTTTTTCTTGATATAGAGAGACGCCAGCGCGTTGTACACCTCCGGCGTCACGTAGGGCGTGTGGATGACTTTTTCGAACTCAGCCACCGCCGGCTGTTCCTGTTTCAAGTCCAGATAGGCGAGCGCCAGGAAATAATGCACCTGCATCATGGTGGCGTCTGCCTCGAGAGCCTTGCGGTTCAACTCCAAAGAGGCGCCCGGATCTCCCAATTTGCGCCGCACTTCACCCAGCAGCGCAAGATAATGCGGTAGCCCCGGGCTTTGCTTCAGACCGATCTCCAGTTGCTCCCGGGCCTTTTCGTTCAATCCCTGTTCCACATACAGCCGGGCCAGGTAGAAGCGCGCCCACAGAAGCTGCGGATCGATATCGAGCGCCTGCTGCAATTCCGCTTTGGCGTCGGCGACCATGTCACTCGACCCCTTCGCGATATACGCCAGCGCCAGAAGCATGTGCCCAGGCGCGGAACGCGGATCCGTCGCCAGCACGCTCTTGCACTCGCGGATCGTCTGGTCGGTTTTCCCCTGTTGCAGGTGTTCCGCGGCGGCGCCCAGTTGCAGGCCCTCTAGATCGGCACGTGGAGTCTGCGCCCAAATCATGCACGAAGCCATGCCCCAAGCGAGGAGGACAACAGCAATCCGGAGCCGCGGCACCGTCACATTATACCTGAGGCTCTCAGCGCTTCGCGTCGGCCTCATCCACCAGCAAAATCTGGCCCGCGCGAACGCTGTCCATCGCCTGCTTCTTCCCGCTGGGCCACTCGATCTCGATGCGAGCAACGCTTGCGTTGCCCAGCCCGAAATACAATCGCGTGTCGCTGGTGCTGAGGTAACTTCCGTAAGGATTGACTTCCCGCAACTGTGTCCGGCCGCCGCTGGTCACCCGCACCTTCGCGCCAATCCCGAAACGATTGCTCTCGCGGCCGCGGGCGCTAAGCGCGATCCAATGATTGAGATTGCCTCCGTCATTCCGCAGCAGCAGCGGGCTTCCGCCGGAATTGCTCACCACAACGTCCAGGTCGCCGTCGTTGTCGAAATCCGCCACCGCCAGACCGCGGCCGACGTGCTGGATGCGAAACGCCGGACCGCTATCCGCCGAGACGTCCCGAAAATGGCCGCCGCCAAGGTTCCGGTAAAGCAGGTCGGCCTGACGGTAAGAGAGCTGCGGGTCGTAGAGTGCCACGTTATCGGTGACGTGTCCGTTGGTCACATAAATGTCCGGATAACCGTCGTTGTCGAAGTCGAAGACCTTGGCGCCGAAGCCGAGTGTCTTCACGCTGATCGGTAAGCCGGCTTTGGCGGTGCCATCTTCAAAAAGCAGCTTTCCGAGGTTGCGGTAGAGCGGGTTGTATTGGTCCGAAAAGGCCGTAAAAAAGATGTCTGGTAAGCCATCGCCATCGAGATCCACGACCTCGGCGCCCATGCCGGCCAGAGCTTTGCCGTTCATGTCGAAACCTACGCCGGCGCCGTAGGTAATGTCGTCAAAGGAGCCGTTGCCTTTGTTGTGGTAGAGAAAATTGCGGACACCATCGTTGGCCACGAAGATATCGGGCCATCCATCCCCATCGATATCGCCGATGGCCACCCCCAGACTCTTTCCCGCCGGATTCGCCACGCCGGCTTGGCGGGAGACCTCCGTGAACGTGCCATCCCGATTGTTGTGGTACAGCAATGCCGGCGTCCCGTCGAACGTCCGCGGATCGCAATACATGCGGTAGCCCGGCTTTTGATATCCGCAGTATGGCGGCTTGCGCATGTCGTAATCCAGGTAGCGTCCCACAAACAGATCCAGGTAGCCGTCGCGATCATAGTCCACCCAGGCAGCGCTGCTGCTCCACCCACTGGCGCCCACTCCAGCCTTGGCCGTCACCTCACTGAAGGTCCCGTCCCCATTGTTGCGAAAGAGCTGATTGCCGCCGTAGCCGGTGACGTAGATATCCAGGTAGCCGTCGTTATCATAGTCGCCCACGGCCACGCCGGTAGCGAACATCCCATTGCCTGCGACACCTGCTTTGGCAGTTACATCCTCGAATTTTCCGTTGCCCAGATTGCGATAGAGCGCATTGCCAGGAGATGGCTTGCCGTGCGCCAGGTCGGCTCCGTTGGCGAAAAACAAGTCGGGCTGGCCGTCATTGTCGAAATCGATCACGCCCACTCCGGAGCCGAAGGTTTCGAACATGTGCTTCTCGGCCGAAGCACCGCTCTCGTGGCGAAAGGTAATGCCCGACTTCGCCGCAACTTCGTTGAACTGCGCCCGGCCGGCTTGGCGAGGCGCCGGTCTGGCGGTCTGCTCGCTGTTGAGAAACAAGGGCGCGAAAAGCAGCAAATTCGCACCGAAGATCAGGAAAGCTTTGCGTATGAGCAGCACGGTCCGGGGTGTCATTAGATCTGTCGTGGTATCGCTCCAACGCTACCAAATCAGGACGTCGCCGGGCGGCGAATTAATTATAGATGATCTGGTGGTGTCCGTCCTTTCGGACAGGGGTCGGTAGGGACTATCGCTTAGCCGGCGTTTCAGGGTTAGGATGGGCGTCGATCCACGCCTGTTCGCGGGAAGCGTTACCCGTCTCGCCCAGTGCAGTAAATGACCGCGCAAGAATCCCGTGTGCTGCCCGCTCAATACTCAAATCGTTTCCCGCACTTTGCAACACCAGCCGCGCTGCCTCAGCCGCCTTTTCCGGCTGGCCCTCCCGATCGAAGTATTTGGCGCGTTCCAGGCGGGCCGGCCCAAACTGGGGAACGCGATCGAGAATCTCCCCCACAATCGACTGAACCTCGGCAGCCTCACCGAAGCGCCCCAGGAATTGCACGTATTGGTATGCCGCTTCCGGGTCATACGTCTTCTGGCGTAAATTAATTGCGTTGGCCCTTCGAAAAGCGGCCCGTGCTCCCTCGGTATCCTCGAACCGGCTGGAACAGATCCCCAACAAAGTATTCATCTGCAGCAGCGCCGCGTCGTCGAGACCGGGCAAGAGTACAGCGGCTTTTTCCTGCGCCGCGCAGATGCGTTCGCGCCAATTCTTATACGCCCACCGCGCGTAAGAATGCCTTGCTTCCGGATCGCGCGGTGCGGTGCGAACCGAATGTTCGAGTAACTGCCCCGCCTCCAAGCTGTTGGGCTCTACATCCATCAGTAACTCACCCAGCGCCAACTCCAGGGCACGACTGCCGCGATGGGCCGACAGTCCCTTGCGAAGAGCCTGCTCGGCATCCGCTGGTCGATTCAGCTGTGCATCGCAATCGGAAAGCAACAAATAGGGATCGGCGGTTGGCGCGGGGGAGGATGCCAAGGCCGAAGTGAACGTCTGCACAGCAGCAGCGCAATTCCCTTCTTTCGCCAGTTGCGCGCCGAGGACCCAAGGGGACGTAGCTGGGACGAAAGCCTGCAAACCCGGCAGACTGACCAGGATCGCAAATCCGATATCAGCCGCGCGCACTACTTTGGCTCCGTCACACGCAGGATGTCGTTCGCGCGCAGATTTTGTGTAATCACCTGGTCGCGGCCGGAAGGCCAATGAATCTCGACGCGTGCAATCGCATTTTCGCCGCCAAGCCCGAAGTAGAGCGGCAGAGAACTTTGCGAAAGATATCCGGACTTGCCATCGTTGTACTTGAAATACTTTGCGCCGGCTGCGGTGATCACGCGCACCGTGGCCCCCAAGCCATCGCGGTTCGATGCGGTTCCGGTCAGCAGCACTTTCAGCCAATGGATCGGTCTGCGCGCCGCAAGATCGCTCACCAGAACCTGAGGCTCCGAATTGAAATCGTTGGTCACGAGATCCAAATCCCCGTCGTTATCCAGATCGAACAAAACGGCAGCGCGGCTCCCGAGCGGGGCCATAACCGTGACCATGCCCTTATGGTTCTCGCAAATCTGGTGCATGATGTCCTGCGGATCCGGAGGCATGGCGGAGCAGTTCATCTGGAACCATGGCGTGTGAGTACGACCCCCGCGGCGCGGCTCGATCCCTAACTGAAACTCGGCGTCCAGAAATTTTTTGCCATGGTCGTTCAGGAGCATGGAATTGATCCCGTATCGAAAAGGGAAGTTCATGGACGACGCAATGAAGATATCGTCCCATCCATCCGCATTGATGTCTCCGACGCTCGGTCCCCACGGCCAGTAGTTCTCTACCCCCATGGCGTCGGAAACCTCCTCAAACGGAGCCTTTCCCGTGTTGTGATACAGCGAATTGCCAAACACGAAGCTGGAGGCCGGCCCCATAAGGAAGCTGTCGGGGGTATGCGTCGGAGCCTTTTTTTGTTCCAGTTCTGGCCCCACACTTTGCACCATGTCTGAATGCATATCGGTGACAAACAAATCCAGGCGGCCATCGTTATCGTAATCGAAGAACTTAACCCCCATGGCGCCCCAGGAGGTTCTCGGAAAATAAGTTTTAGTCTTCTCGACAAAACCCTTCCCGCCCTGGTTCTCGTAGTAATGATTCGCGCCCATCATATTCAAAAAGTAGATGTCGGGCCAGCCATCGCCATTGACATCCGCGACGGCGGCATCTCCGCACCATCCATGCGGCGTGAGCCCCACCGCCGCGGTCACGTCCTGAAATCGATTGTTGCCCAGATTGCGATAGAGGATTGGGTGCTCAAATCGCTCTGGATACATATGGCCGGAAAATGCGTCCGGCAATCCTATAAACTGGCCCTGCGCGCCCTTCTTCTGCGACGTGTACTGCCCCACGTCGCATACCAGAAGATCGAGCTTGCCATCGTGGTCGTAGTCGAAAAACACGCTGCCAGAGGAATGCGCGGAATGCAAAAGGCCAGCTTCGCGCGTGATATCGCGGAAGTTCCCGTGACCGTCGTTCTCGAATAACAGGTTGCCGCCCCGCACTGTGGTGACATAGAGGTCTTCATCGCCATCGTTATCGATATCGGCAAACGAGGCCGCCACGGCGATGCGCCCGGAGATGGCAAGTGCAGGGCTATTGATTCTGCGGAATTTGCCGCCGCCGAGATTTTTCCATAGCTCGCTCGGCCCCGCCTGGTTCACGAAGTAGATGTCATAGAGACCGTCGCCGTCCACATCCGCCACGGCGATTCCGCTGCCGTGATCGTAGTGAACCGGCTTGTAATTCAGCCCGGAGTCATCCACGATTCGCTCCCGGAACGTGATGCCGCTTTCAGGAAGTTTGTCTTCGAAATGAAAATCGTGAACAACGGAGTACTGGGTTGCGGCCTGCTTCTGTTCCTGGGCGCGCCGTGCCAGCGAATCGACTCCCGCGTCCTGCGCGGGGTAGCGGATTTCAGGCGGTGATGCCGTACTCGATGAGGCCTGAAAGGCGCGCACCGCGGGATACGTGAGCATCAGCGCGGCGACGATCAATCGAACATGAGGCTGATTACTACGGAGCCTTTTGAAGAGCGTAGTGGTCATAGGGGCCAGTCGAAGCGTGCAGCTTTGTAAAACCCCTTCTGCGCAATCGGAAGGTAGAGTTTCGCGTGAACCTGCTTGTTCGCGCTTTCAATCGGAGGGATTTCCGCAGCCATGGCGCCACCCAGAACCTCGGTGAAGAAAAGAGTTGCGAGTTTACCCATGGACCACCTTGGCTACGGGATCGTAACAAACGCTGTATAGCATGTCAACCTGGATCCCGGCTTGTCACACGACGCGGCTCGACCTCTGCGGACGGTGCTCACGATCGGCTAACGGCTGGTGCGGCCGCGCGATGCCACGGCCGCCGGCCGGTAGCCCACCGCCGCGTACTCCGGCGCCTGCGGCACGAACTGCGCGTCGAAGCGCGGATCCGGCGGATCAAAGGTGTTCACAGTTCGATCGATCGTCCCCCGCAGGTCGTTCGTCTCGCCGTGGATGAACGACTCCCGTACGCCGCCGCCGTTGGTGATGTCGATCTCGTAGCGCGCCCCGGTCGAGATCCCGCCCTTCAACGTGTTGTTCCAGAAGATCGACTTCACATAAGTACTGCCGGTCCCGTTGTCGTCGACGCCGGCCCAGTTCCCGGTGAAGGTGCAGCGGCTGACCTCCGCGCGGGAACCCTCGAACACCGTCATTGCACCCGAGCCGTTCTCCGGGTGATACTCGCCGCTGGTCAGCAAGCCGACGTAGTCCACACCGAGATTCGCGATGTTGCCGACGAACAGGCAGTTGTCGAGCTTGGCGCGGCTGCCGTGCAGCAGGTCGAACGCCGCGCCGGTGACCTGCGTCCGGTTGTCGCGGAAGATGCAGTCGCGGAACACCGCGGCATCGAGCAGCTGGCCAAGGTGCTCGACGGATACACCGGCGCCGCATGGGCTGGTGCAATTGCCGGCCACCTCGACGCGCTCGACGGTCGGATAGGCGCGCGCATAGATCTTGATGCCGCCGCCATCGAGATAGAAGAACGGAGTCTTGGGCACGTCATCGGATTCGATTGGCGAGCGCTTGCCGGTGCCGGTGGTGTAATTGTTCGCGCCGGTGACGCGAAAGCCCCGCAGCACGGTCTTCGTCGATATGCCGTCGCCGAAATAGACGACGTGATTGACCACCGCCGGGAAGCTCGGCGCCTTCTTATCGGCGATCGCTGGGTTGGCGGCGGTCAGCACCACCTCGCCGACCGCTTCGAGCGTGATGCCGTCGTGCCGTCTGTTGAACCAGATCAGCGCCTGTCCGTGCGCCGCCGGGCGATAGGTCCCGGCGTGGACGTAGACGATCTTGTTGGCCGGATCCTTCGCGGCCGCCTCGAGCGCCGCCTGGATGCTGCCGCCGGGCTGGACGCGGTAGGCGCGCGCAGCCGCGTCGAGCGTCACGCCATCGGTTGCGTAGCGGCGCTGGGCAAGACCGCGCAGCGGCATCACGGCGGCAGCGGACGCCATCCGGAGAAACGCACGTCTGCGCATGATCAACTCAGGCTAGCACGAGGGCCCCGAGAGTCGCACGCTTGAACGGCATGTGTCCGCGATACTGCGGCGATTGGGAAGTCGAACCGCGCGCCTGGCGGACCAGAGGAGCCGGAGATGGAACAGCGCCTGCGAGGTGGCGCCGCCTCGCGCACCGGCTGCCATCCGAGTGATTTACGCAGTTGAATTTTTCGATGTAACCGTTGACATCCACCGGTGGTTGTGATTTAGTAGGCGACGCCAGTGTGAAGGTCCGGACAGTTGACAGGCATTCGGGACTCTTTGCTGGCGTCGTTTCGGGTCGAGGGGATCGATCAGTTTAGAGGGGGAAGATGAAACGTATAAGCAGAACTATGTTGTTCGTCGGCGTCGTTGTAGCCTTGTTGCTGCTGGCGCTTTCGGCGCCGGCGCAGGTCACGACCGGCAACGTAACAGGACGAGTGCTCGACTCATCGGGAAGCGTCATTGCCGGCGCGCATGTCACCCTCATCAGCGAGGTGCATGGAAACAGGAGCGCCACCATCACCGCCAACGGCAGCGGCGACTATGTGTTCCCGAACGTCACGGCTGACACCTACACCGTCGAGGTCACCGCCCCGGCATTTAAAACGTCTCTGGTAAAAGGAATCGTGGTTACCGGCGGAGATCGCGTGGGCGTCCCGCCCATTACTCTTCTGGTGGGCGGAACCACCGAAACGGTTTCCGTAACCGCCGAGGCGACGCTCGTGCAATCCCAGAGCGGTGAGCGTTCTTACGCGATCGAAACCGCGCAGATCGAAAACCTCCCGATCAACCACGGGAACTTCATGGATGCGGTGGCGTTTACCCCTGGCGTGAATGGCACGACGCGGCTGGGCTCCCCGCAAGACCAGAACAACATCATGATGGATGGCGTCTCAGCCATGGACACGGGCAACAACGGCCAGATGCTGAACCTGAACATCGAGTCAATCGGTGAAGTGAAAGTCCTCACCCAGGGCTATCAAGCGGAATACGGCAGATCGAGCGGATTGCAGATTACCGCCGTGACCAAGAGCGGCACGAATTCGCTCCGCGGGTCCGCCTACGGTATTTTCAAGAACTCAGACTGGAATTCAAGGTCGTGGGCGAATCAGAAGAACGGCACTGCACAGCCATATTCCCACAGTAATATTTACGGCTTCACCATCGGAGGGCCGGTGGTGATCCCGAAAGTTTACAACGGGCGCAACAAACTGTTCTTTTTCTACGCGCACGAATTCCGGCCGTCGAATGTAATCGCTGGCAGCGATGTTCACCTCCGCGTGCCGACGGCGCTCGAGCGGGCTGGCGACTATTCCCAGACCCTCGACAATAACGGTAAGCTGATCGCTCCGATCATCGACAACACGACGGGGGCGCCATTCCCGGGCTCGAAGATTCCGGCCAACCGTCTCTATGCTCCAGGCGTGGCGGTGCTAAACCAATACCCGCTGCCGACTCTCACGCAAGCGCCGGGGACGAACTTCAACTATTCGCAAGCGCCGGTTGGGTACGATCAACTGGAGCAGCAGCCAGTTGCCAAAATCGACTACAATTTGACCGAGAAACTGCGGTTCTCGGCCGTGTTATCCGAGGATCGGCTACGCCCGGTGGTGCAGCCTGGCTCGATCCCGGGCTTCAACGATGTCTACACCCCGTATCCCTATATCATCCACAAGGCGATCACGGCCGTCTGGGCAGTTTCGCCGACGACGGTAGCTGAGTTTACCTATGGCAGCATCGAGAACCAGTTGACGGGCGGTGGGTCCGGCGGCGTCCCCGTGGCCCCAGCGGCCAACCGCAAGAACACTCTCGCAGCCTTCCCGAACTTGTATCCGGATGCGGGCGTGTTGAATCCAAGTTATTACGCCTACCAGGTCATGCAGGACCAGAAGCCGGCGATTTGGGACGGCAAGGCGATTAACCTGGTGCCCCAATTCAGTTGGGGGGGCTTAATCGGAAACGCCCCTCCGAACATCGCGTACCCCGGCTGGCTGAACATCAACCGCACGCGGGACTACTCAGCCAGCCTGACGAAGGTCAAAGCGCGGCACACCTTGAAGACGGGGGCCTACCTCAACCACAGTTTTAAGGCGCAGAACGCCGGCTTCAACGCGTCCTTCGCGGGGAACGTGGATTTCAGCAACAATACGAATAACACCCTCGACAGCGGCTTCGGATTCTCCAACGCGGCCCTGGGAGTCTTCAACTCGTACAGTCAGGCTTCGAAATACATCGAAGGCAGCATGCTCTACAATCAGTTGGAGTTTTACATTCAGGACAACTGGAAAGTGAGCAACCGCCTGACCGTGGATTATGGGATGCGGTTCGTACATCAGCAGCCACAGTACGATCAGTTCAATCAGATGTCGAACTTCTTCCCTGATAAATTTATCGCTGCAAACGCGCAGGTGCTCTACGTAGCAGGGTGCAGCAATGGCGCTGTGACGTGTTCGGGCAACACCCGCAACGCAAAGAATCCGATCACCGGGGCGATTATCCCGGGGGGGAACGCCGCGAACTCGCAGGTGTTGATCGGGACTCCGGTTCCGGGCATTGGCAGTGCCACGAACGGGATCATTCAGGCGGGTAATGGGATCGCGAAAACGAACTACGTCTGGCCGAAGCTGGCATACGCGCCGCGGTTCGGGTTTGCGTACGACGTGAACGGAAAATCCGATATTGTGATCCGCGGGGGCTTCGGCCTGTTCTACGACCGCCCCGACGGAAACACGGTATTCACGAGTCCAGCCAATCCACCGATCGCGACCACTCAGAACTTGGTCCAGGGGCAGTTGCAGTCCCTCGGCAACGGGCTGAGTCCGTTGCCGGTGGCGTCGATGAACACCTTCGAATACAACGCGAAGCTGCCGTCGACCTTCCTGTGGAATGTCGGTGTCCAGAAATCGCTGCCGTTGCAGATGGTCCTCGATGTGTCATATGTGGGCAACCACGCGTATAACCGGCTGGGGTCGCAGCAGGGAGGCACCACACAACAGATAAACCAGGTGCCTTTAGGCACGGCCTATCTGGCGCAATATCAGGACCCGACGCTCGGCCCGCCGGCGGTTCCGGGCGCATCGGCCTACACGACGAATCTGCTCCGGCCGTTCCAGGGTCTCGGATCGATCTCGCAGAATACGACAGAATTCTATGACACGTATCACTCGATCCAGGTAAGCCTCAATCGGCGGTTTAGGAACGGGTTCTCTATCGGGGCAAACTATACCCGCGGGATCTCACTCAAGGGCAACACGGGGATCACTCAACGGTACACGTATACGAACGGTGTGATCTCACTCTGGTCCAATGAGGCGGCGTACGAGAAACTGCTTAGTACGCTGGATCCCACACCGCATTTCCTGAAAGTCAATACAACCTGGGCCATCCCAGGCATGAAAAGCAGCGGCGCTTTCCTTCGCCAACTCACGAGCGACTGGCAGGTTTCCGGCATTCTCACGGCGCAGTCGGGGGCGGCCTACAGTCTCGGTTACTCCTACCAAACCGCCGGATCCAGTGTCAACATAACCGGTTCTCCGGACTTTGGCGGTAGGGTGATTCTGGGCGACAACCTCGGCAGCGGTTGTTCGAGCAACCAGTTTAACCAGTTCAATACTGCAGCTGTGAAGGGTCCGACCTACGGCAGCGTGGGCATGGAGTCGGGCATCAATTACCTGCGCGGCTGCCCCACCGGCATCGTTGACTCGTCCATCGTGCGAAAGTTCCACTTCTGGAAATTCAAAGAGTCCAAAACGTTCGAGTTCCGGGCGGACATCTTCAACGCACTGAACTCCGCGTTCATCACCGGTCGCCAGGGAACGGCTACCTTCAACAACCCGACGAGTATGACCCTGCAGAACCCCCAGTACGGTTCCGACGGAAGCATACTTCCGGGCAAATCGCTGCCGCAGAACGCCGGCTTCGGCGCTGCAACGGCCGCCAGTACTTCGCGCAATCTTCAGTTGGAGGTCCGCATAGCCTTCTAAGTTGGATCTCGATCGGTACTCTGGGGGGAGGAGGCGTCATGCTTCACTATGACGCCTCCTCCCCCTTTTCTAATGCGGTTGGA
Organism: uncultured Solibacteraceae bacterium; assembly: GCA_964608645.1. Taxonomy (GTDB): domain Bacteria; phylum Acidobacteriota; class Terriglobia; order Bryobacterales; family Bryobacteraceae; genus CAZSQK01. Next base: position 5,497 of record CAZSQK010000141.1, on the reverse strand, counting down.
CCTTTGTCGGTCTGGATCACTTCGCCACCCGCCTCGACGGTGGCCGTCTCGGCAAGCCCGGCCAGCAGTACACTTCAGGCGCTATGTGACGGGCGCAGAACGCCCGGCTGAACAGGGTTGGGGCTCAATCAGCTGGCGGCGCGGCCGCGGGCCAGGGCTCGTTCCACGGCGGAGCGGAACTGGTCATCGCGAAACTCCGCTTGTAGAAAGTTGGCCGAGTACTCCAGAAATCCCGGGACGGTGGAGAGCAGTTTGCGGGGGTGATGGGAGATGAGCATCTGCTGCGCGCCCGGAAAAATGGCGGCAGTCTCCTGCAGCATGCGAATCCCGCTGCCGCCCGGCAGCGCCACGCGCGCGACGATCAGCGCGGGCCGCCGGTGCCCGCGGAGCAGGGTCGCCGTCATGTCCCGTAGTTCGTCTTCGGTCGAAACCGCGAGCGCGCGCATTCCCATGCCGGCCAGGACGCGCCGCATTTGTGCGATTGCGTTCGGATCGCTCTCGATGATGACCACCACCGGGGAATGATTCATCGGCACTCGCCGCGATTATAGCGCCCGGGGCGCAGGCATCTCCGTGCGGTATCTCACCACCCCGGGCATCGTACAATATCGGCATGAATCCGTACGCGTCATTTCTGGGGGACCGGGATCCCCGCGCCGTGGTGGCGGAGACCGGGGATCGCCTGACGTCGCAAGTGGAGCGTCTGGGCGCGGATGGCTTGAAGCGCGGCACGGCGCCGGGAAAATGGAGCGCGGGAGCCATCCTCTGCCATCTGGCCGATTGCGAAATCGTGTTCGCCTTCCGCATCCGCCAAACCCTCGCGCAGCCGCACCACGTCATTCAACCGTTCGATCAGGACGCCTGGTCGAAGCCATACGAAGGCTTCGATCCCCGCGCGGCGTTGGACCTCTTCATCATGGCGCGGCGTTGGAACCTGGCGCTGCTGGAGACCGTCGGGGCGGCTGAGCTCGCCAAAACGGTGACCCATCCCGAACGCGGCGAAATGACGTTGAAAACCGTGGTGGAAACCATGGCAGGACACGACTTGAACCATCTGGCACAATTGGAGCGAATTTCATGAACCTCACAAGACGCACTGTTCTGACCGCCATTTCGGCGGCCGCCGCCGCGCAGGCGCAACGCCCGCGCACTCCCAACTGGAAGCCGAAACTCGGCGTCCTCTGTCAGTATTCCGACGCCAACCTGGAGTTCGTGAAAACCGAGGGTTTCACCAGCATGCAGCTCCGGCTGGACCCGGACAAGCTGGACGATGCGGCGATCGCGTCCATCAAGAGCAAGATCGAGAAAGCGGGCATTTACGTGTCGTCACTCGCCTGCGACGGCAACCACATCGATCCGGATCCGGCGAAGCGCGAGAAGCAGAACGCGTACGCCGCCAAGTGCATCGAGCTTTGCGGGAAGCTCGGGATCCCGGCGATCGGCGGGCAATCGGGCACCGACAAGGCCAGGCCGCTGCAACAGCAGGTCGACGAAATCGTCAAGGTTTACAACGAGAAATACTTCGCTTTGTGCGAAAAGAACAAGGTGCGGATTCTGTGGGAGCCTTACGCCGGCGGCCCGAATATTGCGACCGGGCCGGTGGGTTGGGAGGCGTTGTTCAAAGCGTTCAAGGACAGCCCGCACGTCGGATTGCAGTTCGACCCGTCGCACCTCGTGTGGCAGTTCATGGATCCGGTGGCGGCGGCGCGGGAGTTCGTCGATAAGATTTACGACGTGCATTTGAAGGACACGGAGATCCTCTGGCACGTGCTGAAGCGCGGCGGGATTCAACCGGTGAACAACGCGCGCTGGTGGCGGTTCCGCGTGCCTGGATACGGCTCGGTGGATTGGAAGGGCTTCTTCTCGGTGCTGGCGGAGGTGGGGTACAGCGGCGCCATGAATATCGAGAACGAAGACAATTTCTATTACCCGGCGAACGACGCCCAGGGCAATTTCACGGAACAGTACAAGCGCGGATTCCGGGTCGCGCACGAATTCCTGAAGACCCTGGTGCCGCCGGTCACGGTGTAAGCGGGAGGCAACGCTACCCGCGCAGCGCCGCTTTGCAGTACTCGAAGCACTTCGCCACTTCGGCGGCGGGGTCGGATTCGCCCTTGTACTCGTACTCGATGTTGCCGGGAAAGGGGTACTTCTCCTTTTTCATGAGCTGCAGCACGGCGCGGATGGGGGCGTCTCCCTGGCCGAACGGCGTGTAGGGGCCGTGATCGCGCTTCATGTCCTTCACGTGCAGGTTCGTGATGCGGCCGTGGTGCTGTTTGATGAAGGCGACCGCGTCGAAATTGGCGGCCGTGAAGTGCCCGATATCGAGGTTCACCCCGTTGTACTTCGAATACGACATGGCCGTTGCGAAGCTCTCCGGCGTGGCGAACTCGTTGGGGTCGGTGGTGTTGTCGTGGCCGTGGTAGCCGATGGTGAGCTTGTGCTTGTCGGCGAACGGCGCGATGCGTTTCGACATACTGACTTGCGTGCTCGATGAAAGGGCGCGCGCGCCGAGCGCTTTCGCCATCTGGAAGGCGTAGTCGATCTCGTCGTCGGTGGTCGACTGGTTCATGTTGAAGCAGAGGACGGCAAGGTCGATTCCGGCGCCGGCGAATTTCTCGCGAACGGGTTTGAACCGGTCCATCGAGCCGGACGTCCGCCACGCGCGCAGCTCCTGCCGCTGCGCGGGTGCGCCGGCGGCGCGCTCGGCATGGTTCGACATTAACTCGACCTCGCTCAGGCCGATCTTCGCCAGGATGGCGGCGATCATGTCCACGTCGAGGTTGGGGATCTGGCGAAAGCTGTACGAGATGGCGCCGAGCTGCACGCCGTCGATTCGGGAATCGGCGATGGCGCGGGCCAGCGGGAGGGCGGCCAGTGCGGTCTTGCCGAAATCGCGTCGGGTAAAGAGCATGGGCTCTATTCTATGACGGCAGGAACGTCATTTTTCTGTTCAGGCTTGCTTGTCGCGGGGAAGCAAACGGGCGCCGGCGGCCGCCAGCAGAATGATCAAACCTCCGAGGGCACACAACGAAAGCGCTGGAACTGGGGGCGGCGCCGGAGAGATACCGCTCACGCGGCCGATCCGGCCGGTGAGGTCGGTGAACCACATGGCGCCATCGGGGCCTGCGACAATCGCGTACGGATTGGCGCCGGCCACGGGGATGGGGTACTCGGAGATGCTGCCCGAAGTGGTGATGCGGCCGATCTTGCCGCCAATTTCGGCGAACCACAGTGCGCCGTCGGGACCGGCAGCGATTCCTTCCGGCTGGCTGTTGCTGCCGGGTAGAACGTACTCGGTGATGGCCCCGGCGAGGGTGATGCGCCCGATCCTGTTATTGCTCCATTCGGTGAACCACAGCGCGCCATCGGAACCCGCGGCAATGCCAGTGGCGCCGCTAGTGGGGGTTGGAAGGGGATACACAGTGAAAACCCCAGCCGTGGTGATGCGCCCAATCGTATTGCCATAGAGATCGGCAAACCAGAGAGCGCCATCCGGGCCCGTGGTGATAAACCAGCCGACCCCGGCGCTGGTGGGGTTGGTGTACTCCACGATGCTGCCCGCAGTCGTGATGCGCCCCATCTTGCGCAGCGGGCCCTCGTTGAACCAGAGGGCGCCATCTGGGCCCGCGGTGATTCCGGCCGGGTTACTGGCGGCGGTGGGTATGGTGTATTCGGTGATGCTGATTTGCGCGGGGGAAACGGCGGGCAGAGCCGCCAGAATTGGCGCCAGCAAGAGCCTGCGCCAGCGGCCCGACACCGATATCATCACACCATGTTATCCGAAATTCATCCGAAATGGCCCGGAATACCCGCATATTTGATACGGTTACATCATGAAACGGTTTCGCGTGGGTATATTGTGTCTGCTTCCCTTCTGCGGGTTCGCGCAGGAGCAGCCTCTGCGGCTCGCCATCGCCGGTCTGGCGCATGGGCACGTATCGGGCTTTCTGAACGCGGCCGCGAAACGCCAGGACGCGCGCGTGATCGCGATCTTCGACCCCGACCCCGCGCTGGTGGCCAGTTATGCCAAGCGGTACAACATCGCGGCCGAGGGCCAGTTCACCGATCTGGCGAAGATGCTCGACACCGCGAAGCCCGAGGCGGTCGCCACCTTCACCAGCACCTTCGATCACGCCCACATTGTGGAGGCCGCGGCGCAGCGTCACATCCCGGTGATGATGGAGAAACCGCTCGCCGTCGATATGAAGCAGGCGCGCGCCATTCAGCAGGCGGCGGCGCGCGGGGGCATCCCCGTCATCGTCAGTTACGAGACCACCTGGTACCGCAGCCACGGCGAGATCTGGAAAATGATGAAGGAACAGAAGGCGGGCGGCGAGATTCGCAAGATGGTCGCCATGGACGGGCACGAGGGGCCGAAGGAGATCAAGGTGCAGCCGGAGTTCCTGGCATGGCTGACCGACCCCGTCAAGAACGGGGCCGGGGCGCTGTTCGATTTCGGCTGCTATGGCGCGAATCTGATGACCTGGCTCATGGATAACCAGCGGCCGGTGAAGGTGACGGCGATCGCGCAGACCGAGAAGCCGCAGATTTACGCGCGGGTTGACGACGAGGCCACCATTCTGGTGGAGTATCCGAAGGCGCAGGGGATCATTCAGGCGTCGTGGAACTGGCCGTTCAGCCGCAAGGATTTCGAGGTGTACACGGAGAAATCGTACGCGGTCGCGACGGGTGGCAACTCGCTTCGCGTGCGGCCGCCGGGCGCGCGCGAGGAGGAAACCCGCACGCCGGCGGAGCTTCCCGCGGATGAGCGCGATTCGATCTCATATCTCGCTGCCGTCGTGCGCGGCAGGCTGAAGCCGGCGGGATTGAGCTCGCTCGAAAACAACGTCATCGTGACGGAGATTCTGGATGCGGCCCGCGAATCGGTGCGCACCGGGAAGACGATCTCGTTGAAGTAGAATAGTGAGCCTATGAAACTCGCTACGCTGCTCATCTCCGCCGCCTCGTTCGCCGGGGCGCTTCATGCTCAATCGGTCATTACCGAATCGAAGGCCGCCTATACGGGCGTCAAGAACAATCTCGTCAAGGCCGCCGAGAAGATGCCCGAAGACGCCTACGGATTCAAACCCACGGACGGCCAGGAGACGTTCGGACAGCGGGTCGCGCACGTGGCGGCCCAGATCGGGACGTGCAGCGCGCTGACCGGGGAGCGCAAGCCGAACCAGGCGGCGGGCAAGACCGCGAAGGCCGATCTGGTGGCGGCATTGAAAGCGTCGTTCGACGCGTGTGACGCGGCGTGGGATGCGATGAACGAGAAGACCGCGGTGGAGACCACGGCAGGACGCGGCGGCCAGGTGACCAAGCTCGGCACGCTGATCCGGAATACCAATCACGATAGCGAGATGTACGGCTACATCTCGGTGTATATGCGGCTGAAGGGTGTGACGCCGCCGTCGAGCGAAGGGCGCTAAATCGAAGACCGTTGCGCCGCACACTAGTGTCCGGTTGAGCTGCGACTCAGAGTCCGCAAGGT
>CAZSQK010000140.1:0-18389 GCA_964608645.1 uncultured Solibacteraceae bacterium | reverse complement strand
CGAAGCTGGAGGGCGTTGTACCAGCTCGCGCCATGGCTCATCGCGTTCATATTGACGTTGACAAACTGTGGATACGGAAGCAGAAGCACTCGCCGCTGGACGGTTGCGACGGAACCGCGCGGTGTACTGGCCGGGAGTATGCCGTAGAACGGATTTGCCACCCCGGTGTTCAAGTACACGGTTCCCAACGCCAATTGATCCGGCGTCAGCACGTTGATGTTCTTGCCGACCTGCAGGGCCCGCGTCTGGCTTCCGGCATACGTGGCCTCGATGAGCACGCCGCGGGCGGCTTCATATTGCAGCCCAAATGAGTATTGCCAGACCCAGGGAACGGTGCGGGTCGAATCGTAGAAGCTAATCGTATCGCCCGCTTGCGTGGCGAGCCCTTTGGCTGCGCCGGGCGGCTGCGTGAGGCCGCTTGGAAACGGGTTCGAGAGCAGGCGGATCGAGCGTCCTTCGACGCTGCTCGTCTCGGCGTTGGTCGTCTGGGAGAATCCGACGCCGCCGCCGAAGTCAACGGTCGGAAGAAAGGAGCGCCCGAATCCGCCGCGCAGCACAACCGGTTTTCGGGCGCTCGGCTTGAAGGCGAATCCGAATCTCGGCTGGAAATTGTCCCAGTCGCTGCGGAAGGCGCCACGCGGCAGTCCGTTCTCGCCGGGGAAGAGCAGACCTCCGTACACGCCGATTCCCTTGGCTGATATGGGGCTGGGAGAAACAAAGTCGAATCCACGATTCTGCCGGTTGTAGCGCTCCAGCGGCGGCGACTCATAGTCCCAGCGCATTCCGAGGTTGAGCGTGAGGCGCGGGGTCACCTGCCAGTCTTCCTGTACATAACCCACGGGGTACTTCCATGAGAGATACGGGGTTGCGTTCAACGTGGCGCTCGCCGAGTTCAAATACCCCAGCAGAAAAGATGCGATTGCGTTGCCGCTGTTCGGATCCGTGATATCGGGAGTCATGCTTGTGATCGCGCGTGTGAAGCCGAAAGTCCCGCTGGCATTGCCTCGGCCGAAGTCGGCCTGGTGCATCAACCGGAATTCGAACCCGTACTTCAGCGTGTGGCGGCCCAGTGCATGATTCATACCGGCCTGAAGGCTGTAGGTCTCGCTCGGGATAATGTCCCACTGGCTGATGCCGGTCTGGAGGTAATTCTCGAATGTGAACTGCGGATAGGTATCGGGAATCTGCAACTGCCGCACGAATGAGGCCGGCAGGCCGAGCGAAGCGATATCGACGGGCTGGTAAATGCTGTTCTGAAGGAAGCGGTTGAAGCCCGCGCGTGCGGTGAAGATCGCGCGAGGAGTGACATTGCCGACAAGATCGATGACGGCCCCGTCATTTCGCCGGCCGGCATGAATGCGGCGCGTTGCCGGAGTGCCCCATCCCCAATAATCGATGCGGCCTCCATCACGGTAGTTGTAATTCCAGCGTCCGAACATCTTCCACGATGGATTCAACACATGGTCGATACGCCCGATGAGGTTACGAAAATCGGAATCCTCCCCGACATTCGCGCCGAACCAGTTGTTGAGCCTGGAAACGGGGTCGCCTGCCTGATTGGGGAGTGGGATATCCTGCAGAACACGGAGCGCGATGGGCTCTACGCGGCTGGCCGGTATGATGTTTCCGGGAAACGGCAGTCGAAGATAACGTGGATTGCCGACGGAAATCGAGCGGGAGGGATCGAACGCCGGGTTGGCATACAGGGTGAGGTCATCATAGATCGCGTAGAGCTTTCCCGACGCGGTGTAGGTCTTCGAAAAATCACCTGCGCGCTGTTCGGGCGTAGGCACAGAGCCGAGGGCCGGCTGCGGCGTCGATTCCCGATATTGCTCCAGGGCAAACATAAAAAAAGTGCGGTCGCGGCCGTTGTACACCCCGGGAATGCGGACCGGGCCGTCGAATTCGCCGCCGTACTGATCGATCAACCGCTTGGCCCGGGGCTGACCCGCCCCATTGCTCGCGAACTGGTTGGCGTTGAACTCGGTCCGGCGCAGATATTCATACGCCGCGCCGTGGACGGTGTTCGTGCCCGGCTTAATGGAGACGTTAACCACCCCGCCGCCGGTACGGCCTACCTGTGCGTCATAAATGTTGGTGGTGACACGGAATTCCTGAGTGGCTTCCTTAGGCGGAACGTACGCCAAGTTGCTGCGGCCGGTGTTGGCGTTATTGGAGACGCCGTCGATCTGATATTCGTTGATTCCGGAAACGCCTCCGCCGATCGAGAAATCGGCAATCGCACCGTTGTCGAAGGGGCGTGGATAAAGCAGGCTGCCGGTGTAATTCACTCCGGCTCCGAGGTTCATCAACGTGAACGGATTGTTTCCATCGAGCGGCAGCGTCTGAATTTGCTCCGAGGTGATGACCTGTCCGCGGCTGCCGCTGGTGTCTTCGAGCAAGGGCGCATCCGCCGTCACGGTGATCCGCTCGGTGGCGCTGCCGACCTCGAGAACTACGTCCAACCGGATACGGTCGTCCACGCGCAAGGTGATGCCCTCACGACGATACGTCTTGAAACCTGGATGGGTGACTTCCAGAACATAGCTGCCGGGCAGGAGATACGGAATCTGGTAAAGTCCGTCCGGATCGGAAGCGGAGCGTGAGACCACTCCGGAGTCTGCGTTGGCCACGACGAGCGCCGCTTTGGGGACACCGCCGCCGCTCGAATCAGTGATAGCGCCGAGGATGGTTGCGCGGTACTCCTGTGCGTGAAGACCCGCCGCGAACATCAGAAGGGCGAAGACAACGAACATCCGCATCCAGACCTCCTTCCCGATGCGAGCAAGACTATCACACCCCGGCATTTGGCGGATGGTCACCGTCCGCTGAAACGTGTGGTTTGCGCATAGTTCCGGAGCGGCTCAATCCCGTGAGCCACCTGAGCGAGGGAAAGCAGCAGATCGCGATCTGCATCGGCCACGCAGTCTACGCGTTCGGGCTGTGAGGCGGGTAGGCAATTCCGGGATGAACGCGTATTGACGATCGCTGGACCATACATTGCAAGCAAGAATGCAGAATTGGAAAACCTGAAAAAAATGACCTCCACACCACTACCCAACAGGAAACGATGACCGCGCCGCTAACTGCCGAACTGTCGCGGATTGCCCTCGGCACTCGCGAGATACGACCCTATTCTGCTCGCTAGAATTGCGCCAGCACTACTTGTAGGCCAGGCGGTGTCGGGGGCGGCGAGAAAGGGCGCCAATTTGGACGGTCTAGAGCGGCCCCAGCGGCGGGTCTTGGAGCCCATCGGCGGGGACGCGGTCGGCCGCATGGACGCCCGCGGCGCCGAACAGAGCGAACGCCGCGGCGCTCGAGTACAGGCCCCAGCGCATCGATCAGAATTCCAGCCGCAGCGCCATGGTAATCGTGCGGTTTCCGCTCTTCGACGTGATCTGCCCGAACGTCGAGGATGTAATTCCGGTCGCTGGCCCACCCAGGTTCGGGTGATTGAGCGTGTTGTACCACTCCGCCCGGTACTGCAGGCGCATGCGTTCGCGAATCGGCTGCCAACGGCTCATGACGGTGTCGAAGCTGATGGCGCCAGGGTTGCGCAAATTCGGTTCGTTGCGCGATCCCGACCCGAACGAGTAGGGGAGCGGGTTGGCGTACGCCGTCGTGTCAAACCATTGCGCCATGCTCTGCATAGCGAGACGCGCATCCTTCGTGCGATCCGCGTAGCAACCGAGGCCGCTCACACCTGAGAACGTGCAGGCTGCGCCGATCGAAATCGGCGTACCCGTCTGCGCCGCGAAGATGCCGCTGCTTTGCCAGTTGCCCAGGATCCAACTCGCGATGCCGTGCGACAGGAACTTCTTCCCATGCCCGAACGGCAATTCATACACGTAGTTCGCAACGAACCGCTGCGAAATGTCCTGCGACGAGATCGCGCGAGAGAGACGCAGATTGTACGGGTTGATGTAGTTCGTGCCGCCGAGGAAGCGCTCGTTCACGTCATCGATGAGTTTCGCGCTTGTGTATGAGGACTGGAACAGCAGTCCGTGAGAGAATGGGCGCTCGGCGCGCAACGTGAAGCCGTGGTAGATGGAGTCGCCGATCGATGCGCGAATCTGGCTGACCCCGCCGTATTGCGGATAAGGAACAAACAGCGATCCCAGGCGAACCTGGGCCGCGGAGAGGCCGCCGCTGGCGATCTTCCCGAAGTAGGGGTTCGCCACCAGGGTATTGAGCTGGGTGCCAAGCGAAAGCACCTGCGGATACGTAGCGTTGCGGTTGAAATTATTCCAGATATGCTCCCCGCGGCTGCCCAGGTACGCCACTTCGACAATCAGGTCTTTCATCAGGCTGCGCTGGATATTCGCGTTCCACATCTGATTCATGGGCGTCTGCCACGAAGGCCAGATGGCGCCGATGCCATTGCCGACCAGCGAATTCGGATAGGGAAGCAGCCCGGTAACGAAAGGATTCGCGAGGGTCGCGCCGGGAATCGGGGTGTTGGGCGCGGCGAGAGCCTGGCCGAAGAAAATGCCGGTGCTGACTGAAGACCCGCTTCCGAGGTCGCCGGGGCTGGAGCCGATGCCGCCGCTGCCCGGAGCATAAAAGAGCCCGTAGCCGGCGCGGAAAACGGTGTTCGGCAGGAACGTCCATGCCAGACCGACGCGCGGGGCCCAGTTCTTATCCGGATTGCTCGGGTAACGATGATCGGCGGTTGTTGGCGCCAGCACTCCTTGCCTGCCGGTGACCGGCTCAGTGGCGCCCGGGTCGAAGTATGCGAGGTGGTTGTAGCGCTCCTTGAACGGCGTCTGATACTCGAAACGCACGCCGAGGTTGATCGTGAGATTGCGCTTGACCTTCCAGTCGTCCTGCAGATACCAGTTGTAGCTCGTCTGCAGCAGAGCGAGCGATGGACCGATCGTGAAGGATCCGCCATCGGGCGTTCCCAGCATCGCGCTCGCCAGGCCATATCCCGCTGTCGCGGATGCAGTCGCGGGATCGGGTCCCTGGGTGTAGTTGCGGCCGAAAGAGAACGTGCCCGACGGGTAATCGGGGCGGAAGGTGTTGAACTGGCAGAACAGCATGTCGAGGCCGGTCTTGATCGCGTGCGACCCGCGGAGGTAGGTGAAGTGCGCCTGCACCTCTGGAGTATTCTCGGCGTCCACGTCGTGCGAGGCGCGGTCGGGGCCCACCGCCGTGAAGTCCGTGATGTTGATGCGCGGGAAGATGGCGTCCGCCGACGCGTTCTTCAAGTATTGCGGCAGGCCGAGCGTCGTGATGTCGAAGCCGACGCTGAGCGGCGTCAACTTGATCACCGACCTCGTGTAGCCGAAGCGAAACTCGCCGACCAGGTGCGAACTGAACGTCTCGGTGTCGCTGAGGCCGTACGTGTAGGCGATCGAGGACTGGTTGCCGCCTCCGTTCGTGCCTTCCCCGGGGAACGCGATGTTCGTATAGGGGCTGGTACGGGGCGACGTCTGATAGCCGTAACGGAAGAAAAGCCGGTTGCGGCTGCCGAAGTTCTGGTCGGCGCGTGTAAACCATTTGTCGGTGTGAGTGATGTTCGCGAAGTTCTGGCTCCAGTTGGTCTGCAGAGTTGGCGATATGGACAGAGTGGGGTCGGGATAGTACGCCAGAATCTTCCGCATGATCGGGTCCTGGCGATTCGCGGGAATGGCGTTGTTCGGGAATGGCGTGCGGCCGTACCCGCTCCGCTGCGAGGCATCGGCGACCGTGCTCAGCGGGTCGTAGAGGCGAATGAGTTGGCCGGCGCTGGTGAAGGTTTGCGAAAAATCGCCGGAACGCTGCAAGGGAGTGGGAACGTTCGCGGTCGGTGTGTTGACACCGTGATCGTTGATCTGCTCCCAGTTAAAGAAGAAAAAGGTTTTGTTGCGGCCGTCGTAAGTCTTGGGCACGTAGACCGGACCGGAGAGCGTAAATCCGTACTCGTTGTGCCTCTGTCTTCCCTTGACGACGCCGTTCCGATTGTTCGCCCAACTATTCGCGTTGAGCTTGTCATTCTTGAAGTAGTCATACGCGCTGCCGTGAACGGCATTCGCGCCGGACTTACCCGCCGCTGTAACCACGCCGCCTGCCGATCGCCCGTACTCCGCCGAGAAGTTATTCGTAATAAAACGAACCTCCGCAACCGTTTCCTGCGGCGGCGTGTAGGCATTGTCGAGGGTCGAGTTATTTCGGGTGTCCTGGCCGTCGAGCAGCACCGCCGTCGTGTTCGACCGGCCCCCGCTGACGATCGCGCCGGTTCCCGCGTTGCCGGTCGCAATTACACCCGGCGAGAGGTTCATCAGCGAATAGGGGCTGCGATTGGTAGGCAGCTCGAGGATCTGGGTAGCTCCCGTAACATACCCGAGCGACGAACTGACCTGCTCTACAATGGCGGCGTTCGACTCAACCGTGACCTCCTCGTGAACGCTTCCGGCCTTCAGCGTCACGTCGACGGTGGAGTTCTGTCCCACTTGGACGGGAACGTCGCTGACGCGATTGACGGTGAACCCTTCCTTTTCCACGCTGACGCGGTACTTACCCGCGAGCAGGTAGGGGAGGCGATAATAGCCTTCGTCGGTGGTTTCGGCGGTGGTGGTCGCGCCGGTCGCCTGGTTAACGGCCGTTACCTTGGCTTTAGGGACCGACGCACCCGAAGCGTCGGTGACGGCTCCCGTGACAGTTCCCTGTTCGGCTTGGGCGAAGCAGACTTGGGCGGACCCAGCCACAAAAAGCAGCGCGAGCGGTAGCGTAATGCGGCGAGACATCGATGGTTCCTCCTCGATAGGCCGAACTCTACTCTACCTCCGGTTCGGAGACAACGTAAGGGTGCGCCGCGGTCAAGCGCGACCTAAACGGGAAACTATGCCGGCGGCCTCATGGAGGGCGTGAGGAAGCCCCGAGTATCGCGAGCTTTGCTCAGGGCTCATCCGGCTCCATGTCCTCCACCACGCCACGGAAGGTCCGATATTCGGTCTTAGCATGATCGAGGAGTTTGCGCGCCACGGCTACCGCTTCCTGTTTGCGCGCGATCCGGCCGGAAAGTGATAGCATGCCTAAGATCGCTGACATGAGCCCGAAAAACAGACGATTGGGCATCTTCGGGTAGTCGGCCCCTGGGGTACCGCGTCCACAAATAGGTAAAAACAGATGACCGCTACCCGCGACGCTGTTGAATGATCAAACCATGGTGCACTTTTCGATAGCTCCGATGCTTTCCGTCCGCCGAGGAGCGGAGGCAGTTGAATTCTACAAATTCGCCTTTGGTGCTGAGGTTTTATATCGTATCGACGCACCTGACGGAACGGTTGTCGCCCGGCTCTCAAGCGATGGGGCGGAGTTCTGGGTGGCAGACGAGTCTCCCGAGCATCAGAACTTCAGTCCCGAAACGCTCGGCGGAGGGACTGTTCGGATGGTGATGATCGTGGACGACCCGGACGCCGCGTTCGGTAAGGCCGTTGCCGCTGGAGCTACGATCGTCTGGGCAGTCGCAAATCAATATGGGTGGCGGGTCGGACGGGTTGTCGATCCGTACGGACATCACTGGGAGATCGGGAAGCCGGTGTCGCAGTAGACTCTGCAAGCATCGTCAACTTCATCTAAGAAGCACATTCCGCGGAACTGCGCCCCGCGTACGTCTGGTCGGCAAACGGGAAGTTGCCGGACCTAGCGCAGGTTCCTATTTCCGCCGCGACACGGGCGAGGACGAGGCAATTGTGGAAGCGTCCGAAACGTTGGCATATCCACCGGGGCTCCCGTGTTTGACGATACGCGCTGTCGGGCCTTGCCTCCATATTAAGCCAGTAACTCCTTAACGACCGTTCCGTGAACGTCGGTTAGCCGGAAATCGCGGCCCTGGTAGCGATAGGTGAGTTTGGTGTGATCCACGCCCAGACAGTGCAGCAGCGTCGCATTCATGTCATGCACGTGCACCGGGTCTTTTGTGATGTTGTAGCTGAAATCGTCCGTCTCGCCATACGATATACCAGGTTTGACTCCACCACCCGCCATCCACACGGTGAAGCATCGCGGGTGATGGTCGCGCCCGTAGTTCTCCGGCGAGAGATTGCCTTGGCAATAGACCGTGCGCCCGAATTCGCCCCCCCAAATCACCAGCGTATCGTCAAGCATGCCGCGCTGCTTCAGATCCTGCAGCAGTGCAGCGGAAGGTTGATCGGTATCCGCGCACTGCGGCGGAAGCTGCCGCGGCACGCCTTCGTGATGATCCCACCCCATGTGGTAAAGCTGGATAAACCGCACGCCACGCTCGGCAAGGCGGCGCGCCAGGATGCAGTTGGCAGCGTATGTCCCGGGCGTTCGCGAATCGGGTCCGTAAAGTTCAAAGGTGGAAGCCGGCTCCTTCGACAAGTCGGTCAGCTCGGGCACCGAACTCTGCATCCGGTAAGACATTTCGTATTGGCGAATCCGCGTGATGATTTCGGGATCGCCGAATTGCGCTTCATTGATTTCGTTGAGCCGGCGGATGTCGTCCAGCATGGAGCGGCGCTCGCTTCGATCGATGCCCGGCGGGTTCGATAGGTAGAGAACCGGATCGCCCTCTGAGCGGAACTTCACGCCCTGATACGCGGTGGGCAAAAAGCCGCTGCCCCACAAGCGATCGTAGAGCGGCTGATCCACTTTGCGGCCCGTACCGCGCGAGATCATCACCACAAACGCCGGCAGATCGTCGGTCTCGCAGCCCAAGCCGTAGCTCACCCAGGAGCCGAAGCACGGCCGTCCAGCCACCTGGCTGCCGGTTTGGATGAACGTAATGGCGGGATCGTGGTTGATGGCTTCGGTAAAGACGCTCTTTACGACGCACAGTTCGTCGGCCATTCCGGCAGTGTGCGGCAGCAGTTCGCTGAACCAGATTCCGGCTTTTCCGTGCTGCGCGAACCGGTACACAGAAGGAGCCACAGGGAGCCGCTTCTGCCCGGAGGTCATACCGGTAAGGCGCTGGCCCTGGCGGACGGAATCCGGCAGCTCTTCGCCGAAACGTGCGGCAAGGGTGGGTTTGTAGTCGAACAGATCCATCTGCGAAGGCGCGCCGGATTGGTGCAGATAGATCACTCGCCTGGCTTTGGGAGGGAAGTTGGGAAAACCGGCTAGTCCTTTCGCGGCCTCGGCGCGGGGCGCCAGTAATGAGCCCAGCGCAGCCGTCCCAACGCCGGTGACGACGCGGCCGAACAACTGCCGGCGCGTCAGCATGAGTTGGCATTCGCGGAGCGGATTCATTGGCGCGTAATCACCTCGTCTAAATTCAAGATCACGCTGGCCGCAGTGGTGTATGCCGCCAACTCCACCGCGTCAATCGATTTGTCGCGCGGCGACTCGCCCGCCGCGAGCAGCTTCTCCGCCGACGCGCGATCGACGCGGTATTGCGCCAGGCGGCGGCTGAGACCCTCTTCCAGAATGTGCACTTCCGCATCCGTAGCCGGACGGGAGGTTGCCGCGCTCAGCGCCCAAGCCAGGCGTTGCGAAGGGGAAGGCCCCCCTTCCTGTATGATGCGTTCGGCGAATTTGCGCGCCGCTTCGATGTACATCTCGTCATTGAGGAGCGCCAGTGCCTGCAGCGGCGTGGAACTCATCTGCCGGCGCACCGTGCACGACTCGCGGGTCGGCGCGTCGAAGATCGCCATGGAAGGCGGCGGCACCGTACGTTTCCAATAGCTGTAGACGCTGCGCCGCCACAAATCTTCGCCTGTCGAGCGTACGAAGAGCTTTTTACCCTGAAAGGCCGAGAGCTGCTCCCAGAGTCCCTCCGGTTGGTACGGCTTCACCGAAGGACCCCCCATCTTCGTGCTCAAGAGCCCCGAAAGCGCCAGCGCCTGATCGCGGATCATCTCGGCTGGCAGGCGCACGCGCGGCCCGCGCGCAATCAGGCGATTTTCCGGATCGCGTTCCCGCAAAGCCGCCGTGGCGTTGGAAACCTGCCGGTAAGCGGCGGAGGTGACAATCAACCGCTGCATCGCTTTCACATCCCAGCCCGAACGGATGAATTCGGTGGCCAGCCAGTCCAGCAGTTCGGGGTGGCTCGGCGCTTCCCCCTGTGAGCCGAAGTCTTCCGCGGTCTTGACCAGTCCCGTACCGAAATACATCTGCCAGTAGCGATTCACGGCCACGCGGGCAGTCAGCGGATTCGCAGAGTCCACCAGCCAGCGAGCCAGCCCCAGGCGATTGCGCGGGGCATCCGGAGGCATGGGCGGCAGAAACGAGGGAACCGCGGGTGTCACTTTCTCGCCAGGTTTCTCGTACGAGCCGCGAACCAGGACGAACGTATCGCGAGGCACGGCCATCTCCGACATCACCATGGTGCTCGGGATCTTGTTCTCGATCGCCCGCCGCTCAGCGTCGAGCCGGGCGACCTCCTGGCTGGCCAAGCGCCGCTCCACCGGGTGCATAACGAAGTATGCAGTAAGTGCGGCGGCGTCTTTTGCCGTGCGATCGGCGGCCGCCGTGCGGACAATGGCCGCCATCTCTGCGGGGATGACTTCCGGATATTCCGAATCCGTAACCGAAATCCGGAAGCGCCCCACGGGCGCGCCTTCGTATTCGCTGCCGACACGGAACGAATAAACCGTCTCCTCACCCGAGCCCTGCATACGGGCCGTTTCGATGACCGCGTAGTGCGGCTTGTTCATTTCCGGATTGACGCCCCAGCCGCGCTTCAACTGGTCCGCCGGACGAACCACTAGGTTCAGTTCGGATTCTTCGGACTTAAAATCGGCCGTGACGCGGCTGAGATCCACTGTGCGGTTCCCGATCCGCGCTTCGAAAAGAGTGATTACCCCTTTGCCATCCACGCCGCGTCCCGAGCCGCCGCCGGGCAGGCTGGCATCCGGAAGCATTTCGAAGCGGAACGCCGTGATGTTGCGCATGGCTGTCTTGCCAGTGAGTTCATAGATCGAGGACGGCGGCATGGCGCCACCCGCCAGCACCGAGCCGTCCGGCAGCGTTTTGAGGGTCACGCCGTTGCTGGCTTTGAGGTTGCCCGGAGTGAGCACTTCCCACTTTGGCTGGTAGGTGAGCGCGCTCTGTTCCCATGCCACCTGTCCCGGCGTCATCCGTCTATCGATGGCGGCCAACTTGGCGCGCGCGGTTTTCAACTCGGCTTCCTTGGCCGCGAGTTGGGCTTCCAATTCGGGCGCGGGCAATTTCAGATATGGCTTGAAATTGCCGCGGCCGTCGCTCGGGCCGCCGTTGCCGGCTTCGTCGACGCTGTTGAAGAAGGCGTACAGACCGTAGAACTCGCGAGCCGGGATGGGATCGTACTTGTGGTCGTGGCAGCGGGCGCAGCCCACCGTCAATCCCAGCCAAATGGTGCCCAATGTGCTGACACGGTCCACCAGGTTTTCGGCGTGAAACTCGGCGGCGATGCTGCCGGTCTCGGAATTGATCCGGTTGTTGCGTTGGAGTCCGGTGGCGATCTTCTGTTCGAGCGTGGCGTTCGGCAGCAGATCGCCCGCCAGTTGTTCGATGGTGAACTGGTTATAGGGCATGTTGCGATTGAAAGCGTCGATCACCCAATCGCGCCACGGCCACATCTCTCTGGCTGGGTCCACCTGGTAGCCGTGTGTGTCGGCGTACCGGGCGGCGTCCAGCCAGTCCACCGCCATGCGTTCGCCAAATCGCGGAGAAGCTAGTAGGCGGTCCACAGCCTTGTCGTAAGCGTCGGGAGAATTGTCGGCAACGAAGGAATTCAGTTCCGCCAGAGTTGGCGGAAGGCCTGTCAGGTCGAAGCTCACACGCCGCAGCAGACGCGCGCGATCGGCTTCCGGCGATGGCCTCAGGCCTTCGCGCTCCAGGCGCGCCAGAATGAAACGATCAATCGGGTTGCGCGCCCAGGTCCGCTCCCGAACCACGGGTTCCGCGGGACGGACAGGCGCTGTGAAGCTCCAGTGGCCCTCCCATTTCGCTCCCTGTTGGATCCACGCCCGAAGGATCGCTACTTCCTTCTCCGACAGCGGCTTCCGGTCGGAATAAGGCGGCGGCATCCGCATCGCCGGATTCGCCGGCGCCACGCGCTTGAGAATTTCACTCCCCGCGACATTGCCGGGAATCACCGGCGTATGCAGCCCGCGAGCCTTCTTCGCGCCATCCTCCTTGTCCAGCCGCAGCCCCACTTTGCGCGTAGCCTCGTCGGGACCGTGGCACGTGAAACAGCGGTCGGAAAGGATGGGCCGGACGTCGCGGGCAAAATCGACCGTTTGCGCCATCGCCGCCGCAGGCAGCGCTAACAGGGCGCCGGGCACCAGTTTCCACAGACGCATCCTTATGTAATCATACTCGCGTCCTGAGGCGTTCGCGTTGGAGGCCATTGTCAAACCGTCTTCGATTTGATAGAACCTGTCTAATCTTCCGGTGAGTGGCGGAAGGCCTCCTGGAGACAGCCTGGGCAAGTTCAACGCAAGGAGTCAAACACTATGAGTTTCCTCGGTTCGTCCTGGATTTGGAATCGGGCACGTCTTTGCCTGATCCTCTGTGTCTTCCTTCGCGCCTATGCGCAGAGCGTCACCGGTGAGATTTCCGGCACCGTCACCGATCCGGCCGGCGCGCCGATGGCAGGCGCTGCCATCCAGGTGACTCACGACCTAACGAAACAGGTCCGTCGTGTGATCACCGAGCCGACAGGGGCCTTTCTCTTCCCCAACCTGGTGCCCGGCGATTACGCGGTGCAGATCATGCAGCCGGGATTCAAAGTGTACGTGCAGCGGGACATCAACGTGAGTGCGAACGAGAAGGTCGCGCTGCACAGCATCCGTTTGGAAATCGGCGAGGTGAACTCAACGGTGACCGTGGTGGCGGAAACCGCGCACGTGGCCACGGACAGTTCGGACCGCACGATCCAGGTGGATGGCAAGATGATCGATAACACTCCGGTGCGGGGCCGCGACTGGCTGGGAGTGCTGCAGATCCTGCCCGGAATCGTGGATCTGAATACGCATGATGTCCCCGGTTGGAACTCGGGAATGCCGACAGTTAACGGCGGTCAGACCGGCCAGGTGCTCATCACCCTCGACGGCGTAGCCAGCCAGGACAGCGGCTGCACAACGGGAAGCACGTGTACGGGCTACATGGCGCCCAGTGTTGATGCCATCGGCGAAGTGAAAGTGATGGTCTCCAACTACTCCGCGCAGTACGGCTCGCGGGGCGGCGGCCAGCTTGTCGTCACCGTAAAGAATGGGACGAATCAGTTTCACGGCAGCGGCTACTACTTCATGCGCCATGAGTGGCTGAACGGCAACGAATACTTCAACAATGCGTCGCGCGTGGCGAAGCCGCTCTACCGGTACAGCAACGAGGGCGGAACCATCGGCGGCCCGCTGCTTTTCCCTGGAACCAAATTCAACCGGAGCCGCACGCGCCTGTTCTTCTTCTTCTCGGAGGATTATCTGACGTTCCTGACTCCGGGCAGCCTGAACAGATTCAATATGCCGACAGCCCTGGAGCGTTCGGGGGACTTCTCCCAAACGACCACCACGACTGGCGTGCTGATCCGCATCACGGATCCTCTGAGCAATCGAGCGCAATTCCCGGGCAACGTCATTCCGCCGAGCCGGATCTCGCGGACCGGCGCGGCCATGCTCAACTTGTTTCCAGCGCCGTTTACGGAGGATCCGACGGGGCAGCGGCAATATAATGCCATCTACCAGTTCGCCCGGCACGATCCGCGCGAGGACCGGATTCTGCGGCTGGATTTCAATGTTGCACCCAGAACACAGACCTTCGTGCGGCTGATGAACGACTATCAGGGTGACCGGGGCATCGGAGCCACGCTGAACAGCACGGGAGGCTGGGGGCAGTTGCCCACCGACTACGGGATTCAATCCGCCGGGGCGGTGTTCACCGCAATTCACACATTCCGCCCGAATCTGATAGGCGAATTCACGGTTGGGGTCAACCGCGCGCACCAGACGGTCGGCGTGGAAAGCCAGGCGCAACTCGCCACCAACCAGTTGAGCGCGCTGAAGGGTCCGGACGGCACTCCCATCACGCTGCCCAAGCTGTACTCGGGCAACGAGTCCGGCCTGATGATGAACCTCCTTCCCAATATCCGTTTCACTACCCTGAATCCGCAATCCGCGGGACAGGGGGTCACCAACCCGCCGGCTTATACCTTCGATGCGCGATTCCCCTTCGATGGCACCGACCAGGTGGAGAATGTGGTGGACACGATTTCGTGGCTCAAGGGACCGCACAGCCTGAAATTCGGCTTCTACTACGAGCGGATGGCGCGCAACGTGAGCGTGTATAGCCAGTACAACGTCAACGGCAGTTATTATTTTGGTTCGGATACGGCCAGCCCGTTCGACACCGGATATGGATATTCGAATATGTTGACCGGAGCTGTGCAAGCCTACGGCGAAGACAAATCGCGGATCGTCGACCATGTACGCTATAACCAGTTCGAATGGTTCGGGCAGGATTCATGGCGCATCAGCCGGCGTTTGAACATCGATGCGGGCATGCGGTTCAGTTGGCAGGGGGCACTGAGCACGCGTGGCGGCACGCTGGGCTTCTTCGACGGTTCCGCGTACAGCGCAAGCCAAGCCGGAACGCTGCTATTTCCGGCGGTGGTTGGCGGGCAAAACGTGGCGCTGAACCAGAAAACCGGTGGGATCTACCAGTTCGCGCGTGCTGCATCGTTCGACCCGGCCAGTTATACCGGGAGCCCCTATTCGGGGATGGTTCAATACAATGAACAGGCGTACAAGAATCCAGGCTTAGTGCTGGAACCGCGCATGGGATTTGCATTCGACGTTCTGGGCAACGGCAAGATGGCGCTGCGCGGCGGGTTCGGCATCTTTTACGACCGTGCCTTCGCTGTCGCCTATGAAAGTGCGACCGGCGTGGGCGTGGGACCGCTGATGGCGCCGCCAACGTTCCAGGCGCCGACATACTACAATACCAACTTCACCCAGTTGACCAGTGCACAGGGATTTCTCACCCCGCAGAGCGTATTCACGGGAATCTCCTACAAGGTCCCGGCGAGCTACACCTGGAGTCTCGGCGTTCAACGCAGCTTGGGCAACGGGTTCATCCTCGACGTGGCCTATGTCGGGAATTCAGTGCACCACCGCTTCACCCAGGTGGATATCAACGGCGTACGTCCGCTGACCGACTGGACTCCGGCGGGAGGAGCCAACGCGGCATATCTCGACCCGACCAGCGGCGGCAAAGCCTTCTACACTGCGAATCTGATGCGGCCCTTCGTGGGATACGGCGCGATCTCCGCCGCGTGCAGTTGCATCAACTCGAACTATCACTCGCTCCAAACGCAGTTGAACCGGCGGTTCGGGAAACGGCTCCAGTTCGGGGTGAATTGGACGTGGGCCAAGACCATGTCCGCTTCGCGCAATCCATGGACGCCCGATTACCTCACCTACGTCGAGGTGTCGAGCGACCGGCCGCAGGTGGTGAACGCCAACTACTCGTATGCGATTCCGAACGGCAGCGGGATTTGGAAGAACGTTGTGACCCGCACGGTGCTCGATGGATGGCACTTCAACGGTATCGTCAAGCTGATGTCGGGCACGCCGCTGACTGTCTCCTGCGGCGCTACCGGAGCGCCGATCGGATACTGGACGGGTACACCTACTGGCGGCATCCCATTCCGCTGTGACATGAGCGACCCGAACCCGTTCCTGCCCGCAAGCGCGGCGATTCCGGCCAACGTGCAGCCGCGGCTGTACTATCCGCTCAATACCGCCAACTTCAAGCTGCCCAGCGCAACGTCGCTAGGCATTGGCAACACGCCGCCGACGATGTTCTTCGGACCCGGTTACGAGAACTTCGACGCCAGCATACTGAAGGACTTCAGCCTACGGCGCGACGGCCGCGTGATGCTGCAATTCAAGGCCGAAGCTTTCAACGCGCTGAACCACTTTAACCGCGGCAATCCCAACACATCGCTCTCGCTGAACTTCAACAACGGGGCGAATACCAACGCCAATTTCGGCGCCATCACGGGGGCCGTAGGGCAGGCGCGGAGGATGGCGCTATCGGCGAAGTTGCGGTTCTGAAGCGTTCTTGTCCTGACCCTCCGCGGCGATTCGCGGTGAGCCAGCACGATCCGTAACCACGTCAATTGTTTCCTTATCCCGCCTTCCGCTTCCTGGCGGTGACCGGCCGGGAACATCGCTGCTACGATCCGAGGCGTAGCGTGAGCGAGCGGATCCGCAGCCCGACATCCATTGCAGAATCTGGATCTATCGTTGCGGCCGAGTCGGCTGGCATAGCTTTCTCCGTGGAGACGAAGCGAAGGCCAGTCGCATCCTCTCTGGACATTGATCGGAGTCGATTGGCATCGATCCGATGCTACGACACCATCACTTAAACCCTCATCACGACCCACGTCGCAGCACGCCGGTGTAAACGACTGACAAGACCGGGGCAGCCCGGCGAGTAAACGTTCACATAGGAATGGACACCGGAGCGCGAACAGCGGGTCTCACCCCCCGAGCACGTCGCGGGCGGGCTACGGGTCCGCGCTCCTCTGACGTCCTGACCTGGAAGCTCGATCTACGGCTAGAGGCAGAAGATGACCCGCGAGATCATCGTCATTGACAAAGCGGAGAAGCCTTCTGAAGACTAACGGGAATTCCAAGCCCAAAGATCCTCATTGTGGTCCGCCACGTTGCATCCTAAAATCTTAATAGCCGCTGTAGATGATTCTGTAGCGGTGAGAGCATCCAAGTTCCACAAGGCTCCACAGGTTTCGCTAGGCTTCAATAAGCTCGCTTGATTCCAAAGAACTTGCAAGGGTAATAATATACTTGACTGACAGAACATGGTAGGGTATTTAGAAGAAAGGTACTCTCTTACGCAGCATCTCGCGATGATCGCGGGCGGCGGGCGTTGGAGAGAAGTGCGCCTTGCTATGTTCAGCGCCTATTTCGATGCGGCCGGAGATTCCAGACAATCCGCAGTAGTTGTGGCTGGTTTTGTGAGTTCCGCCACACAATGGGTTGAATGGGAAAACGAATGGATTCCTCGCCTCAAGAGAGACAATCTAGACTGCTTTCACGGGAAAGAATTAGCGAGATGGGATTCCCGAAAAAGAGCTGCTTTGATAAACGATCTCTCCGAGATCATCTGCCCGAACGTTGCTTACAAGACTGCAATAGCCGTGGTTTGCTCGCAGGTGGAGTCTGTTTTCTCGGAAGACGAGCGTAAACGGTGGGGAGTCAACCCCTATTCGATAGCGGGAAGGACTGTCGCTACCGTCATGCGGAGGTGGTGTGTAACTGGAAGCAAAGTGATGCCAGAATTGGTATTTGAACGTGGCGACCAGGGCCGCGATGGCCTTACGGCATGGCTTGTGCGAGAAGGGTACGCTGAGCCAATCTTTCGCCCAAAAAAACGCTACACCGATAGAAAGTCTGGAATTGTTCACGAACCAGCGATCCCTTTGCAGGCGGCTGACCTTTTGGCCTATGCGGCCGCGCAACGACTGAAGGTCTACCTGCGAGACGGTCATATAAATCTTGAATTTGAGCGACTCCCGCGAATTCTAGATAACATCCCAGGTGAGGCAGGGACGGTCGAATATGATCGCCTACGGCTGATACGACAACAGCTTAGTGAGGACGATCCAGACCTGCTCATCCCTGGTGTTAAGATCAATACAGAATGAAGCGCACGCCTGAATACGCCGAAGGCACAGAGGCATGGACGCGATTCCAGTCTGGAATACGCAAGGTCCTCGGCGTCTCTCACGATGAGATCCAGCGGCGGATCGCGGCAGAGCGCAAGCGCTCGGCCGCGAATCCGAACAAGCGTGGCCCCAAGCGAAGAAACGAGATGTAGATGAGCACCGAAGAACAACAAGCCCTTGCGGGCCGCACGGTTCTCGAGTTAGTTGAGAAGAAGCGACTACTTGCTGTATTGATGGCTAAAGCTTCCGAAAAGGCTGCTTCTATGCGGCGTGTTGTTTCTGACCTGGAAAAAGGGACAATTACGTCCGTGTTCGATGCAGAGCGTCTACCGGCTGGCCCTGAAATTGTGTTTCTGCTAGGAGAGATCCGCGACACCAAGGAACGGATTGAAGAATTGAGTTCTTTACTCCGCGCTATGGGCGTGACCGTTTAGGCCCGCGTGGGAGCCGAACCTTAGAACGGTTCCGTTTCTACCGCCCCATGCTCCGTTTTCCCAGTCAACTCGGCATAGGTGAGGCGTTTCCCAAGGATCTTCCGCATCGCATAGGTAAAGCGGTTCTGATCGTTCATCGGCCCGCGATTGTTGAAGCGAAACGCCTGTTCATCGACGTACCGAAACAAGTGATACGGTTCAACGCTGACATAGGTGCCGCCGAGGGTGCGTTTCAGGAGACTCCAGAAATTCTCCATACCGTTTGTATGAACGTTGCCGTCTACGTGTCAGCAATCATCTGAAAACGTAGTTTTCTGAGCGCCATTCGACATCATCCG
>CAZSQK010000139.1:0-18891 GCA_964608645.1 uncultured Solibacteraceae bacterium | reverse complement strand
GGATCCCGCGGGCGAGGTCACGGAGTGGCAGCTACGGTACGTGGACTTGAGCGATGGAGAGATCGGGGCGCTTCGGCAGTTCTTCGCGGAGGCGGAAGGGTCGCTCAACGAGTTTACGTTTCTCGATCCCACGGCCAATCTTCTGGCCTGGAGCGATCAGTTGAACGAGCCGGTGTGGCTGAAGGCGCCATTGCTGACGGTCAGCGGCGGCCGGCTCACGAACACGGGCGCGGGACCGCAGACGATCTCGCAGACGATCGCGGGGCCGGAGGGGTATGTCTACTGCTGGAGCGCCTACGTGCGCGCCGAGCAACCGACGGGCGTCGCGCTCTTCGCGGGCAGCGCGGCCACCGACCACACGGCGACAACGGAGTGGCGGCGGCTCCAACTCAGTTCGGCGGTGGACGATCCGACGTTCGGGCTGGAGATCGCAGCCGGCGGTTCGGTGGAAACGCGCGGGCTGCAGGTGGAAGGGCAGACGGGGGCGTCGGCGGCGCAGATCAGCACGCGCGGGGGAGTGTATGAAGGGGCGCGGCTGCGCGACGACACGCTGGCGATCGAGACGACGGACATCAACAGGCATTCGTGCACGGTGAATATCGTTCATGCAGTCCATATTTGAGTTGAAGGAACAGCCGATCACGGAGACACCGCTACTGGTGTTCGAGTGCACGCTGCCGAACGGGCAGGTGGAGCGGTGGAGCACGCACCGGATCGTGGCCGGCGGGAATGCGTATGAGGCCCGGGTGCTGCAGCACAGCGTGTTCGAGATTCAGGCGGGGTCGGACCAGGGCGTGGACGGCATCCCACGGATCTCGGTGGTGCTGGCGAACGCGGACTCGCGATTCTCGGAGATCGAACGGGCGACGGGGTGGAAGGGGAGCCGGCTGAAGGCCGGTTTCCTGTTCTACGACCTGCGGCGGGACGAGCCGGCGTCGGAGACCTCTGTGATCTTTCAGGGGATCTGCAATCCACCGGATGAGATTCGAGAGGCGACACTGCGGTTGACGGCGAGCAGCCGGCTGAATCTGCAACGGCTGGTGCTGCCGCAGGCGCGCATCCAGCGCCGTTGCCCGTGGGAATTTCCAGACACGGAAGCGCGGCGCGGGGAGGCGATCGACGGGGGCGCGAGCGGGAAATACTCACGGTATTACCGGTGCGGATATTCGGCGGGGATCGCGGGCGGGACGGGGAGCCTGACGGGGGGATTGCCATTCGCGGGGTGCGGATATACGCGAACCGACTGCGAGGCGCGCGGGATGTTCCCGCATTTCGGCGGGATCGAATTCGTGCCGCCGGCGATTTCGGTGCGGACGTACGGGGACAAGAACTGGCACCAGTCGGCGGTCGCGGTGAATCAGACGCGGTACAACGATTTTGTGCCAATGGTGTACGGGACGGCGTGGTATCAGCCGCCGGTGGTGTTCGCGCGGAACGACGGGAACCTGACGCGGACGGAGGTGCTGCTCGGGATCGGCGAGATGCAGGGCGTGCTGACGGTGCTGGTGAACGACGTCGAGATTCCGCTGGGAGTTTCGGGGACGAACATGACGGGCACGGGCTGGTACAACGTGCCGACGCTGGGGACGCGCGCGGGGACATGCAATCCCGACTTCACGGACGGCAGCGGACGGCCGGCGGGCGATCCTTACGGGAGCATGGCGTACCTGTCGGTGGTGGTTCCGAACCGGCTGAACGACGGGACGTCGCTGCCGCGAGTGAAGGTGCTGGCGCAGGGGTTGAAACTGCCGACGTATGGGACGGACGGCGGGGCAACGGGAGAGGTGTTCAGCAGCAATCCGGCATGGATTCTGTTGGATGTGCTGCGGCGGATGGGATGGGGCACGGACGAGATCGACGTGGGGAGCTTCGCGCGGGCGGCGGAGTATTGCGACGAGACGATCGACGCGGTGGATTTGAATGGCAATCCGATCACGCTGCCGCGGTTCGAGTGCAACGTGGCGCTGCAGAATCGACGGAGCGCGGGCGACCTGGCGCGCGGCGTGAGGAACGCGGCGCGGATGCTGCTGAGTTACGGGTCGAACGGGAGGCTGCAACTGCGAGTGGGGAACGCGATCGCGGCGGAACAAGGGGTGAAGCCGGAGTGGTCGAACAGCAGCGAGCCGCTGAACGGCGGATGGCCGAGCTACGAATTCGGGGACGGCAGCAATGGGGTGTCGGGGATCCTGCGGCGGGCGAACGGGGAGCCGAGCGTGCGGATGTTCTCGCGAAGCATCGCGGAGACGCCGAACCGGTTCAGCGTGGAGTTTCAGGATTCGCTCAACGGGTACCAGCACGACAGCCTTTCGGTGGTGGACGCCGACGATGTGGCGCGCAGCGGGCAGGAGGTGGCGACGACGCTGAGCGCGATCGGGATTCCGAATTACGACCAGGCGGCGCGGATTCTGAAGGTGAATCTCGATCAATCGGTGCGGGGGAACACGTATGTGGAATTCGAGACGAGCGTAAAGGCGTTCGGGGTTCGGGCGGGGGATCTGATCGCGCTGACGTATCTGAAGGAAGGTTTCGAGCGGCAGGCATTTCGAGTTTTGAAGATCGCGCCGGGGGCGAATCATCGGGTGACGACGATCACGGCGCAGATTCACGACGATTCGTGGTACGCCGACAGCAACGGGCAACTGGGCGCGCCGGGTGGCGGGCGGCAGAGTATCGCCGGCATTGGAGTGCCGAGGCCGTTGCTGGGCGCGGTGCTGGACGATAACGGCGACGTTCAGTTCGGCGTGGAGGAAGCGGCGGCCACGGCGAGCGACGGCACGGAGGGAACGAGCGTCAGAGCGTCGTTCGTGGCCCCGGCCGTCGCGGGGGGAACGGGTCCGGGGGTTCCGCTGTTGAGCCTGGCGGCGCAGGTCGGGACGGGCGGGAGTCTGGCTGCGGGACGGGTTCTGTACTATGCGGTCGCGGGAGTCGATGAGGCGGGGGTGGAGGGAGCGACGTCGTTCCTGGCGCGGGCGCACACGACGCAGGCGGGGAGCAGCGTCACGCTGGTGGGGCTGAGTTTCGCACCGGGGACGGTTTCGTTCCACGTGTATCGAGGAGAGACACCGGCGATGCTGTTCCGGATCGCGTCGGGGCAGGCGGTGAGCGATCGATTCACGGACACGGGGCTGCCGAAGCAGTTGCTGGCGCCGATCGATCCGAACTTCGATCACGCGAATTTCTACTGGCGGATGGAATTGCAGCCGGAGACGCAGGCGACTTCGCATTCGGCGAACACGATCGGAAACGGGTCGCTGGCGATGACGGAGAATCGGTACCGCGGGGCGACGGTGCGGGTTACGCGGGGGCGGGGCGCGGGACAGGAGAGGGCGATTGCGGGCAATACAGCGACGGCGCTGACGGTCGCGCCGCCGTGGGACGCGATGCCCGACGACAGCAGCTACTTCACGGTGGCGGAGGGCGGCTGGAAGTTCGGGGCGTTGTCGAAGACGAGCCCGGTGGAGTTCGCGATTCCGAACCAGTCCGGCGAGACGGTGGAGATCCTGGGGCGGGCGGCGAATGTGAACGATGTGGAGTGCGCGGCGGAGTTGTCGACGGTGACGCGGTGGCAGATCGGGGGGAGCGGCATCGGGATCAGCGATGCGGAGGCGCCGCCGGCTCCGTACTTCGCGCTGGCGCCGGGGAGGCGGGGGGGGACGGTCGAACTGAGCGCGGTGTCGTTCGCGGATCTGTCGAACACGCACACAATCTCGTCGGGGACGCTGACGTTGTACTACCGGGACGAACTGGTGGGGCCGGCAGGGACGCTGGCTGCCGCGGCGGCGGCGGAAGATACGACGATCGACCTGACGGCGGCGGGGCCGGTGGCGGCGGGAGAGTTCGTGCAGTTGGGGGCCGAGGTGATGCGGGTCGAGGAGTTGCTGCTGGGCGGGACGCGATACAGAGTGACGCGGGCGATGCACGGGACGACGGCGGCGTCGTATGACGGGGCATCGGCGGTGTATCGATTGCTGCAGAAGACGGCGATCGCGCCGTTCGCGCGGGACTTCTTCGGGAGTCCGTACAGCGGCAGCTGGACATTCGCGGTCGCGCTGCCGGACGCCCGGGTGGCGAGCGCAGAGTTGTTCGTGGGGAATCGCAAAGGGAACAGCGCGACGACGACGATTCATCTGACGCACAATGACGATCTCGGATTGCGGACGCTCTCGGGCGGTCAATATTCGCTGCAGGTGTCGGGGTTTCTGGCGGTGGATGTCGCGGCGGCGCCGGCGGTGATCGTCGAGGCGGGGCACGCGGTGAAGGATGTCTATGCGGTGCTCGGGACGGCGGCGGATTCGGAGGTGCGCGTCGAAGTGCGGGTCGACGAGTCGCTGTATTGCGCGCTGACGTTTCTGGCGGGGGCCAGGGTGTCGGACGCGAAGGACGGGAACGGGCTGCCGCCGCTGGCGGCGCGGTCGAAGGTGACGATCGCGGTGACGGCGGTAGGGGTGACGCAGCCGGGGGCGGATCTGACCGTGATCATTCGACTCTGATGGCGGAACAATTGACGAAGCTGCAGCCGGATCGGGACCTGCAGTGCTACTTTCAGCAGCCGTCGGCGGTGGCGGCGCTGAGCGAGGCGACGGAGCACGGGTTTCGAGTTTCGGGGTCGTGGCGGCAGCAGTTCGATTGGACGGTGGTGGAGTGGAATCGGGACAACGTCTTCGAACATCCGGCGCTGCGGAACTTGCCGGACGGGGACTTGAGCGGGCTGCGTCTCAGCTATGAAGAAACGCGAACGAACTGCATCCCGATGGATTCGACGACGTACGATCCGATCGGGTGGTCGTGCGTGCGCATCTGGGAAGAGTCGGGAGGGACGGAGCACTTTCACCGGATCGCGCTAAGAGGTCACGCGACAGCGGTTGCCGGCGAGACGGCTCCGGCGACGGCGCAGTTCGACCTACAGGGGACGCCGACGGCGGGGGATTACGTCGAGTTGGCGTGGCTCGACCAGCACGCGAATTACCTGGTAACCGGATCGGACACGCTAGAGAGCATCGTGGCCGGGATGGCGACGTTCGTCAATATGAAGGAAGGGGTGACGGCGGTCGCCGACGGGGTCCGATTGCATCTGACATACACCGGGGCGCCGGGAACGAATGGCAATCGCGTGGGGATATATGGCGGCGTGCAGGGCGCGGGGACAGAGGGCTGGTCGCCATCGTGGGCGCTGTTCTCGGGGGGGACGTCGCCGGAGCGGTGGAGGATCGAACTGGATTTCGGGAACCTGACGGACACCGAAGGGCAGCATGTGACGACGACGAATGTCCGGCGGGTGCGGTGGACGTGGGCCGCGGACGTGCAATTCGACGAGTTCGCGCGGAGCGAGTTCGAGGCCGCTCTGTCGAGCTGGCAGGTGAGCGGCACGAATATCGGACATCGGGTGGCAGGGCCGGGAAGCAGGCGAATCGAGGACGATGCGCCGGAACTCGTTTATAGCGGGACGTGGGTAGAGGAGCGCGGGAACTACTCCGGCGGGTCGATCCGGCATACGCAGGTCAGCGGGGCGCAGGTTCGATGCACGTACTCGACGGCGGGGACACATTCGCTTTACCTGGGGACACGGTACTGCAATAACGGGGCGACGATCACGGTCCGGGTGGATGGGGGAGCGCCGACGACGGTGAAGTTGAAGAGGGCGCTCGAAGATATTCTGATCCGCGTGCCCCTGGGGCAGTTTACGGGCTCGACGGAGCACATCGTCACGGTCACGCATACGGGCACGACGGGCGAGGATGTGTACTTCGACTTTCTCGAGATCGCGATGCCCACGGCGGATCTGCCAGTGTTCGACACGACGCCCCTGACGACGCTGGCGACGGATTGGGACACCGACCACTCGCTGGCGATCGCGCCGGAACGAACGGCACGGTTGATCTACGCGCTGGGTTTTCACGGGCGCGCCAATCACTATGCGGGCGCGATGTGGTTCTACGAGATCGTCAATCCCGAGAATCGGTACGCGTCGGCCACGGTGGAGTTTGCCGGCGCGCCGCCGTTCGGCGGCCGAACCGAACTGACTATCGCAGGCGTCACGATTTCCCACGTGAATCTCATTACCGACACTGCGGAGAGCATCGCCAAGGGCTTCGAGCTGCAATTACGAGCCGGTTCGTCGGCGGTCTGGGCGCGCACCAATGGCGCGACGCTGACGATCACGGCGCGGGGCCTCGGGACGGCGGGGAACTCGATCGGGATCTCGACGTCGACCGGCAGCGCGGATTTTACGGCCACGCAGAGTGGCGCGAGTTTGACCGGCGGGGTCGACGGGACGTGGTTTACGGATCTCACGGCGACCCCGCGATTGAACCGGGCGGTTCGCGATTGGACACGAAGTTATGTCCGGGCGCTCAGCGGTCACGGCATCGAAACGACCGTCGCATTCAGCATGGAATTGCGAAATGGCGACGATCGGCCGGAGGCTGGGATTGCGCAGCGGTATCCCGATGGCCCGTGTCATCTGTCGACACCTGCGCTGCAGACGAATTTCGCGCCGCCGAGCATCGCCTACTGGCGGCAGGTATATCGGGACATGGCTGACGTGATGGTGGACGCCGGCGCCAGCCCGTATCTGCAATTCGGCGAAGTGCAGTGGTGGTATTTCGCGGACGCGGCGGGAATGCCGTTCTACGACGACTACACCCGATCGTCGTTTCAAACCACCTATGGCATGCCGATGCGGACGATCCCGAGCGAGCGCAGCGATCCGGCGGCGTTCCCGCAGGAATGCGAGCTCCTTCCCAGGCTGATCGGAGAATTCACTACTACCGTGATCGCGCACGTGCGGGAAACCCATCCGGACGCGCGGTTCGAGGCGCTCTATCCACCCGACACCAACGATACGGATCTATGCCGCGCCGTCAACTACCCCACGGCGTGCTGGACGCCGGCCGCCCTCGCATGTTTGAAGACAGAGAACTTCACTTTCACCGGAAATCGTAACCTGGACAAAGCCAGGTTCTCCATCGGCGTGCCGGCGACATTCGGATTCCCGGCGGCGCAGCGCAGTCACCTGATCGGAATCGGCGAGTATACGACGCCTTGGGAGAAGGAGTGGCAGCTAACGATCGCCGAGGGCGTCGAGTCAGTGGTTCTGTTTGCGCTGGATCAGTATTGCCTGATCGGTTATGCGACGCCGGTGGGCCGGGGCGCGTCGAGATCGCTCTTCATGGGCACAGCATGATAGGCGCAGGCGACGACGACCAGGAACATCGTGAGCACTTCGCTATCGCCGAGGTTGTACTCGAAGAAGCCCTCGGCCAAGGTCGCGAGAATCACGGCTATGCCGCCGTGCAAGAGAAAGCGCGAATCGTCGCGGCCGGGCGGAAGCAGACGCAGGGCGCGCCAGAAATCCCAAATCATCTTGAACAGCAGACCGATCAACACCAGCATCGTGGGGATGCCGCGCTCGGCTGAATACTGCAAGTAGATGTTGTGCAAATGGCCATACCAGCCAGTCGGCAATGGCCGCGGGACATCGGCGGGAACCCATTCCTCGAAATGATACTTGGGGCCTTCCGGACCAATGCCGAGGAGCGGATGCGCTTTGATCATCTGCCAGCCAGTTCTCCATGTGACCAAACGGAACTGGTTGGAGTCGACGCCCTTCGGATGCAGCAGCGACGTAAAACGATCCTTGACGACCGGCGGCGAAACGACGAACGCCAGGATGACGACGACGGGCGCGGCCAGGATCATCCATCTCTTCCAAAACCAGGTCAGGTAGAGCGCCGCCAGCGCGGTTCCGATCCACACGGCGCGCGTTTCGGCAAGCAAAACCGCCAGCGCCAGCAGACCGGCGCATCCAATCCAAACCCACCTCCGCTTCCGCGAACCCGGGGCAAAGAACAGGTAAGCCAGAAGCATCGTCACAGCGAACATTTCCTGCGCCGAAAACGTGTTCCAATGACTCATGAAGCCGGTGATGCGCTCACCGACATAGTATGAGTAATCGTTCTGATGGAGCTCGCGCGCCTGATGAAGTTTCTGGACGAATTGCACAAAGCCCCGGATGGCGGTGATACCGGCAAATCCGGCCCACGTCAAAAAAACCGATCGAAGCCACTTCATGTCCCGCAGACACGAGAACACCACGATCAGTTCGCACAGCACGTACAACTTGCGAATCTGGGGCAGTCCCTCGGCCGGATGCGGCGAAAATGCGAGCGCAAGGAGTGTCCCGAGCACAAACAATGCCAGCGGCAGCTTGATCGGAGGTATCCGCAATTTCTCGCCCGAGAGGAGCAGCGCGGCGAGAGAGAGCGCGAGAAGGGACTGCGAGATGGCGATCGAAAACAGGATCGAGACAGCGGAGCCAAAGGTCAACCAGCGCGAGGCGCGAAACATCGGCGATTCTGGGGGATTCATCTAAGCAGATCTCAGTATGCCAAAAGCGACGCGGATTCGCATAAAATGGAGAATCGCTTCCGGTTTCCCATGTTCCGCAAACTCCCCGGTCTCGCCGTGCCCTGGTTGTGTTTACTGACGTTTGCCGCGACGGCGGCTGTGCGGCGCCCCACCACAGACGCGCACGCCATCGGCACACTCGACGAGATCGCGAAACGGCGCGAGAGCCGCGTGCCGCCCATTGCCCCGCCCCGCCTGATTCACGAGCCGGGACGGATCCCTCGCACCCGCGGCGAACGTCCGGCAGTGCAACCTCGGACAGCGGCGGCCGCGCCTACCGCGACCGCAAACTCGCCGGTCAGCTACGCGGGATTCCTCGGACTACTCGACAACTTCACGTCGATCCCACCGGACACCATGGGCGCGGTCAGCCCGCTGCACGTGGTCACGATGTTGAATACACAAGTGACCATCCAAACGCGGGCAGGCGTGACGCGACCCAACTATCCCATTTCCTTGAACGCATTCTGGTCGCCATTGGGCAATTTCGGTGACACGTTCGACCCCCGAATTCTCTATGATGCCGGCTCCGACCGCTGGATAACATGCGCCGCCGCCGCGCCGGCGTCGGGCACGTCCGCCCTGCTGGTGGCCGTGTCGCAGACAGGCGATCCCGGCGGCGCGTGGAATTACTTCAAGGTGAACATCGGGCCGTCGAATTGGGCCGACTATCCGGTGCTGGGCTTTAACGGTTCCTGGGTCGCCGTCTCGGTGAACCTGTTTCGCGTGCGCAATGACGCCTACCAGAATACGACGCTGTATGTATTCAACAAGGCGGAGTTGTACCGCGGCGGCGCCGGCGGCTATTCCACCTATACCGACAGCAATGGCGAATTGATTCCTGTGCGTGACTTCGACAACCGGCCCGACACGATGTATTTCGTGCAGACATTCAGCGGCTTCCGGCCGTCGGTGCGGCTGAGCAAACTACAGGGCGCGCCCGGGCTTGAATCCTTCACAGGCGGAAATGCAGGGGAGGCAGTGTTTGAGGACGGCTGGTCGGACAGCGGCCCCGACGGCGACGACTTCGCGCCCCAATCCGGCTCGAGCATCCGCATCGACACGGGGGATAGCCGACTACAGAATTGTGTGCAGCGGAGCGGCAGCATCTGGTGCACGCAGACGGTTTTTCTGCCCGCCGGAACGCCGACGCGCGCGGCAGTGCAGTGGTTTCAAATCGACCCATCCGGGCCGAAGCTCGCGCAGCACGGACGGATCGACGACCCGACGGCGGCCAATTTCTATGCATACCCGTCGTTGGCGGTGAATCGAAATGGCGACGTGCTGATCGGGTTCACCCGCTTCGGCGTCAAAGACTTCGCGAGCGCGGAATTCGCATTTCGCGTGGCTTCGGACCCTCCGGGCGCGCTGCAGCCGGAGGTGACGTTCAAGCCAGGCGAGGCCGCGTATGTGACACCGGGGCAGCGAAGCAACAGCAACCGATGGGGCGATTACAGCGTCACCCTGGTCGATCCACTGGACGATCTGACGTTCTGGACACTCCAGGAGTACGCCGTAACCCCACCGGCTGGACAGCGCGGACAGTTCGGCACATGGTGGGCGAAGGTGACGGCGCCCTCGGGCGGCCTGAGTTGTTCTTACACCCTCTCGTCGACAAACCAGGTGTTTAGCGCGGCCGCAACAAATGGCGTCGTCTCGGTGAGCACCGCCGCGGCCTGTCCGTGGATGGCGGCGAGCAATGTGCCGTGGATCCAAATCACGTCCGGGACGCCGGGGTTGGGAACCGGCGCCGTGTCTTACGTGGTTGCGGCCAATTCCGACCCAAACGGGGCACGAACGGGCACGCTCACGATCGCCAAACAGTCTTTGACGATTACCCAGGGAGCGCCTTTAGCGGGCGTGGATTTGGCGGTCACGGCGATGAGCGCTCCGGTGTCGGCGCAACCGGGCGATCCGATCCATCTAGCAGCCACGGTGGCGAATCGGAGCGGCACGGCGGCCACGGCATTTCGAATCGGCCTATACCTCGGAATTGGCCCATCGGTCGCCGCGCGCGACACGTTGCTGGGGTCGTGTGCGGTGACCGGACTGGCCGCCAACACGTCTGTCGACTGCGCTCGAACCGTCGCGCTCCCCGCCGCAATTCAACCGGGAAAATACGTTATTGGAGCGATCGCCGACGATCAGAACGCGATTGCGGACCCGAACGTCGGCAACAATGCGCGGATCTCCGATTCCGGCGGGATTACGATTTCCACTGCGACGATCCGCCCAGCCATTCCCTCGCAGGGAATCGTCAGCGCCGCCAGTTATCAGGGCGGCGGCGTCGCTCCGCAGGAGTTGGTGACGCTGTTCGGCTCGAACCTCGGGCCCGCGGCCGCGCAATTTCCGATCGTTAATGCGCTCGGTTTCGTGGACACGATCGCCGGTGGCACGAGAGTCTTATTCGACGGCGTTGCGGCCCCGATGATCTACGCCTTAGCGGGGCAGGTCAGCGCAGTAGTTCCGGCCGGCGTGCAGGCGCGCACGAGCACGCAAGTCCAGGTGGAATATCTGGGCATACGATCGGATCCTGTTACGCTGCCCGTAGTGACAGCCAAGCCCGCGATTTCACCGTCGACAAATCGGGCCGGGGCAACGCGGCGGTGCTAAACCAGGACCTGACCGTCAACAGCGCGACGAATCCCGCGCGGCGTGGAAGCGCGATCGCGTTTTACGCGACCGGCGGCGGCGCGCTGCCGGGCAGCGCCGAGGGCAGGCTTGCGCAACCGCCATTTCCACAGATCGCACAACCGGTCACGGTGCGAATCGGCGGCGTGACGGCGCAGGTCACCTATGCGGGCAGCGCGCCGGGAATCATCGCCGGTGTGCTCCAAATCAATGCCGTCGTGCCTCCGGGCGCGACGACCGGAAGCTCGGTCCCGATCGACGTCACAATCGGCGGCGTGACCAGCCAGGCAGGCGTCACGTTGGCGGCGCAGTAACTACTCGTAGCGGAGAGCTTCGACCGGATCGAGCCGCGCGGCGCGCCCCGCCGGCCAGATCCCAAAGAACAGACCGACCCCAACCGACACCAAAACGCCGGACGCGGCGGCCCACAGCGGCACGGCTGTCGGCAAGGTGGGAAACACGAAGTTCGCGGCTCGCGAGATCATCCACCCGAAGGTCAGCCCAATCAGGCCGCCAAGAGCCGTCAGCACGACGGCTTCGGTCAGAAACTGGACGATGATGTCGGATTTGCGGGCGCCAATCGCCTTGCGAATCCCGATTTCGCGAGTCCGTTCGGTGACGCTGACGAGCATGATGTTCATCACTCCGATTCCACCCACGAGCAATCCGATCGAGCTGAGAATGACCATGACGAGAGCGACCATTGCGGTGATGCTGTGGAACTGCGCCACGAGTTGCTCGGCCGTCGCGGTGGAGAATGTGTCCGGGGCATTGTAGGGCACGCGGCGGGTGAGCCGAAGGACCGCACGAATTTCGTCCTGCGCCTGAGAAGACTGCCCCGAATACGCGATGACGACCAGCATGTTCTCCTTGGCGCTGGGGAACATCTTCTGCATCGTGAAGTAAGGAATCAGCACGCGCGTATCGTCCTGGCCGGGCAGCGAGTTTGCCGGCCGGTCCATGACGCCCACGATCTGCAGCGCATGACCGTCAACCTCGACCCACTTGTCGATCGGATCCGCATTCGGCAGAAGCTGTTTCTTCAGGTCCTCACCGATCACGACGACCGGCATATGATGGCGGCTCTCCTCGTCGGTGAAAAAGCGGCCGAACTTCATGGTGGTGCCGCCGGCTGCGTATCCTTCCTCGGTGCCGCCCATGTTGATGCCATAAACGTCGTTGCCCTTATACCGCGCCGTGTGCATCCCCTGCGGCGGGAACAGATACGGGCTGACGTGCTCGACGGCCGGGCAACGCTCGGCGACGGCGCGAGCGTCCTCGTACGTGAGCGGTCTGCGGCGGCGTTCCTCGCGCGTCGCTTGACCCATTGCGGTCGTCTTGGTGACGATGACGGTGTCCGGCCCCATGCTTCTCATCAATCCGGTGATGGCGCCGTCGAGTCCGGCGATAATCGAGCCTACGCCGATCACGGCGCCCGTGCCGATGATGACGCCGAGAACCGTCAGGAACGATCGCAGCTTGTGTTCGCGCACCGTGGAGAGGGCCAGCCGAACTCCCGCGTTCAACGCGCCGACCGTCATTTCTCCACCCTCAAGGCTTCAATCGGATCGAGCCGCGCCGCGCGCTGCGCCGGATAGATGCCGAAAAACAGGCCTACCGCCGAAGAGAGAAAGACGCCAACAAAAACCGCGCTGATCGGAACCGCCATGGGCACGGGCGTCAAGGTACGGACCAGGACGGCGACGAACCATGCGAATGTCACCCCCATCAATCCTCCGATCCCGGCCAGCATGGAAGACTCCACGAGGAACTGGTTGAGGATGTCCTGCTTACGGGCGCCCACGGATTTGCGGATGCCGATTTCGTGCGTCCGCTCGCTGACGACCGCCAGCATTATGTTCATGATCACGACGCCGCCGACCACCATGAAGACAGAGACGACGCCCACGGCAGTCGCGGCGATCGCGTGCGTCAACTGATCCCACAAGTTGACCAGGGAGTCGGAGGTCACGATGCCAAACGTGTCGTCATCCTTCGGGCCCAGATGACGGGACGCACGGAGGAGGGCGCGCGCCTCATCCTGCGCTTGCACCAGATGGTTATGATCGATGGCGACGCCGACATAATCCATACCGGTGCGCGAGCCCCACGTTTTGAAGTAGGTTTCGGCCGGAATCACCAGAAAGTTGTCCTGCGACTGCCCGAAAACGGAGCCTTTGGCCTTGGCAACCCCTACGACCTGGAACGGAATCCCGCCGGCCGTGATGGTCTTGCCAACCGCAACCGTTCCGGGGAAGAACTTGTCCTTGAGGTCCTTGCCTATGAAGGCAACGGACATGTGACGCGCGTTCTCGATTTCGCTGAAGAACCGGCCTTCTTCGGCCTCGAAATTGAGGATCAACCCGACATTGGGCGACCCGCCCATGAGTTGGACCCCCTCCGACAATTCCTTGCCGACATGCACCGAGACTCCGCGGTTGGCCACCATCCCAACCTCACCCGTGAGGCGGCTGCGCGATTTGAGAAACTCGAACTCATCGCGGGTCAACTGCGGATTCCTGCGCAACATTTCCATGAACTTCTTGGGATCCCACTGCATCATCACGATGCGGGTGACGCGGTAGCCGTCCGCGCCCATCTTGGAAACGTTCTCCGCGATATATCGGTCCATCCCCGAGATCACGGACATCACCGCGATCAACGTAGCGGTAGCGAGGATAATGCCCAAAAGGGTCAGAAAGCTCCGCAGCTTGCTACCCTTGAGCGAGTGGACGGCGCCGGCGATTGCTTCCCAGAACGATGCGTGTGTGCCCATTCAGAACCTTGACGATTCGAGCGGAGTCTTCTTAGCGCTCCGCGACCGAATCCAGTTCATTATCGCCTGATCGGCCCAGAGACGGTAAGGCCGGCGGCCGAGGAAGCCGAGGTGGCCGCCATGCTCCGTCGCGATGAGTTCGATGAGGGGATTTGAGCGAACGGCAGCCGATTCGAAGATGTCATACGGAATAAATGTGTCGTCCTTTGCCTGAATCAGCAGCGCCGGAACGCGGATGGCATGGAGGAAGCCGAGCGCGGACTGCGTGCGATAGTAATGCGCCGCATTGCCGAAGCCGAATGACGGAGCGGTGATCCGGTCGTCGAGATCCATCACGGAGCGAAGCCCCGCGAAGTCGGCGGCGGAGTACCGGCCGGTCGCGCAAAGACGAGCTCGCATGCGGCGCACGAAGCGCGCTTCATAGACCCGGTTGTCGACCTGCGCGATGCGGCGGGCCGAGGCGGCGAGATCGAGAGGCGTGGATACGCCGCAGACGCCTTGAATCAGGCCTGGGCCACGATCGCCGAGTTCTCCGGCGAGTTTGAGCGCCACGTTGCCCCCGAGCGAGAAGCCGACGAGGAACGAGGGACGATCCAATAGCCCCAAGAAGGCCAGGAGATCGCTGGTGAGGCCGGCATGATACAGAGTTTGGCACAGATGTTCCGTGCCGCCGCAGGTTCGCATGTGAAAGCGGTGGGCGGCGTATCCCGCATCGAGCGCGGCCGCGCTCAGGCTGCGCATGTAACCGGCGCTGCCCGAACCCTCGAGTCCGTGCACCATTACGATCTCACCGGCTACCGGCCCTGACGGACGTTGCGACTCGACAAGCACCTGGACGGCGGGCTCCGTCTGAATGAAGCGCCGCTCTACCGGCTGGCTCGCCTCCGGACGCTTCCAGTAATGGGCAGCGATTGTTTGCAGATGCGGGTTGCGAAACAGAGGGACGAAGGGCGCCACGCGCTACTTCACTTTGACATCGGTCACGTAGTACGTGGGGTCGACCACAACCACGGTGGCCTCGATCTTGTCGCCGACGTGGAGCTTCTGGAACTCGCCGTCGGGCTTGACGGGATACTCCATCGTCATCGCCTCCATCCAGTCACCGATTTTTCCGGCGGCGATAGTCGCGGTCTTGGCGGCCGCGTCAAGGGCTTTGACCTCGCCTTGCATCGGGTAACGCCTGGGCTCCGGTTTCGCCCTGCAGCCGGCAATCCAGAGGGAAAGGGCCAGCAGGAGTACAGTCGTGATGCGCGTCATCTCTTCCCATCATATAGTGGACTTTCGGGATGCAACGTGAATTGCGACAACCATTCGACTCGGCCCCACGCCTGTTGGCGCGATCGGCGGGCATTTTCTTCACCCGGCTGCCATTTTTGGCGGCGGTGACGCTGGCCGTGTTCGTCCCAGGCAAGCTTCTCCTGCAACTTGTCTGTTTCGCGATGGACGTGCCGCCCGAGGGAATCGCGTCCTACCTGCTGATGGATCTCAGCGATCTCGTGCTCGGTTCGGTGGCGATTCCAGCCGCAATCCACGGGTTAATGACGCGGCGACGGGTATCGGAATGCCTAGGTTACGGCGTCAGGCTGTGGAGCCGTATGCTGTGGAACAAGTTCAAGGTGGAGATCACCGTGGCGCTGTGGTCGCTGCTGCTGTTCGTGCCTGGGATCATCGCGATGGTCAAACTGGCGCTGACCGACGCGATCGTCGCCGTGGAGGGCGCGAACGAGCCGGAGCCCTTGGCGCGCAGCCGTGAATTGACGGCCGGACATCGATGGCGTGTTTTCCTGGTGATGGCGCCGCTGATGGTGATCGACCTGGGGGGCTTGCTGGCGGTGAGTTGGCTTCCCGGGCTGGCTCACTCGCGCTGGATGCTGGGGTTGGCCGACAGCTTCCTGGCTATCGTGGGAATGTGGACGACCGTGGCAGGGTTGCTGATGTACCTGGGGCTCGGCCCCGGACCGGACGTGTCCGGCCCGGGGCGAAAGGCTGCCCGTTACCGCCAGTCTCGATCATAACTGCGATAATAGCCGCGGTTGTAGTAACGGTTGTAGTAACGGTTGTAATAGCCGCGATTGTAGTCGTCGTTATCGTATCCGCGGACATCGCGGCGAACATCGCGAACCTGGGCATTCAAGGCGCGTTGATCGCGTGCGAGATCGGCCGCATCGCGAGCCGCAGCCTCCTGGCGGCCGCACCGAATATCTTCGTCAAGCCGCGCACGATCGGCCGCAATGTGATTCTGCATAGCCTGGATCCGATATGAGTCGTTCTGAACATGACGCCAGTCCTGGGCTGACGCCGCGGCCGTGCCCGCGGCCGCCATTCCCGCCGCTATGGCGATTGAAGCAAACCATTTCGTATACCGCATTGTCCCCTCCTTGGAAGGCGCCTTCGTCGATCGCCTTCACTTATAAGTACGCAGCGGGGCGAGTGCAGGTTATATACATGAAAGGAGTTTCACGTAAAGGAAACTCAATCGCCGGTGTCTGCCAACGCACGATTTGGAGTTGCGAAACGGCTTTCGCGGATCACCGTTCCAGCAGTTCGAGAAGGCGCTCCTGGATCGCCTCGGCCGTCGGGGTATCGGGGGTGATTACGAGGATGGTGTCGTCGCCCGCAATGGTGCCGACAATCTCGGGCCATTCTTCGTTATCGAGCGCGACGGCGACGGAGTTGGCATGTCCGGGCGACGTCTTCAACACGATGAGATTTTGCGCGCGGACGACGTCGTTGAGGAACTCGCCCGCGAGCATGTTGAAACCGGGACCGGTCTCCTCCGGCGCCATTTCCTGGTAGCCTTCGCGCGTCTTGACGAGGCGAAGGTCGCGGAGATCGCGGGAGAGCGTCACCTGGGTGGCGGCGATGCCCTGGTTCTTCAACTCCTGGGCGAGCTCGTCCTGGGTGGAGATCTTCTTGGCGCGGATCAGTTTGAGAATCTGGCCCTGACGGTAGGTTTTCGTCATACGACTCCTTTGCCGAGCACCCGCCGGGCGCGTGCCAGCGCGGCAGCTACGGAGTCCGGGCCGGTTCCGCCCGGGATCTCTCGCGACTTCATTCCTTGGCGCGGATCGAGCAGGGCGGCGAGGTCGCCCGTGAACTCCGGCGCAAAACGCTGCATCTCCGCGGCGGTCCAATCGGCAGGTTTTTTCCCGGCGCGGACGCTCTCCAGTACGAAGCGTCCGACAATCTGGTGGGCCTGATGAAACGGAGTGCCGGCGCGGGCCAGAGCTTCGGCAAGGTCGGTTGCGACGACCCAACTCTCTGCGGCCGCGGCGAGCGGCTTCGCCGCATTGAGTTTGACTGTGCCGATCACCGCGAGCGCCATTTCGAGCGAGCCCGCGACGGCATCGGCGGCCTCGAACAGGGGAACCTTGTCCTCCTGCATATCGCGATTGTAGGTCATGGGCAAGCCCTTCATCGTCACCAGCAGACTGGTGAGGCAGCCCATGACACGGCCGCATTTCCCTCGGATCAACTCTAGCGAATCCGGGTTCTTCTTCTGCGGCATCAGGCTCGACCCGCTGGTGACACCGTCGCCCAGCTCCATCCAGCCGAATTCCTCGCTGGAGTACAGGATCCAGTCCTCGGCGAGGCGGCTCAAGTGCACCATGGTGGTGGTGGCGGCATAGAGGAAGTCGATCGCGAAGTCGCGATCGGCCGAAACGTCCATCGAGTTGCGCGAGATCGTGTCGAAACCGAGGTCCCGCGCCATGGCTTCGCGATCGAAGGCAAAGCCGCTGCCGGCGAGGGCGCCCGAGCCGAGCGGCAGAACGTTGGCGCGGAGGCGCGCTTCGCCGAAACGCTCCCAATCGCGCGCGAACATCTCGAAGTAGGCGAGCAGATAGTGCGGCCACAGGACGGCCTGCGCGCGGCGCATGTGGGTGTAGCCCGGGATCACCGCGTCGGGCCAGGCCTCGGCAAGATCGAGGAGCGCCGACAGGACCGAGCGGAGCAGCGCGCGCACGCGGTCGCACTCGTCTCGGAGCCACAGACGCGTATCGAGCGAAACCTGCTCGTTGCGGCTGCGGCCGGTATGGATTTTATCCGCTACGGCGCCGGCGCGCTCTTTGAGCTTGCGGATGACGAGCGTGTGGACGTCTTCATCGGTGGCGCCCGCATAGAAAGCGGAATCGGCCGCCTCGGCGCGGATGGCGTCGAATGCGGCGACGATCTCGGCGCGCTCGGCGGCGGTGAGGATGCCGACACGCTCGAGGGCTCGCGCAAAGGCCTGTGAGCCACGGATATCGGCGTCGATCAGGCGGCGGTCGAAATCCAGCGAGCCGGAGAAACGCTCGAAAACTTCGGACGGGCCGGTTTCGAAGCGGCCGCCCCAGAGTTTCATGAGCGGCCTCCGGATAGAGCGTCCCCGGCAGTTCCGCGGTGAGAGAAGACGCCGCTCATTTCGCTTTCGCCGCCAGGGCGCGGACCTTCATCGGAAGGCCGATGAGGTTGATGAAGCCGAGGGCGTCCTTCTGGTCGTATGCGTCGCCCATCGTGAAGCTGGCGATGTCGAGGGAGTAGAGCGAGTTGGGGCTCTTACGGCTGAGGGGCTCGATGTTGCCTTTGTAGAGGCGGAGCTTGACTTCGCCGGTGGTGGGCTCGCTGACCTTGTCGAAGAACGCGTCCAGGGCCTCTCGCAGGGGCGTGAACCAGAGGCCGTTATAGACCATCTCGGCGTATTCGAGAGCCCGCTGCTGTTTGTAATGAAGCGTGTTCTTGTCGAGGGTCAGAGCTTCGAGCTCGCGCACGGCGAACATGATCAGGGCGCCGCCCGGAGTCTCGTAGCAGCCGCGCGACTTCATGCCGACGAAGCGGTTCTCCACCAGGTCGATGCGGCCGACGCCGTGTTCGGCGCCGATAGCGTTGAGCGCTTCAAGGAGTTCGAAGGCCTTCATCTTCTTGCCATCGACGGAGACAGGGACACCGTGTTCGAAGCCGATGGAAACCTCGCCGGGTTTGGCGGGGGCTTCGGCGGGACTCCTGGTGAGCATCCAGATCTCGTCCGGCGCGGCATTGGCGGGGTCTTCGAGAGCGCCGCCCTCGTGCGAGATGTGCCAGATGTTGCGGTCGCGGCTGTA
>CAZSQK010000138.1:0-18940 GCA_964608645.1 uncultured Solibacteraceae bacterium | reverse complement strand
ACTCGATGGCGTCGAACCTGACCAACCAGGTTCGAAACATCGCCGAGGTGACCACTGCCGTGGCCAATGGCGACCTTTCCCGCAAAATCACGGTGGACGTCCGTGGCGAGATTTTGGAGCTCAAGAACACCATCAACACCATGGTGGACCAGCTCAACGGTTTCGCCTCGGAAGTGACGCGCGTGGCGCGCGAGGTGGGTACGGAAGGCAAACTCGGCGGTCAGGCGCAGGTGAAGGGCGTCGCCGGCACGTGGAAAGATCTCACGGAGTCGGTGAACTCGATGGCGAACAACCTCACCAACCAGGTCCGAAACATCGCCGAAGTGACCACCGCCGTGGCGAACGGCGATCTCTCCCGCAAAATCACGGTGGACGTTCGCGGCGAGATTCTGGAGTTGAAGAACACCGTCAACATCATGGTGGACCAGCTCAACGGATTCGCTGCCGAAGTGACGCGCGTGG
The DNA here is from genome assembly GCA_964608645.1 of uncultured Solibacteraceae bacterium. Taxonomy (GTDB): domain Bacteria; phylum Acidobacteriota; class Terriglobia; order Bryobacterales; family Bryobacteraceae; genus CAZSQK01. The sequence goes on along the minus strand of CAZSQK010000138.1, from coordinate 18,478 downwards.
CGCGCGAAGTCGGCACCGAAGGAAAGCTCGGCGGCCAGGCGCTGGTGCGCGGCGTCGCCGGTGTGTGGAAGGATTTGACCGAATCGGTGAACTCGATGGCGTCGAACCTGACGAACCAGGTTCGAAACATCGCGGCCGTGACCACCGCCGTGGCGAACGGCGACCTTTCGCGCAAAATCACGGTGGACGTTCGCGGCGAAATTCTGGAGCTCAAGAACACCATTAACACCATGGTGGACCAGCTCAATTCGTTCGCATCGGAAGTCACCCGCGTGGCCCGCGAAGTCGGCACGGAAGGAATCCTGGGAGGCCAGGCGCAGGTGCGAGGCGTCGCCGGCGTCTGGAAGGATCTCACCGATAACGTGAACTTCATGGCCGCGAACCTCACCACCCAGGTCCGCGGCATCGCGAAAGTCGTGACCGCGGTGGCGAATGGCGACTTGAAACGGAAACTCGCTCTGGAAACCAAGGGCGAAATCGCGGAGCTCGCCGACACCATCAACGGCATGATCGACACGCTGGCCGTGTTCGCCGACCAGGTGACCAGCGTGGCGCGTGAGGTCGGTATCGAAGGGAAGCTCGGAGGTCAGGCGAAAGTGCCCGGCGCGGCCGGCATCTGGCGCGACTTGACCAACAACGTGAACCAGCTCGCCGCGAACCTGACCACTCAGGTCCGCGCCATGGCGGAAGTGGCGACCGCCGTGACCAAAGGCGACCTGACCCGATCCATCGCTCTCGAAGCGCAGGGCGAAATGGCGGCCTTGAAGGACACGATCAACGAAATGATCATGAACCTCAAGGAGACCACCCGCAAGAATACGGAGCAGGACTGGTTAAAGACGAACGTCGCGCGCTTCACCTCTATGGTGCAAGGACAGCGCGACCTGCTCACCGTCTGCAAACTGGTGCTTTCCGAGTTGGCCCCCCTGGTGAATGCGCAACAGGGCATCTTCTATATCAACGACGCGCAGGATGGCGATCAGCCGTTGATGAAGCTGTTCGCCAGCTACGCTTACAAGGAGCGGAAGAGCGTTTCGAGCGTTTTCCATTCCGGCGAGGGTCTGGTTGGACAGTGCGCGCTCGAAAAGGAGCGGTTCGTCCTCACCGACGTGCCGAACGATTACATCAAGATCAGTTCCGGCTTGGGCGAGGCCACACCCCTCAGCATCGTGGTGCTCCCGGTGCTGTTCGAAGGACAAGTCAAAGCGGTGGTCGAGCTGGCGTCGTTCCATAAGTTCAGCGACATCCACCTTGCCTTCCTCGATCAGCTCACCGACTCGATGGGTATCGTGCTCAACACCATCGCGGCGACCATGAGAACGGAAGAACTGCTGAAGCAATCCCAGGCGCTCGCCGAGGAATTGCAGTCGCAGCAGTCGGAGTTGACCAACACCAACCGCCGGCTGGAACAGCAGGCCAACACCCTCCAGGCGTCGGAAGAACTGCTCAAGAACCAGCAGGAGCAGTTGCAGCGCACCAACGCCGAGCTGCAGGAAAAAGCCCGCCTCCTGGCCGAACAGAAGACCGAGGTCGAACGCAAGAACCAGGAAGTGGAGCAGGCGAAATCGGCCCTGGAAGAAAAAGCCGAGCAGTTGGCGCTGACTTCGAAGTACAAGTCGGAGTTCCTCGCCAACATGTCGCACGAGCTGCGCACGCCTCTCAACAACCTGCTGATTCTGGCCAAGATGCTGGCCGAGAATCCCGAAGGCAACCTGCAGACCAAGCAGGTCAAGTTCGCGGAGACGATTCACTCTTCCGGAACCGATCTGCTCTCGTTGATCAACGACATTCTCGACCTCACCAAGATCGAGTCCGGAACCATGGCGGTCGACCCGAGCGAAGTGCGGCTCGACGACATGCGCGACTATGTCAACCGGAACTTCCGGCACGTGGCCGATGGCAAGGGTCTGGAATTCACGGTGGAGCTGACGCCGGATGTGCCGCGCATGATGACCACCGACCTGAAGCGCCTGCAGCAGGTCATCAAGAACCTGCTCTCCAACGCGCTCAAGTTCACCGAACACGGCAAGGTCGCGTTGCGCGTGGAGCGCGCCACCAAGGGATGGCAGCCTGACAACGCGATCCTCGCCAACGCCGAGGCCGTGGTCGCGTTCTCCGTGGAAGACACCGGCATCGGCATCCCGCTCGATAAACAACGGATTATCTTCGAGGCGTTCCAGCAGGCCGACGGAACCACCAGCCGCAAGTACGGCGGAACCGGATTGGGCCTCTCCATCAGTCGCGAGATCGCGCACCTGTTGGGCGGCGAGATCCGGCTGCACAGCGTCCCCGGCGTGGGCAGCACCTTCACGCTGTACCTGCCGCAGATGTACGCGGCGCCCGTGGCGCACCGGTCCGACGGACGCGCCCAAGTGGCCCGCTCCGCGGCTTCGGCGGCGGAATCGATGATCGCAGCGGCGCGCTTGAAGCCGGCGATGCTGGCGCGGTCCGTCGAAGAGGACGATCGCGAAAACATCGTTCCCGGCGATCGTGTGCTGCTGGTGATCGACGACGATTCGACGTACTCCCGCATCGTTCTCGACGCCGCCCACGAACGGCAGTACAAAGTCCTGGTGGCCGGCCGCGGCGATATGGGCCTGGCCATGGCGCGCAAGTTCCGGCCCAACGCCGTGCTGCTCGATATCGGGCTGCCCGACACCACCGGCTGGTCCGTGCTCGACCAGCTCCAGCACGATCCCGACCTGCGCCACGTTCCCATCCACGTGCTATCGATTTACGAGGACCGCAGGCGCGGTCTCGAACTCGGCGCGACGTCCTACTCCCGAAAGGTGGAAGGCCGCGAGGTGCTCGAAAGCGTCTTCGACCGCGTCAAGGATTCGATCGAACGGCGCATGCGTGAGGTCCTCGTCATCAACTCCGAGGAGGCCACCCGCCAGGGCATTTCCGATACGCTGGATATCGAGGATGTCAACATCACCTTCCCCGAGTCCAGCGAGGCTGCGCTCGAGAAGTTCCGCAAGAAACGCTACGACTGCGTGATCTTGTGCGCCGGTCCGACAGAGATCTCGGCGGCGGACCTCCTCGTCGAGCTCCAGAAGTCCGGAGCCGACGACCTCTCGGTGGTCGCCTATGCCACCGAGGGCACCGAGTTCCAGGACCTCAGCATCGTTCCGATGCGCGAGGGCACGGTGGTTCGCAAGGTGCATTCCGCCGACCGCCTGCTCTCCGAAGTGACCCGCATTCTGCACGTGCCCGAGGTGGCGCTGCCGGAGTACAAGCGGCTCAAACTCGAAAAGCTGCGGCAGGTCGACGATGAGCTGTCCGGCTGCCGCGTCCTGATCGTGGACGACGACGTCCGCAACATCTTCGCGCTGACCAGCATCCTGGAGCGGCATCACATCCAGGTGTTGCACGCGGAGAACGGCAGGGCGGGCATCGACACCCTCCTGCAAACGCCCAATATCGACATCGTGCTGATGGATATCATGATGCCCGGAATGGACGGGTACGAGACGATCCGCGCGGTGCGCGAACTCGATTCGCTGCGCAGCCTGCCGATCATCGCGGTGACTGCGAAAGCCATGAAGGGCGACCGGGAGAAATGCATCGATTCCGGCGCGTCCGACTACATCGCCAAACCGGTCGATCTCGATCAGCTCTTCTCGCTGATGCGGGTCTGGGTGCATGATCGCCGTCAGAAGGCCGCAGGCGCCCGCACTGCCGTATGATGAAAACCGTCTCACAACAGGATTCGAATCCCATGACTTCCTCCGCGCCGGCGTTGGAGCCGGTCAAGATCCTGCTTGTGGACGATTCTCCGGATAACCTGCTCTCGGCCGGCGCCGTGCTGGAGTCGTTGGGGCAGGAAGTCATCATGGCTGAGTCGGGCAGGGAGGCCTTGCGCCACCTGCTCGACCACGACTTTGCCGTCATCCTGCTCGACGTGATGATGCCGGAGATGGACGGCTTCGAAACAGCCGCGCTGGTTCGCCAGCGCGAGCGGTCACGGCTCACCCCCATCATTTTCCTGACCGCGCTGGGCCGCAGTGAAGAGCACATGCGCCGCGGGTACGACCTGGGCGCCGTCGATTACATGAGCAAGCCATTCGTTCCGGAGATTCTCCGGTCGAAGGTCAGCGTCTTTGTGGAGTTGCACCGGAAGTCCGCCCTTCTTGCGCAACAGTCCGCCCTCCTGGAGAGCCGGAACGAGGAACTGCAACGCGCCATCAACCGGAGCTGGCAGGCGGAAGAGGAAATCAAGGCTCTCAACCGCCACCTGGAGCGGCAACTCGACGAGCTGAACCAGGTGAATCGTGAGCTGGAGGCGTTCAGCTACTCGGTCTCGCACGATTTGCGCGGTCCACTCAGCCGCATAGCCGGTTTCAGCAAAGCGCTGCTCGATTTTCATGCGAGCCAGCTCGATGAAGAAGGCCGGATCTTCCTGCATCGAATCGACAACTCGGCCCGCCGCATGTGCGACCTGGTAGAGGACCTGCTCAATTTCTCGCGGCTTACCAGGGTGGAGATGCGGGAGCAGGAGCTCGATATGAGCGCCCTGATTTCGTCGTTGGCCGCCGATCTGACATCGCGCGATCCCGACCGGGTCGCGGACTTCGATATTACGCCCGCCATTCTGGTTTGGTGCGACCCCATCCTGATGCGCGCGGCGATCATGAACCTACTGGAAAACTCGTGGAAGTTTACCCGCAAGCACGCTACCACCCGAATCCAGTTCGGTGAGATGACGGGGCCCGACGGCCCCGTCTACTTCCTGCGCGACGATGGCGCGGGTTTCGATATGGCCGACGCCGCCCGGCTATTCAGCCCGTTCCAACGGCTGCATAAGGCGTCGGAATTTGAAGGCACGGGCATTGGGCTAGCCACGGTGGAACGGATCATCCGCCGGCACGGCGGTCGGATTTGGGCGGAAGGGGAAATCGAACATGGCGCCACGTTCTACTTCACTCTCCCGCGCCGGGGGACCACATGAACCACACGGCGGTGAAGGCGGAGACGGTGCCGCTCAAAGTTCTAATCGTCGAGGACTCGGAAGAGGATGGGGATTTAATCATCCTCGAGCTTAAGCGGGGCGGCTTCGAGCCAATCTACCGTCGCGTCGATACTGCCGAAGCCATGGCCAAAGCGCTAGCCGAGCGCGAGTGGGACGTGGTGCTCTCGGATTTCTCGATGCCGCATTTCTCCGTCACCGAGGCCCTGAGCATGGTGCAGGCGAAGGGTCTGGATATTCCGTTCGTGATCGTTTCCGCCACCATCGGCGAGGAAGCCGCCGTCGAGGCGATGAAAGCCGGAGCCCACGACTACATCCTCAAGCATCGACTAGGCAGGTTGGTGCCCGCTATCAGCCGCGAGTTGCGCGAATCCGCCGTCCGCACGGAGCGTCGAAACCTGGAAGAGCAGTTGCGGCACGCGCAAAAACTGGAAAGTCTCGGCCTTTTGGCCGGCGGCGTGGCGCACGATTTCAACAACCTTCTCACCGGCATCCTCGGCAATGCCAGCCTCGTGATGGATATTATCCATCCGGAGGCGGACGTCAAAAGCATGCTGCAGGACATCATTCGCGCCAGCGAGCGCGCCGCCGATCTGACGCGGCAGCTGTTGGCCTATGCGGGAAAGGGCAAGTTCGTCATCGAGCCGGTGAACGCCTCCGCCCTCGTCCGCGATATCAGCGAACTGCTGCGCTCCTCCGTGCCGCGAACCGTGGAACTGGCGCTGCAATTGCATCCAGACCTTCCCGCGATCGAGGGCGACGCCAGCCAGGTCCAGCAGTTGGTCATGAATCTTATCCTGAACGCCGTGGAGGCAACCGGAGAGCGGCCTGGAGTCGTGCGGGTGACGACCGGATTGCGGCATGTGCGTCCGGGCGACCGCGTCGGTCATTTCCGCCCCGATCCCCCGCAGGCCGGCGCTTACGTCTCCATCGAGGTGAAGGACGACGGTTGCGGCATGAGTGAACAGGTGAGGACCCAGATCTTCGACCCGTTCTTCACCACGAAGTTCACGGGGCGCGGTCTGGGCCTGGCGGCCGCGCTGGGGATCGTCCGCGGACATAAGGGCTCGATTGGCGTGGAAAGCGCGGAGGGCGCCGGCAGCAGTTTCACCGTCCTGCTTCCCGCGCAGGGAACCGTCACCGCCACGTCCACCCCGGAGCAGGCGTTTACCGTTCAGCCGTTGAGCCATTCCACGCCCGGGTCAATCCTGATCATCGACGACGAAGATGTCGTGCGCCGGGCGGCGCGCGCGACGCTGGAGCATTTCGGGTACATCGTGTTCGAGGCGTCCGACGGCCGCGATGGCGCGGATCTTTTCAGCCGCCTGCACGACCGCATCTCCGCCGTCCTGCTCGACCTGACGATGCCCCGCATGGACGGGCACGAGGTATGGCGCTATATCCGCCGCGTGCGGCCCGACATGAAGATCATCGTGTCCAGCGGTTTCGATGAGGCGGAGGCGCTGAAGCAGTTCACCGAATCGACGGGGCTGGAATTCATCCAGAAACCCTACACCGCCAGCGCCTTGGTGCGCAAGATCCGCGCCGCGCTGGACCCGCGTCCGCTGAAGGCGTAGCAAGGCCGCCTGCGCTACGATCAGTCTATGAGGCCGGAATCGGTGGAGCGCATTGCGGCGGTTCTCGTCTTCGGGATATCGGCGGTGGCGCTGTACTTCGTGTTCGTCTGGCGGCCCCCCTGGTAGGGGTCGCTCAGTACGGCTTCGATCGATACCCGCTGGCCATCTTCGCTAATCCATCGGTTGGAAACCAATCGGAACTCGAGAGTCTCGTTGCGGCCGCGCACCGCCACGCGCATCACCCGCTCGCCGCGAAGTAGTACCAGAGCCTCCACGCGCCGGCCATTCGGGTATCGGAGGATCAGGTGCATAACCTATCTTCATTGTGGATGCCGGCAGGCAACGTCACAATCCTGGCTTTGGTTAGTCCTGTGTGATTAAACCCCAACCTTCGCCGGCAGTTCTTTCAGGATCTCGGAGACAAACGCTTTGGCATCGCCGAACAGCATCAGGGTCTTGTCCATGTAATACAGCTCATTGTCGATGCCGGCGAACCCCGGGCTCATCGACCGTTTGATGACCATCACCGTGTGCGCTTTGTCGACATCGAGAATCGGCATGCCATAGATCGGGCTTGAGGGATCGTTGCGGGCGCCGGGGTTGGTGACGTCGTTGGCGCCGATCACCAGCGCCACATCGCACTGCGGGAACTCGCCGTTGATGTCGTCCATCTCGAACAAGCGGTCGTATGGGATGTCCGCCTCGGCGAGCAGAACATTCATGTGCCCAGGCATGCGGCCGGCCACGGGATGAATCGCGAACTTCACATCGACGCCGCGGCGTGTGAGGGAATCGAATAACTCGCGGATCTTGTGCTGCGCCTGGGCGACGGCGAGGCCGTATCCGGGCACGATAATGACGCTGGACGCCGCTTCCAGAATCGAGGCTGCTTCCTCGGGGCTGGCGCTCCGCGCCGAACGTTGCTCGCCCGCCGCCTTCGCGGCCTGAAGCTGTCCGAACGCTCCAAACAACACGTTGGTGAACGACCGGTTCATCGCCTTGCACATGATGATCGAAAGGATCAGCCCCGACGATCCGTCGAGCGCGCCGGCGACCACCAGCAGATGGTTGTTGAGCGCGAAACCCATGGCGCACGCGGAGAGTCCCGCGTACGAGTTCAGCAGCGCAATGACCGTCGGCATGTCGGCGCCCCCGATCGGGATAATCAGCAGGACTCCGAACAACAGTGCGAGGCCCGCGAAGACCGGAAACAGGAACGTGTCCGAAGGAACCAGGATGAGCCGGACACCGAGACCCGTCGCAGTCGCGAAGAGCAAAGCGTTGATCAGATTCTGCTTGGGATACGTGATGGGGCGGGAAGGCAGTATCTCCTGCAGCTTGCCCATCGCCATCAGGCTGCCGGTAAACGTCAGGAACCCCAGTAGCGTCTCCAGAATCAGCGCGACCATCACGAAGCCGTGCGGCTGTTTCTGGTAGTATTCGGCCATTCCGACCAGCGCGGCGGCGAGCGCCCCGCAGGCATGCGACATGGCGGTCCGCTGCGGAACCGCCGTCATCGGCATGATGTATGCGATCGGCACGCCGATCGCCGACCCGATCAGAAACGCGGCCAGAATCCACTGCCAGTTCAGGATGTCGTGCCCGAGCAGCGTCCCGACGACGGCCAGCAGCATCCCGATTTCACCGGCGAAGACCCCGCGCCGGGCCGTGGCGGGAGAGTTCATCCACTTCAGCGAAAGAATGAACAGCGCGGCGGAGACGATGTAGATGTAATTGACCATTACTTCTTCTCCGGACGCTTCTTGAACATCTTGAGCATGCGGTCCGTAATCAGGAAACCGCTGACGATATTCGTGACCGCGGCGGTGATGGCGATGAAGCCCAGCGTTTTGCTTAAGGTGGTGGCCTCCCCGGACCCCGTGATCACGATCGCCCCCACCACCGAGATCGCGGAGATGGCGTTCGTCAGCGACATCAACGGCGTGTGCAGCAGGGGGGACACCCTGCGGATCACTTCCAGTCCGACGAAGGTGGCCAGCATGAATACGAAAAGGCCGACTTCCAGGTTAGACATTGAGCGCTCCCAGGCTTTCCCTCACTCGTGGGTGGACCACCTCGCCGCCCTGCGTTACGAGCGTCTCGCGCACGATCTCGTCGTCGCGATTCAGGACTAGCTGGCCATCCTTGACCAGGTGCTTGAGAAAGGTCGCGATGTTCTTGGCGTACATCTGGCTGGCATGGTAGGGAATCGTCGCTGGCAGGTTGACGGGCCCGAGGACGCGGACGCCGTTCTGCTCCACGGTCTCGCCCGCGCGGGTCAGCTCGCAGTTGCCTCCACGCTCCGCGGCGATATCGACGATGACCGATCCCGGCGGCATGCGCGCGGCCATCTCGCGCGTGATGAGGATCGGGGCCCTTTTGCCGGGGACGGCCGCCGTGGTGATGACCACGTTCTGCTCGGCCAGGACGCCGCCCAGGGCTTCCCGCTGACGCCGGTAGAAATCCTCGCCCATGGCTTTGGCGTAGCCGCCCTTGTCTTCGGCGGAATCGCCTTCCACGTTGAGAATCACGAATCGGGCGCCGAGGCTTTCGATTTGTTCCTTCACCGCGGCGCGGATGTCGTAGCCGCTGACCACCGCGCCGAGCCGTCGCGCCGTGGCGATCGCCTGCAGCCCTGCGACCCCGGCGCCGATCACCAGCACCCGCGCGGGAGCGATCGTGCCCGCCGCCGTCATGAGCATCGGAAACATGCGGGGCAGGGTATCGGCGGCGATCAGGACGGCCTTATATCCCGCAATCGTGGCCATCGAGGATAGCGCGTCCATACTTTGCGCGCGCGTGATGCGGGGCATCAATTCCATCGCCAGAAACGTGACACCGCGCTCCGCCAGGGATCGTGCAGCGTCGGCCGCGGTCAAGGGTTCGCCGAAGCCGATGACGGTCTGGCCGCGCCGCAGGAGCGCGAGGTCGGACGCTCCGCTCTCGGGATTGGCGCCGGGCGCGCGGACCTGCAGCAGCACGTCCGCCGACTGAAACACCTCGTCGCGGCGGACCACCCGAACTCCTTTGGAAGCGTACTCGGCATCGGGGAATCCGGCGGCGTCGCCGGCGCCCGATTCCATGAGGAACTCAACACCGGCCTTGTTCAAAACGCCTAGCGCGCCGGGAACCATCGCGACCCGGCGCTCTCCAGGCGCGGACTCGCGCGCCACACCGACCTGAAGAACCATGAACTTTTCAGTTTACGGTATCCTCCGGATATGCGAAAGCTTCTGTTTTTGGTCGCCGCGGTGGCGCTGGCGCAGCGCCCGTGGCCGCCGCCGGGCCTGCAATGCCCGGAACGAACTCTCGTGATTACCGACATCCAACAGGATCCGTCCAGGATCAACGAATTCTACGACCAGCACCTTGCCTACATCCGGCCGTTGATGAAGTCCGGCAAAATAATCTCCGCCGGTCCCACCGGCGATGGGCGCGGCGTGATCCTGTTCGGGACCGCCGATTGGGCGGAAGCGGAAGCGATCATGAAGAACGAACCCTTCACCCGCGAAGGCATCATGAAGATCGCCAGCCACACCACCTGGCGGGCCTGCACCACAAGCCCATAGCTGCTCGATCCTTCCCCCGCGAGTGCGTCAGAAAGCTCCCGTAGCGCGAGCTTTCTGGCGTCTGGCCGGCATCCGGTCCCTACAGCAAATCCGCGCTCGTAAAGAAGAATCGCAGCTCGATCTCGGCCGTCTCCGGCGCATCCGAGCCATGAATGCAATTGCGCTCGATATTCGTGGCAAAGCGCTTGCGCACGGTGCCTTCCGCGGCGTTAGCAGGGTTCGTCGCGCCCATCACTTCACGCAGCTTCTTGATCGCGTCCTCCCGCTCCAGCGCCATCACGATGATCGGGCCCTCTGTCATGAATTTCACCAGGCCGCCGAAGAAGGGGCGCTCCTTGTGCACCCCGTAAAAACCCTTCGCCTGCGTCTCGCTGAGGCGCGTCATGCGCAAGCCCAGAACCTTGAACCCCGCCTGCTGGATCATGGCCAGAATCTCGCCGGCCTGCCCGGCAGCTACCGCGTCGGGCTTAATGATTGAAAAAGTGCGTTCCACGCTCATAAACGGCTTTGAACCTTCTCTCCGATTTCGGCAGGCGACGAGCATACGGTGATGCCCGCGTCCTGCATGGCCTTAATCTTGTCTTCCGCCTTGCCTGACCCGCCCGCGATGATTGCCCCGGCGTGTCCCATGCGGCGTCCCGGAGGCGCGGTCTGTCCGGCGATGAAGCCGACGACCGGCTTCTTCACGTTCGCCTTCACATAGGCGGCGGCGGTCTCCTCGGCGTTGCCGCCGATCTCGCCGATCATCACGATCGCCTTCGTCTCCGGATCCTCATTGAAGAGCTGCAGCGCATCCAGGAAGTTGGTGCCGATGATCGGGTCGCCGCCGATGCCGATGCACGTCGACTGTCCGATGCCGAGCTTCGTCAACTGCCCGACCGCCTCGTACGTGAGGGTGCCCGAGCGGGACACCACGCCCACGTTGCCTTCCAGGTGGATATGTCCCGGCATGATCCCGATCTTGCACTTGCCCGGCGAGATGATGCCGGGACAGTTCGGCCCGATCAGCCGCGTCCGTGTCCCCTGCAGGAACTGCCACGCGCGGACCATGTCGAGCGCGGGTATGCCTTCCGTGATGCAGACCACCAGCCCGATGCCCGCATCGGCCGCCTCCATAATGGCGTCGGCCGCAAACGGCGGCGGCACGAAAATCACCGACGCGTTGGCGCCCGTCGCGCGCGCCGCTTTCTCCACGGTGTCGAACACCGGCAGCCCGATGTGCTCTGTCCCGCCCTTGCCCGGCACGACGCCGCCCACCACCTTCGTCCCGTATGCGATGGCCTGCTCCGAATGGAAGGTTCCTTCCTTCCCGGTGAAGCCCTGGACGATCAGTCGAGTATTCTTGTCTACGAGTACGCTCATGTTATGCCGCCAGCCTGACTACCTTCTCCGCGGCGTCGCGCATGTCCTGACCCACGGTAAAATTCAGACCCGATTCCAGCAGAATCTGCCTCCCCAACTCGACGTTGGTCCCCTCCATCCGCACCACGATCGGCGTCTGGATGTTGAGGTCGCGCGCCGCGGCTACTACGCCGTTAGCCAGCCGGTCGCAGCGCAGAATGCCGCCGAAGACGTTGATCAGAACGGCCTTGACGTGCGGGTCCGATAACAGGATGCGAAATGCGTTCTTCACTTGCTCGGGGCTGGCGCCGCCGCCCACGTCGAGGAAGTTCGCGGGGCTGCCGCCGGCGTATTTGATGATGTCCATGGTGGCCATGGCAAGCCCCGCGCCGTTAACCATGCACCCGACGGTGCCGTCGAGCTTGATGTAATTCAGTCCGAACTTCGAGGCTTCCACCTCGAGCGGGTCCTCCTCGTTGATGTCGCGCAGGTCGGCCAGTTCCTTGTGGCGGTAGAGCGCGTTGTCGTCGAAGTTGATCTTGGCGTCCAGCGCGTACACCTTGCCGTCTTTCGTCAGGATGAACGGGTTGATCTCGGCCAGCGACGCGTCCATCGCGAGGTACGACTTCGCCAGCGCCGTCATGGCCGCCGCCGCCGCGTTCACCGACGCCGCCGGAATGCCGATGCCGAAGGCCAGCTTACGCGCCTGGTATGGCGAGAGCCCGCTGGTCATATTTAGCGTCTCTTTCAGGATCAGTTCCGGCGTCTTTGCCGCGACCTCTTCGATCTCCATGCCGCCCGCCGCCGACGCCATAAAAACCGGCTTGCCCTGCACCCGGTCGAGCACGATGCCGAGGTACAACTCGCGCTCGATCGGCAGCGTCTCTTCGATCAGCAGCCGCTGCACGAGCCGGCCTTCGGGGCCGGTCTGGTGCGTGATCAGTTGCATGCCGAGGATCTTCGACGCCAGCTGCTTCGCTTCGGCCGCGTCCTTGGCGACCTTCACGCCGCCGCCCTTGCCGCGCCCGCCCGCGTGAATCTGCGCCTTCACCACCACGCTGGCGCCGAGTTTCTTCGCCGCCGCTTCCGCTTCCTCGACGGTGAACGCCACCTCGCCGCGCGGCACAGGGACGTTGTATTGGGCCAAAATGGCCTTTGCCTGGTACTCGTGAATTTTCATGGAATCTGCTGTGTTAGGCTGACAGAAAGCCAGACTAGACTCTCCAATATATCATGTCCCTTTTGCCCTTTATCGAACGAATCGTGGACCGCGAAAACCTCTCCGGCGCGGACGCCGAAGGCGCCATGCACACGATTCTCAATGGCGAAGCGTCGCATCCTCAGATCGCGGCGTTCCTGACCGCCCTGCGCATGAAGGGCGAGACCGCCGCCGAACTGGCCGGCTTCGCCCGCGCCATGCGCCGCATGGCGGCGCCCGTGGATGTCGGCCTGAGCGGCGCGCTGCTCGACACCTGCGGCACCGGCGGCGACCGCAGCGACACGTTCAACATCTCGACCCTCGCCGCCTTCGTGGCGGCGGGCGCCGGCGTGCCCGTCGCCAAGCACGGCAATCGCTCCATTTCCAGCCGCTGCGGCAGCGCGGACCTGTTGGATTCGATGGGGATTCGTCTGGCCATCGCGCCCGCCGAATCGGCGCGCGCGATTCGCGAAGTCGGGATCGGCTTCTTCTTCGCTCCCGCGGTCCACGCCGCCATGCGTCATGCCCAGCCGGTGCGCGTCGAATTGAAGATGCGCACCGTTTTTAACCTTCTGGGCCCCTTGACCAACCCCGCCGGCGCCAACGCGCAGCTGGTTGGCGCGCCTTCGCCGGAAGCGGCGGAATTGATGGCCGGCGCACTATCGAAATTGGGGCTGAAACGCGGTTTCGTCGTCCATGGGTCCGACGGCCTCGATGAGATCACGACGACCGGTCCGACCCTCGCGTTCGAGATTCGCGATGGCAATGTCGAGCGCCGCACGCTGGAGCCCGCCGACTTCGGAGTGCCGGCTGCCGCGCCCGGAACCCTGAAAGGCGGCGATCCGAAGCACAACCTCGAGCTCGCCCAAGCCGTGCTCGCCGGCTGCCACGGTCCGCACCGCGACATCGTCCTGGCAAATGCCGCCGCGGCACTGGTGGCGGCCGGACTGGTCGATGTCTTCCTCGAAGGCGTGGCCGTGGCCGCCGTCTCGATCGACAGCGGCGCGGCGCGCCGCAAGGCCGAGGCTCTCGCCGAATTCACATGCTCCCTCTGATCGATCTGCAAAACGTCACGGTGCAGCGCGGCGATAACCTGGTTCTGCGCGATGTCACGCTCTCCATCGCGCAGGGCGAGCACGTGGCCATCCTCGGCCCCAATGGGTCGGGCAAGTCGACCCTCATTAAGCTGATCGCGCGCGAGATCTATCCTCGGCTGAAATCCGAGCCCTGGTCGCTCCGCATCCTCGGCCGCGACCGCTGGCACTTGTACGATTTGCGCAGCCATCTCGGCCTCGTCTCCAACGATTGGATGCAGATGTGCAATCGCGACTACTCGGGCTACGAAATCGTGCTGTCCGGGTTCTTCGGAAGCGTCGGTGTATGGCCTTACCATCAGGTCACGCCCGAAATGGAGAGAAAGACGCGCGAGGTGATCGACCTGCTCGAGATGGCACATTTGGCCGATCGTCCGACGAATGAGATGTCATCCGGCGAGGCCCGCCGCATCCTGATCGGCCGCGCCCTCGTGCACGACCCCCAGGCCCTTGTGCTCGATGAGCCCACCACCAGCCTCGACCTCCGGGCCACCTGGGAGCTCCGCGAGATTCTACGCAAGCTGACCCGCCGCGGCATCAGCCTCGTCATGGTGACCCATCACCTGCCCGATATCATTCCGGAGATCGCCCGCGTCGTCCTCATGCGCGACGGCCGCGTCTTCGGCGACGGCCCCAAGGAGCAGGTGCTGCAATCCGGCCCCCTCGCCGGTTTATTCGGAATCCCCGTCGAGGTGCTGGAGCGCGGCGGATACTATCACGTCCTTTAGATAAAATACAATGAGAGTCGAAACTCTCTATGGGCGAGCCGAACGTTCGCTATCATGCCCTCGACAGCATGCGCGCGACCATGATGCTGTTGGGCATCTATCTCCACGTGGTCGTCGGATACTCCGGTAACGGGCACTGGCCTTATATCGACGCCCATCCGACCGCCGCTCTCGACTGGAGCCTGGGTGTGATCCATGCTTTTCGCATGCCGGCCTTCTTCGCCATGGCCGGTTTTTTCGGAGCGCTCCTCTGGAATCGCCGCGGCTCGTCGTCGTTCTTCTCGAATCGGGGAAAGCGGATCCTGCTTCCGTTTATCCTCTTCTGGTCTCTGCTCTTTCCCCTGATGGCCGCGATTGTCAACGCCCTGGAGAAGGCCCGCGGCCACGCGCCGCAGGTTTTCACCGCCGACGAAGTCGTGAAGCGCCTTCATCCTCTGCATCTCTGGTTCCTCGAATACCTCGCCCTGCTGTATCTCATCGGCGCGCTCGTGGCCTGGGCCAGCCGGGCGGCGCCGCCGCGCTGGATCGATGCCGTCCACGAGGCCTACCGCTGGGCGTTGCGCAAACCATACGCGCCGGCGATCTTCGCGTTGTTCTCCTGGTTGCCGATCACGGCCATGCGGGGCAATCTGAAGGACTGCGACGGCTTCACTCCCGAATGGCTGATCCTGGCCGCCTATGTCGCGCCGTTCGGTTTCGGGTGGCTGCTCTATCACAGTCGTGACCTGCTGCCGCGGTTTGAAAAGCACATTTGGATTTACCTGCTTCTGCAGTTCTTCGCTTTTCTCGTCTACGGCTTGGCGCCGGGACAGGCGCACCCGTTCCTGAAGGCGGCGGGAAATGTCCTCCTTTGCTGGCTCCTGATCTTCGCGATCCTCGGTTTGTTCCTGCGATATGCCTCCACGCCCAGCTCCCGCTGGCGCTATATGTCGGACTCGTCGTATTGGCTGTACATCATGCACATGCCGGTCGTGGTCTTGCTGCAAGTGGCATTTCAGCGCGTGCCGCTCCCGGCGCTGGCGAAGATCCCGATCGTGCTCTCCATCGCCGTGGCGATCCTGATCGTCAGCTACGATCTCTTCGTCCGTTCCACCTGGATCGGCGTCCTGCTCAACGGCCGCCGCTACCGCCGGAGATTGCCCGAAGTGCGCGAAGAGGCGCTGGCCACGGCGGGGTGAGGCTCAAGCGGCCGTCAGGCGCAGCTCATCGGTCCGCAGCACGAGACCGCCGGCTTCACCGCGCGCACGAACGCCGAGAAAAACTTCTCGTCGATCTGTGGCGCCACGGCATCGACATCGATCCCCTTTCCCGTCAGGAATTCCCGTGCTTCCTCGACGCGATAGATCCGCGTCGGTTCGACATCGATGGCCGAAAAACCGGCGGCCGCGAGCTTGGCGCGATACTCGCTCTCCTCTAGCGCGCCGGCGAGGCACCCGACCCACAACAGGATGCTCTCGCGAACCGCCGAAGGGATCTCCCCACGTGTAACCACGTCGGACACCGCGAAACGCCCGCCCGGTTTCAACACGCGGAACGCCTCGGCCAGCACGCGTTCCTTGTCAGGCGACAGATTGATGACGCAGTTCGAAATGATGACGTCCACCGAGTTGTCGGGCAGCGGAATGCTCTCGATCTGGCCCTTCAAAAACTCGACGTTCTCGACCCCGGCCTTGCGCTTGTTCTCGTTGGCCAGCGCCAGCATCTCGTCGGTCATATCCAGGCCATACGCCTTACCCGTGGGGCCAACCCGCCGCGCCGACAGCAGAACGTCGATGCCGCCCCCGGAGCCGAGGTCCAGCACCGTCTCGCCCGCGTTCAATTGAGCGAGCGCGGTCGGGTTGCCGCAGCCGAGCGACGCCTTGACTGCATCTTCCGGGATCGCGCCCTTTTGACTCGCATCGTACAGATCGCTCGTGATCGGATCGACGCAACCGGCGCTCGACGGCGCCGAGCCGCAACACGCGTTGCCGGCTCCCGTGGTCACCCGCAGCGCGGCCTGACCGTACTTCTCTTTTACGACTTCGGTGATGTTTTCGGTGCTCATGAGAATCTCCGTCTACTTGCAGAGGGTAACGATCTGCGCCGGCTGGATGGCCTTGTTTCGCGTGCAGCACTCGGCATACAGAAACGAAAGCAGCTCGCGCAGCCCGTCCGTGTGCGCCAGGTATCGCAGAAATGTGCCTTCCCGCTGCACGATCGCTAACCCCTCGTTTTTCAACTTGTCCAGGTGATGAGAAAGAGTCGAGTTGGGAATCCCCAGCTCGGCCTGAATTTCTCCCACGGTCATACCGTCCGGATGCGCCGAAAGCAGCAGCCGGATGATTCGCAGCCGCGGCTCCGTCCCCAGAGCCGCAAACATGTCCGCATACCGTACGACATTCTCTTCTTTCACGACTACTCCAATTCGTCCAACAGACAAGGCAGGCAGTCCGCGCCGGGTTGCTTGCGCCCGCATTCGAAAAGCATGTCCTGGCGCCGCTCGAAGGGTGTGCGGCGATCCGGAGCAGGCTGCGCGTTGTCGCGCTCCCAGTGCTTCGCCAGGGCATTCAGTTCATCCGCGTCCATAATTCGATAATACTAGAAATAGCGAAGAAGTCAAGAGCATTTTTGCAATGCGCCCGGATGCATTAGCCTCGAAGGGTGGGGACCGCCCGCAATAAACAGGAGATCGAAATCGAGGGCCGCAAGGTCGCCCTCACAAACCTCGACAAAGTCCTCTTCCCCTCCGGCTTCACCAAAGGCCAGGTCATCGACTTCTACATACGCGCCTCCGATTCCCTCCTGCCGCACCTCCAGGATCGACCCATCACCCTCAAGCGCTACCCCGACGGAGTCCAGGGCCCGCACTTTTACGAGAAGGACGCGCCCCGCTATACCCCCGCTTGGGTCCGCACCTTCAACGTGCCGCGCCGCAGCGGCCAAGCCGACATTCGCTACATCGTCATCGACGACCTGCCGACCCTCGTCTGGTGCGCCAACCTCGCCAACCTGGAGCTCCACCCGTTCCTGCACCGCGCCCCGCACATCGATCAGCCGACAGCCATCGCCTTCGACCTCGATCCCGGCGAAGGCGCGGATGTCCTGACATGCGCGTCCGTGGCCTTCTGGCTGCAAGAGGTCTTCGAAGCCGAGGGGCTCGAGGCGTTCCCGAAGGTCTCCGGGTCGAAGGGCATGCAGGTGTACGTGCCGCTGAACACACCCATGACCTACGCGCAGACGCAGCCCTTCGCGCGCGGTCTGGCGCAGCGCATGGAACGGGAGCACCCGGACCTGGTCGTCTCGGATATGACCAAAACCAGGCGAGCGGGAAAGGTGTTCATCGATTGGAGCCAGAACTCGGACTTCAAGACCACCGTCTCCGTCTACTCCCTCCGGGCGAAGCGCTCCGCGCCCTACGTGTCGATGCCCGTCACGTGGGAGGAACTGCGCGCCGCCGTGCGGAAGCAGGATCCGGCCGCCCTGACTTTCGACCCGGAAGCCGCTTTGGCGCGCCTGGCAAAGCACGGCGATCTATGGGCCGGCGTGTTGACCCTGAAGTAGGAATTGCCGCGAAGGCGCCCGTCCGACGCGGGCGACCCGTCCCTGCCTGCCATTGGATCGGCGCCGGCTCTTTACCTCCCACACCTTGACCTTCGACCTATCTGGGGAATATCCTGAGCGGTAGAAGCTTGAGGTATCGATGCCCTCTCCGCGTTTCCCCATCCCGCAAGGCACACTGGACATGCTGATCCTCCAGATCCTTTCGCTCGAACCCGCTCATGGGTACGGGATCGCGCAGCGGCTGGAGCAGATCTCTCGCTCGGTGGTCCAGGTCAACCAGGGCTCGCTCTATCCCGCCCTTCACCGCTTGCAGCAGAAAGGCTGGCTGCGCGCCGAGTGGAAACAGTCGGAGACCGGCCGGGAGGCCAAGTTCTACTCCCTTACGCCCGCCGGGCGCCGCCAGCTTGCCGTCGAGAAGGATAGCTGGGCGCGCCTCTCCGGCGCCGTCAACCTGATCTTCGA
>CAZSQK010000137.1:0-18965 GCA_964608645.1 uncultured Solibacteraceae bacterium | reverse complement strand
GCTCGCCGAAACCTCGTTTTTCCGCAACCTGCTAGTGCTTCAAATGTCAGGTATCCAGGCTGGAAGACTTCTCGCCATAAAACCGGTTGAATATCTGCGAACTTGATGAGGTCACAAATTTGCTGAGCCCGGTTCTCACCCTCGACTGACGATCCTATGAAGATCCGACGCATTCGGAGCACCTCTCAGATAATTCCCCTATCCTACCTTTAGCTTCCCGGAATCGCAATCCGTGGGTTCGTATCGGGTTATGACCTACCGGCGGTCCCAACGTGCGCTGCCGCGGGCCAGTCGTCGGCCACTCGGAGAACGGCGCGCCGAAATGGCGCCGTGGAGGAGGCGTCACAGACCACGACCAGTAGCATAGTCATAGGGGCTACCGGCACCTCCGTCGGTGACTCAGTTCCACTCGAATCTCGGCTTCACGGCTGGGGTGGTATTGGAATGGCAGCCGCCATGTCGTCATTTGGTGGATCTCGTCGAACAGCCGGTCTAAATGGGTGTCAAAATCGGAGTCGATGAACGTCAAGCTGGCAGGTTTAACCCCCTTGCCGGTCCTGAAGGCCACGCCTTTCGCGACGAGCCGGTGGACTTTGCGTGAACTTTTGTCATACCAGCCAGGGCTGTCGACTGTTAGACCGGAGACGGCGTCGCGGTCGACCTTCACGATGAGCGGTGTGCCGCCAGCGGCTTGTTTGTAGCCGTAACGCGGATCTTCACCTTTGACGGTCCAGTTGGCCTCCTCCCATGCGAGGGACGGATCTGTCGTCAAATGCAGTGCTCCGTTGACGGGGAGAAGACCATCCCTCTCGATCGACAACCTGAAGACCGACGACGTGCCGTGAAAAAGATATTTGAATCGAATTCGGTCCATTCTAGAGATCCCCATCTTCCCGTCGCGTGCCGAGATTGCGGCAACGGGGCAGCCAAGGTTGGCTCCTGATTCAATTATCCGCTACATGCCCCAAAGCTCTGATGGCTCCGGACGGATCGTCCCCATTGCGGACAAAGCGCCCGAGCGCTTCAACCGGGAGACCAATCGACGAGTAGCGCATGATCTGCCCAGAGCCAGCGGAGAGGTCGTCGTGGCACATGCACGATACGGCGACTACACGACCATCTGGATTTGAGGATGCCCGGTCTTCGGCAATTGGGAGCGCTTCTAGGCGCTCTGGAGCTTCACCAGGCGCGCGCTCTCGGCCCAGAGTTTTTCGGATAGTTTGTCATCGTGCGCGAGCGTCGAGGGATTCTTAGGCTTGAGCTGGTTGAAATAGAGGCCGGTCTTGCCCTCGACCTCGCCGCTCGAGGCTAGCTGTATGATCGACTTCGCAGCCTTTTCGGGCGTGATCATGATCACCTTCTTCGCCATCCAGATCATCGGCTGCATCCATCCCGGCGCGCAGTCCCAGATCCCGGTTGCGACGGCGCCGGGATGCACAGCGTTCACCGTCACCCCCTTGCCCTCAAGCCTTTTCGCGAGCGCGCGGGTAAACAGCACGTTTCCGAGCTTGCTGCGCCGGTACGCCTTCGCCATGCCCCAGCCGCCGCGCTCGAAACCGAGGTCTGTAAGGTCCATCGTGGCGTCGTAGTGCTCGATGGACGCCACGTTCACAACGCGCGCGGGCGCGCTCTTCACAAGCAGGTCGAGAAGCAGGTTCGTGAGCAGAAAGGGCCCGAGGTGATTCACCGCGAAGGTGCGTTCGATACCGTCCTCTGTGACCTCGCGGCGCGGCGTCGCCAGCCCCGCGTTGTTCACCAGCACGTCGAGCCGGTCGTAGTTCGCGAGCACGTCGGCAGCGAGCTTGTAGATCTGTGCTTGCGAGCCAAAGTCGCAGAGCCACGAATCCGGAGCGGCGGCCAGGCCCGCGCGGCGTTTCACCCCGTCGACCGCCGCGGTCATTTTCCTTCGATCGCGCCCGAGGAGCACCAGCCGGTTCCCCTGACGCGCGAGCGCGACGGCCGCTTCGAGACCGATGCCGCTCGTAGCGCCGGTTATCAAGATGGTCGACATGTTTGTGACCCTAGCGTGATGGCATGCTCAGTGTATGCCGAACGTCACGCATCACCGGCGGCCTCCCTTGGCGCCCTACGACTCTCCATCGGCACGATGGTCGAGTTGCCCGTAAATAATGAGCCATTGTCCCTCGATGTTCCGCCACAGCCACGTCACGGCCCCTTTACTACGGTTCACCATGCCGGTGGACTCTAATACCGACTCTCTGCGGAACGTAGCACTGACAAGCGCGTGATCCGCATTGAGCACCGAGACATGAAGATGGTCGTATTCCATCTTGATCGACCGCAAGCGAGGAAAGCCACCGCGCACCGCAGCCGCCATCTCGGGATAGCTGACACGGCGGCCGTCGTTATAAGCGTGAAACTCAGGCAAATCGGCGAAGATTGCGATCGTCTGCTCCGCGTCGACGTCACGCTCCGCCGCCTCAAAGGTCTTCATTCTCGCTCCCACGGCGGAAATGATCGCGTCGCGTTGCGAGTTTGCCATTCGTTACTCCCTCGTGATTCCGCCGGGAACCAGGACCTGAGTGAGCTTAACACAAAGTCGCAGCCAAGCCGGAGATTGCCGCTTCAACTTGACGTCTAACGCGCGAGCCGCCATATGAACCGCCACCGGCACTCGTGGACGCCACCGGGAACCATCAGGGACATATCGTCGACTTGGATGGCTTCCGATCGGCTGAACAGCCCTTCGACCGGCTACGGTCATTGGAAACTGAAGAACCGGCTTACGACCACGGATCGATTGTAAACGTCGTCCTCCCACTCGGTCATTCCGTCAACCGGGAGCGGTGGCACGCCGTGTGGGAAGACAGCCTCAGAGTCATGCGACCGCTCGACCACCCGAGACACCAGTTTGCCGCATCCCAGGATGCGCAGCCCCAACGACAGGCCTTGAGGAGGCAATGCTCGCAGCTCTACCCATTCGGCCCTGTGAGCGCGCGCCGTGAATGGTTCGACTACTGTCGGTGCGCGGCCATTCAGTGAAAGGAGTTCCGTGTCACGGTCGGACTGCGCAACGATCAGCATGCTGCGGGCGCCACGCAGCGACCGGGCATTCAACTCAAAGGTGCGGAATCCGCCGGCGCATTCGGACCGCACCAGTTCCAGTTGCGGAGGAGCGAGCGGAAGTTCCGGCGCCGGCGATCTCCAAAACGGCTCATCATTCAGCGGAGAAATCTGTGGAAAGGATTGCCGCTTGCGTTCCGGACCAAGGATCTGAGCAGTCCAGGGGTCCAGCGCGCCCTTGCGCGTTGCCCAATATGCTGCGTGCCGATCGGCATCCAAAGCATAAAAGACGTTGGCGGGACGAGGATGGCGGGCGTCGTAGCGCGACGAGGCGATGCCGGCGGCGAGCAAAACCGCCGTGACCGCCGCTACAGCGATGCGGGTCCGAATCGAAGGGGCAAAGACCGCGGGGACGATGGCAGCACTCAGGAACACCATCAACTGAGAGATCAGGAAGGTCTGAACGGGCCACATGTCCACGCCTAATCCGGCGTCCAGGTGGCGCGCCAGCGGAACCCAAATCACGAGCGCCGGCAACAGCGCAACGATGACGGCCGCCACGTGCATGGCCGGCGATCGAGGCTTCCACAGCGTCAATCCGAGCAGGAACAGTCCGGTCACGGCCCCGGCCATGGCGAGATGCGCGGCGGCGGGAAAGCGCGCGCAAGCCAGCCCCGAGAGCATCAGTTGCATGAGAACCACAGCGACGCACATATCAACTGCGCCGACGCGCGCCGCCAAACGCGAAGCCAGTCTCAGCGCTGCCATCCCACCGAGAATCAGCGCTGCCCCTAAGAACCACCAGCGGCCGTACTCCTGTCCGAACGATAGCTCTCCATGAAATAGATGCAGTTTCCGCAGCAGACTTAAGAAGCAGTATGGAATCAGCGTCATCGCGAGTTCGATTCCAGCGACACCCAACAGGCCCAGCAGCGCAAGTCGAAGGGAAGACCGCCGGCCGGCGGCGTAGATCGCGCCCACCCACAGTGCGCACAGCACAATTTCGATGCCCCACACCCATGCCAAGGGATAATGCACCAACACATTTCCGGCATTGAAGTAAACCATTGCCGGCGCCGCGGGCAGGGGTAAAGGCAAGTTTCCAAAGTGGTTCACCAGGGCTAGAGCCGACCGCCCCTCGTGTTCCAATGCCCGGCCGTCCAGCCGATTGAGGTTGTCTTCCGAGGTGTGGTAGAAACCGCCTTCCTCGATAAAAGCAAAATTCAGGCCGGGAATGCCCTTCAGGTCGAAAAACGTAAAATCAGTGGCAGAAGGCATTCGCTCGTAGACGTGGCGGAAGAACGATGCGGCACGCGGATTGGGAGCGGCGCGGGCGAATTCACGGATAAGCGATCCATCGGGTTGCGAGGTCTGAAACATCAACACCGGCCCGGATACTCCCCGGGCCTCGAAGTTCAAGACGAGGCCCACATCTCGAGCGCGTGGACTCTGACTGACGAATGCGGCGCTACCCAAAAGGTCAGGCTCTTCGCCGTCGGTGAAGAGCAGGAGCAAGTCATTCCTCAGCGGGTGGTCATGGCGCACCGCACGCGCGGTTTCGAGGAGCACAGCGATACCGGCCCCATCATCGGCGGCGCCGCCATCCTCGACGACTGAGTCGTAGTGGCACGCCAGCATCACTGCCTTTGTATTTGCAGCGCCTGGAATGCGGCCGATGATATTCTCCACCATGCCGCCTTGGAATCCCGCACCGGAAGAGCGGTAGAACGCAGTCTGCCGTTCCACGGAAACCGCAATCCCCAACGCCTCCAACTGGCGCACGATGTAGTCCCTGACACGCGCATTCTCAGGGGAGCCAACGGGATGGGGAACCCGAGCGATCTCCTGGATATCGCGGCGCGCGCGCGACAACGAGAAGAACTCCGGGCGGGCCCCGCCCGGAAGCTCCGGTGGGGGGCCGGTCTGGGTCCAGATCAGGTAACTGATAAGAACAACGGCGGCAACAGCGAGCCAAGCGTGCCACGTTTGCCGCAATCCCGTAGAGCTACCAACGAGCAACACGATCTTCCTCGCCTGTGATTCGGTTCAGGTCAGGGTATCACCAAGCGCGGCGCGGCTGCCACTCCCATGACCTCCAGGGCGACGGGCGCACCTGCGGGGCTGTCCCGAGTGCGTTCAATTTGTGGAGAGCCTGCGGCGCAGCGTCCAACTGTGCGGGCGGTATGGCGCATCGTGGACACCGCCCCAGATCGAGCCCGAGGCGATGACGAAGCTGCGGGGCGCGTACGAGCAGATGCTCGCGCGGCGGAGGGGGAATGGGTAGGGGCGCGTGCACGTCATAGGCAATGCATGGACGGGCGCCAGTGTGCTCAGCTATACTTCACGATTCAGGAGGCGGCGTGCAGATCTCGATTGGCAAGATGATGCTGAAATCAAAAGGGAATCTCATTGTTCTGGTTGCAATTGGTCTTACTTCATGCTCGTCGAGACCGGAACAGTCTCCGGTTAGCTCGTCGAGACCGGAACAGCCTCCGGTGATTAAGGCCGACAAGGCGTTTGTTGCTGCTGGAAATATCGAAATGCGACTGAGTGGCGGTGATTACATCATCCGCGCCGGTACGGACGAACATATTCGCGTCTCGTTTGGAGGCAACACCGGCAATGCCGCCGCCGAGGTGACGATCAATGGCGCGCGCGCAAATCTGTCAATATCGGATACGCCGCATAGCAATTTTCGAGCGACGGTCGAAGTCCCCGCAACGGCGGACCTCACCGTCCATCTCACCGGCGGCAACCTCGAGATCGGCAGAATCACGGGGAACAAAGATATCAACAGCACGGCCGGAAACGTCACGATTTCGATCTCAAGCGCCGATGATTACGGCACAGTGGATGCTTCCGTCAAGGTGGGGAATCTCGACGGGGGACCCTTTGGTGATTCTGGTTCGGGACTCGCCCCGCACCTCAAATGGTCGGGCCCCGGCAAGTACACCTTGCGCGCCAGTCTGGGCGCCGGCAACCTGGAACTGAAGCGCTAAGACGGTTACAAGCAGTGTCCTATTGGCCGGCAAACATGCGCGCCGCCAGGCACGGGAACAAGCAGGAGTACGGGGCATGAGGCGGGCTCATTCGTTCCGCGGGCGGTCCATTGGAGTGCGCCGTGTTTGAGTTTCCGGTTGGCCTAAAAATTTCCATGGATTGTGACGGAACAGAGATTCCCCAAAAGCGCGCTATAACGTATGCGACCGCGGCGCCGGCAATGTTGGGCCGATAGTGCAAGAGCAGGCGGTAACGTATAGTCCACAACAAGGCGCGCCTCCCACCGCATTCAGGACTAGAGGGAACGGAAGCGTAGGGCATCACACGAGTTCCCATCTGCGCGAGTGCGACCGGCGCTGTTCGGACCAGCCATCGAGAATGGATTCCGGTGCACGAGATTCTGTCCTGTCGGTCGGCAAACGGGAGGTTGAGATCTGCTGACGAACCTCGCCCGCCCAACTTCCCGCTTGCGCACGATCTACCCACGATCCTGAACAGTTGGGAGGGCGTTAGCGTGGTGGAGCCGGTCTACACTGAGGGAATGGCACAACAAAATGCCGACCAGGCGGCACATGAGGCCGCGCGGGCAGGGATGACGGATGAGTTGGCGGAGATGTTGGCCATGGACCCTTCTCTGATTGACGCAAGGGGGATCGATGGGCGGACTCCACTGCATTGCGCGGGAACCGTGGCCGTGGCGGCGTTGTTGCTGGATCATGGGGCTCGAATTGACGCCCGCGACGAAGATCACGATTCAACTCCTGCTCAATGGCGCATCGGCGAGTCGCCTGACGTCGCGCGATTCCTGTTAGAACGCGGCGCGAAGGCCGATATCTTTCTAGCAGCAGCGTTAGGCGATCTAGCGCTGGCTGAGAGACTGGTGACGGAGGATCGAGGCTGCCTGGCGCACCGGATCGGCAAACCGCCGGAATTTCCACCGCTTGGCCATGAAGGGCGTGGGGGCACGATCTACCAGTGGACGTTGCGCTTCAATTCGTATCCGCACCAAATTGCTCTGATGAATGGGCGCCAAGGCGTGTTCGACTTCCTGTACGCGGAGAGCGATGTGGCGACGCGACTGTTGGTGAACTGCGTGTTGGCTCGGCGCGCGGAGGCGGAGTCGATCGCGAAGGAGCATCCGGAGATCGTGCCGGAGCTACCGGATGTGGACCGCGAACTCGTAGCGAAGTATTGCTGGGAGACAAACTCGGATTATGACGCGGTGAAGCTCATGCTCGACTTGGGTTTTCCTGTCGCGCATCCGGAGCACAGCCACGGTTACACGCCGCTGCACAATGCGGCGTGGGCGGGTTCGGGCGACTTGGTGGATTTACTGATTTCGCGCGGGCATCCGGTGGATATTCGCGATCCCGGATATGATGCGACGCCTCTCGGGTACGCACTGTACGACTGCCTGGTGGAGAAACGTCACCCGGAGGGCGAGTTCCCGCGAGTGGTTAAGGCGCTGTTGGAAGCCGGAAGTCCTCGGAAACACGTCCAATATCCCACGGGCGACGCGGCAATCGACGACGTACTCCAGGCGTATTTCTAAAGTACGACGTGCTAATCACTCGACTGAGGCGCCCGAGGATGAGAAGTGGCCGACGCCGTACGGAGATCGTAGCGTATACCGCCGCCACCAGGAACAATTCGCGGCAGAACACATGTACGACACGGCGACTATTCGTTCCGGTGGATTTCGATTTGGGCCGACCACTCCGCCGTAAATTATGACGGCAAGACTGCTCGCCGCAAGCTTGGGCACTCTCAGGCTAGAGGATCGAGAGGGGATGGTCAGCGGGCTGGGTCTTGCGTGGCTGCTTCGCGATCGAGAGCCAGGGTAAGAGCGTGGCACAAACGGCCCACACTACCACGTGCATCATCATGAGAGCGAAAGCCTCGGGCCAGCCTCCCCCCATCATGTGTGAAATCGCCAATAATAGGCATGGCGCAAACGACACGATCACAACCACGGCCGAGGCTCGTCGCCATGTGCGGACCGGGTTCGGATACGACACCATTCCGACAAAGACGTAAATGGCCATCGTGGTGCAGGCAACGGTCGCAATGATGGGAGAGCCAATACTGAGTGGTGTGAACGCCGGATCCGTGTGAAGGATCTGAATGGCAACCTCGCGAACGGCCAGCACGGCGATCACGGCTGCGGCTATTGTCAATGCTGCCGCCCGCCACAGGACTTGCGGGGACTGAAGATAATACGCTTCCGCCACAACGGTTCCATTAGACGCCATCCGCCGTCCAGATGTTCCCGAGCCGCGAAGTGCCGCTCGTCGGCCCGGACCCATCGGGCCGCCGTCGAACGCCGATGGACGCTATCGATCATAGCTATTAGCCTTCTGCAAACCGACCATCAATGGGCAGGTATATAGCCTGTATCGCCTCCTCCAGGCTGGGATATGCCCGGATCACCGTTACCCCACAAGTCGCACAATATGCCGCGAAGGTCTCCTCGGATCTAGCCCGAATTGGCCAAACCTGCGGTGGGCCACCTCCAGGCATGACGACTATGGCATATTCCTCTGATTCCATCGCCAGGAACCCTTTCATCCCAAACCAGGATGGATACAACTCTAAGCCATGGTCGTGTCATTTGCATCCGTGGGAACCCTCAAGCGCGTAGACGTTACCGTACGCTATCGGTTATCCCTTGTGACTACTGGCAGACGATGGCGGCCAAGGGCGCCATCGCAATACTTCTGCGAGTTAGCGATTCCGGACAAAAGCTCAAGGGAACGAACTGCGTCTGGAACTCTCTATGAGTCGCGTAACTCGCCCGGAGCACTCATGGGGCGGTCGGTAAACGCTGGGACTATGCGGGATCTGTCGCTCCCGGAACGTCCAGATCGAGGGTGACGGTCGCGTCTCGGCTTGGGTCTCAGGTCACTCCCTGGCCACATCGTCCACCCGGGAGCCTCGCGGAGCTGTTAAGATCCCTTAATCCAACTCCGGGACCAAAACTCATCGCAGCCCGAGGGGTTCGAGGATTCAATTGCTGTCGTGAACTTTATGCAGTCCCGATTCATTCTAATCCGCACTCTCACCCTTGCCGTCCTCGCCGGAACGCTGGCGCATGCGGCCGACAAGCCCACGGCAGCGGATATCGAGTTCTTTGAGACCCGCGTCCGCCCGGTTCTGGCGAAGAACTGCTACGGCTGTCACTCGAGCGAAGTCAAGTCGCCGATGGGCGGTCTGTTTCTCGATTCCCGCAACGGCCTCATCACCGGCGGGAAGTCCGGTCCCGCAATCGTCCTGGGCAACCCGGACGCCAGCCTGCTGATTCGCGCCGTGCGGTACCAGGGCCCCAAGATGCCGCCCTCCGGCCAGCTCAGCGATTCCGTCGTGGACGACCTCGTCAAATGGGTCGGCATGGGCGCGCCGGACCCGCGGGAAGGCAAAACGACTGTGGCTGCCTCCACCATCGACCTCGAAAAGGGCCGCCAGTATTGGGCCTTTCAAGCGCCGGTCAAGCCTGCGCTGCCGAAGGTCCGGAACGCCAAATGGGCGTACGTGCCGGCGGACCGCTTCGTCCTGGCGCGCATGGAGCAAGAGCGCCTCGCGCCCGTCGCGGATGCCAGCCGCACCACCTGGATTCGCCGCGTGTCGCTCGATCTCACGGGGCTGCCGCCCACGCTCGACGAAATCGACGCCTTTCTCGCCGACCACTCCAAGGACGCCTATGCAAAG
Organism: uncultured Solibacteraceae bacterium; assembly: GCA_964608645.1. Lineage (GTDB taxonomy): Bacteria > Acidobacteriota > Terriglobia > Bryobacterales > Bryobacteraceae > CAZSQK01. The sequence goes on along the minus strand of CAZSQK010000137.1, from coordinate 9,236 downwards.
GTGGTCGACCGTCTGCTGGCGTCGCCCGGCTTCGGCGAACGGTGGGGCAGACACTGGCTCGATGTCGCGCGCTATGCCGATACCGTGGGACGCGGGCGCAACTATCCGTTCCCCCTCGCCTGGAAGTACCGCGATTGGGTCATCGACGCCATCAACCGCGACGTGCCCTACGATCAGTTCGTGCGCGAACAGATCGCCGGCGACCTGCTGCCGGCGGGGTCCACGGCGAAGCGAAATGAGCAGTTGACCGCGGCCGGCTTCCTGGCCCTCGGCTCGCTCGATCTCGTGGAGCAAAACCCCACCGTGTTCACCATGGATCTTGTGGATGAGCAGATCAACGCGACCTCGCGCGCTTTCATGGGAATCACCATCGGCTGCGCGCGCTGTCACGACCACAAATTCGATCCGATCCCCACCACCGATTACTACGCCATGGCGGGGATCTTCAAGAGCACCGAGATGCTCTCCGGCCTGCAGCGGCGGCCTCGCGACAACGCCAGCTACTTCAAGGCCAGCCTGCTCGCCCAGTTGTCGCACGAGGGCGGAACCGCTCCCGAGTTCCTGCCCGATCCGAAGCAGCACGACGAATGGGACAAGCTGCAGGCCGAATTGACCGAGCTGAATCAAAACCCGCGGCGCGCGCTCGCCAAGCAGGGCTCCACACCCCCACAGGCTATGGGCGATCAGGCTACGGTGGCACAAAAGCTGCGCGTGCGGGCCAACGAGATCCTCTCGCAGCTGGATCGGTATCCCTTACCCGCCGACCTCGTCATGGCGGTGCGCGACTCCGCCAGCCCAGCCGATTGTGAAGTCTACATACACGGCGAGGCCCGGGAACTCGGGCCCAAAGTGCCGCGCGGTTTCCCGCAGGTCATGTCGGGCCCCGGTGGCGCGATTCCGATCGCGGCCAATGAAAGCGGACGCCTCGAGCTGGCCGAATGGCTGACGCGCAGGGACAACCCCACCACGGCCCGGGTCGCGGTCAACCGCATCTGGGAACATCTCTTCGGCCGCGGCATCGTGGCGACCGCGGACAACTTCGGCCGCATGGGCGAGAAGCCGTCCAATCAACCGCTGCTCGACTATCTGGCAACGCGGTTCATGGAACAGGGCTGGTCTACCAAGAAGCTCATCCGCGAGCTGGTGCTGAGCCGCACCTATCGCCTCAGCACCGCCACCTCGCTTCGCGACGACCGTATCGACCCCGGCAACATCTTTTTGTGGCGCGCCAACCGCATGCGCCTGGAAGTGGAGCCGATCCGGGATTCCCTGTTGCGCATCGGAGGACAGTTGGATCTGAAACCGCCCGCCGTCGCTCCTGCCATGACATTCCGCCGGAGCGTGGTGGTGGGCGGAGGCCGCGGCGCCGTGCAGCAGGACTACGCGGAATCGATGCACAATCGCAGCATCTATGTGCCGGTCATCCGGAACTTCCTGCCGACCATGTTTGAGACCTTCGACTTCCCCGAACCCAGTGAGACGCATGGCGTCCGTGACGTCACCACGGTGCCCACGCAGGCGTTGTTCATGATGAATAGCCGCTTCGTCATCGACCAGGCGCGCCACGCCGCGGAGCGCCTCTTGAGCGCCAACCCCGCCACGCCCCAGGAGCGGGTGAGCCGTGTGTACCGCGATGTCCTCGGCCGCGTTCCCACCGCGGACGAGTTGAACCGCGCCTTGATTTTCGTCCACACGGCGGAGGAAGAGGCAGCGTCGCAGCCCGTCGAGACGGTTGCCTTGTCCGGAAGCGAGCCGCGTGGAGGCGGCGCCCGGCGGGGAGGCCGCGGTGGACGAGGTCCCGCCCCGATGCCTCTCACGCGCCTCGCCCCGGAGGCGTCGGCGTGGGAGCACCTGTATCAGGCATTGTTCGCCAGCGCCGAGTTCCGGTATCGCGGCTAGGCCAAGGAGCATGAACATGATGAACCGCCGTCAATTGCTGCAATCGTTATCCTGCGGATTTGGATACCTGGCTTTGAACCATGTGGCCGCCGCAGCGGACACCGCCGCCAACCCTCTCGCTCCCAGGAAGCCGATGTTCCCCGCGCGCGCCAAACGCGTGATCTTCATGTACATGCAAGGGGCGCCGAGCCAGTACGAAACGTTCGACTACAACCCGGAGCTCAGCGCGGGATCGGCGAAGTCGAAAGCGCTGATGGCGCCGGCGTTTTCGTTCACGCGCTCCGGCTCGAGCGGCCTGCCGATTTCCGATCTCTTCCCCCAACTCCAGAAGTGCGCCGATGACATCTGCCTGATGAATGGCATGACTACGGACAGCCCTGCGCACCCGATCGCCACCATTCAGTTGCACACCGGCAGCGCCACCTTCGTGAGGCCGTCCATGGGCTCGTGGGTGGTCTACGGGTTGGGCACGGAAAACCAGGACCTGCCCGGCTTCATCACCATCAATCCCGCCGGCCAGGGCGGGGCGCAGAACTTCGGATCGGCCTTCCTGCCGGCGTCGTACGAAGGCACTCCTTACCTCACGCGCACCGGCCGCCTGCCCAACATCGCCAACCCCGAAATGAAGAGCGAGGCGCAGCGGAAGCAGATCGACCTGGTGCAGTCGCTCAATCACGACTATCTCCGGCAAGCCAAGGCCGACTCTGAGCTGGAAGGCGTCATTGAGTCCTACGAGATGGCGTTTCGCATGCAAACCGCCGCCCCGCATATCCTCGATATCACGGGTGAGAGCGAGGCCACTCAGGCCGCCTACGGTTTGAACGACAATACGACACGTGAATTCGGCACGCAGTGCCTGCTGGCGCGCCGCCTGGCCGAAAGCGGTGTCCGATTCATCGAGATCTCCAACAACGGCTGGGATCATCACAACAATCTCCGCCAGCGGATGCGGCAGAACGCCCGTCAAATCGACCAGCCCATCGCCGCCTTGATGGCCGATTTGAAACAGCGGGGAATGCTGCAGGATACGCTGCTGTTATGGGGCGGAGAGTTCGGCCGCACTACCAGCGGCCAGGGCAACGACGGCCGCAATCACAACAGCCGTGGCTACACCATGTGGATGGCGGGCGGCGGCGTCAAGGGCGGCTTGCGCTATGGCGCGACCGACCCCGTGACCGGCGCAGCCGTGGACGGCAAGATGCACCTCCATGACCTGCACGCCACCGTGCTCCACCTTCTCGGCCTCGATCATACGAAGTTGACCTATCCCTACGGCGGCCGGAACTTCCGCCTGACCGAAGTCTACGGCAACGTCGTTCAGAAGATCCTCGCTTAGGTCGTCTTCGAATCGACGAGTCGCGCGTGATACGGACGGAGCAGCGCACTTCGATGGAACGGCGACATCTCGCGCGTTTGGATTGCTTTCGCTGGGGGCGACCGACTGGACGGTTCAATCCCGATCCTGTGATTCCTCAGCGTCAAGGCGGCGCAGGGAGGCGGCCCTAAAGTCGTTCAGGTCTTCATCGGACCAGGAATCGGACCAGTCGATCCTGTGGTTCGGCGGCAGTTCTGCTAATCGCTCCGCGAGCGCGGATAGCTCGGTCGCCGCGTCCGGAGGCAACCGTCGGAAGGCATCTACCAACGAGGCTTCCCGCTCATTGAGCTGCATTTCCATATCCTTGTACCGAGTATACGGCCAGTGGTCCAGGTCGATTGATTCCGACGGCCGATTCCGGTCGAAGTAATTTGTGCATAACGACGCTGCTACGAGCGGACGGCGCCCGTCGGCAGCTACGGCCGAAACCCATTGTTGGGTCAATGCATAATTCTGAAGTGCTGATCCGTATACGCTGTGTGTATGCCGGTTGAAGCCATGCCGATCAGCCAACCAGAAGAGAGTGGGGCTGAGCGAATCGCACGTGGGCTACGGCGGAAAGACCTTACTTTAGTCCGGGAGTTAGTGGAGCGTTATCAATACCGGCTGGTGCGGTATTTAATCTTTCTAACGGCACGGCGCGAATTGGCAGAAGATTGGGCGCAGGAGACGTGGGTGCGTGTTCTCGACCGAGCGTCGCAGTACGATGGCCGATCGCGCTTCGAAGCGTGGCTCTTCTCGATTGCGCGGAATCTGGCAATCGACGACCTGCGGCGGCGGCAGAACGTTAGCCTGGAGGCGGCAAACGTAGAACCGGTGGACACCACCTCGCCCTTTGTGGCGGCGGCCCGAAACGAGGAGGCGTCCCGGCTCGCTACCGCGCTCGGAACCTTGGAGCCAATGTACCGCGAGGCCCTCCTGCTGCGATTTCACGAGGATCTGACCCTTCAGGAGATTAGCCATCTCGTCGGAGCGCCAGTGCAGACTGTAGCGTCGCGGATTCGTCGCGGATTGGAACGCTTGCGGCTGCATTGGGAAGGAGGAGCGGATGAGGCTTGATCCACATGAGCGAGCCCGGTTTTTGGCGGGCGAGGCGCGGATCGCGGGAATCGCGCTTCAGGACTCCCTCTGGCTCGAAAGCCACGTGGCAGAGTGCGCTGAGTGCGCGCGCTACGCGGAGGAACTGGAGGGGGTCGTACGGGGACTCAAGGCGTTCGCGTTCGATCTTGATCCCGCCGTGACCGAGCGCATACAAGATGGGCTGGCGGCCTGTCTCCGCAAGTACCGGCCGGCGCGGTCGTGGGCGCTGGCGGCGGCCGTGCTCCTGATCGTTGCCGCTGTCCCGTTATACAAAGGCGTTCGCGATGCGCGGCGCGAGCGGGATGACGCCCTTCTGATGGAGCGGGTCGAGAGCGGCGTCTGGCGCGCGGTCCCGGCGGCTATGGAACCGCTGATCCAATCGCAATCGGAGGAATCCAAATGAAGCAATCTTGGATCGTATGGATCCTGCTTATCGTCACGCCGGCAGTCTCGCAGATCCTTCCCGGCGGCCTCGGCGGCCGCTGGTGGAGAGGCCCGCAAATCGTCGAGAAACTCGGTCTCACGCCGGAGCAGCAAAAGAAGATGGATGACGTCTTTCAACAGAGCCGGGTGAAACTGATCGATCTGACGGCATCGCTGGATAAGGAAGAAGCCGCTTTGGAGCCGCTGATCTCAGCGGAACAGCCTGACGCCGACAAGATCCGCTCGCAAATCAACCGGGTGGCCGACGCCCGGTCAGAACTCGAGAAAGCGAATGCGAATATGCTTTTGGGACTGCGCCTGCTGCTAACACCGAACCAGTGGAAAGGTCTGCAGGCCGACTCCGCGAAACCCCGCCCCAGGAAGGTGATGAATCGGGAAGATTCGTCACCGGCGCCCAGAAAATTGCGCTGATTGAGGAAAATCGCAATGAAGAATATTTTGATCGCCCTATCCGTGTGTCTGACGGTCTCCGCCGCGGCCCAGCAGCCGGCATTCGACGTGGCTTCCGTCAAGCCGTCTGATTACCAGGGCGGACCGCTGCGCATCACCTCGCGCATCGGCGCCGACGGCATCGATTTCTCCAACGTAACGCCGCGGCTTTGCATTCAGCGCGCCTACGGCGTGAAGCCATACCAGGTGAGCGGCCCGGAGTGGATCAATACGGAGCGCTATATGATTGTCGCGAAGGCTGCCGGCGCCGTTCCGGAAGACACCATCCTTCGGATGCTGCAGACGCTGCTCGCCGAACGCTTTAAGCTTGCCTTCCATCGCGAGCCGAAGGAGATGACGGTCTACGCTTTGGTCGTGTCCAAGAACGGCCCGAAGCTTAAAGAGGCGACGGGCGAGGGACCAACCCAGGTCGCCCCCGATGGCCGCGAAATTGTATTCGAGCGGGCATCGATGGGCCTTTTGGCCGGGACCGTCGCTCGAAGCGTAGACCGGCCGGTGATCGACGCAACGGGCCTTCAGGGCCTCTACAATTTCAAGTTGGCCTGGTCAAACGACGACCGTCCGAGGCCGAATTCCGGTGCTGCGGCAGGAACGGTGGACGCGAGCGATCCTGACGACGCTCCATCGATCTTTACGGCCTTACAAGAACGGCTCGGCTTGAAACTGGAATCGCGAAAAGCTCCGATTGACGTGCTCGTTGTAGATCACATCGAAAAGCCGTCGAGAAACTGAGCTGCCTGCTTTCGAGAGAGCGCGCACTCTGGCGCATGAGACTGATTCCGGGATAACCTCGCGCTCCGAAGGTCGATCTATCCCTCCGTGCCAAGATGCCCGATGGCGTTCGTGGGCACGACTCACACCCGCCCGTGCGTCGTCAGCCTCCTATCAAAGAAGAATGGCTCGGCATCATGGAAAACGATTTTCGAAAAATCGGGATGGCGCGGATTGATCAGGTAGTTGCGTTCGCGAGGGAGCACTGCTGATGGAACCACCAGGACGGCGGTTTCCATGGAGTTGGCCCAGGTTGTACCCAGGACGCGCGTACGGTCCCCGTGTTCGGCCGAATCCCAACCCTCCGGCAGTTCGGCCGCCGTCAAACCTCGACGCGGTAGATTCTCTGGGATTTCAATCGGAATTGAAACGTAATCGTCTGCAAATTCGCGACTCCCCGCCAGTATCTCCAATGCACATAGTGCCCGGCTTTCGGCCGCATAAATGAGAGGGATACCTTTTCGATTCCATCGACCGCCGAATCGGGCAGCACCCTTCCCGTCGTTAGCAGGATACCGGCTGCTGCCAATCCGGTACACGAGCATCACTACCAGACGCCCTGTTCAATCCTACCGAGTACGTCTTCAATCTGCTCGATTCCGTCAGCAGTCTTAAGCATGGAGAGCGGGGTTCTGTTCGAAAGCGACGGCAAGGGCATCTGGAGCCACCGGGTTGCTTTCTCCCGATCACCGAATACTTCAATAGCCCTGCCGGTGACTGCAACGATACCCTCGAGATCAACCGTCTGTACTTCTGTCCCAGCGACATTAACTTCTGCGCGACCGACTTTTCCTTTCTGGCGGCTCCCCTTGGTGCTGGCCAAGATCGGCGCCGGGGTTTTCGAGCCAATCCCAGTTCCGGATCGCCGCGGCCGAGCACCCTTGGATTTAGCTCCCGGTCGTACCGTCAGTGCGGGTCCCTTGAGTTCAACACCCTTCAACAGGCCTTTCGTCTGCGCTGTCGCCCTCTCAGCATCGGCATCCGAACTCATCTCCACGAAAGCCAAACCCCGCGACTTGCCGCTTTCAGTGTGGAGTTCCACACGCACATCGTCCACACTGCCGAACTTTTCGAACAACTTGCGGATGGACTGTTCTGTTGCCCCAAAGTCCAAATTGCCGACAAAAATGTGCTTCATCGGGTCGTCGTCCTCGCCCTTTACACCAGTATAAGGCAGTCCGCTTGGGCTGGCCGGGTTTCGCAGATTCCCCAGTTACCGGCCGGCCGGAGGCCGGCCACGCTCGGCGTCAACTTATACGCTGAATCAGACCTTCGGGGTGTCAGCATTTCAACGCCTTTTCCAACCCCGCAATGATGCTGGTCAGGAAACACGCTTCATCGGGCTCCGAACAGGCGTCACGTTTCTCGATCAGGACGGTCCGTGCGTCTTCCAAGTGGTCGCGTTCCAGACGGCCGGGCCCCCCGATATAGCGATCGAATACATAGACATCCCGGCCCGACTTGATGGCCTCGATAATCTCCGCAGCTAAATCCTCGCCGGTGGTACCCATGCAGTACATTATCGTTCGTTGAGACAGCGGCGCCCCTCGCCGATGCCGCCTCAGTATGGCGACCTTCTCTTTAACGGAACTAAAGGACTTACGGATCCAAAACCGTTTTTAAAACGGTTTTGGATCCTTCGGCCGGAGGCTTGCTCCACATCGATTTACTGGGAGGCGGGGGCTGTGATCTGGACGTCGGCGCTGACGTTCTGCCAGTCGGGGAGCTCGTAGACTTTGAGCTTGGTGTTGAACGGCGCGGTCAGCTCCTTCGATTCGTAGCCTTTCAGATCGGAACTGAAGGTGAAGCTGCCGGCGGCGTCTTCTTCTGAGTTCCTCGTGCGGCCCCAAACGGTGACGTTGCCGCCGAGGCCGATCAGGTCGGCATTGGAATGGTTGGTGACGATGAAGCGGACCTCGGTCTTCTTCTTGGCGTTCTCCAGGAAGCGCACGCCGGACACTTCCACATACTTCTGGTACGGACTCGTCTTCGCGTTGGGCTTGGCGGCGGGACTCTCTACGACGGCGGCGGGCTTGGCATTCGGCCCGCGAGCCGTGGAGAGGAGCCAATAGATTCCAGCCACCAGGCCGAAGAAGGCGAAGGTGAAGAGGATGGTCAGGAGCCAGGTGGGGAGGCCTCCGCGCGGCGCGGCGGGCGGCGGCGGCTGGTAGGGATGCACTTGCACGGGCGGCGGCGATTGCGGTTGGGGCTCCGGCGGCGGCGTTGCCTGGGGATCCGCGGGCGCGGCTTTTTTCGAGCAGTCGGGGCACTCGGTATAGGCGGGGGGAACCTCGCGGCCGCATTGCGGACAGATCCACGTGAACATGAAATTCCTCTTTTCTAATGTACCGCCGCCCGCGCTAACGGATTCCCGCGAAGGAATATAAGCGGCCGGCGGCCTCTTTGTCGCGCCGAAAGGAATGAAAGTCTTCGGCTCCGCACTGGGTGCACAGGTTCGACGCGTAGATTCGTTCCGGCGTTACTCCGGCTTTCAGGAGCTGGCCGCGGTTGGCGGCCGTGAGGTCGATGCGCGCCCTCCCCCGATCTCCGAAATGGGCGGCCACTTCGGGTCCGACTTCGTAACAGCACTTGCCGATGCCGGGGCCGATGGCGGCGTGGAGGCCGGCCGGATCGGAGCCGAAACGGGCGCGCATGGCTTCCACGGCTCGGGCGGCGATTTCCGCGACCGTGCCGCGCCAGCCGGCATGCACGGCGGCGACGGCGCGGAGGCGCTCATCGGCGAGGAGGATCGGCAGGCAATCGGCGGTCTTTACCGCGACCACGGCGCCCGGTGTGTCCTCGAGAAGCGCGTCGCCTTCGCCGAGAACGCCGGAGCGGCCGGCGGCGGCGACGCACTCGGCGGAATGGATCTGTTTGAGAGTCGCCAGATTGTCGAAGAGCGCGGGGATATCGGCGAGCCGGGTCCCGAAGCCATGGACCAGCCACGGGAGGGCGTCGAGTTCGGTTACACGATAGAGGTGTTGAGTGTCCTGATAGAACACGATTACGCGGGGTTCTGGATCTGGGCGATCCGCACCTGCTGCTTGAACTCTTCGAGCATCGATTCGTCGAGGCGGACCTCGGTGGGACGCTTGACGAGGGTGGTCATCTGATCGATCTTGTCCTGAAGCTTGAGCAGCGCGTAGAAGAGATTTTCGGGACGCGGCGGGCAGCCGGTGACATACACGTCGACGGGGACGATCTTATCGACGCCCTG
>CAZSQK010000136.1:0-19226 GCA_964608645.1 uncultured Solibacteraceae bacterium | reverse complement strand
TCGGCTTCGAAGTCAGTCGGCCCCGTCGCCGGCCCGGTCGCCGCCGCCCGCCCTCCTCCGCCGGACGGCGTTGCCGCGCCGCCCCCCCGCGCCGCATCGGCCATCTGCTGCACCACCGGCGTCGCGATGCGCGCGCTGGCCACTTCCGTCAGCAATCCCACTTGGTTATGCCACCAACCCGCCCAGGCCATCGCGCCCTGCCAGAAATTCGTGTACGTCGAATTGAAGATGATGCCTGTCTTACCCTCGGCCTCCAGCGCCGCCGCCTGTGACTGCCCGAAGAAGCCATTCAGACGATAGATCAGCGGGTCGACGTTCGGGTTGATGGGATCGGTAGCCGGCATCGTGAAGATGCGCGGACCGGCGGCCCCCTGCTGGTGTTCGTCGAGCCAGATCGCGGGGAACCACTCGTGCCAGAGGACCTGCGCCGCCATCTGGCTCTCCTTTTGCGAGAACAGGTACATGTCGCGATTGTTATCGTGTCCCGTGTATTCGTGATAGAGCGTGGGGAGCGGCGTGGCTTCGTAAGGGGTGTCGACGACCTTGTTATACCAGTCGGTGACGATGATCTGCCCGTCCGGATTCAGCGATGGCACGAGCAGGAAAACGACATTGTCGAGAATCTTACGGATGGCCGGGGTGTCCTCGGTGGCCAGCCGGTGCACCAGTTCGAGCACCATTTGCGACGCGCCGATCTCGGTGGAATGGATGTTGTTGGTGATGAAGACCACGGCCTTGCCGGAGCGGAAGATCTCATCGCGCTCGGCGTCCGTCGGAGCCCCGTCCTGGAAGTACAGCTTACGTTCCAGCGCTTTGTAGCGGTCGAGATTCCGGAGGTTATCGGCCGAGCTGATTTCCAGCATGATGAAGGGATTGCCCAGCGTCGTCGCGCCGAGATTGCGAAAGCGCACACGGTCGGATTCATTGGAGACCTTGCGCATGTACTCGACAATCTTGTCCCAGCGGACCAGTTTCTTATCGGCGCCGATGCGGTGGCCAAAGTATTGCTCCGGCGATTGCACGGCGCCCGGAGACGCCAATACGAAGAGAAACAGCCCGGCTGCCCAACGTTTCATGCCGATTCCTCCACAGGGGACTCTAGCGATTTTGGCACAGGTGTCGCGCCCCTGGATTGGCCCTCCATCACCCGGCTAAACCTGTTACAACAGAGTCCATGGTCTTCAATTGGAAATCGCTGCATCTCGGCGTCGCCGCGCTTTGTTGCACGGCTGCGGCATATTCGCAGAGTCTGACGGGCCGGTGGCTCGGACAGGCTTCGCAATACGATAACGGACTCGAATTCGTGCTGGCCGTCAATCAGGCCGCCGATGGCTCGCTCACCGGCTACATCCAGGGCGGGCGATTCAACGACACCATCACCGGCGGCAAGATCGAAGGTGACAAGGTGACGCTGGAGGCCGAGCGTCCGGGACGCGGCGGCACGCCACAGAAGATCACGTACAACGCGGTGATGGAAGGCGGGAAGTTGAAGCTCACGATGCCGGCCTTCGGCGGACGCGGGCCCGGCCGTGGTCCTGGTCCTGGCGGGGCTCCGCCGGCCGGCGCGCCCGCCGCCGCCCCTCCCGCGCCTCGCCCTCCGCAGGTCTTCGAGCTGTCCCGCGTTTCTACGGAGAAGCCCGAGTCCCTGCCGGCGCGGCCGCTCCTGGTGAAACTCGCCATGCCGGAGCCCGTGAAAGCCAACGGACTCGCCAGGACGCCGCCGATGGGTTGGAACAGTTGGAACAAGTTCCAGGGCCAGGTCACCGACGCCATGGTCCGCGAGATGGCCGACGCCATCGTCAAGAGCGGGATGCGCGACGCGGGCTACATCTACGTGAACATCGACGACACGTGGGAAAGCGGACATCGCGACGCGCAAGGCAACATCGGGACCAACAACAAGTTTCCCGATATGAAAAAGCTCGCCGACTATGTCCACAGCAAGGGTTTGAAGCTCGGCATCTATTCCTCTCCCGGTCCGCGAACTTGCGCCGGATACCTCGGTAGCTACCAGCACGAAGAGCAGGACGCCAGGATGTTCGCCAAGTGGGGAATCGATTACCTGAAATACGACTGGTGCAGCGCCGCTCAGGTCTATGAGAACGATCAGGCCACCATGGCCAATGCGTACGCCAAGATGGGTCAGGCGTTGCTGCAGTCCGGACGGCCGATCGTTTACAGCCTCTGCCAGTACGGCAACCTGGACGTCGGTGACTGGGGCGCACGCGTCGGCGGCAATCTCTGGCGCACCACCGGCGATATTCGCGACGCGTGGGACTCGATGGCGCGGATCGGATTCGATCAGCAGGTGGGGCGCGAGAAGTTCGCCAATCCGGGCCACTGGAACGATCCCGACATGCTCGAGATCGGCAACGGGCACATGACGGACACGGAGTACCAGACCCACATGAGCTTGTGGAGTATCCTGGCGGCGCCGCTGCTCGCCGGGAACGACATTCGCGACATGAAGCCGGAGATCGCAGCGATTCTCATGAACAAGGAGGTCATCGCGGTCGATCAGGACAAACTAGGCAAACAGGGCTCGCGAGTGGCGAAAGACGGCGACCTGGAAGTGTGGTCGCGGCCGCTCGCCGATGGCGGCCACGCAGTCGGATTGTTCAACCGCGGACCAGCCGCCGCTAAGGTCACGGCCAGGTGGAGCGACATCGGAATCTCCGGATCGCACAAACTGCGCGACCTGTGGAGGCACGAGGACCTCGGAAGCCAAAGCAGCGAGTATACGGCCGAGGTTCCCTCGCACGGTGTGGTAATGGTGAAGATCGCGAAGTAAAATCGACCGATGGACGTCGATTTCATCCGCGGCTTTTGCATGGCCCAGCCCCACACCACGGAGACCGTGCAGTGGGGCTACGACCTGGTCTTCAAAATCGGAGGCAAGATGTACGCCGTGACGCCGCTGGAACCCGCGCCGGTATGCCTCTCCTTCAAATGCAGCCCGGAGGATTTCGCCGACCTCACGGAGCGTCCCGGTGTCATTCCCGCGCCCTACATGGCGCGGGCGCAATGGGTGGCGCTGGAGCGCGACGACGCCTTGAGCGCCGCCGAACTCAAGCGCTACCTGCGCCGGTCGTACGATCTCGTGTTCGCCAAGCTCACCCGAAAAGCGCAGGCGGAACTAGGCGGCGCTCCACCCGCTCGTACCAAAGCGACATCCAAAAAACGCGCGCCACGCGCCCGTTGAACCCGCACTTGCCGGTCCTGTAGTACGATATCTAACAAGTCGGGGTCTCCTCCGCGGAAGAGGATTACAAGGATGTTGATCAGAGGAACGGTCTTTCTATTCGCAGCTGCGTCGCTGCTTCTCGCGCAATCGGAGCGTGGCAACATCACAGGCGTCGTGACCGACGCCACCAATGCGGCTGTGCCGAATGCGCCGGTCAAGATCGTCAATGTGGGAACGAACGCCGCGGTCACGGTCTCGGCATCCAACTCGGGGGAGTACAGCGCGGCCAACCTCGCGCCCGGGACGTACCGGTTGCAGGTCTCCCTGCAGGGTTTCCAGACCGCGGCGGTCGATAAGATCAATCTGACGGCAGGCGCGACGGTGCGTGTGGATGTTCGCCTCGAAGTGGGCGGCGTCACGCAGACAGTGGAAGTGCAGTCGCAAAATGCCCAGGTCCAGACCGAAGACGCCAAGATCTCGACCGCCGTCTCGAACACGTTGGTCGACCAGCTTCCGCTGGTGGTGGGTGGCGCCATGCGCAGTCCTTTCGATCTCGTGGCGACCGTTCCCGAGGCGAAGAACGGCAGCAACCTCGTGCTCGGCGGCGGGCAGGGCGGGGCTTTCGCCGCGACCTTCGACGGCGTCTCCGTCAACACCAACCGGCAGGGCAATACCACCGAGACCTCCTACCTGACACCCTCCCTCGAAGCCATCACAGAATTCGCCGTGGACACCAACGGCTTCAAGGCGGAGTACGGGCACGCCGGCGGCGGCGTCATCAGCTTCGCCTCGAAATCGGGCACGAACGAGCTGCACGGCTCGGCTTATGATTTTATCCGCAACGACTATGTGGATGCGCGCGGGTTTTTCGCCGCCTCCAAGGGCGTCTACCGGCAGAACGATTTCGGCGGCTCCCTCGGCGGTCCGATCTGGATTCCCAAGGTCTACAATGGCCGGAACCGCACGTTCTTCTTTGCCGCCTACGAGGGCTTCCGTCTGCGGCAGGGCAGCCCGGGGCAGATCTCGAGCGTCCCTACACCCGAGATGTACGTGGGCGATTTCTCGAAATGGGTGAACAGCAAGAACCAGTTGATCCCGATCTACGACACCGCCTCGACCCGGGCCAACCCGAACGGGGCCGGCTCGATCCGCGATCCCTTCCCGGGCAACGTCATCCCGGTGCAACGATTCAGCACGGTGTCGAATCAGTATCTCGCTCTCGCCAAAAACGTCCTCGTGCCCAACCGTCCCGGCCTCGTGCCCGGAACCATCGGCTACGTCAGCCAGAACTACATTTCGGGCGGCGGCAGCGCGGCCGAGTCGACCACCAAGTTCAACGTCAAGATCGACCATTCCATCGGCTCCGCGCACCATTTGTCCTACCTCTTCAACCGCGGCAGCGACCTGGTGCAGCCCGGCGCCTCCGGTCCCGCCGGCCTGCCCCTGCCCTTTAACGGCTTCTCCCAATCGAGCTTCGCCGCCGACCTCCACCGCGCCAACTACGACTGGACTGTTTCGCCGCGCATGTTCAACCACTTCTCGTTGGGCATCAACACGTTCAATAAGGACGCCTTCTCCGTCAACGTCGGCAAGAACTGGAAGAGCAAGGTCTGCATCATCAATGCGGTCGATTGCAACGTCAATCTTGGTAACGTCTCTTTCACCGCGCTTTCATCGTGGGGCGGCGCCGCCGACAACGGCACCGAGCAGCCCCGCTGGGCCATTAAAGACGACTTCAGCATCATCCGCGGAGCGCACACCGTCAAGATCGGCTTCACTTACGACCATCAGGAGGCCAACGGCTTCGGCCAGCAGAACGTCGCGGGCCAGGCCAGCTTCAGTTTCCTCGAGACGGCCGTTCCGGGCGACACCTCGGCCAATACCGGCGCCGCGTTCGCGTCCTTCCTCCTCGGCAATGCCGACGGCGGCGCGACCGAAACCGTTCGTTATCTGAAGCAGGTCTACCGCTATTGGGGCTTCTATGCGCAGGACGACTGGCGCATCAGCCGCAAGCTCATGCTCAATTACGGCCTGCGCTACGAATTCACTCTGCCGCCGGTCTCGGGCGGCGATCAATACTCGGACTTCTCTCCGACCGAGCCGAACCCCACCGTCAATAACTATCCCGGCGCGCTGATCTTCGCGGGGACCGGCCCGGGCCGCCAGGGCGTTCGCAGCCTCATCCCCGGATATTACGGCTCCATCTCCCCACGCCTGGGTCTGGCCTATAGCCCCGACCCCAAGACGACCATCCGCGCCGGAATCGGACGCTCCTTCGGCCGCGTCACCGTGCTCGCGTCGAGCAGTCACTATGCGGGATTTATCGGCCAGTACGCCTTCGCGTCCACCAACCAGGGCATCACGCCGTCGTTCAATTGGGACCAGGGCATGCCGTCCTACCCGCTGCCGCCGCAGATCAATCCGGCCTTCGCGAACAATGGCAACGTCGACTGGTGGAACGGACAGAATTCCACGCGTCCCGCCGAGTACGATAACTGGACCGTGTCGGTGCAGCGCGAGATCCGCCCCCACCTGACCGTCGAAGTGGATTACAACGCCGCCGTCGGATCGCGGCTCAATGCCGGCCTGATGAACGTCAACCAGGTCCCGATGTCCGTCATGGATGGCCTGATCGCGAAGTACGGAACGGCGCAAGCCATCAGCCTCATGAATTCGAACATCACGTCGGCGGGGGCGGTGGCGGCGGGCTTCAAACCGCCATATGCGAACTTCACGAACTCGGCAATCCAGCGCTCCCAGACCGTAAGCCAGTCGCTCCGCGCCTTCCCGCAGTATCTGACGGTCGACGCCGCCGCGGGCGGCGGTGATCGCACCGGCCACTCCACGTACCATGCCGGAATCCTGAAGGTCAATCATCGGCTCTCGGGCTCCCTGCTATTCCAGGGCAGCTATTCATTCTCGAAGATCCTGACGAACGCCGATAGCTTCAGCGGCAGCAGCGGCGCCGAGGACGCGGGCAATCGTGGACTGGAACGCTCCGTAGGCGCGTTCGACCAGACCCACAACGTCAAGCTCAGCACCGTGTACGATCTTCCATTCGGCAAGGGCAAGCGTTGGTTGGCCGGCGGCTTCATGAGCCGCGTGCTCGGCGGATGGCGGCTCAGCGCTGTGCAGGCGTACAATTCGGGCTTCCCGATCGGCGTCACCTCGAACGGCACGCTGCCGATCTTCAACGGCGCCAACCGCCCGTTGGTCACCACCTATGACTGGCGCGCGCCGATCGCCGGCTCGTCGTTCGATCCGAACCGGGACAAGTACCTCGCGGCGGGAGCCTTCCCAGCGCAGCCGGTCGGTATCCTCGGGAATTCCCCGCGCAAGAACGCGCAGGTGCGAGTCTTCCCGGGCCTGAACGAGAACGTCAGCGTGGCGAAAACGTTCAGCGTGAAGGAGCGGTTCCGCATCGATTTCCGCGCGGAAGCCTTCAACATTCTGAACCGCGTCGTCTTCGGCGGTCCGCAGACGAGCCTCAACAGCGCCACATTCGGTGTGGTCTCCAGCCAGGCGAACTCGCCCCGCCAGATGCAGGGCGGGCTCAAGCTGTACTGGTAGGCGCAGATCGACTAACTCGAGGCAGGCGTATCCACTTGTTAACGAACGCCTGCTAACCCCTGCCAATCTTGTACTATTACGCCCATTACTCGACACTGGCCTCGGGGGGCCATATGAACGCACCGTCGCTACTCAGTTTTTTCTCGTCCGATCTCGCGATCGATCTGGGCACGGCCAACACACTGGTGTTCCAAAAAACCAAAGGCATCGTCGTGAACGAGCCGTCCATCGTAGCGCTACGCAAAGATTCCGGCGATGTCGAGGCGGTCGGCAGCGAAGCCAAGGAGATGCTCGGCCGCACTCCGGAGCGGATCACTGCCGTCAAGCCGATGAAAAACGGCGTGATTGCCGATTTCAAGGCGACTGCCCAGATGCTCAATCACTTTATCCAGAAGGCGCATCGCCGCAAACACATGGTGCATCCCCGGATCGTCATCGGCGTCCCCAGCGAGATCACTCCCGTAGAGCGGCGCGCCGTCATGGAGGCGTGTGAACGCGCCAGCCAGGTCCACCTGGTGCAGCAACCCGTGATGGCCGCCATCGGCGCCGGTCTGCCGATCGCCGAACCGATGGGCAATATGATCGTCGATATCGGCGGCGGCACCACCGATGTCGCGGTCATTTCCCTCGCCGGGATCGTCTACTCCGGCTCCGTCCGAATTGCGGGCAACGCCATGGATGAGCGCATCATCGATCACTGCAAGCTCAAGCACAACCTGCTGATCGGCGAGCGCACCGCCGAAGACGTCAAAATCCAGATCGGATCGGCCCTTCCGCTAGGTCACGAGATCCGTATGGAAGTCCGCGGCCGCGATATCGTCAAGGGCATTCCGGCGACGGTCATGGTGACCGACACGGAGATCCGCGAAGCGCTTTCTCCGTGTGTCGGCGCCATTATCCACGCGATCAGACTAGCCCTCGAGTACACGCCCCCTGAGCTGAGCGCCGATATCGTCGATCACGGTGTCGTCCTCACCGGAGGCGGAGCGCTGCTGAAGAACCTGGATGCCCGAATCCGCAAAGACACCGGCCTCCCCGTCTCGGTCGCCGACGATCCCTTGACCTCGGTAGTCGTCGGGGCGGGAAAGATGCTGAACGATTTCGGCCTCCTCCGCCGCCTCTCGATGAACTAAGCCGGAGGCCTGCGACAGCCGCCGCAAATTGCATTCCGGCCGAAGTACTGCAATACTGGCCTCCAGGTTTCGCGGGATGCTCCGTCGTTTTCCAGCCCTTTGTCTAGTCGTGCTCTGCCAGTCCGCATTCGCGCAGAATCCGTCGATCTTTGGCGACGCGAGCGGCCAGTTGATCATGCGCGGCAAGGTGACGATGGAAGATGGCAAAGTTCCGCCGGAGCGCGTGTCGATCCTGCGCCTGTGCCCCTCGGTAGCAGCCACAGTCGAGGCGCTGACCAACAAGCGCGGCGAGTTCATGTGGCGCGTCGGCGAAAGCAACGACGCCGTGATCGGCCGCCGCCGGACCGGCCGGGTGGGCGGACCGGTCCAGTGCTGGCTCGCTGCTTCCCTGCGAGGTCTTCAGTCGAACCGCATCGACATTCAGGATCCGGCCTTGTACCGCCGCGTCGATCTCCCCACGTTGGTGCTGAAGGCCCCGCCCTCCGGAGCGGCGGCTTCGGAAGAGGCGCCCGCTCTGTCGCGCCCCGGCGCCAAAGCCTGGGCCGAGGGTCTGAAGGAACTCTCCGCCGCCCGGTGGCCCGAAGCCGAGCGCTTGATGCGCGACGTCACGCGCACCGATCCCAAGTTCGGGCCCGCCTGGATCGCGCTCGGCGGCAGTTGCCAGAGCCAGCAAAAGAACTCCGAAGCACGCGCCGCGTTTCAGCGCGCCGTGGCGGTGGATCCGTCGTCGCTGCTGGCGCGGGTTCAGCTATTGCGCGTCGAGATGGCCTCCAGGCTCTGGGACGACGCTTCGAAAACCGCCGCGTCGCTGATCCAGGTGGACACGGCGCGCCGCCACCCCGAGGCGTACGTCCAACACGCCATCGCCCGCTACATGTTGCGCGACGCCGATGGCGCTCATGCCAGCCTGACCATGGCGCTCCGCCTGGATCCAGGTCATAAGTTTCCGCAATCGGAGTACTTCATGGGCGCGGTGCTGGCGGCCAAGGGCGATCGCGAGGGCGCAGTCGCGCACTTCCGCAGCTACCTGGAGTTCGCTCCGGCGGCGCCGAACACGGAGTTTGTCAAGCAGCAGATCGAAAAACTGAGCCGCCCCGAGGCCGCGGCGTCGGTGGCAACCATGGCGCCGGCGCCGGACAGCATGTTGACGCAGCCAGTCGAGCCGGTGATGACCACGCGCGGCGAAGCTTGGGTTCCGGGAGGCCGCAAAGCCTTGGCCGCAATCGTCCGGCTGAAGACCGTCCCGTCATCCGAGCAGTTCTTTCTCGAATACTGCCGCGCCATCGCCACCCAGAATTCGCGTCTCACCGTGAATCCGATTCCGGGGTTCATGGGCGAGCTGCACGCGTATATGGACGCCGTCACCGAACTGTCGGCCCTTGGAGAACGGCGGGACGGGAGCACACGCATCACTCTCTCCCTTGACGGCGAAGCGAGCCAGCGGAAGACCGGTCGGATCCTGAAGCTCCTCGGGTGGCAAATAGCTCGCGACGGCGACGCCATCACGCTCGACCCCGGGGACGATGCCGCCGACGGGCCTCGCCACAAAATCCTGCCGGCGTTCGAGATCGACGAATTGGCCATGCGGCGGGAGCTCGAAGCCGGCAAGAGCTTTCAATTCGACATCCCCACCGAGGACGCCACGCTGATCGGCGGACCGGCATGGGGAGCGCTGCTGCAAGGCTTCTCCTCGCTGCCCGGCGGGATGGCGGAAGCCTTCCTTCGCCAACCCCGTTTCGCGAAGACTTATGCCGGGTTGGGCGCGATGGGCAATGAGACCGCGTTGGCGCTGATCGGCGTCGCCGGCCTGCGCACGCTCGATACCGAATCCGCCGAAGCGCTCCGGCTTTTTGGCGGGTCGTTTCGCATCGCCGATCGGGCCGCCGTTGTCCCTGGCGGCGCCGCCGCGGAAGCCGTCTGGAAGAAACTGGCGGGGGCGAGCCCGCGCGATCCGGCGAAGTTCTTCGCCGCCGTTTTGAAGGTGGACGGCGGCCGACTGGCGGCCTTCTATTCGGCCCTGGCGGAGGCCGATGAGCCGCATCAGAAGCTCTTCACGAGGACCGAAACGGCCGCCCGGCGGTTTTACGAGTGGTATCGCGATTCCGAGGAGCTTCGCGGAGGGGTCGGCGTGCCCGCCAGGACATGGCGGCCGCAGGTGTTCCAGTCTCTTCCGCTCGATGCCTCCGGAGCCGTGCGATTTCCGGGCGGCAGGCAAGCGTGGTGGTCCGGCAGCGCCGCGGCGCCGGACGATGAGGTGTTGTTGCATGGAAAATCGCGTGCCGGCAGACCAGTGGATCTCGAAGCCCTGTTGGCAGCCGCTAAATTGGAACAGGACCGTGGGGCGCCGCTCGACCCCTCGTCCGCCGCCCTCTTCGCGCGGAACTTCCTGGAGTGGCGTTCCTTGCTCCCGTACTTTGCGGCTCTCCCCGCAATGGGCGCCGCCGGGTTTCAGGCATTGGACGCATTCGCGAAAAGTGCCGCCGCCGCCTCGCCAGCCGCGCAGAATACTTTGCTCGGCGAATGGCACTCTCTGGTGAAATTGATCGTTCTCGGCCGGCAGGCGGGGGCCCTCGACGACGCCGCCGCGGCGCGCGCCTTCACGCGCGCCTGTAGCGCATTATCCGGCAGGGATCACTCCACCAAAGCCGTCGAGATTCTGCGCGAAATAGCCGGTGGCGGGCGCAATCCGGACGAAGCGGTGGCGAGCCATCTTCTACGGCTCAGCGGACCGCGCCGCGAAGCTTTCGACCGGGTCCGCCGCCTGCAAAACGCCCCGCGGCTGGATACGCTGGGCGCATCGCCCGCCGCCAACCGGACCGCGGCCGCCCTGGCCTGCCTCGTTTACGGCACGTTGCTCGATCCCGACGGTTTGCTGGTCGGCGAAGACCGGCGTCTGTTGAGCAAGCACGCGTTTTCCCTGCGCACCGGCCTGTTTCAGCCGGCGGCCCTGGTGAAGTCGAGCGTCGCGCCGGGATCTCATCTCGCTGGCGGCTTCGCTGACTTCGAGGAGGTGGCACGGAGTCTCGCCCGGGGGGGCGCCGGGGCTCCACCGCCGGACGAGACCGCCGATACCGCAACCACGCCGGAGATCGATGGCCCTTCCGATTCCCCCACCGCAGCGATTTTTCGCGCCAGCGGCCGGCTGGTGGAGGTGCACGCCATCGTCACCGACCCGCGGGACAATTATGTGGATAATCTGAACGCCGGGCGCTTCGCCATTCTGGACGGTGGCCACGCTGTCAACATAAGCGCATTCGAAAGCCGCGGCGCGGCCGTCTCCTGCGTGCTCCTCCTCGACACCACCCAGAGTATGGAGGCCGCCCTGCCCGCGTTGAAGAACGCCGCCGTGAAGCTGATCGGCGCCTTGCGGCCGATCGATACCGTGGCGGTCTACAGCCTGACCGGCGGCATCACCGAACTACAGCCGTTTACCACCGATAAAGCGGCCGCCACGCGCGCGGTATGGGGCGCCGAGCTGGGCGGGATGACGGGCCTGTACGACGGTCTCGTGCGCGTCACCCGGGACCTTTCCTCTCGAACCGGTAAAAAGATGATCGTGGTCTTCACCGATGGCGAGGACAATGACAGCTCCCTGTCCGCTGAGACAGCCGTCCTGCGCGCCAAGAGAGCCGGCGTGCCCATCTATACGATCGCGCAGGGCTATGCGACCAGGAGCCGTGCCTTGTTAAAGGAGCTTGGCGATGTGGCGCAGGCTACCGGCGGGCTCGCGTTTACCATCCAGTCCGCAACGGAGATCCGGAACATTTTCGACCGCGTCCTGCAGGATCTGTTCCACGGGTACCTGCTGGGCTTTCAGCCGCCCTCGGCCGAGGATCGCGCATGGCGCAGCATTCAGGTTCTGCTGCATGGCCAGGCGGGGCTCAAGATCCGCGCCCGCGGAGGCTACTACCCCGAGTAAGCGCGGCCGCCGGTGCTACCATACGGCATGCGTTTTCTGCTTGCCCTGGCCCTGGCCGCCGGCTCTCTTGGGGCGCAGGCCGCATCTCCGCTGCGCTTCGAGATCTCCTGGGAGAAGCCGGCTGACGGCCGTGTCCTGCTCATCCTGGCGAATCGCAACCCGCCCGAACCCCGATCTCAGACTTCCGAGTTCCTCGACACGCAACAGGTCTTCGGAGTGGACGTGGACGGCGCGCGCTCGGCCGCCATCGGCGGATCGGTCCCTGGTTATCCGCGCCCGTCCCTCGACCGCGTCCCGCCCGGCGAGTATTTCGTGCAGGCGGTGCTCAACGTCTATGAGACCTTTCACCGCGCCGACGGCCACACCGTGAAGCTGCCGATGGATCGCGGAGAAGGCCAAAAGTGGAATCGCAAGCCCGGCAACCTGTACAGCGAGCCCGTTCGCGTCCGGGTCGACCCCGCCTCGAACACTCCCATCCGCATCGCCCTTTCGAAGGTGATTCCGGAAATTCAGCCGCCGGCAGACACGAAGTACGTGAAACACGTGAGGATCCAAAGCAAGCTGCTGACCGCGTTCTGGGGCCGGCCGATGTACCTCGGCGCGGTGGTGGTGACGCCGGAAGGCTTCGACGAGCATCCTGAAGCCCGCTACCCGGCCGTCTATTACCAGGGCCACTTCACCGCGACCTTCGGCGGCTTTCGGACCGATCCTCCTCCGCCAGCCCTCGCGAGACTGCAGCCGGCTTACCGCTTCTACCAGAACTGGACCAACGGGAAGCTCCCGCGCATGTTGATCGTTCTGACGCAGGACGCCAATCCCTTTTACGACGACTCCTATGCCGTCAACTCGGCCAACCTCGGGCCCTATGGCGACGCGCTGGTTCAGGAGCTTTACCCCTACGTCGAGCGCCGGTTTCGCGCTATCGGCGAGCCTTGGGCGCGCGCCATCTATGGCGGCTCCACCGGAGGCTGGCGCGCTCTCGCCTTGCAGGTGTTTCACCCCGACTATTTCAACGGCGCGTGGATCGTTTCACCGGACCCCGTCGACTTTCGCGCCTATATCCTGGTCAACCTGTATGAGGACAAGAACGCGTTCTATCGCCAGGGGGAGTGGCAGCAGGTTCCGATCCCCATGGCGCACGACCGTGAGGACAGGGTGGAAGCGACGATGGAAGACGCGATTCGCTACGAGCGTGTGCTCGCCTCGAAGGGCCGTTCCGGCGAGCAATTCGATATCTGGCAGGCCGTCTTCGGTCCGGCCGGCGCCGACGGCTACCCGGCGCCGATCTTCGACAGCGGGGGCGCGATCGATAGCAAGGTCGCCGGTTATTGGAAGGAGCATTTTGACCTGTTGCACATCATGCAGGAGAACTGGAAATCGCTCGGTCCGAAGCTCGTGGGCAAGCTGCATTTCACCGCCGGCGCCGCGGACGCCTTCTACCTGGACCGGGCCGTGCGGCTCGCACAGCGGTTCCTGGAGAGCACCAGGGAGCCATACTATGCCGGCACGTTTGAATTCGACCCCGCCGGCGGCCACGGCGCTGCTGCCGCCGGCCTCCCGTCCGATCCCGCCGCCCCCACGTTTCACGAGCGGGTCATCCAAGCCATGTCGGAGTGGATCGTCAAGACCGCCCCCGCCGGCGCGGATCTGAAGAGCTGGCAGTAGTTGGGAGGGTGAGTTAGGGCCCTTTGGCCACTTCAGCGATTTGAAGTGCGGCTTTGACAGCGACATACCGTCCTCCGGCCTCTGGATTGGCGCTTGAACTGGCAGACGTGAAGAAGTGCCTCAAAACCGGTAGGCAATGGGATTATACTGGCTCCAGTTGGAGGGGCGCGTTGCCGATGCGGACGCTGAACTTGTGGCTCGTCTGGGCGCTCGCCGGAGTTGCATCCGGCGCTGCCGCCGATATCTCCTTCTCCCGCGACATCCAACCGGTTTTCGAAAGTAGCTGCTGGAGGTGCCACGGCGCGGCCGTGCAGCTCTCCAAACTCGACTTGCGGTCGCGCGACGGCGCCCTCAAGGGCGGACAGCGGGGCGCGGCGATCGTGCCGGGCAAAGCCGCGGAAAGCCGCCTCTACCGCGTCGTCGCCGGGCTCGAAAAACCCGCCATGCCCATGGACGGCAAATTGACCCCCGCCCAGATCGAAATCATTCGTCAGTGGATCGATCAAGGGGCCCGCTGGGACGCCACGTCCCCGGTCAGACCGTCCGACACCTCATCCTTGGAAGAAATGACCCTTCCGCCCGACGCGCGGCGCTACTGGGCCTTCCAGAAACCGGTCCGATCTCCTGTGCCCGACGTGCCGGGCGCCAATCCGATCGACCGCTTCCTCGAACAGGCGCGCCGGGATCGCGGGCTGCAAGCCGCCCCGCGCGCCGACAAAATCACCCTGCTCCGCCGGGCCTATCTCGACCTCATCGGTCTGCCGCCGACGCCCGCCGAGACCGCCGCCTTCCTCTCCGACGACCGCCCGCGCGCCTGGGAGGACCTCATCGACCGCCTGCTCGCTTCTCCCCATTACGGCGAGCGCTGGGGGCGCCACTGGCTGGACGTCGCGCGCTACGCCGATTCGAGCGGCTTCGAGCACGATTTCGATCGTCCCAACGCCTGGCGCTATCGCGATTACGTCATCCGCGCCTTCAATCAGGACAAGCCGTACAACGTCTTCCTCGCCGAGCAGATTGCCGGCGACGAGCTCGACCATGTCAGCGACGACAGCATGATCGCCACCGGCTTCCTGCGCAGCTACGCGAAGGTGAACTATCGCGAGAAGGACAATCCGCAGTTCCGCTACGAGTATCTGGACGATATGATCGGAACCATCGGCCGCGGCGTCCTCGGGCTCACCGTGAACTGCGCGCGCTGCCACAACCACAAGTTCGATCCCATCGCGCAAAAAGACTACTACAAGATCCAGGCCTCACTGTTCGGCTATGTGGAGACCGATTACCCGCTGGCGCCGAAAGAGCAGGTCGAGGCGTACGAGAAGAAGATCGCCGAAATCGACGGCAAGGTGGCGCCGCTGCGGCGGCAGGTCCGCGACCTCGACGAGCCGTACCGCCAGCGCCTGGCGCAGGAGAAGTACAAGAAGTATCCGGCGAACGTGCAGCAGGCTATCGCCACGCCGGAGGAAAAGCGCACCCCCGGCGAAGCGCTGCTGGCCGGGCAGGTGATTCGCACGACCTCGGTCTCGGCCACCGAGATCGATCGCGTGATGTCGTCCGCGGACCGCGCCCGCAAGAAAGCTCTCAACGACGAAATCCGCGCGCTCGAGAGCCAGCGGCCCAAGCCCCTGCCGATGGCGGCCGTGGTGACCGACGGCGACTACCGCTTCGCTCCCGACGGTCCGGGCGACGAGCCGGCGCCGGGCAAAGGAGTGAAACAGGAGGCGATGGAGGGCAGCTTTCTCGCGAAAGGTCCGGGCCGCTATCAGCCGCCGCCGTCCTACTTCCTGATCCGCGGCGATAGCGAGAGCCGCGGCTCGCTGATGAAGCCCGGCTTCGTCGACGTGATCACCTACGGGAATCCTCCCGTGGAGACTCCGCCCGCCAACGGCCGGACCTCGGGACGCCGCCGGGCGCTGGCGGAATGGCTCGGCTCGACGGACAATCCGCTGACCGCACGAGTCATCGTGAATCGCATCTGGAGCCACCATTTTGGAGTCGGCATCGTTCCGACGCTCGACAATTTCGGCAAAATGGGCGAGAAGCCGACCCATCCCGAGCTGCTCGACTGGCTGGCGGTCGAATTCATGAGCGGCGGCTGGAGCATCAAGTCGATGCAGCGCCTGATCATGACGTCGGACGCATACCAGATGGCGTCGCAATACACCGACGCGGCGGACAGCGCGAAGGATGCCGACAATCAGTACCTGTGGTGCTTCCGGCTTCACCGGCTGGAGGCGGAGATTGTGCGCGATGCGATCCTCGCCACCAGCGGCGCGCTCGACCGGAAGCTCGGCGGGCCGCCGGTGTTTCCACCGATCGCGCCGGAGATCCTGGCCTCGATGTCCGGCGGCATCTGGAAGCAGGAGAGCGACGGCCCCGCGGTGTGGCGGCGCAGCGTCTACGTGTATCGCAAACGCGGCCTGGTCTTCCCGATGTTCGAAGTGTTCGACCTCCCCGATCAGAACACGAGCTGCGGACGGCGCAACGTCTCGACCGTCCCCACCCAGGCGCTGACGCTGCTCAACGACGAGTTCGTGCAGAAACAGGCCAAGCTGTTCGCGGACCGGGTGCGCGAAGCTGCGCCCGAAGACCCGGCGAAACAGGTCGAGCTGGCATATCGCATCGCGCTATCGCGCCCGCCGCGCGCCGACGAAGCGGCATTGGGCGGCGAATTCCTGCGCAAGCGCACGCTGGCCGACCTCACGAATGTGCTGCTCAATCTGAACGAGTTTCTGTACGTCCGGTGACGCGATGAAACACTTCTGGAACAGACGCGAGTTTCTCTTCCGGTCGGGAGGCGGCATGGGCGGCCTGGCCCTGGCCCACCTTCTGCATCAGGAGGGAATGCTCGGCGCGACACCCCCCGGCGGCGCCTGCGACGCGCGGGCCTCGGGCTACAACCCCTACGCCGCGAAGGCGCCGCATTTCGCGCCGCGCGCCAAACGCGTGATCTCGCTCTTCATGAGCGGTGGCGTCAGTCACATCGACACCTTCGATCCCAAACCCGCCCTGGCGAAGTACGCCGGCCAACCCCTCACGGGCAAGGGCGACGTGGTCGTGCGGCAGGGCAATCCCGGCCCTCTCATGCCGACTCCGTTCCAGTTCAAGAAATACGGCCGGAGCGGGATGGATGTTTCGGAGCTGTTTCCCAATATCGCGCGGCATGTCGACGAGATCGCGTTCATGCGGTCGGTCTATGGCAAGTCGAACGACCACGTGCAGGCGACGTACGAGCTGAACACCGGGAAGATCCAGATGGGACTGCCGAGCGTCGGGTCGTGGGTGACCTACGGTCTCGGCTCGGAAAGCCAGAGCCTGCCGGCCTTCGTCGTGATCTACGATTACCGCGGCGGCCCGCTCGGCGGACCCGCCAACTGGAGCGCCGGATACATGCCGGCGGCGTACCAGGCTACGGTCTTCCGCCCCTCCGGAAGCCCGATTATCGACCTCAAGCCGCCCGCCGAAGTCGCTCCCGCGCAACAGCGGGACCGCTTGGATCTGTTGGCGAAGCTCAACGAGCTCGACATGAAGAATTATCCCGGCAGTTCCGAGCTGGCGGCGCGGATCTCATCGTACGAGCTCGCCTACCGCATGCAGGGCTGCGCTCCGGAAGCCGTTGATGTCGAGCGCGAATCCGAGGCCACGCGGCGGTTGTATGGGATGGATGAAGAGATCACGCGGCCCTTCGGCCGCCAGTGCCTAATGGCGCGGCGGTTGGTGGAGCGAGGCGTCCGCTTCGTACAGCTCTATCACGGCGGCCTTGGACAGCAGAATCGCGACACCTGGGACGCGCACGACAACGTCAAGGAGAACCACACCCGGCATGCCGCGGAAGTCGACGGGCCCGTGTCCGGTCTGCTGACCGATCTGAAAGCGCGCGGTCTGCTCGATTCGACTCTCGTGCTGTGGCATAGCGAGTTCGGGCGCATGCCCATCTCGCAGAAGGGCGTCGGCCGCGACCACAACCCGGGAGCCATGACCGTCTGGATGGCCGGCGCCGGCATCAAGGGCGGCCAGATCATCGGATCGAGCGACGAGTTCGGGTACAAAGCCGAGCAGCAGCCCATCGCCGTCCACGACCTGCACGCCACGATGCTCCACCTGTTGGGCATCGACCACACCAGGTTGACCTACCTGTTCAATGGCCGCAATATGCGGCTGACCGACGTCTACGGAGAGTTGATCCCGCAAATCGTATGAGCAAAGTCCGATGGGGAATTCTGGGCGCGGCCCGCATCGCCGTCAACCGCGTCATTCCTGCCATGCAAGATGGCGAAGTCTGCGAGGTCGTCGCCGTCGCCGCGCGCGACCGCTCCCGCGCCGAGGCGGCGGCCCGGCAATTCGGGATTCCGAAGGCCTTCGGGTCCTACGAGGAGATGCTGGCCGACCCCGCGATCGACGCGGTTTATAACCCGCTCCCGAATCACCTCCACGTGCCGCTTTCGATTCGCGCCGCCGAGACGGGCAAACACGTCCTGTGCGAGAAGCCCATCGGACTGAACGCGGCCGAAGTCCGGAAGCTGATCGAGGTGCGCGACCGGACGGGCGTCACCATCGGCGAGGCCTTCATGATCCAGTTGCATCCGCAGTGGGTGCGAACCCTGGAGCTCGTGCGGTCGGGCCGAATCGGCAAGCTGCGGTACGCAATCGGAACGTTCGGGTATTACAAGGACGATTTTACGAACATCCGCTACGTGCGCGAATTCGGCGGCGGCGGATTGCTGGACATCGGCTGCTATCCCATCAAGGTGTCACGCATGATGTTCGGCGAAGAGCCGGCGCGGGTCTCGGCCACTCTGGTGCGCGACCCGGCGACGGACGTCGATACCCTGGCGTCTGCGATCCTCGAATATCCCTCCGGCCACTGCGTCTTTTCGTGCGGCACGCTGGTCGCGGGGAATCAGATGATGCAGTTCATGGGGACCAGGGGCCGGATCGAATTGGAAGTGCCCTACAATGCGAAGCCTGGCGGCGCGTCCCGGATCCGCATCGACGATGGCCGGGACCCATGGGGGAGCGGCCTGGAGATCGAGGAGTTCGCCCCGTGCGACCAATACACCCTGCAGGGCGACGCCTTCTCCCGTGCGATTCGGAGCCGAACGCCTCCCCCGGTTCCGCTGGAGGATTCGGTGAAGAACATGGCGGTGATCGACGCCGTCTTCCAGGCTGCCGCGACGGGCCAATGGGTGCGCCCGGCGGCTACGGCAGAGCACGTGCAATAGGCGCCGTATGGATGCCGGATTGGTCCGCCGCTGTAAGCACTGTGGGAAGTCAAACCGCGTTCCCGTCAACCATTTGACCGACCGTGGACGATGCGGGTCGTGCAAGCAGCCACTGCCGCCGTTGGACGCGCCCATAGCGGCGGACGCGGCCGTCTTCGACGCGGTGGTCCGGCAATCGAAGGCCCCCGTGCTGGTCGATTTCTGGGCGTCATGGTGCGGCCCGTGCAAAATGGCGGCGCCGGAAGTCGACGCCGTAGCCCGTGAAATGGCGGGCCGCGCCGTCGTGCTCAAAGTCGATACCGAAGCCCATCCCGAGATCGCGGCGCGCTACCGGGTCCAGGGGATTCCGAACTTCGTCGTGCTCAAAAATGGACAGATAGTCAGGCAGCAGGCGGGTGTCACGTCGAGGGCGGAGATGAAATCCTGGCTGGAAACGGCTGAGCACACCGTTTCATAAATGTGGCGTTCTTTGCGACTTTGGGGCTTATAGTTGCTCTGGAGCGAAAAAAACCAAAATTTAGGCCGTCTTG
>CAZSQK010000135.1:0-19283 GCA_964608645.1 uncultured Solibacteraceae bacterium | reverse complement strand
CCGTCGAGAAGGATAGCTGGGCGCGCCTCTCCGGCGCCGTCAACCTGATCTTCGACGAGGGCGGCCGATGATCCAGCTCTTCAACTGGTTCCGCCGCGGCTCCCTGGAGCGCGGCCTCGACCGCGAACTGCAATATCACTTCGATCGTCGGGTCGCTGACCTCACCGCCGCCGGCATCCCCGAACCCGATGCCCGCCGCCGCGTCGCCGTCGAACTCGGCCTCGCCCAGGCGCGCGAGGAAGTCCGAGACGTCTGGCTGACGCGCTGGTTCCGCGATTTCCTCTACGATCTCCGCTTCTCCGCCAGATCGTTCCTCCGCGGTCCGGGATTTACCGCCGCGACGCTGCTCTCGCTGGCGCTCGGTATCGGCGCCACCACTGCCATCTACTCGCTGGTTGACCAGGTGATGCTGCACGCGCTGCCCATCCACGACCCCGCCTCCATCGTTCTTGTCGATTGGAAGGGCGACCAGGTCGCCGGCGCGTTCGGCTCTTGGAACCTCATGTCTTACCCCATGTGCCGCGACCTGCTGCAGCAGACCCGGTTTTTCGACGGCGTTCTCTGCCGCGCGGAAATCGATGTGAATGTCGCCGCAGGTGGCGATCCGAAACCCGTTGCGGCCGAAATCGTCTCCGGCAGCTATTTCTCGGTTCTCGGCATAGGGCCCGCTTTGGGTCGCGTCATCGAAGAGCCTGATGACGCTGCTGCCGGCGCCGGTCCGGTCGTCGTCCTCTCGAACGATTTCTGGCAGGCCGAATTTGGCGGGGCAGGGGATATCATTGGCCGCAAGCTCCTCATCAACCAGCACCCCATGACGATTGTCGGTGTTGCCGCTGCGGCTTTCCACGGCGTCGATGTCGGTGCGGTGCCGGCGCTTTGGATTCCCGCGTCCATGTACGCGGAGGCGATCCCCGGCGCCGAAGACCTGCTCCGCCGCCCCACGACTTGGATGCAGATCCTTGCGCGCCTCCGTCCGGGCCTTACGCCCGCGCAGGCGCAGGCCGGTCTGCAGCCGTGGTTCAAGGCGTGGCTCCAGGACAACATGCGTCGCCCCGGCTTCCCGATGACTTCGGCCGACCGCCGCCGTGACTACCTGGCATCCACTCTCCAAGTCGCCTCCGCGCCTCAGGGACATTCGCCGCTCCGCCGCAGCCTATCCCAGCCGCTCTGGCTATTATTCGCCGCCACCGGCATTCTACTCGGCCTCGCCTGCCTGAACGTTGCCGGCCTCTTCCTCGCCCGTGGCTCTGCACGGGGCCGCGAGATTGGCGTCCGCCTCGCTCTCGGCGCTTCCCGAGGCCGTATCGGCCGTCAACTCCTCGCCGATAGCCTGCTCCTTGCCTCGGCCGGTGGGGTTCTCGGCGCAGCCCTTGCTCCGCTCGCCATTCGTGCGCTGATCGCCTTCCTCCCGCATGAAGTTGCCGCCAGCGGCCTGCGCGGATCCCTCAGCCTTCGCCTGCTGGCGTTCGCCTTCTTCGCCAGCCTTGTGGCGGGCCTCCTGAGCGGACTGGCTCCAGCCCTCCACGCCGGCGGCGGCAGCCTTGTCCGCTCGCTCCGCGAGCGCGGTGGAACAGGCTTCGGCGGTGTCCGCCTGCGCAAATGTATCGTCACTCTGCAGGTGGCCTTCTCCCTCATCCTCGTCATCGGCGCCGCGCTGTTTGTCCGGACGCTCGCCGGTCTGCAAGCCAAAGGCCCCGGCTTCGAGACCTCCGGCATCCTCTCCTTCGCCATTGCGCCGGTGAAGAGTGGCTATTCCCGGGCGGACGCCGCGCGGCTCGTCCGCCGGCTTCATGAGGAAGTCCGCGCGCTGCCCACCACTCGGAACTCCGCCGCGGCGCGCCAGGCATTCCTCACCGGCGGGAGCTGGAACAATCTCATGACCATCCAGGCCGATCGCCGCATCGTAACCGGCAACGTCAACCTCGACGCTGTCAGTCCCGGTTTTTTCTCGACCCTCGGCATTCGCATCCTCGCCGGCCGCGATTTCGACGCCCGCGACTCCCGCCCGGCCGGCGAAGCCGGCCACCGCTCCGCCATCGTTAATGAGGCTTTCGTCAAACGCTATCTGGCCGGCCGCGATCCCCTCGGCATCCACATCGGCGAGGGCTCCGGTCCCGACGTCAAGCCCGAAATCGTAATCGTCGGCGTCTGCGCCGCCTTCAATTACCGCGGCCTCCGCGACAATTCCGAGCAGGCCTTCTTCCCCATCTTCGAAGGCGAAGACACCGGCGCAACCTTCTACATCAAGGTTCGTGGCGTCCCTGAGCAGGCCATTCCGTCCATCCGCCAAATCGTCCGCCAGGCCGACCCCCGATTGCCGATCCTCTGGTTCCGCACTCTGCACGACCAGGTCAACCGATCCCTCACGACCGAGCGCCTTCTGGCCGCCCTCTCGGGCAGCTTCGGCGCCCTGGCGCTGGCGCTTTCGTTGATCGGTCTCTACGGAGTGATGTCCTTCGTGGTCACCCGCCGCACGCGCGAAATCGGCATTCGCCTCGCTCTTGGCGCCACCGGGGGTTCCGCCATCCGCCTCGTCCTGCGTGATGCTGCCGTCATGGTCGCCGCCGGCGTGGCCATAGCGTTACCTTGCGTCGCCGCCCTCGGCAAGTTCGTCCAATCCCAGCTGTTCGGCCTCACTGCCACCGATCCCGCGACCGTCGCCGCCGCCGCACTGGTCCTCTCCGCCGGCGCGCTCGCGGCGGCATTCATCCCGGCATGGCGGGCCTCGAACGTGAGCCCCACGGACGCCCTACGACTGGAATAGCGCCGTCCAGCCGTAGGCCGGCAGGGGTGGAGGCCTTCGACTACAATAGTTCCGTTCCCTGACACGGCCACCTCGGCCCCGGCCATCTCTGATCCCCCTCGCCGAGGCCCGAAGCCGGAGGGCGTACAAGATCATGCCGAGCCAGTTGTCGATGGAGGCCGTCATTTTCACCGGTATCCAGGGATCCGGCAAAACCACGTTCCACCGCGAGCGCTCCTTCGACACCCATGTCCGCATCAGTCTCGACCTGCTGAAGAAGCGCCCGCGCGAACGCCGGCTCCTCCAAGGCTGCGTCGCAGCCATTCCGGTTCCCGGAGTCCGCGGGACTTTCAAACGCTTGGAGCGGCCGGCCTGGACGGAGAGCTTCGACGAGTTCTACACCGTCACCCACGGCGAGGACGCCTCCTTCATCGTCTCGCCGGAGCCGCGCCCGTGAGCCGGCATCGGATCTTTCTCCTGTCGCCCGCCCATGCGGGCGGTCAGCGCGCCGCGATGCTCTTCCGCCCGGACGCGGCATTCGACTTGGCAGTCCGGCTGCGCGGCCCGGGCGCGCCCATCGGCGAAGTCTTCGCCTTCATTAGCGGCTTGTATTTTCGCGGCAAGCTGGCATACTCGCTCGCATTTGCGGCGCCCGGCGCTGTCCCCGGCGCGTTTGTGATTACGTCGGGCGCCGGGCTCGTCCCTCCTGAGACCATAATCACGCTGGATCAACTGCGCCAGATCGCTTCCGTGCCGATCGACGCCGCCGAGCCCCGCTATCGGGAGCCGCTCGAGCACGGCTGCCGCACGCTGCTGGAGACCGCCGGCGAAGACTGCGACTTCATCCTCCTGGGCAGCGTCGCCACTTCGAAGTACCTGGAGCCGATGGCCGCCATTTTCGGAGACCGCCTGTTGTTTCCCGAGGAGTTCATCGGGCGCGGCGATATGAGCCGCGGCGGCCTGATGCTGCGTTGCGTCCGCGCCGGCGGCGAGTTGACTTACAGACCCCTGGGACATCTGACCCGCCACGGTCCCCGCCCGCCGAAGCTGCCGAAACTCCGCTAGCCATGGCGTCTCATTGAGACCGGCCCCGACCTCATTCGGGAAGTCCTCGCCTGGCTCGACAAATACCTGGGTAAAGTCTAGTCCGGCGCCGCTACGCCGACGTCATCCGCACCTTGCCGATGCGATCCGCGATCAGCCCGCGGAGTTCCCCTTCCGCCCCGTCGCCTTTCTGCAGAATCCGCTCCACCGACAGATTCAGCCGGCTCCGGTCGTCCGCCGTCAGATCCTTCGCCGTAAGCACGATCACAGGCACCGACCGGGCTTCCGGAGCCCGGCGGAACTCGTCGAGGAACGTGAAACCGTCCATCTCCGGCATCATGAGATCGAGCAGAATCAGGCCCGGCATGTCCGCCGCCGCCACTTCCAGCGCGATGCGGCCGTTCGCCGCCGTGCGCACCCGCCAGCCGTCCTTCTCGAGCATCGACTGCATGATCTCCACCGTCGCCCGGTCGTCCTCCACCACCAGCACCGACTGCCCATCGCTCGACGGAATGTATTTGCGCATCACGCCGATCAGCCGCTCCCGATTGACCGGTTTCGTCATGTACTCCGAAGCCCCCAGCGCGAAGCCCATGCTCTTGTTGTCCACCATCGTCAGCATGATGACCGGGATGTCGGCCAGCGCCGGATCGGCCTTCAGCGTGGAGAGCACGCTCCATCCGTCCATCTTGGGCATGGCGATATCGAGCGTGATGATGTCGGGATGCAGTTCCCGCGCCAGCCGGAGCCCATCCTCTCCGTTACCCGCGATCGTGACGCGATACCCCTCCTTCGCGAGCATCGTGCGCACCAGGTCCTGGCTGACGGCGTCGTCGTCAATGACGAGCACCGACACGGCGCCGGCCGGGCCGCTCGGAGCCGGCGTGGCGGCGGGCTGCTCCGGCGCGGCGGCTGCGGCCACCGCTGCCTTGAGCTTGGCCACATGTCGGGGCAGGTGGATCGTGAACGTGGTCCCCTTGCCGTACTCGCTCTCCACCGTAATGTTGCCGCCCATCATCTCGCAGAACTTGCGCGTGATCGTCATTCCCAAACCAGTGCCGCCGTACTTCCGCGTTGTCGATTCGTCGGCCTGTGTGAACGCCTCGAACACCTTCGCCACCTGCGCCGGCGTCATGCCGATGCCGGAATCCTGCACCGCGAACGACATCCCCTCGCGCCCGCCCACTTGCTCGGCGCGCACCCGGAGCACGATCGTTCCCGACTTCGTGAACTTGCACGCGTTGCTCAACAGGTTGAACAGACCCTGCCGCACCTTCGTGACGTCGGCGTGCATCACCGTAATCTCGGCCGGAATGTCGACTTCCAGCACGTTCTCGTTCTTGTCCACCAGCGGCTTCATCGTCGTGACCACGTCGCGGACCATATCGCGCACGATGAAGTCCTCCAGGTAGAGGTCCATCTTGCCGGCTTCGATCTTCGACAGATCCAGGATGTCGTTGATGAGGCCCAGCAGGTGCTTGCCCGCCGCATGGATCTTCTTCAGGTCCGGCACGAACTCGTCCGCGCCGCTGTCCTCCGCCTCTTCGATCAGCATCTCGCTGTACCCGATGATGGCGTTCATCGGCGTTCGGACCTCATGGCTCATGTTGGCCAGGAACTGGCTCTTGGCCTGATTCGCCGATTCCGCCGCCTCCATGGCGGCCTGCAGGTCCTGCCCGCGTTTTTCCAGTTCCACATTGGCTTGCGTGATCTCCTCGCGCGACGTCCGCAGCCGCGCCGCCATGTGGTTGAACGCGTGCGCCAGGTCTGCCAGTTCGTCCTTCGACCCCATTTGGATATACGCGTCGAGATTGCCGGCGCCCAGTTCGTCGGCGCCCGATTTCAACGACCCCAGTCCTCGCGTAATGTGGCGCGAGCTGAGCATCGCCAGCACGCCGGAGACGAGTCCCGAGATCAGGAAAATCACAATCGTAGCGCGCCCCGTGAATTTGGCCATGTCGTAGTAGGTCGCGCTGGCCGCCTGCACTTCCTTCTCCTCGAAGTGCAGCACCTTCGGCAGCAGTTGCTGCAACACCTGTTGGCTGAGCGGCTCCGCGTGCACCACCATCTCCGTAATGGCGCGCGCCTGGTCCCGTCCGAAATTCGCGTAGAACACGCGCCACGAGGCGATCAGTTCCCGGGCCGACTTGTTGAACTGGTCCACCGTCCCCTCGCCGCCGCCGCTCGTCTCCGAGCGCAATTCTCGCAGCGCCGCGTCGAGCGTGTCGAGACGGGTGTTGAATTGCGCGATCTCGTCCGGCGAGGCGCCCCCGCCGCCGGTGGCGTCGGTCATGATCTGGCTCAGCAGCGTAATCTGCTTCTGATCGTCGTTGAGCTCCGTCTCGATCGCATTAATCAGGTTCTGCCGTCCGATCGCCTTTCGCACGTCCTCGAACATGGCCTTGCGCTGCCCGTCGCTCCACCAGTACATGCCCAGGTTGCATCCCAACAGCAGCAGGATGGCCAAATAAGAAAATGTGAGTCGCCGGCGAATCGTCATTAGAATGTAAAGGACACCTGAGTCCTGAGGCCATTGATCGGGTTCATCTCCCGACGCATGACACGGTTATACTCCACCTTGAACGCGGCGAAGTCGCTAAAGTCGTAACGGATCCCGGTAACCGGTCCGTGCAGCAGTCCTACGTCCCCGAACAGCGGTTCTGGCGAGGACGCATTGATATATTCATACCGGAAATACGGGCGCACTTTGCCGAAGGCCCGCGAGATTTGTGAGTAAAAGCCCGAAGTATTGAACGTCTCTCCCCGATCCACTTTGTGCCGCAGCAGCACCGCCTCGTTCAGAAACTCGAATCGCGGATTCTGATAAACCACGTGCCCGGCCCAGATCGTCTGCGTCATTTTGGCCATGGCCTCGGGATAGAGTTTGTCGTTGTACACCGAGACCCCGGCCTGCAGGCCGCGCGCCGCCGTCGGCCGCGCGTAGAGGCCGAAATTGAACGCCTTGCGATTGTTCTCGTCCCGCACATTCTGCACGGCTTCGTCGAGCGGCGAGCGCGACGTGCGCCCGTTGCCGATTTCGGCGATGTAATGCAGCCCGAGGCTCCCCGATGGGATCGTGCCATTCGCCGTGAGTCCGACGTTGTGGATCGGCAGCACGCCCCCGCCGTCTTCGAACGCGAACAGGAACGGCCGGTCCACGGTCGTCTGCAGCCATGTCGAGTGGTGATAGGCGGTGTTATAGAAGCCGATGGCGGTGTGGTACCGTCCAGCCGCGATATTGAAGTGGTCGCTCGCCGAGTACGTGAACAGCAACCGTTCCAGGTCGATGCCCACGCCATTGTCCGGCCCGGCTTCGACGACTACCTCGCCCAGGACGCTGAACTTGTCCGACAGCTTGCTCGTGATGAAGAGGTTGAACTGTCCCAGCGAAAACGTGTTCGGCTGAAAGTGGTGGTCGTAGGCGCTGTATCGGATATCGGAAAATCCCCGGAACTGCATGGTGGGCATTCCGCCACCGCCCATGTTCATGTCGTGCATCATGTCGCCCGCCGCTGCTGGCGCGGGAGCCGCCGGCTGCGGTGGCGCCGCCGCTGTCTGGGTCGGAACCGCAGCCGGCGCCGCCGCCGGAGGCGCTGCGCCACCCGCCTTCAAAACACGGACCTGGTCTTCCAGGTCACGGACGCGCTGCAGGAGTTGTTGGATCAGCGCGTGGTCGTCGCCCGAGAGCGGGGCCGTCTGTTGGGCCGCCAGAGCGTGGGCAAACAAGAGGATCGGCAGTAGTGTTCGCATGGATGTGCCCTTCGTCCTTACCGCAGCGGATAACCCTTTTCGCCGGGAAGCTTCCCGTCGATTTTGAGAACTTTGAGGCCCTTCGGCGCCTGCCCAGCCTCCACGAAGGCCACCGAACCCGGAATCGAGTTGACCAATTCCGCGGCCATTTCGTTGGAGTACACGATCTTCGGACCGCTCGCCGCCTCGGCGCGGAAGATCTTACTGATCCAATATTGGCGGAACTGCGCCTCGGACATCTGGTAAATCACCCGCAAGACCACGTCGCGTTCGTGCGCCGCGGGAGCTCGAATCAACAGTGTGACGCGAAGGTTGGAATTCCAGAACTGCCGTTCGCCCAACAGGAGCTTGCGGATCTCGGAGAGGCTCAGATTATCCGTCGGCGTGTCCGGCCGGACCACGACCGCGATATCTCCCTCGGCGGCAACGAGAGGCAGGAGGCTGATTGTGAGAGTGAGGATGAGAATGAGAAGGTGACGGCGATTCGAATACACTAACGCTCCCTCGGATAAGGCTTGGATGAATTATAACAGAGCCAATGAGGCCCCACCGACACGTGGTGGTCCTAGGGAGTTACCCGAGAGGCTCGTTGATCACGATCGGCTCCGCGGAGTGGACCCAAGGCCACCACGCGGAAAGCACCGTCCGGATGGAGGAGGCGATCCAATTGCTGGACCGGATCGGCAACAAGGATATCCTCGCCAATGCCCTCCCGGCGCTTGGCGCCAACCTGCTTGCCGACCGCCATATGGACCGCGCCATCGATTGCCGGAGAACCGCGCCTCGGTGATCGAGTATCCGATCTCGTGCGCCACGGGGATGCTCCGTTCGTAATAACGGATGGCGAGCATCGGATCGCCCTGATCCTGGTAGATCCCCGTGATGTTTCCCAGCACGACGGCTTCGCTTCCGCGATTGCCTTCCGCGCGATAAAGATCCAGCGCTTGAGAATATTGGTCGAGTGCGGCGCGGTAATCTCCACGGCTGGCCAGGATGAGGGCGAGCGCCGTATGCGCGCCTGCCTTGATGCCGGCTGGCTGACCGTGGCCGCCGCCGCGAGCGCTTGCCGCGCGGAGGCGACGGCCTCCTGTTCTTTCCCCAGCCGGAGATCCACGGAGGCGAGACGCGAGAGAGCGGCCGAGAGGATCGGCTGGTCCTGGAGTTCCCGCGCAATCGCCAGCGAATGCTGCACGGCGTCCCGCGACCGCTCGTATCGATTCTGCTGGCCCAGTACATAGCTCAAGCTGAGGTAACCGCTTGCCTCCAGACGCAGCGCGTGAATCTCCACCGCCAGGTCGATCGCCAATTGATCCCACGCTTCGGAGTCTGTGAACTGGTGGTCGTCGAGTTGTTTCGCGCCGCGTTCGATGCACGACTGGATCAATTGCGTGGTCACCGGGATCTCTTCGGACTCGATCGCCTGGCGGCGGGCGGCTGCGGTTGGGAGAGAGGCGAGGCGGTCGACAGCCGGCATTTCTGCTTGGGCGGCGAGAGAGATCGCGCAGCAGAGAAGGACGAGGGCAAAGCGCAAGGTTCGATCTTACCGGAAATGGAGCGGCCGCAGAAGCGCCGGAAAGCATTCCATGGCCCGCCGATCCCGGAACTCCCCTGCTTGGCGATGCTAAACTTCCCACATGGACAAGTTGGGCCAGTTCTTCGAACAGTTTAAGGTGCATGCCAGCGAGCTCGGCGACAAGGTCCGCGAACTCGTCAAAGAGGGCAACGTCCGCCGGATCATCATCAAGGACGAGCAGGGACATACGTTTATGGAGATTCCTCTGACGGTGGCGACCGTCGGAGTCGTGCTGGCCCCGGTGCTGGCCGCCGTCGGAGCCATCGCGACCCTCGTTGCCCATTTCCATATCGTGGTCGAACGAACTAGCCCCACGGCCGGTCCCGCGGCTGCCGAACCGGCCCCGCCTGCCCATGCCACCGACCCGACCACCGGCGCCACGGAGAACAAAGTCGACATGAAGGACACTGTCCCCCAGCATCTCGACAACAAAGGCACCAAGGTCGAAGATCTCGCCGGGACCGGCGAACACGATTCGTTAGGAGGATAAGCCTTGGCCGAAACCGGCTGGACCTCTTCGCCCGTCGCCACGGGAGATCGCGACGATGATTGTATGGCTCCGTCGGGAGCGGACAAGCCTGTCGCCGGCGTGGTCGCGGCGCAGTGAAACGGCCTTCCACGCAGCATCTGCCGGCGCTCACGGGGCTCCGCTTTGTCCTCGCCTTATGGGTGATTCTCCATCACCTCACAGGCCGCGGCCAGATGCTCGAAACCGCCGCCCTGGCGCTGCCGCCTGCCGTCTACGCGCTGATCCGCGGCGGATACCTCGCCGTGACGACCTTCTTCGTGCTCTCCGGTTTCGTCCTCTCGCGCAGTTATTCCGCGACGGAATGGTCCACCCGCAGTCTCCTGCGATACGGCGCCGGACGCGTCGCGCGCGTCTACCCCGTTTACGCAGTGAGCATCGCCGTCGTGGCGCCGTTCATTCTCGCCGACACCACTCCCGCCAAGACGCCCTTGCTGGCGGCGCACGGCCTGTTGCTGCAAGGCTGGCTCGGCCATCTGCCGGTCAACTGGAACACCCCGGCATGGTCCCTTTCCTGCGAGATCTTCTTCTACGTGTCCTTCCCGCTCGCGGCCGTCGTGGTCTTGCGCGCCGGCTGGTGGCGGACTCTCGCGGTGGCCCTCGCCGCGTGTTGTCTGACGCGAATCCTCTGGGCGTGCGGCGTCTCCGACGAGATCAAGCCCCTCATCCACCTGTCCGATTTCCTGATGGGCGTCGCCGCGGCCCGCGCCTATGAGCTGATCGGCCGCCGCGCCTCTGGCGAATGGCTTTACGTCCCCGCCATCGCGCTGTCGGCGGCGCTGATCGCCTGGCCCGTGTTCCTCCCGCCGGGCGTCGATCTGAATACGGCGCTCCGCCCCCTTAACGCTCTTTTGCTGATCGGCCTGGCGATGGGCGGCGGCGCCGCCGCGCGGGCGCTTTCCTCGCGCCTCGCCGTCTACCTCGGGAAAGCCAGCTACGCCATGTACATCCTGCATGTCCCGATGCTCTGGTGGTATCTCCGTTGGACGCGCATAGGCTCGGCCCCGGTCTATCTCTCCGGCGTAATCGGACTGTCGGCGCTCGTTTACCGTTTTATCGAGGAGCCTGCCAACCGTTGGCTCCGCCGCTGGGCCGACGACCGCATCCTCTGCCGCCAGTCGAGCGTTGCCCTTCAGCCCTAGCTCTTCAATCTCCAATGGCAGAAGAACTGCATGGACTTTGCTCGCCGCAAACAGCCCTCCTCCTGTCGATCATCATAGAATAACGTCTAGGCTCTTCTCCACAGTTGGCGTATTATATGAGCGGAGAGACTAGTCGACCATCGACATGACAATATGCCGAGACGCCAATCACCGCTGCAGTCCGAGATGGTTCAGGGGACCCTCGACATGCTGATCCTTCAGACCCTTGTGCTTGGCGCCGCACATGGCCAGACGATCGCCCACGCCATCGAGCGGGGTTCGGAGGACGTGCTGCAAGTCGAACACGGCTCCCTTTACCCGGCCTTGCACCGTCTCCAGAATCGCGGCTGGATCGCCGCGTTCTGGGGGACGTCGGAAAACAATCGAAAGGCAAAATACTACCGGCTCACGCCCGAGGGAAAGAGGCAACTCGTAGCGCAGACGTCCCGTTGGGAGCAAGTGGTAAGGGCGATCGGCCGCATACTGAATCCGATTCCGGAGACGCCGGAATGAGCTGGCGGCGATTCTTCCAACGTGCGGAAATCGACGCCGAGCAGCGCGAAGAGCTCGACCAATACCTGGACCTCACAACCCGGGAGCACATCGCGCGCGGTATGGAGCCGGCAGCGGCACGCGAGGCCGCACAGCGGAAACTCGGCAACACCACTCTCATCCGGGAAGAGGTTTATCGAATGAACACGCTCATCTTCGTGGAGGCCATTCTGCGCCAAATGCGCCACGCCTCTCGCATGATCCGCCGCAATCCGATGTTCAGCAGCGCCGCGATCCTTTCCCTCGCGCTGGGCATCGGCGCCAACACGGCCATGTTCACTGTCCTAAACGCCGTCCTCATCCGCTCCTTGCCATACCCCGAATCGGACGCGCTGGTGGGCGTCGTCAACCGATCGGTGATTCAAGGCCAGGTCTTCGAAGACGCCGATCTGTCCCCGAGCATGTACGCCGCCTGCAACGGGAACGCCAGGGCCTTCGAAAGCTTCGGTGTCTGGACCGTGGGGGCTGCCGCCTCCACCGGACTCGGTGACCCGGAACAATTGCTGACCGTGACTGTCACCTACGGCGCATTGCCTGCGCTCGGCGTGCCGCCGCACATCGGCCGCTGGTTCTCCGCGTACGACGACACTCCTGGCAGCCCGGAAACCGTGATTCTCAGTTACGGATATTGGCGGCGCAAGTTTGGTGGCGATCCGGCCGTGCTCGGCCGCACCATCCTGATCGATTTCATCCCGCGACACGTGATCGGCGTAATGCCCAGCGGTTTTCGCTTCGTCAAGTACTCGCCCGATATCATGCTGCCGCAGCGTTTTCCCGTCAGCGGCGCCCCGGAGGAGTTCAGCTATACCGGGATCGCCCGGCTGAAGCACGGCGTCACCGTAGCGATGGCGAATCAGGATGTGGCGCGTGTTTGGAAAACTTGGGGTGAAACGGCCGGCGCCAGCTCAATTCTCGCGGCATTTCATATCCAGCCCAACCTGCGCCCGCTGAAGAAGGATGTCGCCGGCGACATCGGTCCAGTCTTGACCGTTCTCATGGGCTCGCTTGGGCTGGTGCTGTTGCTGGTGTGCGCCAACGTGACCAATCTCGTGCTGGCGCGCGCCGAGTCCCGGCGCCAGGAGTTTGCCATACGCGCGGCGCTGGGCGCAGGGCGGGGGAGAATCATAGGCGAGCTGCTGGTCGAAAGTCTGGCCCTTGGCGTCGTGGGCGGCGTTGTCGGCCTGGCCATTGCCTGCATCGGCCTACGCGTTCTCGTGACGCAC
The DNA here is from genome assembly GCA_964608645.1 of uncultured Solibacteraceae bacterium. Lineage (GTDB taxonomy): Bacteria > Acidobacteriota > Terriglobia > Bryobacterales > Bryobacteraceae > CAZSQK01. Next base: position 6,730 of record CAZSQK010000135.1, on the reverse strand, counting down.
GGGCCCGCCAACCTTCCACGTCTCGCCGAGATCTCGATCGACGGCGCGACATTCGCCTTTGTGCTCGTCTGTTCCGTCGCCTCAAGTATCCTGTTGGGGCTGGCCGCCGTGGTCCGGACTGCCAGTCCCGGCCGCGTCCAGAATGTCCGCTCTTCGACGCAAGCCGCTCGCCAGCTGCGCGCACAGAATACTCTTGTCGTGGCCCAGGTCGCGGTCGCATTTGTGCTGCTGATCGCCTCCGGCCTGATGATCCGCACTTTCGTTGCCCTGCGCGCTGTGAACCCAGGCTTCACCCAACCCGAATGGATTCAGACCGTGCGGATCGCCATCCCCGAGGCGCTCGCCCCCCAGCCGGCGCAGGTCGTCCGCGTGCAGGCTGCCATTCTCGCGAGCCTCTCCTCGATTCCCGGCGTGATCGCCGCGGGGTTCGGCGATGGATTACCGCTCGAGCCCGAGTTTCACAATGGCAATCCCATTGCCGTGGAGGGCAAGACATCGCAGGACCAGATGCCTCCGAACCGCGCCCTTCGCCAACTCTCGCCCGGCCTTCTGGCCGCGCAAGGGACGCGCCTCGTCGCTGGTCGCGACTTCACCTGGGACGATGTGTTCGCCCGCCGGCCCGTCGCCATCGTTTCCGACAACATGGCGCGCGAGAACTGGGGTGATCCTGCCAACGCTCTCGGTAAGCGCCTGCGCTCCGGGAAACAGGGTCCTTGGAATGAGGTCGTCGGCGTAGCCGAGAACGTTCACGCCGACGGCATCGACCGTCCCGTTCCCGCTACCGTCTACTTTCACATCGGCGGACGCCGTGCCATGACCTTTGCAGTTCGCAGCGAACGCGTAGCAAGGGAAGGATTGCTCCGGGAAATTGCCGCTCAGGTCCGTGCCGTGAATCCCAATCTGCCCTTGGCCCGAGTCCGGACCATGAACGACATCTACCGCCTATCCATGGCTCAAACGTCATTTGCGCTCGTTCTGCTGGCCACCGCCGGAGCCATGGCGCTGCTCCTTGCGATCATGGGCATCTACGGTGTGCTGGCTTACGCCGTGGCGCAGCGGCGTCGCGAAGTCGGCATCCGCCTCGCCATGGGCGCGGAGCCCAAAACAATCAAGTGGCTCTTCGTGAGTCGCGGACTGCTGTTGAACTGTATCGGCGCGGTCATCGGACTTGCCTTGGCGCTAGGTCTATCGCGATGGATTGCGTCGCTCTTATTTGGGATTACACCGCGCGACCCGCTGACTTATGCGTTAGCCGCGGCGCTCACCGCTCTGGCAGCCGCCGCCGGAAGCTACGTGCCGGCGCGACACGCCGCGTCCGTGGACCCAATGGAGACTCTCCGCACCGAATAAACACGCGCCTCCGACCCAGCCGGTTTAAGCAGTATGCCAGACCTAAAAGCGCGGGAAACGCCGCAGCGATCCTGAAATCCAAATTGACGGGTTGCCGTTCCGTCGAAGTTGAAGTGCTTCGTCCGGAATACCCGCGTAGGCGAAGGCTATACCATCCAGCCGGAAGACGTGGCACGGCTTTCCTCACTGGTTTTCGAGCACATCAATCTATTGGGGCGCTATGCCTTCTCGGCGCCGGACTCCGTGGTGCGTGGCCAGCTTCGACCCCTTTTCAATCCGGCCGACGCCTTGGAAGATGTCGCTTAACGCCGGGTGAGTTCGTGGGAACTGCAAAACTAGGGTGATGTTCACGACCAGGCCCAACGCGCCCAACTGATCCTCCTCTGCCCCTCCCGATACCGCTGGCGCAGCTCTCCCCTCTTACCGTGGAAGACGGCGCGGCCAGTTTGTGTCGGTCTTCGCTGCAGACCAGGTCAGAGTTGCAGAGCAGTTGCTTTCAGAGGGTAAAACTGTCCGGGACATTGCACGGACATTCAAGGTACAGGAAGCCACGATCTATCGCCTGGCTGCTTGCTGACGTCTTATAATCTAGCTTTGAGATGAACAACTTCGCTTGCAATGAGTGCCTAGCCATCGCCCAGGAGCTGCATGCCGCATATCATGAAATGTTCTCCGACCACGAACTCCGCGATGCCTGGCTCGCAGGCAACAAACTGATGGGCGGAACGGACGAGGACGTGTTGCGGGCGGAAGAATTGTTCCCTAAGTCCCAGATCAAGAGCTCCCCAAGAATCGGCATTGCGATTAAGAGGAAGCTCACGCATGAAGCATTGACCGGCCACCGCTTGCCAAAGCCCATCAACCAGAAATAAGGACAACAGCAAGTTCGGAATGCCCATTCGGCGTTCGGCTCTTTTGTAACCACATCTGCATAACTCGCGTTGCCTTAACCCGGTTTTCGGTTCCATTGATCCCCAACACCCAAAATCGGGATCGCGGCGGAGCTACAATGATCTTTGCGGGCGAAACGGAAGCTGGCAATGCGGGGACGTAACCAAGCCGAGGGATAGTCCAGTGGGCTCATCGAGACGATGAATGCAGCGCAGCGCCCTCGCTTCGGCGCGTCTCAAAAGAACCACATCGGATCGGTAGACCCTGATACCTTGAAAACCCCCTCCCAAAGGTCGGAATACTCGCTAGAGCGGAGAGCGCTCTCTGCACCTTTCAGGCTGGACCGACAATACATGATTCTCGTCTTGTGAGCCATGGGATTTCGTGTTCCTGGCTATATTCCGTGCCATAACTGAACATGCCTACACACTCCAGCAGATCACGAACTTCGCCTCTACCGGCCCAGCTTCTCCAGGTTCTCTCGAGCCTCCGTGAACGACGGATCCATCCGTAGCGCATGCTCGAAGTCGGCCCGCGCCGCCTCGGTCTGACCCAGGTTCGCCAGCGCCACTCCCCGATTGTTGTAATTGCGCGGATCCCGCGGATCGAGCGCCAGGGCGCGGCCGAACTCCGCCAGCGCCGCGTCCGTCTCGCCTTCCGTCAGGAACGTCTTTCCCGTCTCCGCCGCCACCGCCGGATCGAGCGGCGCCAGGTCGCGCGCCCGTGCCAGCAGCTCCAGCGCCTGCCCCGCCGGCAGCGCCCGCGCCAGTTGGATCTTCGGCCGCACCTTTTCCGGCGCCCGCTCCACGGCTTCGGCCCATAGCGTGCGATCGCTCATCCAGACCTGCGTCCGCAGCAGGCTGAGAATCGCCAGCACCGCCGCGACACCCCCCGCCGCCCACGCGCGCGCGAGCCACGGCGCGGCAGCCGCACCGAATGCCAGCATCGGCAGGTACATCCGCCGGTCCGCAGCCAGGTCCGCCGCGGGAAACACCGTCGAGCTCGGGATCAGCAGGATCAACCCCGCCAACGCCCACTTCGAATACCGCCACGCCAGAACCGCCAGCCCCGCGACCACCAGCCACGCTAGCGCCCCGAGCCACACCGGCGGCACGCGAATATCCGGATCCACCGTGAACCCGTAGGGCGCCACGGCCAGACGCAGATATCGCAAAATCACCGGCCCCTGCGCCAGAAAGTACCTCCCGGGCGTGATTCCCGCCTGCAAACCCGCGCCCGACCCCGCCGTGACGAATGTCGCATACGCCGTCCGCGCCCCCGCCGCCGCCGCCAACACCAGCATCGCCGCGCATGCGGCGCCGCGCGTCCTGCCGTCCTTCTTCTCGACGTCCGCCTCCGGCCTGCGCCCCAACCACCACAGCACCAGCGGAAACGCCGCCACTTCCTCCTTTGCCAACAGCGCCACTGCGAACCACGCCGCCGCCACCCAATACCGCCCCTCCAACCACTCCCACATTGCCGCCAGGCACAACAGCGTCGCCAGCACGATGCTCCGCGACCAGACATAATCCACCGATTCCGCTTGCAGCGGATGCAACGCGAAGATCGCCGCCGCCCCCCACGCCGCGCGCTCCGGCAGAAGCCGCCGCAGGCATTCGTAGGCCAGCCAGACGGCGCCGAGATGCAGCGCCAGGTTGACCGCGTGGTAAAGGATCGGAGCGCCGCCGCCGATTGCGTAATTCAACCAGAACGTCAGATAGGTCAACGGACGCGTCTGCCGCAGCGTCAGGGCGCCCGTCCAGCCGCCCGCGGAAGTCAGGAGAGGATCGGAGAAAATGGCATAATCGTCAAAGTGAAAACCGGAAGCCAGCGAGGCGCCGAACGCAAGCAGCGTGGCGGCCAGCAGAAGAAGTCGCGCCCTCATGATCTCCTAAGAGCTTACGTGAAACGTCCCAAAACCGCAGCCGAACGCAAGCAGCGGGTCGCCGAAATCCTGCAACGCCTCGACCGCATGTATCCCGCCGCCACTTGTGCGTTGCTTCATCGCAACCCGTGGGAGCTTCTGGTCGCCACCATCCTCTCCGCGCAGTGCACCGACAAGCGCGTCAATGAAGTCACCCCCGGCCTCTTCGCGAAATATCCGGCGCCGGAGGATTTCGCCGCCGTCCGTCCTGAAGTTCTGGCCAACGATATCCGCAGCACGGGATTCTTCAACAACAAGGCCAAATCGATCGTCGGCGCGGCCAATCGCGTGGTCCGCGAGTTTGGCGGTAAGGTGCCGCGCACCATCGAGGAAATGTTGACGATTCCCGGCGCCGCCCGCAAGACCGCCAACGTTGTCCTCGGGACCGCGTACGGTATCGCCTCGGGGGTCGTCGTCGACACGCACGTCACGCGCATCTCCAACCGCCTCGATCTCAGCAAAAACACCGACCCCGTCAAGATCGAGCAGGACCTCGTCAAAATCATCCCGCGGGAAAAGTGGATCGTCTTTTCCCACCAGATCATCCTGCATGGCCGCGCCCTGTGCGTCGCCCGCAATCCGAAATGCGCGGACTGCGCGCTCAACGACCGTTGTTACGCCAAAGACAAGACCGCCGTCTAGCGTCGCGGGAAACTCGTGGCGCCGGCGGCCGAACGCTTTCGCGCTATGGCCAGGAGCGCCAACGCGCCGGCGGCCCAGCCGAGCGTCGCCGGCTCTGGAGTCACAGTCACAATCGGGTTGCCGGTGGTGCCGAAGCTGAGACTTCCGCCAAAGAGGCCCGAAGCGCCCAAGTCGCTGTCCACGTAGCCATAGATCCGGAAGGTGACTGGGCCCCCTTGCAGCCCAAGCGAGGCGAGCGGGTCGGAATAGTCCGTGCGGCCGGGCGAGCTGATGTGCGTGGAAAGCGGCGTCGTGAAGCTGTCGACGCTGCTGAGCAACTCGCTGGTAAACGTCGGGTTCGTGCCGATAACGTAGTCAAGGGTGATCGTGGAGTAGTCGATGGAAACCCCGGGATTGGGCGTCAGAGTCGCCTCGTAGTAGCTCGCCCCGAAGACGTCTATCGGCCACTGTCCTCCTAAATAGGATACCGATGAGGTGCCTCCGTCAGTCACGCCGTTCCGCGTCAGGGAGCTGGCAGTGAGCCCGGCGAGACTCGATGACACAGGCACAGGATCGCTGCCGAAAACGTACAACGCCACATAAGCGCACGGGGAAGGGGTGGCGGCCGCGAGGCAAACGAAAACGGCCAACGGAAGCGTGCGCATTGAAACAAAGTATATCCCGTAAAAAGACGGCTTTCGCCCTGAAACGTTCTGTTCTATACGTTTTCGCCCATACCATCTATTTCGGGATGCGAGGTTGCAACAACCGCCTCATCGCCCCGGTGCGCGCTGCCGATAACGGAGTCTGGCCCTTACTGCCCTCTGAATGGATATCCGCGCCCCTCGCGACGAGCAGTTCAGCCACACCCGTCTGATTGCAATTGACGGCTCGCCGTAGCGGGGTTTCGCCGAGGCTGTCCCGAGCTTCGATTTCCGCGCCGCACTCCAACAACGCCTCGGCGATCTCCCGGTTGTCCCGCCGTGCTGCCATATGCAGGGCGGTGCACCGTTTCACACCGCCGCAAGCGTTCACCCTCGCGCCGGCCTGCGCCAATGCGCGTACGACGCCGGCGCCGCCGGGGCCGGGGCACTCGTTGGCGGCCGAATACAGCGGAGTGTGCCCCCCGTCATCGGCGACGTCCGGCTCCGCGCCCAGTCGCAGCAGCAATTCCACGATGCCTCGCTGGCCCGCGGCTGCCGCCGCGTGTAGCAGGGTGCGGCCGCTGTAGCGTATCTGTGCCAAGGCTGGATCGGACTTCAGTTTCTCCCGCGCATAGTCGAGCAGCGCGCCGTCGCCGCCCACGATCATCCGGGCGAGGAGTGCCGCCAAGACCGGCCGGTTGCCCTTGACGTATGTCCGTAGGGCCGAGCTTTCCGCCAACGCGATGGCGCGATCCGCTGCTCCGGCGCGAATGGCAGCGACGGCTTCGTCCTGCGTGCGTTGCGCCCTCCATCGCCGGCATAGCTCCTGTTCGATTGGCTGCCGCGGCGCGCCTTCGTCCTCCGCTCCACCCCGCGCCTCACCGGCATTGACCATATATGTGGAGGATCGTTCGAAGAACTCGCGCAAGGCGCTGCGCGCCGGCTCTTCGATCGGCACGTCGTCGAGCGCCTGCGCCATATTCTTCATCCAGGCAGTCCGCTCCCTGCGCCGATCTGGAAGCGGTCATGCGATTCCTGCAGGCTCAGCCACCAACGGTCCTGCGCGTCCTCCGTCGACCCTCCAGAAACTGCGCTATCCTGCGCAGGCGCGAGTCTTCAAAAAAGGTTCGTCAGAAGAAATCGTGGCTGGATTCAGGCTCAGGCAGCTTGCCAAGTGAGTGATACAGAGCCAGTTCGAGCACACGGTAGGTGCGAAAGCCGTAGGATTTTCTCATGGTGACTTTCGCCTTGTTGTTCAGACCCTCTACCACGCCGCTGGAGATCAGCTTTCCCGCCCGGA
>CAZSQK010000134.1:0-19330 GCA_964608645.1 uncultured Solibacteraceae bacterium | reverse complement strand
GCCAGTTGCCGCGTACCATCTGCCCCCTCGCCAGATCGGCACAGGCCGCCCCCGCAGCATCGCGGCAAATCCACCCACAGCGCCGCAGTCCGAAATGCCAGTCGCCGCGTACCCTCTGTCCCCCTATCGGATCGGCACAGGCCGCCCCCGCAGCATCGCGGCAAGTCCACTCACAGCGCCGCGGTCCGAAATTCCAGTTGCTGCGTACCATCTGCCCCCTCGCTAGATCGGCACGAGCCGCCACCGCAGCATCGCGGCAAATCCACCCACAGCGCCGCCAGTTGCCGCGTACCATCTGTTCCCTCACCGGATCGGCACAGGCCGCCCCCGCAGCATCGCGGCAAATCCACCCACAGCGCCGCAGGCCTCAGGGAGCGGACGGGAAGTGCCAACTACCCGCCGGCCGGCTCTGGCGGCGGCCTTCGCCATCCGCCCCCTCACCTAGCCGGCGGCAAACCCACCCACAGCGCCGGGTTCCTCAGGGGGCGGACGGGAATTGCCAACTACCCGCCCCCTCACCAGGCCGGCGGCAAATCCACCTACAGCGCCGCGGCTCCAATGCAGCGGAGGGGAGTTCTCAACTATGGAATTGAAACGGGAATTGGGGCCTTGGGCGGCGGCCGCCATCGTGGTCGGCACGGTGATCGGCAGCGGCATATTTCTAGTGCCCAAAACCATGATTCTGCGGGTCGGGACCCCGGAGATGGTGTTCGTCGTCTGGGTCTTCGGCGGCCTCCTCTCTCTGGCGGGGGCATTGAGCTACTCGGAGCTCGCCGCGGCACTCCCTGAGGCGGGAGGCGAGTATGCCTACCTCCGGGAGGCCTACGGTCCGATGTGGGGATTTCTCTACAGTTGGACGCAGATGTGGGTCGCCAAGAGCGGCTCGATCGCCACCTTGGCCACAGGATTTTTCTATTATTTGACTACGTTTTTCCCCGTATTGGACGGCGTCTTTTATACGGTCCGGCTGCCTCTGGGGCCGAATGGCGGGCCGTTGGAATTACGCTACGGGCAGTTATTCGCCATGGCGCTGATTCTCGCGTTGGCCTGGCTGAATTATTATGGCGTCAAATTGGGCGGCAACGTTCAGGTTGTCATCACCGGCGTGAAAGTGGCGCTGATCGCCTTTATTATCATCGCGGGGCTCGGGCTCGGACATCCCCACGCGGTGGTTCCGGCGTCGGTGGCGCCGTTGACAGCGGCAGGGTTTTTCGCGGCCCTGGTGGCCGCATTATGGGCCTATGACGGCTGGAATAATGTCGCGATGGTGGCCTCCGAAGTGCGCGACCCGCAGCGCAATCTGCCACGCGCGCTCATAGGGGGAACGGCCGCCGTTATTGCTATTTATTTGCTCGCGAATGCCGCCTATTTTAAGGTATTAACCCCGTCCGAAGTCGGCGGCAGCACCCGTGTGGCCGCCGAGATGATGCGCCGGATTTTCCAGAATCCCGGTGCCAGCGCCGTCTCGATCGCCGCCATGATCAGTATCTTTGCGGCGCTAAACGGCTCAATCCTCACCGGTTCCCGCGTTCCCTATGCCGCGGCGCGTGGCGGGTACTTCTTCCGCGCGATCGGCCATGTCCACCCCGTATATGCGACGCCATCCGTGTCGATTCTGGCGCTGAGCGGCTGGGCGGCGCTCCTGGTCTTATCCGGCCGCTATGAACAATTATTTACGTACGTCATCTTCGCGAGTTGGATTTTATACGGAATGACGACCGCCGCCGTAATTGTTCTCCGAAAGAAAAGACCTGATTTACCCCGTCCTTACCGCACCTTGGGATATCCCTGGGTTCCTGCGATTTTTGTGCTGGTTGCGCTCGCCCTGGTACTATCGACCCTCATCGATTCCCCCCGGGAGTCATTGATGGGCATAGGACTGATTCTTTTGGGACTTCCCTTCTATTTCTATTGGAAGAAAATGGGTGAAAAGGACCATAAGTCTTAAGCGTACTAGGCGATACACCTCAGTACGAAGACCAGGGTTTTGGGCGCTCTTTATTTTTAATCCATCCTTGAAAACTTTTTTAATTAGGAGGAAAATCAAAGAGGATATTGGAATCTTACGAACGATTCCTTTTGGCTCCGGCTCACTCATGGGAGTTGAGCCGAACCACGGAGGGCGATTCAGATGGACGTCAGCAAAATCCTCGCGGAATTGCGGGAAGAACGGCAACAGATCGAAGAAGCAATTGTGAGTTTGGAACGGCTGGCTCATGGGCGCGGGCGTCGCCCCGGACGGCCCCCGTCGTGGATGGCGGAAGTGTCGGCGCCGAAGCGCCGCGGCCGGCCCCCGGGCAGCAAGAACAAAGTCCAGGAAGTCCAGGTGGCTGGAGCCGGATCGACCAAAGGCGTCGCCGTCGCCTGAAGAGATTTTAAGGGCAGGCCGCCAAGCCTGCCCTTCCTACTGCTATAACTGCTGCGGTAGCGAGTCCAACTTCACCCGCACCGTTTCCTTCCTTCCACCCCGGTAAATCGTTAATTCCATGGTGTCTCCGCCCCGCTTGCGGCCCATCGCGCGCGCCAGCGAATCATTCGCTTCCACAGGCTCGCCATCGATCGCCACAATCAAATCGCCGCCAATCCCGATCGGATAATTCCCGACAATCACGCGCCGGGACGGCCCTCGCATCCCCGCCTTCTCCGCCGGTGAATCCGGCGTAATCTGCTGGACCAGTAAACCACCTGTCGGCAAATTCAACATTTGTGCCAAATCGCCGAAAATCGGCAGCGCGCTGACCCCCAAAAACGGCCGCGAAATCTTCCCGTTCTTGGCGAATTCGTCAAGCATCGCCTTGGCGCGGTTGATCGGCAGGGCGAATCCCAACCCGATATTTCCCTGCGGGCCGTAAATCGCCGTGTTGATTGCAATGACATTTCCATGCGAATCGAGCAGCGGTCCGCCGCTATTTCCGGGATTAATGGCGGCGTCGGTCTGCACCATCCCTTCCAGTTGCTCGTCCTCCGTCTTGATCGACCGGTCGAGCGCGCTGACCACCCCCACCGTCAGCGTGCCGCCGAATTGCCCGAACGGGTTGCCGATCGCGATCGCCTTTTGCCCCACTACCAGATGGTCCGAATCGCCCAGCGGCAGGGAGGGGAGCTTCCGGTCGGCCTCGATCTTGATGAGAGCCAAGTCGTTGCGCCGGTCGGTGCCGAGGATTTTCGCCTTATAGGTTTTCTTGTCGTTGAGCGTGACCGTCAGCTGCGCGCTTCCGTGGACGACGTGGTAGTTCGTCAGGATCCGGCCGTCCGCGTTGATAATAAAGCCCGAACCAGCGCCCTTCCCCTCGTACGCGCCGTAGAAAAAGTCCTCCTGGACGACGATAGACGTGATATTCACCGTCGCTTCTTTGGCGGTGCGGTAAATATCCATATTGTTCTGTTCGTCGGCGGTATAGACCCCGGCGGTTGCTGCCGAGGTTGGCTCGGCCCAGATCCGGCCGGCATTGCGCACGGGCTGAAGCACGCGCGCCACATCCCAGTGGGCCACCGACGTAGCGTACAAGAAGACGGCCACCAGAACGGCAGCCCAAACGAACGGTCGCAATACTCTCATGATTCTCTCCGTAAGACGTCGTAGACGGCCCGGGTTTGCCGCAATGTATCCTCTTTTTCCCCGGATGTATCTATGACGAAATCAGCATACTTTCGTTTCTCGGCAAGCGGCATCTGCCGCCCCAGGCGGGCCCGGATATCCTCCAGAGAAGCTCCTTCGCGGCGCAGCGCGCGCTCCACCTGCTGCTCCTCCGTACAGGTCACCAGGATAATACGATCGAAGCGCTTATAGCTGCCGGTTTCGATCAGAATGGCGGCCTCGACGACCGCGATGCCATTGGGCTGCCGCGCCGTAAACTCTGCTATTAGAGCGTCTTCGCGGCGCACTACGGGCGGATGGACCATTGCATTCAGCCGCGCCAGCCGGTCCGGCGCCCCGAAGACCTGGGCGGCCAGAGCGCGACGGTCGATCTCGCCGGAGCGCATCAGAATCCCGCCGCCGAATTCCCGCACCACGTCGTCATACGCCTCGCCGCCCGGCGCCAGGACCTGGTGGCCGAGCTCGTCGGCCTGCACCAGCAGGCATCCATAACTCTCCAGGGCTTCGCCGACGAAACTCTTGCCGCAGGCAAGGCCGCCGGTCAAGCCGACTTTCAGCATACGCCTTGCCGGCGTTCGGCGGACGCGACGGTATTGGCCATCAGCATCGCAATGGTCAGCGGTCCAACACCACCTGGAACTGGTGTATAGGCACCCGCGACCTGAGAGACGTCAATCGGGTGCACATCGCCCACCAAAATGCCCTTTTTTTGATCGAAAATGGCGATTTTTTCGGGTAATTTGGCGAAAATTCGCTCGATTTCGACCCGATTTTCGACTCTTGTGGTGCCCACATCGATCACCGTGGCCCCCGGTTTGATAAATTCCGCCGTGATCGCCGCCGGGCGGCCGAGCGCCGCCACCAGAATCTCCGCCTCCCGGCAAACAGCGGCCAAGTCCGGCGTTTTGGAATGGCAGATGGTGACTGTCGCATTTTCATGCAGCAGCAGCATGGCGGCGGGCTTGCCGACGATATCGCTGCGTCCGACGACGACGGCGCGTTTCCCGGCGATCGGAATGTCGTAACGCTTGAGAAGCTCGATGATACCCGCCGGGGTGCAGGCGCGCGGACCGGGCAAACCGGCGACGAGGTTGCCGACATTGCAAGGGTGGAAACCGTCGACATCTTTCGCCGGCGAAACGGCGAGTAGGATGCGCTTCGTATCGACCTGCGTCGGCAGCGGGAGTTGCACCAGGATGCCATCGATATCATGCCGCGCGTTGAGCTGCTCGACGACGGCGAGGAGTTCTTCGGTGGTGACGGCGGCGGAGGGCGTCAGCGATTCGGAGTAGATGCCGAGATCGTGACAGGCTTTGATTTTATTGCGGACGTAAATTTCGGATGCGGGATTGTGGCCGACCAGGACGACGGCGAGTCCGGGAGGACGCGGGAGTGCGGCGACGCGCGGGCGGAGTTCGGACTTGATCTGGTCGCGGACGCGGTTCCCGTCGAGGATTTGGGGCATCTCTTCCGATGATAGCGGAGGAGGCGATCGATTAACCGGCGGTGCGGCGGCGGCGCACTGCGGGACGGGCGATGGAAGGGCCCTGCCGCGTGACGCGCGCGCGGAGCGATTCGGCGACGGTCCTGGCATCTTCGGATTCCAACTGGGCCTGGATTTCGGTGGCGACTTCAAGGAACTTGCGATAGCGGGGCTCCCAGATCTTGAGGAAGGGGCGGGGATCGAGGCGGCCGGGGACCGGGCCACGCTGGTAGAGGCGCTCTTCAAAGGCCTGACTGACGACGTTCTTTTCGAGCCGCTCGCGGCAGGCATCTTTGAGGATGCCGGCGAGCCAAAGGAGTTCCTGGCGGTCCAATTTGGCCAGAGGATTCTTCGCGTCGGACATAGGGCTCTGAAACTATAACACGGTTCGAAAACATGAGAGAAACTTCCTGTTCGCCACACTATATGTCGAGTGAAGCGGATCACGTTGTGCTGGATGTTGGCGTGGGGCGCCAACGCCGCCCAGCCGACGACCATCTCGACGCCCGCGGTTGCAGCGGGCGAACTGGTGTATGGTTACACGCTTACCTTTGCCTCGACGGTGACGCCGCCGCCCGGCGTGGCGCCGGGCGTCACGTTCACGGCCGACACGCAGAATACCGTTCCGCTGTTCACAGATTCGTCCGGCACGGCGACGCTGCAGTTGAAGCCGGGGGCGGGGGCTCACTCCATCACTGCGCGCTTCGGGGGCAACGCCGACTTCGGGGCTGCGGTTTCCGGAACGTTGAATTACACGGTGGCGAAGGCGGCGACACGGATGCAAATGGCGTCCAACGCGCCGCAGTTGGGGCTGCCGGTGTCGATCCGCGCCGCGGTCTACCTGGCGGGCGGAGACAGCGGCTACCCGAGCGGAACGGTGGATTTCGCCATTGGCGGCGCGGCCATCCCAGGATGCTCGGGATTGCCTGTCCTCGGGAACGTGGCGATTTGCGAGACGAGCTTTCCGCAGGCGACTACGCTGACGGTCACGGCCAACTACCGCGGCGACGGGAACACGCTGGCCAGCGCGGGATCGCTGCCGATGAGCATCGGGAGGTGGGCTTCCTATAGTTACATCGCATATGCGCCGGACCAGCCGGTCTATGGCGGGCCACTGTCGGTGAACGGGCTGATCCTTGGCGCGGATGGGAAGACCCCGCCGACGGGAACGATCACGTTCCTGGAAGGCGCAACGACTGTGGGAACGGCGGCGCTCGGGGGGGACGGGCGCGCCGGGATCGCTCCGGCGCTGGGCGCGGGCACGCACACGATCGTTGTGAGTTACAGCGGCGACGCCAACTACCAGCCCTCCGTTTCGAAGAGCGCGACGATCAGCGTCGCGAAAGCGGCGCCGGTTTTCGTAGTGTCGGCAACGCCGGCGCAACTCGCCCAGCCGGTGACGATCACAGCGTCGGTGTCCCCGTTGAGCAGCGGGGGAACCGTGGCGTTTACGCCGGTGACCGGATGCGGGGCGGTTGCCGTTGTTCATGGAATCGCCACGTGCCAGACCAGCTTCGCGGCGGTGGGCGACGCGACGGTTCGGGCGGACTACAGCGGGGACGTCAACACCCTGGCGGCGACCGCGACCCTGCCGATTCCGGTCAGCAAGGCATTGCCCGGAGTGTATGCGGCATTTACGCCGAAGGCGCCGGCGGTGGGGGACTCGATCGAACTCGACGCGCTGGTGCTCGGGGCGCCGGGCGTGCCGGCTCCTACGGGCGCGGTGACCTTCTCGCTGGGTGGCGCGCCGCTGGGGCCGCCGGTGGCACTCGATGTTGCGACGGGACGGGCGCAGTTTCGCACCACCATGCTGGCAGGCTCCTATTCGGTCTGGGCGACCTATTCGGGCGACGACCATTACCAGTCGATTGCGCCCGTGGAGATGAAGATTACGGTGGCGAAGGCGACGCCGGTAGTGGCGGTCTCGGCGCCGCCGGCGCAGGTGGCGCAACCGCTGACGATCACGGCGAGCGTGACGGCGCCGCAGGCGACGGGGACGGTGACGTTCGCGGGCATCGCGGGATGCGCGCTGCGGCCTCTGCAAAACGGGACCGCGACTTGCGCAACGAGCTTCGGGCAAATCGGCGAAGTGACGGTCACGGCGAATTATAGCGGGGACGCGAACACGCTGGCGGGATCGGCGTCGGTGAAGGTCACGGTGAACAAGGTGGCTCCGAGCCTGTATTTCACGTTCGCGCCGGCGGCGCCGGTGGCGGGGGAGCCAATCGACCTGAGCGCGCTGGTCCTGGGAGCGGCAAATACGGCGAATCCCGGCGGGACGATCACATTCCTGGAGGGTGAGGCGGCATTGTCGCTGGCGGTTCCGATCGACTGGTCGGGACGCGCGAAGTCACGGACGACGCTGCTGACGGGCGTGCACACGGTGGCGGCGGTGTACAGCGGCGACTTAACCTATCAGGCGGCCGCGCCGGTGGAGATCAAGATCAACGTGGTCAAGGCGACCCCGGTGGTGGCGATCTCCGCGACGCCGGTGCAGATCGATCAACCGGTGACGATCACGGCGAGCGTCACGGCGCCGAATCCGACGGGGACGATCACGTTCACGCCGGTGGCGGGATGCGCGGCGGTGCCACTGCAGCAGGGCCGGGCTTCGTGCAAGACGACGTTTCCGCTGTTCGGGTATTATCCGATCACGGCGGCTTACAGCGGCGACGCGAATACGAACGCGGGGAGCGCGTCGATGCGGATCACGGTGGGAAAGGCGGCGCCCGGGGTGTATGTGGCGTTTACGCCGGCGGCGCCGGTGTCCGGCGAAACCGTGCAGTTGAGCGCGCTGACGCTGGCGGCGGCGGGTGTCGGAACGCCGACAGGGACGGTAGTGTTCTCGGATGGCGCGGCGGCGATCGCGGCGCAACGGTTGGGGGCGGACGGGCGCGCCTCTGTGTCCACGATCTTCACCGCAGGACAGCATCCGATCCTGGCGGAGTATAACGGCGACGGGAATTACGGCCCGGCGCCGGCGGTGGCGGTTCTCGTGGTGGGCAAGGCAAACACGACGACGGCGGTGACGGCGACGACCGGAGGGCCGTTCACCGCGGTGGTGAGTCCGATCGCGCCGGGCAGCGGGGCGCCGACGGGGACGGTGCGGTTTCTGCGGGACGGGCAGGCGATCGGGACGGCGGCGCTCGTGCCGATGGGCGCGGCGTCGGCGGCGACGATACCGGTTTCGACCCAGGTGGGGAACATCACAGCGGAGTACGCAGGGGATGCCAACTGCACCGGCAGCATTTCGCCGCCAGTGGCAGTGAGCGCGCCGCGCGCGCAGGTGACGCTATCGAGCAGCCACAACCCCGCGGCGGCCGGGCAGGCGGTGATATGGACGGCGGCGGTGACGCCGAATCCGGGGACCACGACGCCCACGGGGAGCGTGCAGTTCGCGGCGGACGGCGCGGCGCTCGGCAGCGCGACGGTTGCGGCGGGGCGCGCGACTTATGCGGCGGCGCTGGCGGCGGGGACGCACACGATTACGGCGAGTTACACGGGCGACGCGACTTATCCGGCGGCGCAGGCGACGCTGACGCAGACGGTAAGCGCGCCGGCGGCGACGCTGACGTTGACGTCGAGCGCGGCGGACATCGTCTTCGGACAGGCGGTGACGTTGACGGCCCAACTCACTCCGGGCGGTTCGGGGGTCGTGCAGTTTTCCGACGGCGGAGCTCCACTGGGGACGGCGGGGCTGGCGGCGGGGAGCGCGCAGTTGACGGTGGCGAGCCTGGGGGCGGGAGCGCACGCGGTGACGGCGTCGTGGGGCGCGGCCTCGGCGCAAGTCGCGGTGACGGTGGGGAAGGCGAGGACGCTGACGGGGCTTTCGCTAGCGGGCGGGACGGCGGTAGCGACGGTGGCGGTTGCCGCGCCGGGCGCCGGGACGCCGACCGGGAGCGTGCGCTTTGTGAACGCGTTGACGAACGTGACGGTGGCGGCCGCGCCGCTGGCGGGAGGGCGCGCGGCGGGGCCGGCGGCGATGGCGATGGAGCCGGTGGTGGCGGTGTACCCGGGCGACGAGAATTTCCTGGGGAGCGCTTCGGCGCCGGTGAGCGCGCTGGCGGCGGTGAATGCGGCCTCCTATCTGGCGGAGTCCTTCGCGCCGGACGAGATCGTGACGCTGTTTGGAGGCGATCTGGCGGGCGCGGATTCGGCGCAGGTGATCGACAGCGCGGGGACGGTGCGGGCAGCGGAGGTGTTGTACGCGGGGCAGGAGCAGGCGGCGATCGTGATGCCGCGGGATCTCGCGCCCGGGCAGGCCAGGCTGCGGGCTGGGGCGATGGCGGCGCTGGTCCCGATTTCGGCGACGGCGCCGGGGCTGTTCACGCGGGACAGCAGCGGGAAGGGGACGGCAGCGGGGGAGGTGGTGCGGGTGAACGCGGACGGGTCGCAAACGGCGGGGGCGATGGATGCGATTGAGCTCGACGATGGCGTGGTGTACGTGGTGCTGTATGGAACGGGGATCCGGCATTACGGGGCGAAGCCGACGTGTAGGGTCGTGGGGCGGGATGTGGAGGTGGTGTACGCCGGGGCGCAGGGGGCTTTTCCGGGACTGGACCAGGTGAATGTGCTGCTGCCCGCGTCGTTGCGCGGGTCGGGGGTGGCGACGGTGGAGTTGACGGTGGACGGGGTGGCGGCGAATGCGGTGACGGTGGGAATTCGGTAGGGGGGATTTGTCAGTGGTAGGGCGCGATTGGGATGTATCTCCCTGGGGATTTGCCGGCAGACATTCAGGATTCTCCTGTTGGGCTGGTCGCAATCGGTTTACTGCGGGAGTGATGTTCTACAACTCATGGCGGGGTAGGTTCCTACGAGGGGGATCTGGACAAAGCCGGATGCAGCGCGTTTATCGGTCCTTATACACGCAAGAAGGGTTGACACCATTTGAATGAGCAGCTTGGTTGAAGAGTTATCGAACCTCATTTTGCCTCGCACGCCGTGGCGTAGGCCGGAATCGGTCAGACGACTGGGATGTGAACAACCGCGGTCGACCTCCAGTCAGCCCACATCAGATCGCCATCGTTGACGTCCAGCTTGGGCAATTGATATTTATTTGAAAACAAAGGACATAACGTCTACGGTGTTCATTTCGTAAACACCGTGTTTCAGCGGCCCGTTCCGGATGTTTTCTTATTGGAGCAGTCTTGGAGCAGATCAGCTCTTCTGGTTCACGTTGGGCGCACCGGTTCGCTTCACGCGGTAAGTGAAATTCTTTTTATCCGGAGCCAGACGAACGATAAGCATAGCCTTGGACCCCAACGCAATGTCGTAATCCCAAGGGGCCGTTGTTTCGGGCCGTGGAGAAATCCGAGCGGGAAGCAGATCCCGAAATGGCTCCGCCGCTCGCCAACCGTTCTCAACTCCTGCGTGCTTCGACCATCCCAGCCCCACGTCGCATAGCTCCCAAAGAGCGTGATCGTCGGTCTCGAAGACTAGGGTGGTGCCCCGTCCCGGAATATCAATCTCGTACACGGCAATCACAACTTCCTGCTTTTTGGGTTTTCGTTGCATCGGCAACGGTTCCATCGGCGACCGGGACACATCCTCGAACATCTTGGCCAGCGTCTCATCGGTTATTCCGCGCCGCTGAAGATCCGCTCGTACGATGCGATCGAGTTCTTCGTTAATGGAGTCAAATTTGGCGATGATCTCGGCGAGTTGTTCAGCCAGTTCATGGGCACCCTCCGCAGTGCTCAACTGGTGGACTTCATCAAACCAGAAATGGTGAGCAAGGTAATTCCGTTTTTCCAAAGCCCACCCTAGCCGCGTCTCAAGATCTGCCGACAGTGCGTGGCGCACTTTATTGAGGATGCCGCCCAAGGTTTCCGCATAGGCCTCGCGCATGAGTTCCTCGATCCGCAAGCGGGTCATGCCTTGGTCGTGGCAATGCAGGCCGAGGTACAGATGGCATACGCCACGGTGTATTACTTCGCCGAGATAGTAGGCCAACCCGAATTGCGCGTATACCTCTTTGATGTCTTCCGATGAGGGTTCCATGTTTGCGTCAGCTTGGCTTGAGGTTTCTGCGGGCACCCTGAGACATCAGCTGTCCGCTGGGCTGATTGTACAGCCGAGCACTGTTTATGGCCATACAGACAATCGGTCCTAAAGGATACAATCGGTTTTGTATGGACCCAGACATTCTCCGGCTACCTGAACGCCTGACGATCGAACTCGGGGATAGCCATTTCCGAGAATTCAAGAGTGCTCTGGAAGGACCGCCCGGAAACAAGAGGCCCCGGATCCCCGCGATGTTTGTGACGACATTTCCAAAACCCTCGTGGCATTTGCCAACGCTGACGGTGGAGAACTGATCGTCGGGATCGAAGACGATCGGCAGGTGACCGGTTTCCCAAACGAAAAACTGACTAAGAAGAAAGAGACCGAGAGGCTTTCGGGTCTTCCGGCATTATCTTCTCTGTATGTGCCAGTCGATTTGCGCCAGCCTGTTCGAAGTACGCAGTCACCCACAGATTTCTCCGACGACGCTCTTTTTTTGGCAGGCGGGACAGGCAGCCACTACCGCACGACATGGATGAAGACGTCCTTGATCGCGCTGATGTCTCACCACATTGTTCTGCTCACTGTTGCAAGGACCAAAGGGCGCCCGCGAACTGGCGGCTCATTCATATTTTGCCGAGACAGGGACGGGTGTTAGGATCAGGTCTAAACGATATCGCGTGACGAACAAAGAAACATACAACGCAGCCGATACATTGCTGAAGGCTCTCGATTCGGCGCCTACGGGCAGCGGAACGGTCCTAAAGGATCAGGACTCGAAGGACTGGATGGAAACATCTGTCCTCCGGGCGCTCGCGAAGCTTGACGCGGCAGCGTACCATTGCTCTACCGTGACCGGGCTCGTCGAGAGGGCGAACGAGAAAGCAAAAGCGCTCGCGAACCCCGCCGAGTATCCACCTGCGAGCAAACTGAAACCTACGAAGATGAGCGTCGCAGGGACGTTTTCCGTTCAAGAGATCGCTTTCGAGATTGATGCGTTCCTTGCAGCCGCGCGTGCATCGATCGATTTCGCTGGAACCGTACTGGCACTGCACATTGGAATGAATAGGCGGACCAGTATCAGCAAGGTACTGGCGTTTCTAAAGAAACAGCCGCACATTCCCTTCGGTTTTCTCTTAACGTGGGCACCTTGGATCGAGAGCCTGAAAGGTTATCGGGACGAGTGCGTTCACTATCGCGCTTTGCGCACCCAGGCCGGGTATGAGGCTGTTCGGCGAAAGGGCGTACTGGCCGTCGCAATATTGCCATTCGTGATCCCGCGAGAGATTCGGCCAGATCAGCCGGACACGCGAGCAGAACGCTGCGGAATGTACCGGGACGATGATGATCTTTCCGAGGGCCTCGACAAGAGTGAGAGCTGGGGCGAAGTCACGATGGGAGATGGAAGCACGCAGGTCATTGAGCACTCGATCAGTTACTCGCCCGCAACTGGCTACGTCCGCATCGAGGAGTTTTGCGCGCAGCACCTCGAAAAGCTGCGGGAGTTTCTAGTGCGCGTGTTCGAAGAAGCACTGAAAGCAAAGTTCACACTCCAGAAATGAAGCGCACGCTCGCGGAACATCGGTGCCGAATTCGCTTGGTGCCAACTCGCTTTAGGAACGGGAAGTCGGCCAGCATCCCGAATCCCGGGAACGTGTCGGATGGTCCGTCGTCCGGGGTAAACCCGCTGTGAGACGTTGTGCATCACGATAGAGAGATGCTCAGGAGCATGCTTAGAGTGTCTTGATGAGGCCGCCGTCGATGACGTAGTTGGAGCCCGTAACGTTTGCGGTGCGCTTCGAGGCAAGCATCACCACCAGGGTCGCGACTTCTTCGGGCGTTGTCATGCGACCGGTAGCGAGGCCGCCGATGCTGGCGAGAACGTTCTTCTTGGCCGTCTCTGGATCGACACCTGTAGCCTTCGCGACCGTTTGCGCGACGCCATCCTCGCCGAGCCAGAGATCTGTGCTTACCGGTCCCGGCGACACGTCATTGATGCGGATGCCGTGCGGGCCGAATTCCTGCGAGAGCGCCTTCGTGAGATTGACAAGCGCGGCCTTGGCGGCGCCGTAGTCGACAGTTCCAGTATCGGGCTGGAAGAACGCGTTTACAGAAGCGACGTTCACGATGGTGCCGCCCCCGCGCTCGATCATAAAGGTCACGGCCGCGCGCGTCGCCCGTAGCGCGGCAAAGAAATTGATGCGCATCGCCCATTCGAAGTCCTCATCGCTCGTGCCCAGAAATCCGCGCAGCCGAAGTCGGACGCCGCCGACGTTGTTCACAAGCACGTCGATGCGGCCGTGATCGTCGACCGCACGCTTGACAAGCTGACCGGGTCCATCTGGTGATCCAAGATCGACGGCTACTGGTGTGACGCCCTCGATACCATGGAGGCTATCGATCGTGCGCGCCCCGGCGACCACGATCGCACGCTCGGCGACGAGCGCCCGCGTGATGGCTAGGCCGATCCCTTTGCTCGCTCCTGTGACGACGCAGACTTTGCCTTCGAGTTCGAGATCCATGCCTGACCTCCTCCATTCCCGGCCATCATCGCACCCTCCGCGCCTGGTTGCGCGCTGGCCCCGTCGAACCTGTCCGAACGGGGCGCAAGACCGCCAGGACGAGCGTGCGCATCGGCCAGTTCCCGGTCGTCGCTATCCGGAGGTAAAGCGCATTAGGAACGAGACGGCTTGTCACCGGTGACCGACGTCGCTCCGTCCATGTGACGCGCCACTCGGAGAATGCTCGGGTCAGTGCGCAAACGGCCGCCGTGAGGATCACTTCCCGTGAAACGTCTTCCCTTAAATTCGGCAGGCCGGCGGGATGGCCGCCCAGCCACCGGTAAGATTCCCGGCGAAGACAGCCCTGCCCTGATCAGGGCTTCGGCGAGTTCGCGACTTGCGCACGGAAGGATCGGGTGGTAACGTCCACCCCAAAAGACGTGCGACAATCCGTTGGCCTTAGCAAAGTCGTGGAGGCAATCGGCTTCGATGCACCAGCCGACGCGGAGAGGACGATAGCTGACAGGCCCCATGGTTTATCACCGATCCTCCACGGTCCCAAGGTTAGACTGGCGCCGTTTTCACACGGAAGCGCACGCCCTCGCGCTGCTGCAGAAAGCTCACGACCTCGAACAGATTATCCGCGCGCGGATTGCCGGCAGGCCCAAGCATGCGCATCAGGCTCTTCGAGGGGATGTGGGTCGCTTCGGCGAGTTCCGTGAAACCGACGGTGGCGTTTATGTAGTCGCGGAGGATCGCCTTCGCCGTAGCAATATCGCCGCCGAGCATGCATTCGATCCCTTCGCGCAGGAGTTCCTTACGGAACTTTGGATCGCGTTCGACGCGGGCGCGGATGGTTTCTTTGAAATCACGGGTCAAAGCCATGTTGTACTCCTATTTTCTTGCCTTGTAATCCTGCCAACGGGCAATCGCCCGCTCGATGTCCTTCTGCTGCCGCTTCTTGGAGCCGCCGCCGAGGAGAATGACGAGACGCTCCCCGTCCTTACCGAAGTAAACCCTGTAACCTGGTCCAAAATCAACACGGCACTCGAAGACGCCCGATCCGACGCCCTTGACGTTCGAGAAATTGCCCTGCGCCAGCCGGGCCAACGCGGTTGCCACTTTCGCGGCTGCCTTGGCATTCAGGAGATGGAACCAGCCGGCGTATGGGCTCCGGCCGTCACGGTCGTTGTATTCCCGAACATCGATCATTCATGATAGTAACATATGTGTTACTATAGTGAAGGATTGGGGTTGAGCTCTGCCCTCTGCCGTTCATCGCGATTTGTCCACTTGCTCCCGCACAGAACCCGGCATCACTACTCGGCGCGCAGCGCCCGAATCGGGTCGATGGATGCGGCGCGCAAAGCTGGCGCCAAGCTGGCGACAATGGCGACGAAGGCAAGCACCGCTGTGATGGCGGCGAGCCTGACTGGATCGAAGGCGGAGACTCCGTAGAGCATTTTTTCGACGAACCTTGCCGCGATCACCAGCGCAATTGCGCCAGGCACAAGTCCGGCCGCCAACAAGACGAGCGCCTCCGACAGGATCATTCTCAGCACCCCGCCCCGTTTTGCGCCCAGAGCCATGCGGACACCGATTTCGCCCGTTCGCTGCGCGACGCTCGATGACAGCATGCCGTACAGACCCAACCCGCTGAGAAACAGGGCAAGCGCGGCGAAAAAGCCGCTCATCAGCGAAAGCGCCCGCTGGCTGCCCAGTGCGGCTTCCATCTGTTCCCGCAAGGTGACGAAGACGACAAAGGGGGTTGCGGGCGAAAGCTCGGACTTGGCCGTTCGATAGGCGGCGATGGCCTGCGCTTTGGCGGGCGCATTCATCAGGAACACAAGATTGCCGGCGCCGTTTATCGTCTCGAGTGTTACCGGAAAGTAGACCGTGCGGGGCGGCGGTTCCTGCAGATTGGCGAACTTGGCATCCTGCGCGAGACCGACCACGCGGCAAGTCACGTTCTGGGGCAATACTCCGCGCCCTCCTGGATTGGCCGTAGATCCAGGCGTGCTTCTCACATACTGGCCAATCGCCCGCTGGTGCGGGAACAGGTATGCCGCCGCCGATTGATTGAGGACGCAGACGCTGCGGTCGCGTTCCTTGCCGGAGAACTCGCGGCCATCGAGGATCGCGGTCTTCATGGTGCGGAAGTAGCCGGGACCAACGTCGTTAAAAGCCATCCGCGGATCCTCGGGAGGGTTGTCTCCGCTGGCGACGGCCTGAAAGCTCGATGTGGCTTGAAAGCTCGTCATGGGCGTGAACAGCGTGAACGAGGCGGAGTTGATGCCGGGGAGCTGCTCGAGGCGGTTCTGCATGCGGTGATACAGCTCCATTCTGGCTTCTGGCGTCAGGTTCCGGAGGCTGAAGGGAGCGGTCTGGATGGTGACGTGGTCGAGATCGAACCCGGTTTGTTCCGTCTGTAGCCGGGTCAGGCTTTGAGAGAGCAAAGTCGCGATGGAAACCAGGGCAAACGAGAGCGCGACCTGCAGAGGGATGAAGGCCCGACCCAGGATACGGCGCCGCGCGCCGGCCGCAGTGCGCGATTTCAGGAGACTGCCGGGATCGACGCTCCCTGCTCGCCAGGCGGGCAGTGTGCCGAACAGGAACGTGGTCAATACGGCGGACAAACCGGTCACGGCGAAGACCGCCGCGTCCGGCTTGATGGACATCGGAGCCCCTTCCATCGGATGCCGGAAGAAGGGAAGCAGGTAGCCGGTTCCATACCACGCCGCGGCCGCGCCCAGACCGGCCCCGCCGAGCGCGATGACCAGGCTCTCCGTGAGGTATTGGCTTACCAGCCGCCAACGCGCGGCGCCGATTGCCGTGCGAAGGGCGAACTCCTGCCGGCGCGCGTGGACCTTCGACATCATCAATCCCGCGATATTCACGCAGCACAGCAGGAGCACGATCCCTACCAGTCCTTGCATCAGGTAAAGGGGCGGCGAATAGACCTGGTCGAAGAATGTAGGCAGACCCGTTCTTGCGGACGACACCCGCAGATACCCGTTCCTGACCCGAAGACGGTCCTGCGCTCCCACGGGAATGAATTGATCGATGAGCGGTTTTTCATAGGTCGCCAGCTCCGCTCGCGCTTGCCGGACGGAGACCCCCGGCCGGAGGCGGCCGATCGTGCTGCACCATCCGAGCCACCCCGGCGCGTCAATGTCCTTACCGATCAGAACCGTTAAGAAGTGGAGAGGAACGTAGAACTTCACGTCCGACCCCGGCCACAGGCCCCGGAAACCCGGGGGCGCAATTCCCACAATGGTGGCGGTGCGATTCGACAGCTGGATCTGCCTGCCCACAACGGAGGGATCGGCGCCGAAGTTGTCTTTCCAGAAGCCGTAGTCCAGGACAGCAGGCCACCCCCCTGCCGAACCGCCGCGGACATCGTCGGCCGGCGTCAGCAGACGGCCCAGGTAGGCATGCATTCCCAGAACCTCGAACCCATTCCCGCCGGCCAGACCGGCCGTGAGCAGTCGCGGGGGACCATCTCCAGTGTCCATTGTGATGACGCCGATGATCCAGCCCGAAATATCCGTGAACGACCTCTGCCGGCGGCGGAGTTCGAGAAGCAGCTTGTACGGCACGGTGCTCGCGCGGCTTGCATCGCCGGCCGGGCTCGCGACCCCGATGCGGACCAGGCTGGCCGCGTCTTTCACCGGAAGGCTGCGGAGCAAAAGTCCATAGAGCAGCGTGAACACGACCGTGTTGGCCCCGATGCCGATTCCCAGGGTGAGAATCGCCGTGAGCGAGAAGACGGGGCTCTTGCGCAGGGCGCGCAGGCCGAACAGGAAATCCTGGCAGGCATGTTCGAGCAGTGTGATGAATTCCAGGTCGCGGACATTCTCGACGATGGCCGGAGTGCTGCCGAGACGGAGCCGCGCCCGACGCCGCGCGTCGGAGGGGGAGATGCCGAGAGCCGCGTAGTCCTCTTCCTGCATTTCCAGATGTGTTTTCAGCTCGTCGCCCAGGTCGCTGTCTGCGCGATCGTGGCGCATCCAGGAAAAACGCCTCGCGAGCCAGTCTTTCATTTCTTGTCCAGCCATGTCTGATCTCCCGGAATGAGGTCGAGCACGCGAATTGAGGCCAACGCGTGCTTCCAGTACAAGGTAAGAAATGGAGCGTGCTGTGGCTCCAGGAACAGGTCCTGGCGGAAGAGATACCAGGGACCATGCCGGCCGGATCCAGGATCGTCTTGGAGCGCCGCCTCGTAGCCGAATGCCTGCAAGTCGCTCCCGACGCCATTCTGCAGCGCAATGGATCGATCCAAAGGCGGCCGGTCGGGGAGGCGGGCGTCGCGATCGATGGTTCGCACGTGCTCGCGCAGGATCATCTCTGACGCCGGATGGGAGCGAGGCCGCACGCGGTAACGGACAATCGCGAGCGAACCGCGAAATCCGGCGAGGCAGTTGCGCCCTTCCTCACCGGCGCCCGATAGGCAATAGTTGCGCCTGGTCATCTGCTCGCCAAACCAGAAGCCTTGGCTGGCGTAGCCGTCGTGAAACTCGATTGTCATTTCTATTTCAGCATTCGACGTCCGGAACCGGCGCGCTTCCTCGTCCTTTGCGGCCGCCGGAGAGATCAAAGCGACGGCCGCGGCGCCGCCTAAAAACCGCCTGCGATTCAGGTCCATCACCGGCCGCCTCCCGCGGGCGCCATCTCTTGGACGATCCAAGCCGACGCCCGTTAGGTGTGATAGTGGATAATCTACCTGTCGACAATCCACGATCCGATGCTATCCTAATTGGGCCGCCATGACAAGGACACGAACGGAGAAGTTGGATCTGCTTCAGGGAACGTTAGACATGATGGTGCTGCGCACGATCTCGGCCGGCCCGGCGAACGGATACGAAATCGCGCGCGCGATCGAGCGGCTGTCCGACGACGTCCTCGCCGTGGACCACGGCTCTCTCTACCCCGCGCTTCACCGCTTGGAGAAGAGCGGCCTGGTTGCCGCAAAATGGGAGACGTCCTCCACCAACCGCCGCGCCCGGTACTACCGGCTCACGTCCACCGGGCGCAAACGGCTCGCGCTCGAACGCTCGCGGTGGGAGCAAATGGCCGCTGCGATCACGCGCGTCATGCGGCCGGCCTGACCTACCGGTCTTTGCAAAGGATCACGCGGCGGGCAGGGCGCGAGGTTCGCTCGCGATGACAGTCCGGGAGGCCTGTCCCACTGCCGAACTTGTGGGCAAATACCGTGCGAAAATGACTGCTTGTTCCGAAACCGGGCAGGCGTCCGGCGCCGGAGAAAGCGAGAAGCTCCATGAATCTATTCCGCTTCAGACAGGCTGCCGCGATGGTCACGGCCCTCTTCCTCATCACGGCTTCCTTCGCGCAGGAAACAGGAGGCGACAAAGTCGATCTGGACGCGCTGGCCCAGATCAAGACCGAGGCGTTCCAGCACTCGCAGGTGATGGAACACCTCTTTTGGATGTCCGAGGTGTATGGTCCGCGCGTCACCAATAGCCGCAATCACAAGCTCGCCGCCGAATGGGCGATGAAGCAGATGAAAGAGTGGGGACTCAAGAACGTCCACCTGGAAACGTGGCCCTTCGGCTATGGCTGGCAGATCAAGCATTTCTACGGCGCGATGGAATCTCCGGTCTACGTTGCGTTCAACGGGTTCCCGCTGGCATGGACGCCCGGGACGAATGGCCCGATCACGGTCGAGCCGGTGTGGGCGCCCATCCACTCGAAAGCAGATTTCGCCAAATACCATGGCAAGCTGAA
>CAZSQK010000133.1:0-19600 GCA_964608645.1 uncultured Solibacteraceae bacterium | reverse complement strand
GCGCACGCCGCTGTCGAGCCCGCCGACCAGATCGGGGACGCGCCCCGGGCGCGACGGGAGCCGAGTTGGAGGCGTTCCGCGTCGCCGAGACGGTCGGTTCGATCGAGGCGTGGATCCGGTTCCTGCAAGGGTTTCCGCAGGGATACCTCGGGCCCGCGGCGCAGACCAAGCTGGAAGAACTTTTGAAAAAACGGGCCGACACCGCCGCCTACAATATCGCCAAACAAAGCGACGCCGAAAAGGCGTGGGAACAGTACGTGCAGCAGTATCCGTCGGGCGCGTACCTGCCGGAGGCGCAGCGGCGCATGTCCGAATTGCGCCAGAAGCGCGAGGCCGAGCTGGCCGCCTTCCGCCTCGCCGACTCCAAGAACAACGAGGGCGCCTGGGACCGCTTCACCAAGGACTTCGCCAACGGGCAGCTCGCCGTCATCGCGGACGATCGCCTGGAGACCCTGCGGCGCATCGCGCGCGAGAAGGAGGAGGGTCTGTATGCGATCGCGCTGAAGAACAACGGCGTGCCGGACTGGGACCGGTATCTGTCCGAATACCCGGCGGGGCGCTTCGCGGCGGACGCGAAGACGAAGCGCGCCGAGATCGTCCGGAGGCTGGAAGAGGAAGCGGCGCGCAAGGCGGAGGCCGACCTGTACAGCTCCGCCCGCGGCGGCGATTCCATCGCGTCGTGGTCCGCCTATGTCGCGGCCTACGCCAACGGTCCGCACACCGCCGAGGCCAAGGCGCGGATCGTGCAATTGCAGTGGATCGAATTCGCCGACGTGGTCCCGGTGAAAGGCGGCGCGTTTACCATGGGCGCCGACCAGAGCGGGGATGAAAAGCCGCGGCACAAGGTCGAGGTGGACGGCTTCTTCATGGGCGCGACCGAGGTCACTAACGCCCAATACCTGAAATTCGTGGAGGAGACCGGGCACGCCAAGCCGGCGGATCCATCGTCGATGAAGGGATATCTGACGTCCCACCCGCAATTGCCGGTGGTCAATGTCACCTATCAGGACGCGCTCGATTATTGCAAGTGGCTGTCCGACAAGACGGGCGCAGCCTTCCGCCTTCCTACCGAAGCGGAATGGGAGTATGCCGCCATTGGAGGGCACGACGGGTATGCCTACCCGTGGGGCGCGGGGAGCGCCAAGACGCAAGCCCGTTACAAGGACAACCGCCCGTCGGCCGTGCGCACGGTCGCCAAGCAGACCTTCGCGCCCAACGGGTACGGACTGTATAACATGGCGGGCAATGTCGCGGAGTGGGTGATGGACTGGTACGGCGACAAGTATTACGCGGCGTCCCCGGCCAAGAACCCTCCCGGCCCGGCGGCCGGCAAGGATCGCGTCGTGCGGGGCGGCGGCTTCAACTCCGGCGAGGGCGACCTGAAATGCTTCAAGCGCGGCCATCATCCCGCGGCCGCGGGCGCCGAGGATATCGGCTTCCGCGTGGTGGCCCGGTAGAGATTCTCCGGGGAGTGCGCGCAGGATTGGGCGGAGGCATGGCAAGCTAGAAGGGCGCTTACCTGAATGACTCCTCTTCCCTTCTCCGGTCTTCGCGTGGTCGCGCTCGAACAGGCCGTCGCCGCGCCGTTCTGCTCGCGGCAGTTGGCGGATCTGGGCGCGGACGTCATCAAAATCGAACGTCCCGACGGCGGCGATTTCGCGCGCGGCTACGACGACGCCCTGCACGGCGTCTCGTCCTATTTCGCATTCCTGAACCGCGGCAAGCGAAGTATCGCCGTCGACCTGAAAGAGCCCGCCGGCCGCGACACGCTGGCGCGCCTGGTGGCGCGGGCCGATATCTTCCTGCATAATCTCGCGCCCGGCGCGGTGGATCGCCTCGGCTTCGGGTATGCGGCCCTGGCGGAGGGTCATCCGCGGCTGATCTGGTGCGGCATCTCGGGGTATGGGCCCGATGGCCCGTATCGCGATAAGCGCGCCTACGACATCCTGGTGCAGGCCGAATCGGGCGTGGTGAGCCTCACCGGCAGCGCGGAGGAGCCGGCCAAGGTCGGGGTGGCGATTGCGGACATCTCGTCCGGACTGTACGCCTACTCGTCGATCCTGGCGGCGCTCTACCGGCGGGAGCGGACAGGCTGCGGCGAGCGCATCGACATCGCGATGCTCGAATGCCTGACCGAGTGGGTCACGCCCTGGCTTTACATATGGCACGGCACGGGCGAGGTGGCGCAGCGATTTGGCATGCGCCACAACATGATCGTGCCGTATGGCGCCTATGCGTGCTCCGATGGCGACGTGAACCTCAGTATCCAGAACGAGCGCGAATGGGTCCGCTTCTGCGAGCAGGTGCTGGAAGCGCCCGGGCTCGCCGCCCGCTTTCCCGGCAATGCCGCGCGCCTCGAAAACCGCCGGGAAATCGAGACCCTGATCGAGAGCCGCTTCCTCGCCCATCCGCGGGCGGAGATCGTGCGCCGCCTCGACGCCGCCGGGATTGCCAACGGCGCGGTCAACGAAATTCCCGACGTCGCGTCGCACCCGCAGCTTGCGGCGCGCGGCCGGTGGACGGAAGTCGATTCGCCTGCCGGCCGCATCCCCGCGCTCCTGCCGCCGCACAATCTGCTGCATGCCCAACCGGCCATGGGAGCCGTCCCGAGCCTCGGCCAGCACACAGAGGAGATACTGAAGGAACTGGCATGACCCGTCTCACTCGCAGTATGCTGTTCGTCCCGGCCGCGCGCTGGCCGATGATCGAGAAGGCCGCGCAGAGCCCCACCGACGCGGTCTGTCTCGACCTGGAGGACTCCATCCCCATCGACCAGAAGGCGGACGCGCGCGCCACCGCCATCCGCGCCTTTCGCGAGCTCGACTTCGGGCGCCGCGTCCGCATGTTCCGCGTCAACGCGCTCGACACGCCGTTCACGTACCGCGATCTGGTCGACGTGGTGGAGGCCGTGGGCGACCGCATCGACCTCGTCATTCTCCCCAAGGCCGCCCGCCCCCGCGACGTCCAATTCGTCGAAACCCTGCTGGAGCAAATGGGCGCCGTCCACATCGGCATCGAGGCGCAGATCGAGAGCGCGTCCGGCTTCCTGTACGCCCGCGAAATCGCGCAGTCCTCGCCCCGTCTGGAGGCGCTCATCTTCGGGCCGGGCGATTATTCGGCGTCGATGCAGATGCCCGCCTCTTCCATCGGCGAGTTCGACGCGCACGACGAGCTCTATCCGGGGCATCGCTGGCACGCCGTGATGCACACCATCGTGGCGGCGGCTCACGCCAACGGCCTGCGCGCCATGGACGGCCCGTTTGCCGCGTTCAAGGACGAGCCGGGCTTGCAGCGCTCCGGCGAGATCGCGCGCGTCATGGGGTTCGACGGTAAGCAGTGCATCCACCCGGCGCAGCTCGATCCGGTCAATCGGATCTTCAGCCCCAACGCCGCCGAAGTCGCGCAGGCGGAGCGGGTGATGCAGGCGTACGATCTGGCTGCCGCCAACGGGCGCGGCGCCGTGACTCTCGAAGGCCGGATGATCGACGCCGCGAACATTCGCATGGCGCGGGTGGTGCTGGAGCGAAAGAAGCTCGGCGAGGGAAAATGAGCGGACGGTGTTACGAAGATTTCCAGCCAGGAATGCGGATCGCACACGAGCTGGGACGCACGATCTCTGCCGTGGATAACACGTGGTTCACGCTGCTGACCGTGAACTCGAATCCGATCCACTTCGACGCCCACTATGCCGCGCAAACGGAATTCGGCCGCCCCCTGGTCAATTCCACCCTGACCCTGGCGGTCGTGACCGGGCTTTCCGTCGCCGATGTCTCGCGGCACGCTGTGAATCTCGGATGGGATGAGGTGCGCATGCCGGCGCCGGTGTTCGAGGGCGACACGCTGTATGCGCGGACCGAAGTGCTGACTTGCCGGGAATCGAAGTCACGGCCGAATATGGGGCTGGTGGAGATCCGGACGATCGGTTTCAAACAGGACGGCACGGTCGTGATGACCTACCGCCGCACGATTCTGGTCTACAAGCGCGGCTGCGCGCCGGCGGCGCCGCTACCGCGATAAGCTCACTTTTCCATCGCCGCTTTGGCGCGCATGAGGCTGGCGATCATCTCGTCGAACGCCGTCTGCCAGTGGCTTTGGGTCGCCTGCATCTTGCGCACCGACTCCACGAGCGTTTCGATGGTCGTTTCGTGCCGGCCTAACCGGTCGCGCACGGTCTCGTCCTTCTTGCTTTGCTCGTAGAAGCTCGCGATCAGCCAGTTGATCCGTTCGCGCAATTCCGGCAGCTGGGAGATGGCCGTGGCGATGTCCTGCTTCTGATGGTGGACGGAGTCTTCGAGTGAGACCACCTGCTCGGCAATCTGCTGCTGGAGCTCGGCGAATTGGCCGAAGACCTTTCCCAAGTTAGTAACCGGCCGGGACTCGCGGATCTGAGTCGGCGGTGGCAGCACGGTCAGCTTCTTGGCTGCGCCGGCCGTCTCCGTGTCCAGCACGGTGTCATACGCGGTTCGTTCGGGTTTCGGCATGCTCTTGGGTTCTGTCATTGCTACTCCTATTGCCGAATCAATTGTAGGAATCGACACGCTGAAAAGGCAACTGTTCGAGTAAGGTTCCGGTAATAGGCCTCTTGGGCCTTATAGATCGAACAGGCCCAATGGTCCTACGATGGGGAGGTACCCCTAAGACATTGCCATCCCAATGGAGTAGGATGTTTACCATACGAATAAAGCGCTGTAGTACTTGGCGCGAAACATGAAGGCACGCATGCGAAAAGAAAACGATCCTGGAATACTCCAGGCAGCGTTGTTGGGCTACCAACACCAGCTGGAAGAAATCAATACAAAAATAGCGGATCTACGGCGCAGGTTGGGCGGCCGTAGCGCAGCACCCGCGGCCGGCGTCGCCCCCCGGACCCCTCAGAAGAAGCACCGCATCAGCGCCGAAGGCAGAGCGCGAATCGCGGCGGCGCAACGCAAACGCTGGGCAGCCGCGAAGAAATCGACTAGCTGACCTGCGGCCTCGGCCGTAGCCTTTTTCAAGCCGATAGAGTGACAGGCCATGGTGGTGCTCGCAGATGCACCGAACGGATACCCAGGTCTGCCTAGCTCCCTGTTTTCTCCCTCCGGCGCGGGCGGCCCTTCCGTCCGCGCACTTCTCCCCTCTGGATAGCGGCCCCCCTCCCGATGATATGATGCAGGATTCTTCCCTGGAGATTGCACTGCATGATGCGACTGCCGATCGCCCTGCTGCTCTGTTTCGCCGCGGCGGCCCAACCGGACTCCGCCACGGGCAAGAAAATCTTCGAGTCCCAATGCGCTCTCTGCCATGGCCAGTCGGGCGGCGGCGGCAGGGGCCCCTCGCTGGCCCGCCCCAAACTGAATAAGGCGCCCGACGAGGCGGCTCTGAAGCGCGTCATCTCCAATGGCATCGAACCGGAGATGCCCGGCGCCTGGCAGCTAACTCCGCGGGAAGTCGCCGGCGTCGCTGCATATGTTCAGTCACTCGGCGCCGTTCCTCCGGAGACGCTCCCAGGAGATCCCGCCCGGGGCGGCCGCGTGTTCGATGCGAACGGCTGCGCCGGCTGTCATATGATCGGGGGAAAAGGCGCCGGGTTCGGTCCGGAACTGTCGGATATCGGCGCCCGCCGCAACGCCGCCTATCTCCGCCAGACCATCCTTCAGCCGTCGGCTACCGTGCCGGATGGTTTTGTTTATCTCACGGTGATTCCCGCCACCGGGCAAGCCGTGCGCGGCATCCGCGTCAACGAAGACTCCTTTACCGTCCAGGTAAAAGACGCCGGCGGGCGCTTTCATAGCTTCCGCAAGCCGGAGTTGAAGGAGCTTCGCCGCCTCCCGAAGGAGACCCCCATGCCGTCTTATCAGGGCAAAATCCAACCCGCGGAACTGGACGATCTGGTCGCCTATCTGGCCGCCCTGCGAGGCAAGTCATGAAGTGGCTGGCGCTCGTGCTCTGCGCCCCGGCGCTCGCGCAGGTCCCCTACCAGCGCATCGCCAACGCGCCCCAGGAGCCGGGGAACTGGCTGACATACTCGGGCAATTACCAGGGTCATCGATACTCTCCGCTGTCCCAGGTCACTCCTGCCAATGTCGCGGGACTGCGGGTCAAATGGGCGTATCAGTTCCCCGACCGCCGCACCGAGGTCTCGCCGATCGTGGTGGACGGTGTGATGTACGTCAGCGGTCCGAATACCGCGGCGGCGCTCGACGCGCGCACGGGCCGGGAACTCTGGACGTGGCGCCGCCCCATTCCCGACGACTATCACTCCATCGGATTCGGGCGCGTGAACCGCGGCGTTGCTGTCCTCGACGACCAGGTTTTCGTGGCGACCCTCGATTGCTACCTGGTCGCGCTCGACGCCAAGAGCGGCCTGGAGCGGTGGTCCACCAAGGTCGAGGACTACAAGCTCGGGTACAGCATGACCCTCGCGCCCCTCGCCATCCGCGATAAGGTCCTGATCGGGACCAGCGGCGGCGAGGCCGGCATCCGCGGTTTTGTCGACGCCTACGACGCGAAGACGGGCGCGCGCGCCTGGCGCTTTCTGACGATCCCCGGCCCGGGCGAGCCCGGTCACGAAACCTGGTCCGGCGAAGCGTGGAAGACGGGCGGGGGTTCGACGTGGGTGACGGGCTCGTACGATCCCGACTTGAATCTCGTCTATTGGGGCGTCGGCAACCCCGGCCCCGACTGGAATGGCGACGCCCGCCCCGGCGACAATCTCTACACGTGCTCGGTAGTCGCGCTCGACGGCGCCACGGGCAAGCTGAAATGGCACTTCCAGTTCACGCCACACGACTCCCACGACTGGGATTCGACGCACGTGCCGGTGCTCTTCGAAGCCGAGATCCGCGGGGCCCGGCGAAAGCTGCTCGCCATCGCCAATCGCAACGCGTTCTATTACGTCCTCGACCGTGCCAGCGGCGAGTTTCTGGCGGGCGGGAGTACGCGCGGCAGACCTGGGCCAAGGGTCTCGACGATCGGGGACGCCCGGTCGTCATCCCCGGCACGGAGCCCAGCGAGGAGGGCACGCTGGTCTGGCCGAATCTCAACGGCGCGACCGTCTGGTTCAGCCCCTCCTTCAGCCCGCGGACCGGCCTGTTCTACGTCGCGACCCGCGAGATCGCGTCGGTGTATTTCAAGCGGGAGGCGGATTACAAACCCGGAACATTTTTCGCCGGCGGCGGAGAAGCGGCCGCCCCGGGCGAGCAAGGCTCCGGCGCGATCCGCGCGCTGGAAGCGGCCACCGGCCGCATGCGATGGGAGTTCAAGCTGCACACGGCGCCGTGGTCGGGCGTGCTGGCGACCGCCGGCGGCCTGGTCTTTTCGGGGTCCGACGAAGGCAACTTCTACGCGCTGGACGCCGCCTCTGGCAAACCGCTCTGGGATTTTCAGACCGGCGGCCCGATCGCGGCGAACCCCGTGTCCTTCACCATCGACGGCAAGCAGCACGTCGCCATCGCCGCCAATCGCGTGTTATACGTCTTCGGACTTTAGGGGTCGAGCCGATCCTGCCGCGTTCCGCTACTTCTTCCGCGCCTGCGCGACGATCTCCTTGACGCGCGCCATCAGGGCGGGGGCGTGATAGGGGATGCCGTCCTTGATCGTCCATTCGACGCCGCCCGTGTGAACGGTCTTGCCATTGCGGATTTCGTCCACGCCCACCGGATAGAGCACCTTCAGGTTCTCCAGCGGATTTCCGTTGACGACGATCAGGTCCGCCAGAAAGCCCGCGCGCACGCGCCCGAGCCGTTCCTGCTGTCCGAGAATCTTCGCATTGTTGCCGGTCGCCTGCTGGATCACCTTGATCGGATGGAAGCCCGCCTCCTGGTGCAGTTCCATGCCGCGGATCAGGCCGAACCCGTACATCTGGTAAATGAAACCGGCATCGTCCCCCATGCCGATCAGCCCGCCGAGGCGGTCGAACTGCCGTAACGCCGCCATCCACAGCCGGTAATTCTCCTTCCAGTACACCTCGTCCGTGGAACTCCATCCCAGGAAATACGAGCCGTGATTGGCCGGGTTCGGCTTGAAATACTCCTCGAGCGTGGGATGCAGATACTCGGCAAACCAGGGCTGCGTCTGCGCGCGCTGCAAGTCGCGGGACGCCTCGTAGATATCGAGCGTCGGATCCCATGCCACGTTGGCCTTCACCATGCCTTCGAGCACTTTGGCCAGGCGCTCGGGATTCGCCTCGCGCCAAAGGTGGCCGGCATAGCGGAAACGGTCGACCTCGTTGTTGTAGTTGTACGCGGCGGGGAAGCTTTGCACGCCCGATTCGATCGCCGCGTCGGGAATTCCGTACCAGTGCTCGATGCTGGTAGTGCCGAACCGGATGTCGTCCCACGCATTGGTCTCCTCGACGCCCGCGTGGTGCGCAATCGGCAGCCCGAGCTTGTGCGCTTCGTCTTCCATGGCGCCCATCAGGTCGCGGTCGATGCCGAGGATCTTGATTCCGTCGGCGCCCATCTGCTTCAGGTCGCGGACGCGCGCCCGCGCGGCGGCGGCGTCTTTCACGCGTCCGAACATCGGGTAAATGAACATGCGCGGCGCGGCAATTTCGCCCTCTGCTGATTGTTTCCGCAACTCCAGCGCGCGTTTCGTCTCGCTGCCGACGTCGCGAATCGTGGTGATGCCGCATGCCAGCCAGATGTTCAGCTCGTACTCGATCGGCTGCGGCTTGCCGCCGCGCTCCTCCTGCAGGTGCGCGTGGGCATTGATCAGGCCGGGGAGGACATACTTGCCCGTCGCGTCGATTACGGCGTCGGCCTGGACCGGTCCGCCGCGCCCGCCCATCCCGGGAGGAGCGGCGCGGCTCGCGGCCACGGGATCGAGCGGGATCACGTCCGTGATCAAGTTGTTCTCGATGACGATGTCCTTCGGCCCGCTGGCCGGCGTTCCATTGCCGTCGATCACGGTCGCGTTATGGATGAGTAGGCGCCGCGCGCGCCGGCCGCTGGACGGCGCGGTCTGCGCGAAAGCGGAAACGGACAGCAGGAAGACGAGCAACCCACGCAATTTCATTGGTCGATTGTAAACCTCAGCCGCGGAAATACAAATACGCGCCGAGAATAAACACCATAACCACAGCCGAAGCGGCCACGTCGAGCGTTCCCCATCCGGCGCGCGTCCGTTTCCGGTCCTCCGCCGTCGTAGTGCTGAAGGTGAGGCTCTCGATCTGTTTGTCATTCGGTGCGGGCGTCATGAGGCTGACCCCCACCATCACCACGGCCGACACCAGCGTGATCAGAACGCTGAAATATTGGAAGTAGATGTTGTTGACGATCCAGAAGAGCGACCCCTCGGGGTATCCCTTCGAGATCCCGAGCGTAATGGGCGTGTCCACGATCATGCGGAAGATGCCGAGGGCGAAGCCGACGATCATCGCCCAGAGCGCTCCCGCCGCGTTCATCCGTTTCCAGAAGACGCCCAGAAAGAACACCACGAAGATCGGCGGCGCGAGATAGCCCTGCACGGATTGCAGATACCCATAGAGACCGTGCGCGCCTTTGATGACAGGGATCCAGGCGAGCGCGATCAACACCATGACGCCGGTGGCGATCCGCCCGATCCGCACCAGTTGCCGCTGGCTGGCGCCCTTGTTCCATTTTTCGTACAGGTCGACCGTGAACAGCGTGGAGCAGGCGTTGAACACGCCCGCGAGCGACCCCATCAGCGCGGAGAGCAGACCCGCCACCACAATGCCGCGGATCCCCGGCGGCAGCAGATACTGCACCATCATGGGAAACGAGCCGTTGGAGACCGACGGGATCGCCTGCCCGTCGGGACCGATCAGCGGCGCCAGTTCCGGCACCTTGCCGCTCTTCGCCAGGGCATAGCAGATCAGCCCGGGGATCAGGAACAGGTACACCGGGAAGAGCTTCAGGAACGCCGCGAAGATACTGCCGCGGCGCGCCACGGTCTCGTTGGGCGCGCCCAGCGCGCGCTGCACGATGTACTGGTCGGTGCACCAATACCAGAGCCCGATGATCGGCGCGCAGAACAGCATCCCGAGCCAGGGAAAATTGCCGTTGAAATACCACGCCTGGCGGACGACCTGTCCCGCCGCATTGGTCTGCATGACGGGCGACCAGGTGCTTTCGACCCCCGCCGGAATCAGCGGCTTCCACAGGTTGAACATGTCCGACCCGCACCAGTGGCGGAGTTCGCTCCAGCCGCCCAGCCGCGTCAGCCCGTACCCGGTCAGCAGCGCCGACCCGGTGATCAGCACGAGGACCTGCACCGCGTCGTTATAGGCCACGGCGCGCATCCCGCCGAGAGCGGTGTAGAGGCCCGTGAGCACGATCACCAGCACGGAGCCGATCCAGAAACTGTCGATCTCGACGCCGGCGACGTTCAGGCGCATTTCCGGCAAGAGCGTTCCGAACACCACGCCGCCCGCGAAGATCCCGACGGCGATCTTGGAGATGACGAAGGTGATCAGGGAGACGATGGAGAGCACGTAGCGCGATTTTTCGCTGAAGCGCCGCTCCAGGAACTCGGGCATCGTGAAGACCATCGAACGCATGTAGAAGGGCACGAACACCCACGCCAGCACCAGCAAACACCACGCGTGCAGCTCGTAGTGAGCCATGGCGACGCCGCTCGTCGCGCCGGAGCCGGCCAGCCCGACGATATGCTCGGAGCCGATATTCGACGCGAAGATCGACGCGCCGATCACCCACCATCCCAAATTGCGCCCGGCCAGGAAGTAATCCGTGGTGGATTCCTTGCCGCGGCGAATCACCCACCAGGCGACACAGAGCAGAACGCCGAAATACAGCGCGATCATGAGCCAGTCGAGCGCGGTAATACGCGATGCACCCATCGAATGCTTTCCCCCTTTGCCGCTGATGAATACGCTTACACGGCAAAGGAACATTCAACCACATCGGGCGCCCCGTCGGCTATCCTGGGCGAATGGCCGTCGTTATTTCCCTGCTGCGGGGCGTCAATCTGGGCGCGCACAACCGGATGAAGATGGAGGAATTGCGCGCCGTGTACGAGTCGCTCGGACACCGCGGCGTGAAGACCTATGTGCAAAGCGGCAACGTCGTCTTCCAGGCGAAAACGGCGTCGGCGGCGGCGATCGAGCAGGCCATCGAACGGAAATTCGGCATTCGTTCGCCGGTGATCCTGCGCACGCCGGAGGAACTGCGCGGCGTCATCGCGCGCAATCCGTTCCCGGGCGTCGAGCCTGCGCGGCTGCTGGTCTGGTTCCTGGCGGCGGACCCGGGCGAAGAAGCGCGCCGGAAGGTCCGCGCGATTCCGTGCGCGCCGGAAGAAGTGCGGGTGGATGGGAGAGAGCTCTACATCCATTACCCGAACGGCATGGCCCGGCCGAAGCTTTCGATGGCCGCCGTGGAAAAGGCGCTGCAGGTCACGGGGACCGGACGGAATTGGAATACCGTGGTTAAGCTGTTGGAGTTGGCGGAGTCGCTCGAAACGCCACGTTAGCCTCTTCCTGCCATCAGCGGAGCCGGGGATGAAACGGCAGCGACACCGTGTCGTGCTGCACCGTGGTGGTGATCGGCCCGAAGACGTCGACGTCGAAGGCGCGCCCGACGCGATTGCCGGCCAGATCCTCCAGCGCCGTCTGGATGACGAGTTGATGCGGCCCGGCCTTCCACGCATGGTCGGGCGTGAAGCGCCACTCCATCTCGCCGCGCGTCACTTCGACCTTACCCGAGACCCCGCGCACCGCGATCGCGTGCTGCAACATCGCATAATCCAGCGGCTCCGGGAACTGCGCCACCAGCGGCTCCGTCGTCCCCACCAGCGGAGCCGTGATCCGCCATTTTGCCGGATTGATCGGCTCGCGATCCGGCCCCTCGACGCGAAATGCCTTCCGATATGCCTCAG
Source organism: uncultured Solibacteraceae bacterium (assembly GCA_964608645.1). Classification (GTDB taxonomy): domain Bacteria; phylum Acidobacteriota; class Terriglobia; order Bryobacterales; family Bryobacteraceae; genus CAZSQK01. The sequence continues at coordinate 7,768 of CAZSQK010000133.1, read as the reverse complement.
CCAGCGGCGCGCCGCGGCCATCCAGCCATTCGCGGTCGATCGCAAACGTGTAGCTCTTGCCCTCCTCAATCGACGGCCCTACGTCCTTGAGCGGCTTGAGGCCGCGCTTGATGCGGCCGGGATCGAACAGGACCGTGAGGCGCGTACGATCGGGATTCCACAACTCCTGCTCCAATTCCAGAAACGGCAGCGTGACCGGCTTGCCGGCCTGGTCGAGCAGATGGATGTGGGTCCACGCGTCGCCCTGCTGCATCGGCGCCGAAAAGCAGACGTACAGCTTCAGTTGGTTCTCGGGAAGCACGTTGGTCGTGGGATAGACCTGCAGAACGCGCGTAGTCGAAGGCGGCGGCGCCGCTTTCGCGATCTGAAAGACGGTCTCCTTCGACTGGAAGACCGCGCGCACGCGCATACCGGCCGCGATCGGATATTTCGGATGAAAGGTCAGCCCGCCGTTCTCGACCGCATACGTCCCCAGCAACGGAGGCGCATCGCCGGAGCCTGCATAGACGTTGAAAATCGAAGACCAGCCGCCCGCGGGCTCCGCGCCGGGCGTCCACTCATCGACCCGGAAAGCGCCGCCTTCCATGTGAATGGATTGGGCGGCGCAGGCCAGAGGGATCAAAACCAGGAGCCAGCGGGTCACGGCAGGGGAATCGTGCGGAGGTCCATCGAGGAGCCGGAACCGATCAGGATGAGCGCATTGCCGTCGTCGAACTTGTCGAGCTGCTGCACTCCCTTGAGCGATTCGATGGTTTCGTAGGGGACGCCGGCGGTTTCCGTGTGCGCCGTGATCGGCTTGTACGTCTCCAGATTCTCGGCCGAAAGCTTCATCACGCCGCGGCTGCTGTTCGCCATCAGGATGAAGTGCTTGCCGCCCTTGGTGTATACGATCATGTCGAGCGGCCGGTTGCCATTGCCCAGTTCGGCGATCGTCGTGCCCTTCACCTTGTTGCCGGGCTTCAATTCCGACACCGGAATCTTCACCAGCGGCGTGCATGTGTACGCGGCGAGAATGTTCTGCTGGTGATTGATTTCATACGGCACGAACGTGCGGACCGGCGCGTTGGTTTCGAAGCGTCCGTGCGAGCCGTGATAAATCTCGATGCCCGCCGCTTTCTTGTAATCCTGGAAAGGATACGGGATGGAGCGCAGGCTCGACGAGAACTCCTCGTTGGACAGCCCGGCCACCAGCACCTGCCCGTCGACATACTTGATCGAGGTGATCGTGTCCATGCGCTGCCGGTCGGCCTGCGGCCCGTCAGGCAGCGCAACCGACGCGTACTTGACGTTATCGAGAGCGACTTCGGTCATCTTCCCCGCCGGATCGACACGCAGGATGACGGGAATCGCGTCGCTTCCTTTGCCGCGCGACACGGACACGTAGACATTCTTCGAAACCGGGTTGACGACGACGTCGTTGATCGCGATCTGGTCGGCGGCGGTTCCCAACATCGCCGCAATCTTCTCGTTGATTCCTTTTACTTCGAGGCTGCCCGCCGATTTCGCGGCGGTCCGATCGTTGACGTCGAGCGCATAGATCGCGGCGCCGGTGGAATCGCCGACAAACAGCACTCCATCCGGCCCGATGGCCAAAGCGCCCGCCGACTTCAAGCCGGCTTTGCCGGTTTGCATGGTGGTGGCGCCGAAAGTGAGCACGGCGGCGCAGCAGGCGACTGCGGCGAGCCGGAAAGGTGCGGAAACGCGCATAGAGACACTCCCTCCTCAGGTGGAAATCGGCTCAATGCTATCACACACGATGGAGCCGCCGTGTTAAAAGGAGTGACCGTCAGAACATGCGGTCCTGCTTCCGCAGGGTCCCGAACGAACCGATATTGGCGATCGAAAAAGAAATGCGAAAGAGCGTGTCGTCGCGCACGCCGGCATGGATCCGGCCCAGTTGCACGCTGACGCCGCAACAATCCGTGTTATACGACAGCTGCGAAGTCGCGTACCGGATGAAGTGCTCGCGATAATCGTAGACGACGCTGACGCCCGCGTTGAGGCCGCGCCGATTCGCGTCGCCATAGTCGAAACGCCCGGTGAACTGATTCGCCGACGGCGCCAGCAGCGCGGGGTTATTGTGCACCTCGTTGTGGCCGGCGCTCACAAAATACCGGTTCCAGCGATAGTCCGCCGTGAAGTTGCTGTCGACCACACCGCCAACGCGGGCGTCGTAATCGGCCTGCCATTGAATTCCCAGACCTCCGATCGGACTGGCGCGGAGTTTCGACACCACCGGCGAGGCGCTCCGCGGCCCCACCAGGAAGGCGTACGCCGTGGTGTCGGCGGTGGCCTGGAAGACGTTGCGCGTCCCCTGCAGCAGGGCGCCGCCGAACGTCGGATCGAAATACCGCTTCTGCAGGAGTTCCCAGGTGAAGATCTCCTCCACGTTATCGCCGCGCTTGGCATAAACCCGATTCGCGACGGAGACCAGAAGTTCGTTGGTGTTGGACAGCAGATCGCGCTCGTCGAATCGGATGAAGCGGTTAAAGTCTTCGCCCACGCCGGTCACGTATCGATAGACCGCGCGCGGCTCGATGACGTGTTTGAGTTTGTCGCCAAACACGGTCTTCTTTTCGAACACCCGCGCCAGCGTCGGGAAGATCAGGTCGACCGAGAAATCGCGCGCGCTGCGCACCAGATTCGTGCCCACTACGTGGTTCAATCCGCCGGCGCGATCCTGCCCTTCCCCGTAGAACGTTTCCACAATCCCGATGCTCGGCACGATGTGGAACGATCCCCAGTGCAGCGCCGCCGTCAGGTGCGGCGCGAGATGAACCCGGTCGGTGAATTGGTTGGTCTGGAACCGGTCGACGAGCGTGCTGCCGTCGAACGTCGGCGCCGACTTGAACAAAAGACCGGCCGCGGAATCGAACGAGAACCACAGCGGAATGCGGTCCGCCAACTGCCGGTCCCGCCCCGTGAACTCCGCTTCCGGCAGCTTGCGAATGTTCACGGCATTCGCTTCGAAACGGCTGCTATTCGTGTCCGGATCCGTCACCAGAATTTCGGTGGATTGAAAATTCTGCAGGCGGGCCACCGACACGTCGAATGTGTAGTTCTTCCAGTTCTTCCCGATCGTTCCGACCGAATGGATTTCCGAATTGATCGCCTCCGTATACGACTCCGACCATTGCTGGCGGAAGCGGAATGAGCTGATGTAGTTCACATTGCCGCGCACCGACCATCCGTTATGCAGCTCGGAGCGCCCCACCGCGTAGATGTTGACTCCGCTGTACGTCGGCGGCGGCGAATTGTCCTGCGACTGTCCGCGGTCCTGCACGCCGTACAGGATGAAGTCGAAGTCCGTCCCTGCGCGCGGCTTGCCACGGAAGTCGACGTGGTGCGTGAAGGCGTGCGTCGTGAAGTCCTGCATCCGGTACGTCACGTCGTAATCGCGGTTGATCGCCCAGAAGTAGCCGAGGCCGACCATGAAGCCGCGCTTCGACCGGGGAGAAAAGTTGGGGATCAGGAATCCGCTCTTGCGGGGATTCTTTTCGAGCGAATGGTAGAAATAGGGCGCATAGAAGACCGGCATTCTGCGCAACAGGAAGATACTCCGGAACGACACGGCGTGCTCGCCCGGAACGATCTCGAACTTGGGGCCCTTCATGCGCCACCACGGGTTCGGCAGTTTGCAGTTGGTCACCCAGCCGTTATAGAGAATGTACTTGTCGCCGATTTTCTCGGCCCACTCCCCTTCGAAGTGGAACGGGCTGTTGCCGGGTAGCACGCCGCGGCGCACCACGATGCGCGGCATGGTTTCACCGCGCACGTCGTAGAATTTGCCGTTCTCGCTCTCCGTGTTGTACTCGAAATGGCTCGCCCAGATCTGCTCGTTCTTGATGAGGTGCTTGAAATAAGCGCTGCCGGACGCCTTCACATCGCCGGTTTCCGCGTCGTACTCGATCTCGTCGGCGCGGAACAACATGACGCTGTTCTGCACTTGTGCGGGATGGCCGTGAACGCGCCGCACGCTGCCCTCGAGTTCCTGCTGGTCCCCTGTAATATTCAGGTCGCGCGATTGGGGGGCCGCCGGCGGCGGAGCCGGCGGGGTCTGGGCCACTGCTGTGGCGGCTAAAACCAGCGTCGCCAATGCAGTAAGCGGAAAATAATACGTAACACTCGAAGATTTCTCGTGACAATGATTGATAGGTATGTTAAGAATTCGTTGAGAGTATTTTCGGCGCAGCTTCAATCTCGGAAGTTAACACAATTTGGAGCCCTCGGTTGCGGAGCGCGCCGGCACCACGTGGGAGCGAAAATGACTTGTGGCTTTTGTGGTTCGCGGAATAGCGCCGGAGAGCACCGATGCCGCAGGTGCGGCCGCAGGCCAGGCGACACGCTGACTGGCGAGGTCGCGCTGCACCGCACGTCGGGGCAGCTTGCGATGAAAGTCGAGACACAGCCGGCGGAGCCCGCCGCAACGCGGCCGCCGGGCCGGCCGTACCAGCCATCGCTCTTCCAGCCCTCGTCCAACGTCATCCCATTTGAAAGTTATGCGCCGGTGGAGCCGCGTCCACGTCCGAAGACAGAGGGCGCGCCCGCGAAGACCAATCGTCCGGCGCGTCGTGGCGCGCGCGTCCCGGAAGGCCAGGGCAGCCTCGACTTCCTCGCGCCGGCGCCGCCGAAACCGCGCACTCTCAGCACCACCGTCGAAGCGGTCATTTTCTGCGATGCGCCCGTCGCCGTCAAACTGCATCGCGCCGTGGCGGCGGCCCTCGATTGGGCGATGGTCCTCATCGCTTACGGCGCGTTCCTCACGGTTTTCCTCATGATGGGCGGTTCCATCACGCTGAACAAACCGAACGTGATGGTGTTCGGTTCCGTGCTTCTCCTGTTTGCCGCCGTCTATGGTTTGCTCTGGTCGCTGGCCGGCGCGGAGACGATGGGCATGCGCTGGACCCAGCTCAAGCTGATGACCTTCGACGGATTCCCCCCGGATAAACGGCAGCGCCTGATGCGTTTCGCCGGCTCCTCGCTCGGACTGTGCACCGTGATCGGGCTCGCCTGGTCGCTGGTGGACGAGGAAGGTCTCGGCTGGCAGGACCACATGTCCCGCACCTTCCCCACACCCCTCGAAGCGGAGAACATGACGCTCATCCGCCGCTGACGTTTTGGCTCGCGGCGTTCGCGAACAAACCCTATTCGTGCTGCAACGCCTCTACGGGAGAGATCCTGGCGGCGCGGCGGGCTGGGACAAAGACAGCGGCGAACGCCACAATGGCCAGCATGAGCGTCACACCGATCAGCGTCACCGGATCGCCTGCGCTGACTCCGTAAAGCATGCCCGCCATGAGGCGGGTAAGCCCGAATGAGGCGGCCAGCCCGATGCCGAGCCCGGCTAAAACAGGGAGCATGCCCTGCGCGACAATCGCCCTCACCACTACCGCTTGACGCGCGCCAAGGGCCATGCGGATGCCGATTTCGCGGGTGCGCTGCGCGACGGTGTAAGAGATTACGCCGTAGATCCCCACGGCGGCCAGTGACAGCGCCAACCCGGCGAAAATGCCCAGCAGCAGCATGGAGAATCGGCGGCCCGCGATCGAGTCCGAGACGATCTGACTCATGGTCCGCACTCCATACACGGGCTGGTCATTGCCCGCCTCAAGGAGCGCGCCACGCACCGCCGGAACCATGGCAAGCGGATCGCCTCCGCTGCGCACCACATACACGCAGGAGGCGGCCGTGCCTTTCATGAACTGCTCCGGCACTTGCGATAGAGGCAGGTAAACCTCGCTGCGCACCCGGGCGGTGGCGTCGAGGTCCAGCCCCCAATGGTGGACGTGGCCTACGATCCCCACGATCTCCATCGGCAGCGCCAGCTCGGGGCCGAGATCCCCGCTCAGGTCCCCCACCGTAATGGCTTTGCCCAGCGGGTCTTCATGCGGAAACACCGTTCGCGCCATGACCTCGTCGATCACCGCCACGTGCGAACCGCGGCGCATATCCCGGGGTTCGATGTAACGGCCGCGTAAGAGGGGAATGTCCATGGCCTTGAGATAGCCGGGGCTGGTAATGTACAACAGCGCCCACGACATATCCCCCTGCGAGGCAGGGCGAGGACGCCCGTTCACGTAAAAGGGAATCTCGTTGTCATTACCCGCCAGGGGAATCATTCCCGACACCGCGGCGCTCTTCACCCCCGGCACGCTTTGCAGACGTTCCACGGTCTGCTCGAACGTCTGGAGGATGCGAGCGCCGCTCGTCGTGTTGGCCGGGGACATGCCGGCGGAAAAGGTCAGAACGTGGTTCGGGTCGAATCCGGGATGGACGCCGCCGAGGCTCCAGATGGTGCGCAGCATCAGGCCGGCGCCGGCTACCAGCACCAACGCGGCAGCCACCTCGGAGACCACCAGCAGGTTGCGCAGCCGCCGCCACCCGGAGGTGGAACCTCGGCTCCCTTCGCTCAACGCCTCATGCAGGCCGGTGACGGAGACGTGCAGCGCCGGAGCCAGCCCGAAGACCACGCCGGTCAGAAGCGAGACCGCCAGAGTAAATGCGAACACCCCGCCGTCGACGGCAATGTTCTCCATGCGCGGCAGGCCGCCCGGCACGGCTGCCAGCACGGCCTGCGTGCCCCAGTGGGCAACCGCCAGCCCGGCGACACCCCCGGCGAGCGACAGAGCCACGCTCTCGGTCAGAAGTTGCCGAACCACCCGGCTGCGGCCGGCGCCCAGCGCCGATCGAATGGCAATCTCCTTCTGGCGTCTCGTGAAGCGGGCCAGCAGCATGTTCGCCACATTGGCGCAAGCGATGAGGAGCACGAAGCCCACCGCGCCCAGCAGAACCAGCAGCGTGGGGCGGACGTTTCCGACGATCACACCGGCAAGCGGCACGACCTTGACGCCGTGCTTGGAATTCGATTTCGGATAGGCTTCGGCCAGGCGAACCGCGATGGCGGACATTTCGGATTGCGCCTGCATGGGGGTCACGCCCGGTTTGAGCCGCCCCACCGAGTACAGCCCGGGGTGCATTTCCCGAGACCTGGCCATGACATCGTCCCACTGTTCCAGAAGCAGGTAGACGTCGGCTTCCCCTTCGAACTGAAAGTTCGCGGGAACCACGCCCGCGATGGTGTAGCTCCGGCCGTTCAGCCGGAGCTGGCTGTCGAGCGCGGAGGGACTCGAGCCAAACCGCCGGCTCCACAGCCCGCCGCCGATGAGCACGACAGGCGCGGCGCCGGACCGGTCTACCCGCGAGTCGAAGTCGCGGCCCGCCACAGGATGAATTCCCACGACGCGGAAGAAATCGGCGGAGACCATCTTGCCCCTGACGTGCTCCGGCTGTCCTCCTCCGGTGATGTCGTACTCTTCCCAGCGAAGCGCGGCCAGGCTTTCGAAGCTGCGGCTTTGGTCTCGCCAGTCCACGAAGTTCGGATACGCGACCGACATCGTAGTGAAGTCGGGCGAGGTCTCGCTCAGCCGCATCAGGCGGTCCGGGTCGCGGTACGGCAGAGGCTGCAGCAGCACGCCGTTGACGACGCTGAAGATCGCTGTATTGGCGCCGATTCCGAGCGCCAGGACAATCACGGCCACCGCCGTAAAACCCGGGTTCTTGGCCAGCATGCGCAAGCCGTAACGAAGATCGTGGATCAGCGCCGGCATCGAGTTCGCTCCCGGCACTGGGACACGCCTGCGTCCCAGCGCCTTATTGATCACTACGGGCGCCGCGGGATCGATGTTCCGCCGATCTTGCCGCGCTCGCCGCACCGTGTCAACGCAAAATAGAAATGTCCTATTCCCTGCAAAGTAGAAATGTCCGGTTC
>CAZSQK010000132.1:0-19603 GCA_964608645.1 uncultured Solibacteraceae bacterium | reverse complement strand
CGGCCGGCACGCGCCAACGCGCCATCGCCACGGCCGTCTCGGCTGCCCTGATGGCGGCGCTGGCGCTGGTGGCCGCGACCGGCGCCACCCCCGCCTTTTATGTTGCCATCGCGCTCGTGCTGGCCCCCGCCGGCTCATTCGGCGCTCACTTGTGGAGGAATTGGAGATGAAGTGGATCGTACGCATCCTGGGAGTTCTCGCCGGCCTGCTGGTGCTCAGCCTGGTGACACTGTTTGCCATGGGCCATCGCGCCGACGCCGGCCGCATGCAGACCGGCATCGAACTCAACGCTCCGCCCGAGCAAGTCTGGTCGTGGCTCAACGAGCCGGAGAAGCTGAAGCAATGGGTCAGTTGGCTGGTCGAGGTCCGCGCCGCCGATCCCAACCGCCGCGGAGTCGGTGAGAAACGCGTCTGGGTGATGCGCGACGAGAACAACGGCGGCCAGTTGATGGAAATTGAAGGCACGTGCTCCGAATACGCGCCGCCCTCCCGCTTGAGTGTCGCCCTCTCCTCGCCCGGCGCCTTCGAGGGTGGCCAGTCGTACCGGTTGGCCGATTTAGGGAGCGGCCGGAGCCGTCTGGAGATCGAAAGCAATTATCGCTTCGGCATGTGGTTCGCCCGCCTGATGGAGCCCTTGATCACACCCATGGCGAAAAAGAAAATGGTGGGCGATCTCGCCCGTCTGAAGAGCCTCGTAGAGACTCACTAAACGCTTATGCCAAACCCCGTTGTGCACTTTGAAGTCGGCTGCCGCGACCGCGAGCGGACCGGCGCCTTCTACGCCGCCCTCTTCGACTGGTCGATTCAGTCGCAGGGCCCCGCATCGATGATCGACACCGGCGGACCCGTCACCGGCCACATCACCGCGCTGGGCCACGAGCCCCACCACTACACGATCTTCTACGTTCAGGTCGACGACGTCGCCGCCAGTCTGAAGAAGGCCGAATCGCTGGGCGGCAAGACCGTCGTGCCGCCCGTCCGCATTCCGACCGGAACATTCGCCTGGTGCTCTGACCCGGAAGGAAACACCATCGGCCTATTGCAGCGCTAAACCGCGAGCCCCGCGCTCCACAACAGGTACCCGATCGCTTGTTTCAGGTAGTTCCAGCGCTCGTGCAGCGCGTCGGGGCGCGTCTCCTTGCGCGGCGACCCGTAGACGCTCAAGCCGCGAAACTGCAGCATCTTCTTCACCCGGTAGATGTGGTAGCCGTCGCTGACGACAATCACCGAATGCAGTTCCATGCGCCGCATGATCTCGCCCGCCATCGCCAGCGATTCCACCGTGCTCTCGCTTTCGTTCTCGACGATGATCGCCTCCGACGGCACGCCCCGCCCGATCAGGTAGGAGCGCCCGACGCCGCCCTCCGTGAACACCGGGTCGCCGCCGGCGCCGCCCGTGGTCATGATGCGCGGCGCCAGTCTGCGGCTGTACAGCTCGAAGGCATGATCCAGCCGGGCGCGCAGGACCGGAGACGGACGGCCCCGGTACTCGGCCGCGCCCAGCACCAGGATCACGTCCGAAGCCTGCGCCTCGTCGCGCGTCGATTGCTGCTCGATCCGCGCCGCGAAATACGCCAGCAAGACGATCAACAGCGACACTCCGGCGATAACCGCGTTCCAAACCAGCCGTTTCATCTGCGCTATTCTGACGTTCAGAATCCATCTTGATTGTAATCGGATGACTAAGGCCGAAACCATCACCAGCGCCGCCAATCCTCTGCTGAAAGACGTGCGCCGCGCCATCGCTCGCGGCGGCCTGACACAGGACGGTCTCTGCGTCGCCGAAGGCTTCCACCTCCTCGACGAAGCTCTGCGCAGCCATTGCGAGATCAAAGTCGTGCTGCTGGCGGACTCCGCCGAATCCCAGGCGCCGCGGCTGCGCGGCCCTCGAGTCGTTTCCCTGCCGGATGCGCTGTTGCAGAGCCTCTCCGGGACGGAATCGGCCCAGGGTGTGATCGCCCTAGTCAGACCGCCGGTCTGGACGATCGACGATCTGCTGGGCGCCCAGCCGCTGATCGTATTTCTGGATGGCATACAGGATCCGGGCAATGCGGGAACCATCGTGCGCGCGGCGGAGGCCTTCGGCGCCTCCGGAGCCGTCTTCCTCAAGGGCAGCGTGAGCCCGCACAATCCGAAGACTCTCCGTGCGTCGGCAGGGTCCTTGTTTCGCCTCCCGTACGTCGCCGGCGTCGATGCGGCCGCCGCGCAGGGCGCGGGCGTTCCCTTATATGCCGCCGTTCCCGGCCACCAGCGCTCTCTCACCGGCGCCGACCTGACCGCGCCTTTCGGCCTGATCGTCGGCAGCGAAGCTCACGGCGTGAGCGCGGAGCTGCGAAAACAGGCTCGCGAGATTTCGATTCCCACCACCGGGGTCGAATCCCTGAACGCCGCGATGGCGGCGGCCGTCCTCCTTTACGAGGCGCGCCGCCAAAGGACCGCCAAGGCATGAGCCTCTTTGACGCCAGCCCGCCGCAAGAGCCGGAACAGCGCCCGGACGCGCAACGCCCGCTCGCCGAACGGATGCGGCCGGACCGTCTGGAAGACTACGTCGGACAGGAGCACGTGCTGGGCCCAGGCAAGCCGCTGCGCCGGCAGATCGAGCGCGATGAATTGACCTCGATCATCCTGTGGGGGCCCCCCGGTGTCGGCAAGACGACGCTGGCCAAGCTGATCGCCCGCGTCACCCGCTGCGAGTTCATTCCCTTCAGCGCCGTCCTCAGCGGCATGAAGGAGATCAAGGCGGTCATGGTCGATGCCGAGCGCCTGCGCCGCATGGGCAAACGCACCATCCTCTTCATCGACGAAATCCACCGCTTCAATAAGGCGCAGCAGGACGCCTTCCTGCCCTATGTGGAGCGCGGCGACATCGTCCTGATCGGCGCCACCACGGAGAACCCCTCCTTCGAAGTGATCTCGGCCCTGCTTTCCCGGTCGCGCGTATATGCGCTGCGCGGGCTCACCGTGCCGGAGTTGATCGTCCTGCTGCAGCGCGCGCTTCCGGTGCTGGGCGTGGACGCATCCGCCGAAATCCTCGAGCAGATCGCGATCTACGTCAACGGCGACGCGCGGCAGGCATACAACACGCTCGAAGCGGCCGCCGCCGCCGCGGCCGGCGGGCAGATTACCGAAGCCGGCCTGCAGGATGCGATGCAGCGCAAAATGCTCCTCTACGACAAGGGAGGCGAGGAGCATTTCAATGTCATCTCGGCGCTTCACAAGTCGGTCCGGTCGAGCGATGTCGATGCGGCGCTCTACTGGCTGACCCGCATGCTGGAGGCGGGCGAGGATCGCATGTACATCGCGCGCCGGCTGGTTCGAATGGCCATCGAAGACATCGGCATGGCCGACCCGCGCGCCCTGGAACAGGCCATCGCCGCCAAAGAGACCGTGCATTTTCTGGGCATCCCGGAGGGCGATCTGGCCCTGGCGCAGATCGCCATCTATCTCTGCGTGGCCCCGAAATCCGACGCGTCGTATAAAGCCATGGGTGCGGTGCGCGCCGACGTGCAAAACACCATCGCGGAGCCGGTTCCCATGCAGTTGCGGAATGCGCCGACCAGGGATATGAAAGCTTGGGGATACGGCGAGGGCTATCAGCATGCCCACAACGTCGAGGACGCCGTTCCGGGAATGGAGTGCCTGCCGCCATCGCTCGCCGGCCGCCAATATTATTTCCCCACGGAGCGCGGCCTGGAGAAGCGGATCTCCGAGCGGCTGGAGGAGATCCGCCGGCTGAAGGAACAGAAGCGGACGGGCTAACCGAACGGCACGGCGTTCGGCCGCAAGGTCCGCAGACCCAACAGTCCGAGCAGCAGCGCTAACAGGGCGAAGCCGGCCGTGGAAAGAGCGGGGACCGTGGCGGACGGCACGAGCGTGACGACCGTGGCGGAGTTATTCCCCGCCGCCGGATCCGTGGATGAGGTGGTGACCGTCGCCGTGTTGCTGATGGTGGAGCCGGGCGCGGCGCTCGGGGAGAGTTTCACAACGAGGCTGAAGCCGTCCGCGCCGGAACCCCCCGGAACTCCGCCCGCTCCATTTGGCCGGGCCATAGCGGCGTGGGCCCGGGGGGCTTCCGCCGAAACGGTGAATGCGCAAGAGATCGTTCCCGCGGAGCCCACGGCCGGAGAAGAACAAAAGTAGCCCGAGCCGGCAGTCTGGGTCACCGAAACGAACGTGGTATTGGGCGGCAGCGTATCGCTCCAGGTGATCGAGGCGGCGCTATCGGGTCCGTTATTCGTGACGGAAATGTTGTAAGTGAGGTTCGAGCCCGGCGCAGCGGCGCCCGGGCCCGTCATGGAAATAGCCATGTCCGATATGGCTGACAGCCCAACGGATACGACTAATGCCGTAGGCACGGCGAGACGAGACCAAAATCGTATGTGTTCCCGCGTTACCTTCACGTGGAAACCTAGCATGAGGAACCGGGCGTGTCAAGACATAAGCGCGAATGTTATCGCATCGCGTAAGAGCTGAGCACTTTCAGGTAATTGGCGCGTTCGAACGCCCGCGGCTGCGGCACGGCGTTGCGGCTCATACTGCCCTGCATCTGTTTGATCGAGTCGTACTCATGTTCGCCCATCCAGATGAGCAACTCGGTCGATAGCGTGTCGAGATAGCTGATTCCCCGCTTTAGCAGCGCGGAGGTCATCATCGCGATCTTCGCCCCGGCCATCATCGATTTCACGATGTCGGCCGCGGTGTGAACTCCACCCGTCAGAGCCAGGTCGGCCTTGACGGTGCCGTAAATCACGGCGATCCAGTGCAGCCGCAGGAACAGCTCGTGCGAGTTGCTGAGGATCAGGTTGGGGACCACTTCGAGCGTTTCCAGGTTGTAATCGGGCTGATAGAAGCGATTGAACAGCACCAGCCCGTCAGCCCCCGCGGCGTCCAGCTTGCGGGCCATGTTCGCCATCGAGCTGAAGTATGGCCCGAGCTTCACCGCCACCGGAATCTTGACCTCGGCCTTCACCGCCCTGACCAGGTCGACATACTGCTGCTCGACCTGCTCGCCCGTGCGGTTTGGATCCACGGCGATGTTATAAATATTGAGCTCTAATGCGTCGGCGCCGGCCTGCTCCATCTGCTTCGCATACGAGATCCACCCGCCCGCGCTGGTGCCGTTGAGGCTCGCGATCACCGGGATGTGGACCGCCTGCTTGCACTTCACGATGTGCTTGAGATAGTTCTCGGGGCCCGTGGTGCGGCTGGTCATCTCGGGGAAGTGCGAGGTGGCCTCCGCCGAGGTCTCCGAACTCTCCGTAAGGAATCGGTCAAGCTCGTCGTTATCGACCTCGATCTGCTCTTCGAAGAGAGAATGGAGGATGACCGCGGATGCCCCGGCGTCCTCGATCCGGCGGACATTGCCCACGTCCTCGCACATAGGCGACGACGAGGCTACCAGGGGATTCTTCAGTTTTAGACCGAGGTACGTGGTCGAGAGGTCGATGGTTTTCGAATAGTCGATCATTGCTTCACCTCCTGGTGGGCCATGTGCTGGTAGAGCTTCCAGCGCGACGCGACGTCCTCCTGCGCCAGTTCGAGCAGGCGCTTCGCCTCATCGGGATTGCTCTTGGCGAGCATCGTGTAGCGCGTTTCGTTGTACAGGTAGTCCTTCAGCGCGACATTGGGCGCTCGCGAATCCAACTGGAACGGGTTCTTGTCCTGATGGGCCAGGTCGGGATTGTAGCGGAACAGCGGCCAGTAGCCCGAATTCACCGCCGCCTTCTGCTGGTCCATCCCATACGCCATGTCGTAGCCGTGGGCGATGCAGTGGCTGTAAGCGATGATGATCGACGGCCCGTCGAACGCCTCGGCTTCGAGGAACGCTTTGACGGTGTGCATATCGCTGCCGCCCATGGCGACCTTGGCCACATAGACGCTGCCATAGCTCATCGCAATCAACGCGAGGTCCTTCTTGCCGGCCTGTTTGCCCCCGGCCGCGAACTTCGCGACCGCCCCGCGCGGAGTGGCCTTGGAGGCCTGCCCGCCGGTGTTCGAGTAAACCTCCGTGTCGAGGACCAGGATATTCACGTTGCGGCCGGAGGCGATCACGTGATCGAGGCCGCCGAAGCCGATGTCGTACGCCCAGCCGTCGCCGCCGACAATCCACACCGATTTCTTGACGAGCGTGTCGGCGAGAGTCAGGAGGTCCCGCGCTTCGGCGCTGTCGAGGGCGGCTAATTTCTCTTTGAGGACCTTCACCCGCGCGCGCTGCTCCTGAATGCCTCCCTCGGTCTTCTGGTCGGCATTGATGAGGCCCTGCGCCAGCTCTTCGCCGATCGCGAAACCGAGCCGCCAGACCAGCTCCCGCGCGTACTCGTTCTGCTTATCGGCCGCCAGCCGCATGCCCAGGCCGAACTCGGCGTTGTCTTCGAACAGCGAGTTGGACCAGGCCGGTCCGCGGCCCTCTTGATTGGTGCAGTACGGCGTAGTCGGCAGGTTGGCGCCGTAGATGGACGAGCAGCCCGTCGCATTGGCGATCAGCATGCGGTCGCCGAAGAGCTGCGTCATCAGTTTGACGTACGGAGTTTCGCCGCAGCCGGAGCATGCGCCCGAGAACTCGAAGAGCGGCTGCAGAAGTTGCACGTCTTTCACCTGCGACAGCGAAAGCGCGGTGCGCTCCGTCTCCGCGATCTTCAGGAAGAACTCCCAATTGGCGGCTTCCGACTCCCGCAGTGGCGGCTGCGCCACCATGTTGATGGCGCGATGCTTCACCTCGCTCTTGCTCTTGGCGGGGCAGACCTGCACACACAGGGTGCAGCCCGTGCAATCCTCGGGCGCCACCTGCAGCGTGTACTTGCGGTCCTTCATGTCCTTCCAGCGCGCGGGGACGGCTTTGAAGGTAATCGGGGCGCCGGCGAGTTCGCGCGAGTCGTAGACCTTGGCGCGGATGACGCTATGCGGGCAGACCAGGACGCACTTGCCGCACTGGATGCACAACTCCTCGTCCCACTCCGGAATCTCCAGGGCGATATTGCGCTTCTCCCATTGCGCGGTCGCGCTGGGGAATGTGCCGTCGATCGGCATCGCGCTCACCGGCAGGGAATCGCCTTCGCCGGCGACGATCTTCGCCGTGACTCGCTGCACGAAGTCGGGCGCGGCGGCAGGAACTGCCGGGCGGATATCGAAAAGCGCCGTGATCTGATCCGGCACGGTCACTTCATGCAGGTGCGCCAGCGTGGCATCGACCGCGGCGAAGTTCTTCTGCACCACGGTGTCGCCGCGCTTGCCATAGGTCTTCTGAATCGCGTGTTTGATGGCGGCGATAGCCTCTTCGCGCGGCAGCACGCCGCTGATCGCGAAAAAGCAGGTTTGCATGATCGTGTTGATGCGGCCGCCCATGCCCGTCTCCTTGGCGACCTCATAGCCGTCGATCACGTAGACCTTGAGCCGTTTCTCGAGGATCTGCCGCTGCACCAGGCGCGGCAGCTTGTCCCAGATCTCGCCGGGGCCGAACGGACTGTTGAGCAGGAAGGTCGCTCCGGGCTCGGCGTCCTTCAACATGTCGATGCGCTCCAGAAAGGAGAACTGGTGGCAGGCGATGAAGTTCGCCTTCGTGATGAGATAGCTGGACCGGATGGCGTGCGGCCCGAAACGCAGGTGCGACGTCGTGATGGCGCCGGACTTCTTGGAGTCGTAAACGAAGTAGCCCTGCGCGAAGTTGTCCGTCTCTTCGCCGATAATCTTGATGGAGTTCTTATTGGCGCCGACGGTGCCATCCGCGCCGAGGCCGTAGAAAAGGGCGCGCACGGTGCCCGGCTCCTCGGTGGAGAATGCCGGGTCGTAATCGAGGCTCGTGTGCGTCACGTCGTCGCGAATGCCGATGGTGAAATGGTTCTTCGGAGACGGTTTGGCAAGCTCGTCGTAAACGCTCTTCACCATCGCCGGGGTGAACTCTTTCGAAGCGAGGCCGTAACGGCCGCCGATCGCCTTCAGGGGGCGATCCATTTCCACCAGAGCCGTGATCACGTCGCAGTACAGCGGCTCGCCGGTGGCGCCGGGCTCCTTGGTGCGGTCGAGCACCGCCAGCGAGCGGACGCTGGCGGGCAGGGCGGCGACGAAGCCTTCCACGTCGAACGGCCGGTACAGACGAACCTTCAATAGCCCGATCTTCTCCCCGCGCGCGGTCAGCGCGTCGACGGTCTCCTGGGCGACTTCGGCGCCGGAGCCCATGATGACGATGACGCGTTCGGCGTCGGGCGCGCCCGTGTAGTCGAACAGGTGATACTGGCGGCCGGTGAGTTTCGCGAACTTGTCCATCGTGTTCTGCACGATGGTCGGCGTGGCGAGGTAGTACGAATTGCACGCCTCGCGCGCCTGAAAGTACACGTCCGGATTCTGCGCGGTGCCGCGAATCACGGGGCGATCGGGCGAAAGCGCGCGGGCGCGATGCGCGGCGACCAATTCGGTGTCGATCATGGCGCGCAGATCGTCGGGCGTGAGCTGCTCGACCTTGGCGACCTCATGGGATGTGCGGAACCCGTCGAAAAAATGGAGGAATGGGATGCGCGATTCGAGGCTGGCGGCCTGCGCGATGAGGGCCATATCCATCACCTCCTGAACCGAGTTGGAGGAGAGCATGGCGAAGCCGGCGGAGCGGGCGGCCATGACGTCGCTATGGTCGCCGAAGATGGAGAGCGCATGGGTAGCCAGCGCGCGCGCCGCGATGTGGAAGACCGTGGAGGTGAGCTCGCCGGCGATCTTGAACATGTTGGGGATCATCAGCAGCAACCCCTGCGAAGCGGTAAACGTGGTGGCGAGCGACCCCGCCTGCAACGCCCCGTGAAGCGCGCCCGCGGCGCCGCCTTCGCTTTGCATTTCGACCACCGTGGGAACCGTGCCCCAGATGTTGGTCTTGCCTTCGGACGACCACTGGTCGGCCCATTCCCCCATATTGGAGGATGGCGTAATAGGATAAATGGCGATGACTTCGTTAATCTGATGCGCTACGTATGCGGCCGCCTCGTTCCCGTCGATGGTCACTTTGGGCCGGGCGGTGGTGGATGAGCTGGTCAACTCGTCCCTCCTGATGAGTATGGGATTCACGTTCTTAAACCATATTATAGGACCTTGTTGTCGAAAAAATCTACAGGTATTTAGGTCTTAAATTCAGTTGGAGCGGGAATCAGGCAGTTGCGGCGTAGGCCGCATGCAGCCATTGCGCAACCTCGGCGTCGATGTCCTTCTTAGAGGCGATCTCGATCCGGTGCGTCATGCGATCGTTCCCGATCGAGCCCGCTTTCAAGAGACGTCCCGTGGGCTTCGTGCCGGCCAGTGCGAGCCCGAGGTCGACCCGGGTGCGCGCCGGCTTGATCATCGCGAACTGCCGTCCGCGCCGGATTCCGACATAGGTTTTGCAGACAGTCAAGTCGACGTCCTTGCCCAGTTTCCGGGCGGTTCGGGCGAGTTGGTCGTAGATCGGCCGCAGGGCCGCCTTCTCGCCCGCATACATGGAGTCGAGGAGCGCGTCCTCGTCGGCATACGTGGCCATAATGCTGCGCCCTTCGGCGTCCGCCGCGATGAAGGCCGCGGTCACGCTCCCCAGACCGTGCTCGGACTTCAGCCAGCCGATCCGTTCCTTGCGTGCGGCCGGACCCTCCCGGCGGGTCAATTCGACCCACTGATCGAACGTCCGGCCGGTCTTGGCCGGCAGGTTGCGGGCGATGGCTTCACCCATCTCTTTCGGCGACTTCGGCATACGGCCTCTCCTCGTCGAGCACTGCACATTCTATCCAAAAAATACGATAAACATCGTATGCTGTTAGAGAAACCTGAGCATGCCGGACTCTAAAAAGCGTGACGGACCCTGCTGCCCCGCCTGCGGCTCGTTCGACGTTCGCGCGAGTTATTTGACGTTCGCCGATGGAATTGTCGGCCTCTTCCGCGCGTTCGAAGCGTTCCGTTGCCGTGCGTGCCGCCGTCGCTTTCGTGTGTATCTGTCCCAGAAACAGCCCTCCGCAAAGTAAACAAAGCGCCGAAGCTCCCCGGTAGTGGGGGAAGGTTGGGGTGATGATCTTGGTGGCGGCCTCGGGAGAGCGGGCCGCCACCTGGGGATCACAATCCAGGCTCCTCGAAATTAAATTCAAGCGTGTCGCCCTTCTTGGGGAATGCGCGCTGCACCATGCTATAGAACTGTTTCCAGCCGCCGTCAGGACAAACGCGCTGGAACCCAATGAGCGCATATAGGTGCTGGGCGAGGGCCGGATCGCCGATATCCTCTGTGAGCCATTGGTGATTCTTTGCCGCGCGGTTGCCCTTTTCGTCCTTCGGATTTCGTACTTGCAGTTCCTTCCGTAATCCGGGTGCGATGCGATCCCAAACCAAATCGTTGGTGTAGTGGCCTACGATTTGGGGACGGTTCACCTTCATCCCCTTCCACTCCCATCCACGTAGCCGAAAAATCTGCTGGTAGAATTCATCGGGAAATCGCTTCGCCCAAACCGCGAACTCTTTCCGCAGATAACGATCCAGCAACTCTTCCAGTGCCCTGCGGTCGCGCACATACTGATAACCAGTTGCTTCATCAACTAGGGCGACGATAGCAACATTCATCAGCGCCTTTGCCAACACGTAAGCGCGCTCGAAGATATGCTTTTGGCCGGGCTTCAGTTTGCCGGCGCGTTCCGCATCCAGAAATACGGTCACTACAGCGGGGAGCAATTCGGCAGAATAGCCGTGCGCCTTTGTGCCGTTTTTTGCGCGGAATTCGATTTGACTGGACGTCACCTCTAAACCAGTAGGAATAAAGGTTTTGAGGTTTTGGGCAGTCAAAAACGCGGGCATATTGACGTCACCCTTGTAGTAGGCTCGTCCCTTGGCTTGGCGCGCTCTCCCGAGCGCCTTCATGAAGCCACTTTGGCTAAGCACTCTGCGCCCATCGTCCAAAACAGCGCACGAGATTATCGTGTCGCCAATCCGAAGATCACCCTCGTGAGTG
This sequence comes from uncultured Solibacteraceae bacterium, assembly GCA_964608645.1. Classification (GTDB taxonomy): domain Bacteria; phylum Acidobacteriota; class Terriglobia; order Bryobacterales; family Bryobacteraceae; genus CAZSQK01. The sequence continues at coordinate 8,667 of CAZSQK010000132.1, read as the reverse complement.
GCGCAGACAGTCGCGGACTCCCACCTTGCCAGCGCAGCTTTGCGTGCGATACCGGCGCGCTCCGAAGGCGTTAGCTTCTCGGCGCGGGCGCGGCCACCTTTGGACTGAATACTCTCGCCTTCCATGTCCCGATAGTACTTAAAACAAGCAAGCATGTCAAATTATTCTTGCTATGCTTGCTAGAAAGCAGTACTCTTAATTGCGCCACAAAAACCCCGATAACGGCTGGAACCGCTACCGGGGTTGAAATCACCACAGCCGAAGCCGCAATGACCTGCAAACCCATTATCGGCGTTCTGGCTGGGGGGAGTTCGTGGTTCCGCCCCTCCTGCTCATATTGGGCCATCGGTTACTGGCTAAGCTCTCGCCTCACGGTTTCTATGATCAAGCGCTTTGCCGCGCCCACCTCCCACGCAGCGCGTATCAATACGTCCTCGCTGAGCGAATTGGTAATTGGCAATCGTCGTCTAATTCCAATCGCCGCTGGCGTGACCAGGTATTCATCGGGTTTTAGGCGATAGACCTCGATCGCAATATTGCGCATGACCTTCTCTCTGCGGGGGCCATCCATATTCTCCAGAAGTTTCAGATGTTCCGGAGCAATTGAGACGAGGCCTTCGACAATCAGGTACTTGTCAAAGTTCTTGGGGTTACTAATCATCACCAGCTCGTTTGGCGCAACAGCCAGTAAGGTAAACACGTTCTCTGCGCTCGGCGGTCCCGGTTGTACTTGCAGCCCAAAATGAGTTAGCCAACCTCGAACCGTCCCTTCGATCTGCTCACTTCTGAGGTTTGATTGCAGCCCTTCGCCTGAAAGGCTGGAAATAAAACCTAGTCCGCTAAGCATGGCGCTTACCACAAGTAGGCCGAAAACAAACCAGAGACGGGCGACTGCCCTTCGGGCGAAGCGTCGCTTGCTGAGTCGCGAGGACATCATCCGGTAATCCAGTAAGAACCGGCTGTCGCTGATCTCTTGCTGTCATCTGCGGCCTCCAAACAGAAAACCAAAACTGGAGTGCCCCGAATATGCCGCCCACGGCGCTAATTGCAGCAAACAAGAATAGCCATGAATCTTTTGGCATCTTCCGCTATTCTGGTCCGTTTGCGTACTCTTTGCAAAGGCGGCTTTTAGGGATGGCCTGGAGAGCTGAATATTTAAGCGGAAGCAGCACGAGCGCAGCCTCCGCGCTATACTTGTCAAGTGCACGTGCTAAAAATTCACCTATTGCAAGTTGATGATATCACATGGGTGAATATTTAATCCCCCCAACATGGGACCACTACCAGCTCCCCGGCGTGTTATAATTATTCAGAGTAACGAATAAAAATCCATGTTGCGGGCCGGTATTGTCGGACATCGGGGCTACAGTGGGGCGGAGTTGGTTCGCCTTCTCGAACGCCACCCTCACATCACCCCTATCCTTTTAGAGCATCGCGAAACTTCCACAAAACCGGCCTTGCGCCGGCCGGAGGGCCCGGCGCGCGCCGATCTCGGCCCGCAAACCGTGGAACAGCAAGAGCTTAACGTCGTCTTCCTGGCGACTCCTCCGGAGGCGTCGATGGAACTGGTGCCGATGCTCGTGGGTGCGGGAGCGAGGGTCGTCGATCTCAGCGGGGCTTTCCGGCTGGGCACCCCGGAACGCTATGCCGCCTGGTACAAGGCAGCCCACACCGCGCCGGACTTGCTGGCGGAGGCTGTCTATGGGCTGCCCGAGTTCTGCCGCGACCGGATTGCCGGGGCGCGATTGCTGTCGAATCCGGGGTGCTATCCGACCGCCGCCAACCTCGCCATCCGGCCGCTGATCGAGGCGGGGGTGGTGGATCGTGCGGCCGGAATCGTCTGCGACGCCAAATCCGGGGTGAGCGGCGCGGGGAACAAGCCAACCGCCAGGAACGTCTTTTGCGAGGTCGACGAGAATTTCTCGGCCTATTCGATCCTGGGACACCGTCACGTGCCGGAGGTCCTGCAAGTGTCGGGGCTGGAGGAGCGGGAGTTCAGTTTCACTGCGCAGTTGCTGCCGATCGATCGCGGCATTCTGGAAACGATCTACTTCCGGACGGCGCCCGGCACAACGGCCGAAGCCCTCCTCGACGTCTATGAACGCCGCTACGGGGGCGAAGCATTCATCCGGCTGTACAATCCCGGCCATACCCCCGACCTGCGGGGGGTTGCCCGCACCAACTTCTGCGATATCGGCGTCGCGGTCGATCCGTCGACCGGCCGGGCGGTGGTCGTCAGCGCGATCGATAACCTTGTCAAGGGCGCCGCGGGGCAGGCCATCCAGAACATGAACCTGATGTTCGGACTGCCGGAGACCGAGGGCCTGCTGTGAAGCTCCTGGTGAAGCTCGGCGGCACGCTGCTCGACGCCCCGGCATCGCGAGACGCGTTGGCGGCGCAGATTGCCGCGGTCCGGGACGGGGGCGCCGAGATCGCCGTGGTGCACGGAGGCGGCAAGCAGATGACCCGCTACCTGGCGGAGCGCGGCGTCGAAAGCCGCTTCGTCCACGGTCTGCGCGTGACGAGCCCCGAGACGATCGACGCGGTGCTCAAGGTGTTCGCGGGCAGCGTCAACCATGAACTCGTGGCGAGCCTGAATCGCGCCGGCGCGCTGGCGGTTGGCCTGACCGGCATCGACGCGCTGCTGGCTGAGGCCGAGCAGATGGATCCGGAACTTGGCGCCGTGGGGCGCGTGGTGCGTTCCAATGCCGCGCTGCTGCAGGTGCTGGCCGGACACGGGTACCTTCCCGTGGTCGCCTGCGTGGCGGGCGACCGGCAGGGGAATATCTACAACGTCAACGCCGACCAGATGGCGGTGGCGTGCGCGGCGGCGTTCGGCGCGGAGGAGCTCGTTTTTCTCACCGACGTCGAAGGTGTGCTCGACGGAACAAAATCGGTCCGCCCGCTGCTGACGGCGGGCGAGAGCCGCCGGCTGATCGACGGCGGGATCGCGACCGGAGGGATGCAGGCGAAGTTGAACGCGGCGGTGGCGGCGCTGGAGGGAGGCGTCGGCTCGGTCCGCATCGCCCCCGGTGCCGCGCCCGATGTGCTGGCGCGATTGTTGGCGGGGGAGCCGGTCGGCACGCGGATCGTGTTGGCGGAAGGGAGCGCGACGTGATTAGCGGTGTTCAGGCGGACGCGTTTGTGGAATCGGCGCCGTCCGGGAAGAAGCTCACGGTGCGGAAGGCGGTGATGCATGACATTCCCCCCATCCTGTCATTGATTAACGGGTATGCGGCGAAGGGGATCATGCTGGCGCGGACGGAATTCGAACTGTCGGAGGCCATCCGGGATTTCACCGTGGTGACGCGCGGGGAGGACATCCTCGGGTGCGGCGCATTGCATTTCTATACCCCCACAATCGGGGAAATCCGATCCCTCGCGGTGCACGAACACGCCAAGACGCACGGCGTCGGGCGCAGGGTCGTGGAAGCCCTCGTCGCGGAGGGGCAGGACTATGAGCTCGACGCACTGTTCGCGTTCACTTATGTGGCGGAATTCTTCAATAAAGTCGGGTTCCACGTCGTCGAACGTGGAGTTTTGCCACTAAAAGCCTGGAAAGACTGCGTGCGATGTCCGAAATTCCAGGCGTGCGACGAGATCGCCGTGTTGCGGGTGCTCCGTCCGGAGCGCTGGCACGAGTCGCAGCCGCATCAGTGGCCAGCGGACGAATTCATTCAGATTCCGACCCCCAGGGTGTAGGCATTCCCCCCAAACTAGGGAATTCCTGGAAGCCCCCCAAAAGACCCGAAGAAAAAGACTACGGTTTGCCTGGGTTCTCCTGTACACTTCAATTTCAGGACAAAAGAGCCTGAAACTCAAAACCGAGACCAATTGGTGAGGTGAGGCATGAGAGCGCAAACCGTAGATGTCAAATCTTCGACCGGCAGGATCCTCTGTTGCACCGTCTTCAGGCCGGGCGGTAAGAAGCTGCTCGCCAAGGGTCACATCATCAGCGACGAAGATATCCGAATCCTCGAATCCGAGGGGATGGAAAACATCTGGGTCACCGAGCTGGAAGATGGCGAGGTCGGCGAAGATGACGCGGTAGCGGCGGTGGCGGCGGAAATGGGCTGCGGCAGTTTTGAGATCCGGCTGGCGGCCGGCGGCCGGGCCAACCTGATTGCCACCGAAAACTGCTGCGTGCTGGTCGATGACGAACTGCTGAAGCAGATCAACTGCACCGCCAGCGTGGTGATCGCGACGTCCGCGAACTTCGGTTACGCGGTGGCCGGTCAGCGCATCGCCACGGTGAAGAGCGCTCCCTTCGCAGTGGCCAAGGACCAACTGGACGCGCTAGTGAGCATCATCCGGGAGCGCGGTCCGATCCTGCAGGCGCGGCCGTTGCGGGCCCCAAGTGTTGGAGTTCTCTACACCGATCCGATCAGCGGCGAGCGCGCCCGCCAATTGTTCGAGAACATCATGCGGCAACGGCTGGAGCGGTTCGGGGTGAATCCGAATTTCGTGCTGGCCTGCACCGAGGATGAGAATTCGGTTTCGCGCTGCATGCAACACCTGTTGCGGTCGAAGCCCTGCGTGATTCTGGTGGCGTCGACGACGGCCCCGGCGGGGCCGGAAGACGTAATCGGGCAGGCAATGGTGCGGGTGGGCGGCCAGGTCGAGCGTTTCCTGGCGCCGGTCGAGCCGGGGAACCTGCTGCTGCTTTCGTACAAGGACGACGTGCCGATAATTTCGGCGCCCGGTTGTTTCCGGTCGGCCAAGGCCAACGTCGTCGATTTGATTCTGCCGCCGCTGCTGGCCCGTTATCATGTGACGGGTTGGGAAGTGGCCTGCCTGGGACACGGCGGGCTGCTGGCGTAAGTCCAAGCTCCTCCACGCCTTGCACCGGACCTCCGACCGGTGCGAGTGCTCCTCACCCGGGCGTCCTGTGACGCCCGGGATTTTTTGCTCTTTAGAGAATCCCCCGAGCGCGCAAATCCCGCTGCAACTGCTCCACGCCCTGGAACTGCACCGCATCAATGCCCATGCGGCGGCCTCCCTCCACAAACTCGGCGATATCGTCGGTATAGAAGCACTCCTCGGGCCGGCAGCCGGCCTTTTCGATGGCAGCGCGGTAGATCTCCGGCTGCGGCTTCAGCGCCTTCACTTCGTGGGACAGCACGAGTTCGTGAAAATGGCGGAGGATCGGGTATTTCCGGCGCACCAGCTCGAAGTGGATGGCGTTGGTATTGGAGAGGAGGACGAGGCGATAGCGCGCCGCGAGGCCCTCGATGAGGCTCTCGGGGACCAGAGTTTCGGCGAAAATACACCCAAAAATCTCGCAAAATCGGTCAAAATCGACGTCAAAATCGAGTAATTTGGTCAATTCCGCGTAGAATTCGAGCGGTTCCAGGAGCCCGGACTCGAAGCGCTCGGCCAGACCTGTGCCGGCCAGCATCCTGGGAATGGTGGCCGGATCGTGGGGGCAGACGCTGGCCATCTGGCCATAAGCGCGCTTGAAATCGAAATGCACCAGGACTTTGCCGAGGTCAAAAATCAGGGCCTTGTAGATCACCTATTCAGGATACAAGCGAAGGTCCGTCACTTCGAATCGAGAATAAATGTCGGCACGATTCCCGACGCCGAGGAGAAGCCCGCATTGCCCGACGAGAGCCAACTCGAGCAACCTTGCACCTTGCCCAGATAGGCGTGGGGATGCACGTCCACCTGCAGGTCCCGAAACTCCAGTTGCCCAAAGCTCATCAGCGGAAAAACCGCCCGGACGGGGTCCACCCGCTCCTGCACCACGTAGGGCGATCGGGTGGCCTGCTTGAGCGCGCGCTCCCATTCGGCGGCGTCCATTTCCCAGCCGAAATAGGTGTGAAGATCGCTGTAATCGTCATTCGGCTTGAGGGCGAGTTTCTCGCGATTCTGGGTGATGAACTCGATCAGGTCGATGGATTTGTCGTGATAGGCGGTCTTGCCGGTGGACACCAGGCGGGTCCACGGCACATGGTCGCGGATCGCCTTGCGTTCGGCGGCGGGGAATTTGGAGGTCAGCGTCTCATCCGTGAGGAGCCCGAACATCGCCTTCTTGTGAGCAAGCTCGGAGCGGAAGCTGTTCACCACGCAGACGGCCCGGTCGCGATACGCCTGCACCAGCGGGTGCGCGAGATCGAACCGGATGAGGAATTCCTGCACGCCGAGGCGGCGATACACGAGATTGATTTCGAAATTGCCCTTGCGCAGAACGCGATTGCGATATTCGAGCTGCTCGGGCCCCACAATCTCGACGGCATAGCCCTCTTCGCGGAAATAGTCCCGGAACAGTTCGTACTCGCTTTGTCCGGTGCTGTAGGGCTGGCGAAACTCGACGATCGCGATGTTCGGCTTCTTGCTGCCGCCGAACTGTTTGTACGACTTCAGCAACGCCTGCAACAAATGTTTCCGGCTGCCGATCTTGGACAGGCTGTATTTCTTGCGGAGCTCCTTCATGGGAGGCGTGTCGAAAAAGATGTCCGCGAGGGCATCCGCATAGCCGCCGCCGGTCGGCGAGTCCGCGTTGTACTGGATGAAGCGCAGGCTGCCGTTATTCAGGTGGGTGTCCAACCGCGCAGCCACTTCGAGGGCCTGGTAGCCGGGATCGATCGACGCCAGCATTTTCTCCGCGGGCAGGAGATCGAGACGCGCCAGCAGGGCCGAATTGGCGAGCACCATCTGCTCCATGCGATCGATCGCGCAGATGAGGGACTCGCCGGTCTTCACCAGAGAATCGAATTGGCGCCGGGTAATAAAGTTGGGGCGCAGGAAGGGACAAATCAGGCGTCCGCCAGCGGAGAGCTTCGCGGTCTCCATGCGTTCGTGCAACGCCTCGACCCAGGCGAGATCGCGATGCGGGCCGCTTTCTAATGACTTGTTATATCTGACGACTGCGTCGTCCAACTGGGACATTGCTGACTTGAAAACCTGCTCTATGTTCGAGTATCCCACACAAGCGCGCAAAACGATAGGTTTCGCCGTCAAATTAAAGGGATAAGCGGTTTAAATTGAGCCAATTGCGGATTTTGACGCGACTCAACGGCGAATTCGCGGCCCGGCCCCGGTCCCCCTCATTTCGTTCGAATACGCCCGCTGGCGCTCCGCGGAGGCGCGTGGAATGACACTTCTCGCGCGTCGTCCTGGCACGCCGTTTGCACTGAAACGCGGTGGGTGAACATATGTACCTGACCTCGACGCTGAAACGAACGATCGCCATTGGCGGCATCTCGCTATTGGCCGTAGTGGGCCTGATTGGATGGACACGCCGCGGCGAGGAGCCGGTGACGGCTAACCCCGTCCAGGCGAATTATTTGAACCCGGCGATGAGCAACGCGGAACCCGTCAGCCGCGACCCAAACGCGCCGGTTGTCTACAGCTCCTCGCCTTTCGGCGCGGAAACTCCGGCAGCGCCCGCCTACCGGGCCTACAATGCGCCGCCTCCGGTCGCGTATAACGCAATGGCGCCCGAGCCGGCCCCGGCCTATGCGGTTCGCACGGTGGCGCCGCAACGGCGATACTACGTCAGCTCGCGCGGCCGCCGGCGCTACGTGGTAGTCCGGCGGCGGCCCTTCAGCCACTCGGCGGCGATTGTCGGCGGCAGCGCTGCGGGCGGCGCCCTTATCGGCGCCCTCGCGGGCGGTGGTAAAGGCGCGGCGATCGGCGCGCTGGCGGGAGGAGGAGGCGGCTTGGTGTACGACCGCCTGACGCATAAGAAGAAGGTCGTAGTAGAACGCTAGCGGCAAGACTCCCGGTTCGGGGCGCCCGACGTCGCGGGGTAGCCGAGGGCCGCGCGCGATCGGCAATCACCAAGCCCGGCGCCGACGGCTCACGCGCCGCACCGGCGGGCTGTCCGGAGCACGGCCGCCTCTTCGCCCGCGGTTTCGAAAGGGATCTCGCGATCGTCGATCTCGATCAACGCTCGGGTGCGATCGCCGGCGGTGACTTCACCCTCGAAGCGGAAATCTGGAACGCGGTCGTCCGCGATTATGCCCGCAAAACCCGCTACGCAAAGTGCTCCTGGGCCTTTCCGGCGGCGATTCCGCGCTGACCGCCGCCATCGCGGTCGAAGCCATGGGTCCGGAAAACGTCCCCGGTCAAGATTCTGAGGATCTGGCGCGGAACCGCATTCGGACTCTCGGTCTCCCGATCTCCGTCATCATGCGGACGTATGAGGAGACGCTCGCCGGCGCCTTCCACGGTCTTACGCCGGATGTCACCGAGGAGAATATCTAGTCGCGCATTCGCGGCAATCTCCTGATGGCCCTTTCCAACAAGTTCGGCTCCCTGCTGCTCACCACCGGCAATAAGTTCGAAATGTCGGTTGGGTATCCCCCGTCCTCAAGGTAACCTCCCGCGCCTTCGGAACAGGCTGGCGCATGCCCATCGTGCGCCAGGAATAACGGCCCGCAACAGCATGCGGCTCTGTAACTCACTGAATCTACGGAGCCGCGCGCGTTAACAAGCGGTCTTTGGTGCTCCACCACAGGCTGCCAGCCGACCTCAGGTTATTCCTATGACCTGCCCCGGGTTCGGCTTAGCCAGAAATGGTTAGTCGCCACACGCCAGAAAAAGCGCTTGTGAAAATTCTACCATTCGGTGTCTAATTAAGATAACAAGAGCCATTTATGTTCATTCGATCTTCAGCAACCCTTCTTCTTCTCGCCTGCTCCCTATGGGCGCAACGCGCGG
>CAZSQK010000131.1:0-19636 GCA_964608645.1 uncultured Solibacteraceae bacterium | reverse complement strand
AGAACATTTCAGGCGTAACCTGTTCCCAGCGCGTTTTTCCGCATCCTGCTAGCGAATAGCCAAGGATACTTGAAATCTTGGGGACGGGAGCGTTCAGCGATCAGCGGTCAGCGTTCAGCTTTTGAAGCAGCGCGGCCAGCATGCGTTTCACCTCGGTCGCGCGCTGAGAGGGTTCCGTGTGCTCCTTGGGCTGGATCAGTTGCAGATCTTTGGCCACCCCCGAACCTCAATTCCAACTCGCTTGCTGACCGCTGATCGCTGACCGCTGACAGCTTGCCCGGCCTGCAACCCTAGCGGATCGCGAGCCCGATACCCGGCTGACTGAACAGATTGCCGACATGCAGCACGACCGGCTGGAAGTCCGCCGCGTCGATTCCCTCGGGCACGCGCACCTGCACCTCGATCACGCCCGCGCGCGTCACCGAGTTGCGCAGGGAGACGACCTCCGCGGGGCGCCCGCCGATGTGCGCCTCGACCCGCAGGTCTAGCCTCCCGCCACCCGTCCCATAAATCGTCACCAGCGAGCCGCGCGCCGCCGGATGCGCCGCGTCGTTGATCGTGCCGTCTTCGTTGCGCGCCTGCGCGTTGCCGCGCCCGTACTGGTTGCCGCCGAAGATCGCGGGATTCGCCGCCACAACCCCCAGCGTCACCGGCCGGGACCGCCGTCCGCGGTGCTCGACTTCGAGCGTCACCTCCGCCCCGTCCACCAGATTGTCCGGCGCCACCACCCGGATTTCGCTGTCGCCAGCAATGATCGCTTTCGCGGGCGCCCCGTTCAACAGGACGGTCCCACCCAGATGGCGGCCATGGATCGAGATCGCCTCGCCCGGCGCGATGACTCCGCTCGCCGTGTAACTCGCCCCATTCGTCACGGAGACCACCGCGGGCGAACCGTCGTCCACAGCGGCCTCCTGCGAACTGCTGACCGGCGTGCTGCCGGTAAACTGCGCCCCGCTTGTCGGGAAGATATAGCAGGCGATGCCTTCGCCGACATACCCGGTGGGCAGTTGTTTGCCGTTCCGCGAGAAAAATTCATCGGCGTCCGACGTCCAGAAATGCAGGTTCCGTCCCTGGAACGCCGCGCGATAAAACGGAATCGTATTGGTCACCTGCGGCGAGACCACGCCCAGCGCGTTGATATAAGGCATCACGAAAGCCGCCACGCCCTCTCCCACATATGCCTGCTGCGCGTTAATCAGGGTCAGAAACTCGTTCCGGTCCGAAGTCCACAGATGGCTATTGGTCGCGTTCACGAAAACGCGGTACCAGGCGATATTGGTGACCCCGCCCACGGTCGTGGGGCCATCCATTACCAGACCCGATGCGCCTTGCAGCACGAAGCCGCGCGTCCCCAGAGTGTTGTACTCGTTGGCGTCGAACGTGTAGAGATACGAAGCGGAGAAAGGATCGTAGATGCGATACCAGGGCCCGGCGCTGACGGTCGTTTGCGTCGGAAGCCAGACTCCATACACCAGCCAGTTGGTGCTCAGGTTGTTGTAGTCCACCGCTTGCATCCAGATATGCCGCTGCCCGGTGAACGACGCCGAGAACGTGAGGGAGACGACTACCGTCAGCGTATTGGCGCTGCCTGTGACGGAGGATCCGGCGCCGTTGAGAGTGCATTGGCTGTTGGCTGCGCTGCCGGCCGTTCCGGGAGCGACCGTGCCGGCGACACTGGTCCCGTCGTTGGCGATGAGCGTAAACAAGCCCGTGCCCGGCGTGTACTGGACATAGCAGCCGCCGCCGCGGGAGTTGGCCTCCCATCGGGGGTTCACAATGAATTCGGCGCTCCGGATGGCCGCCCAGCCGCTCGGATGAGCATACGTTAGGGTGAGTGTGGCGTTGGAGCCCGTCCCCTGGAAAGGATTCAGAGACCCCAGCGACGGGATCTGTAACGGATTATTGGCCCCCTGCGTCACCGTCACCGTCTGGCCGGCGACGGTGAGCGTGCCGCTTCGCTGCGCCCCCGTGGCGTTGGCAGCCGCCGTGAAACCGTATGTTCCTCCGCCCGAGCCCGGACTGCCGCTCGTGATTGTGATCCACGTGGCATTGCTCGTAGCGGTCCACCCGCAGCCTGTAGCCGTAGTCACCGGCGCGACAACGTTCGCGCCGCCCGGGGCCGCGGCAATATTGGCCGGGAACACGGAATAAGCGCATACCGCCGTCACGGTCGTAGGATCGTTCGCGTTGGCGCCCGGCGAACCGCCGCCGGACACGCTGACTTGGTTAGTCACGAGCGACGAAGCACTGGCGGCCACATTGACCGTAACCGTAATCGGCGGATAACTCGCCCCGGCATTCAACACGTCGCCCCGTGTGCACGTGTTCCCGCCCGCCGCGCACGTCCAGCCCGTGCCGGCCATCGACACCAGCGTAAGCCCCGCGGGGATCCCCTCCGTCACAGTCACGGTCCCAACGGTCGGCCGGGCGCCAAGCGGGTTGGAAACGGTCACCGTGTACGTGGCGCCGTTCTGCCCTTGCGTGAAATTCCCGCTGTGGCTTTTGGAGATGCTCAGCAGCGGTGTGCTCACGTTGATGACGGTCGTGTCGGTGGCGCTGCTGGTCGCCGAGCCGCCCCCCGAGACCGACACCACGTTCGCCAGCGGCGTCCCCGCGTCCGGCGCAACATTGACCGTCACGGTGATCGGCGGATAGCTGGCGCCGCCATTCAACACATCGCTGCGCGTGCACGTCGTCCCGCCCGCAGGGCATGTCCAACCCGTGCCGGCCATCGACACCAACGTCATCCCGGCCGGAAGGGACTCCGTGACGGTCACCGTCCCGCTCGTCGGTCCGGCGCCCGAAAGATCGGACACCGCTACAATGTAGGTCGCGCCGTTCTGCCCTTGGGAGAAGCTTCCCGCGTGCGCCGACGACACAGTCAGCGCCGGGTTTGCCGCCTGATTCACCGTGAACGTCAATCCGGCGACGGTGAGAGTCCCGGAACGGGCCGCGCCGGTCGCATTGGCCGCAGCGGTATAGCTGACAGTCCCGGTCCCCGTGCCCGGAGTCCCGGCGGTGATCGTGAGCCAACTGGCATTGCTCGTGCCCACCCAGGTGCAGCCCGGGGAAGTGGTGACCCCTGCTGTGCCGGTTCCGCCGGCGGCGGCCGCCGCGGCGCTCGTCGAGACCAGTGAATAAGTGCAGCCGGGAGTGGTATTCGGGTCGAAAATCACCACATCGTAACTGACGCTTTGTCCGGTTCCGTTCACCACGACGTTGTTGACCGTCACGTGCACGATGGTGTCGCTTGCCGGAGCCGGGAACGTAATAATCGCATTCGGGTCCTGATTGTCCAGAGCCCAAACGATTGTATTCTCGCCAAAGCGCTGATCCAGCAGTTCCAGAGTCACCGGCACGGAACTGCCTCCGCGGGTGGCGGTCACCGTCGCTGCGGAGAAATCCCCTCCCGGATAGGAGAACGACCACCGTACGGGAAGAAGCTCATAGGGAACGAACCCCTTCGGGGGCCAGGCCACAAAACCGTCGCGCGTGGCAGGACGCGGATTGCTGTAGCTCGGCATATCGATCACCCACAACGCGTTGGAGCTCGAGTAGTTCGGCTGTGAGGGAATGTCGCCCGTTCCCATGTTGACGGTCTGCGGGTAGAGAATCCAGCGCCGGTGTCCCACCGCGCTGTTGTTGGAAGCGGTTTCGTACATGTAGAGTTCGATACAGCCGGGGTCGGCCGATGGGAAGCCCAGGCAAAGATTCGAGTTTCCGGCGGCCGTGGCGCCGGCCGACGAATAAAACTTCCAGGTGTTCGGCGGGGCATGGTTCGGTTGGCCATTGACCGTCATCATCATGGCCGCCTGTTGATCGCCCTGATTATAAGTCGCGCTGAAGCCCGAGATAGGCGGCACTCCGGCCAATCCCCGGACCCAATTGATACGCGCCAGGACGTCGTCTTTGTAGGCCTGTGACGTGTCTCCCGCGTTGCCGGTGGACAAATCACCAGCCCAACCCATGGCCACCGATTTGGTGGGAACGAAGGTGTTCAGATACGACGCCTGCGTGGACGCCCGCGTCGAGTTGTCGATCCAACCGGATGCCGCCGGCAAAGCCCGCGAAACGGCGCTTGGCCGGGGACGACGGTCGGCTTCCGCCGGTAATCTGGGCGCGGTCCCGATGCCCGGGTGTTGACCGAAAGCGGCGACGCCCAAGGCAAGCCCCAAGCCGATTCGAAGGAAAATACGTGAAGGCATTGCGTGGCGCTCGTCTCGCTCAGGCAGAGGAATACCCATCCTGCCATTTGGATATTTCCGCTGATCTTCCTCAATCCCCATCCGACCCGCCAAAGGGATTTGCCGCGCCAGCCCCGACCGTCGCTGGCGGCTGATGAATTCTACGTAAATTAGAGCACACGGGTTGCGGCCAAGGCAAATTGCCATTGGTTAATCGCGACCTGATGCCCGCGTCCCGGTACTAGACCCGTAGTCCGGACTCCGCCCGGATGACGGACCGTCGACTGTCCCACGCAACCCGGCGCGTAGTACAGTAACGGTGGGGAACGTTTCCCGCGAATTGACGATCGTCACTGAAGCTCCCGCAAAAAACAGGGGTCCATCGACTCCCACTCGCGGCTGTTACCGTGTCCGTTCGCTCGCCACAATCGGATGAAGGGCCTCGCGCTCTTTCTGTGTATGGCCTGTTCTTCCTTTCCGGCTTTCCTGCATTGTTGTATCAAATTGTCTGGCAACGATCGCTCTTCACCATTTACGGCGTGAATATTCAGTCCGTGACGATCGTTGTCAGCGCCTTCATGTTGGGCTTGGGACTAGGCAGTCTCGTGGGCGGTTGGATCTCGGAGCGCCGGAATGTGCCGTTGCTGCCGGTCTTTGCTCTCCTCGAGTTGGGCGTCGGCGCTTTCGGGCTCGTCTCCCTCCGATTGTTCCATTTCGCGGCGCAACACACCGCGGGCGCTTCCGGCTTGGGCGCCGGAGTTGTTACGTTCGGCCTGCTCCTGGCGCCCACAATCCTGATGGGAAGCACGCTGCCGATTCTCACGGAGCATCTGGTGAAGCTCTCCGGCAACGTGGGACGTTCGGTGGGCGAGCTCTACTTTGTCAACACTCTGGGCTCCGCCGCCGCCTGTTTCGCGGCCGTGTTTTTCATCATGCACCACCTTGGCGAATCAGGCTCGGTGCGGTTGGCTGCGCTGTTCAATGTGCTGGTTGCGCTTGGCGTGCTCGCATTGTATGGGCGGCAATGGAACGGTCGAGACGCCGTCGTGCGCGGCAGCATGGACCGTGCGGTCGTTGCCGGCGAAGACCAGACACTCTCGTACGGAATCGCCCTTCCGATTGCCGCCATGGCGGGTCTGGTGTCCCTCGGATACGAAATCCTCTGGTACCGCGCATATTCTCTCGCCATCGGCGGACGAGCGCCGGCATTCGCTCTCCTGCTCGGTTTCTACCTGGCGGGCGTCGCATTCGGGTCGCTGGTCAGCCGGTATCTGTGCCACAACCTGTCGAAGGGCGCCCTGTACCGGCACATCCGCGTGATTTCGGTGTTCGTGATCGGCGCTAATTTACTTAGCTTCCTCGTGCTGCCGGCCATGGCTTACCTGTCGCGATATTTCGTGTCGCTCAGCCTTCCCCTCATTGCCTTGGCCGCCGGGCTTTTGGGCGCAACCTTCCCCCTGATTTCCCATGCCGCCGTCAAGCCGGACCGCCGCGCCGGCCGTGGACTGAGCTGGCTCTATGTCAGCAACATCGTCGGTTCGACCGTGGGGAGCTTCGTCGTGGGCTACATCCTGATGGATATGTGGCCGATTCGCCGTGTCGCGGTTGCGATTGCGCTAACCGGGCTCGCCCTCGGAGCCGCGATGCTCGCGGGCAGCGAGCGATCCGCGCGGGTGCGGTGGCTGGAGATTGCCGCGTGCGGCGGACTTGCGCTGGGGATTGCGGGTTCTTCCCCCCGCCTCTTCGATCATTTCTACGAAAAGCTCGAGGCGGAGCACCGCTATACCCCCTCGTATTCATACCGCGATCTGGTGGAAACGAGAAGTGGGGTGGTCGCGGTGGCGCCGGATCTGACGGTTTACGGCGGCGGCGCATACGATGGCATGATCAAGACCGATCTCGTGAATGACGATAATCTTCTCTACCGGCCTTTCTCGTTGTCGTATTGGCATGCCGCGCCGAAGAAAGTCCTGATCATTGGACTGTCTACCGGGGCGTGGGCGCAGGTGATCGTCAATCACCCGGGGGTCGAGACTGTGAAGGCGATTGAGATCAACCCGGGATACCTGACGATCATCAGCCATTTTCCACAGGTAGCCAGCCTGCTTGGGAATCCGAAACTATCGGTGGAGATCGATGACGGCCGCCGCTGGCTGGTGCGCAACCCGAAAACCACCTTCGACGTAATCGTCAGCAATACCACGTTCCACTGGCGCGCCAATGTCAGCAATCTTTTGTCGAGAGAGTTTCTCCAGTTGATCCGGCAGCATCTCAATCCCGGCGGCGTCTTCTTTTATAACCTCACAAGCTCCGCGGAGGCCGAGTTGACCGGGATCGGCGTTTTCCCCCATGCGCTGAAAATCGGCGGCTTCCTGGCGCTGAGCGACTCCCCCTTTCAACTCGATATCGAGAGGTGGAAACGGGTCATGGCGGCCTACCGGATCGACGGACAGCCGGTTCTCGACCTTACACTCCCGGAACATCGGAGGAAATACGACGAGTTGATTGCCCGCTACCTGTCGAGCCCTCAGGCGGATGCGATCCGCTCCCGCAATACCGCTGCACGGATCGTTACAGACGACAACATGGGAACAGAATGGGCCGGCATCGGGGCGCGGCTCGAAAAGATTTTCAATCAATAGCGGGCGCCACGAGCGTGAGCGTGGCGGAGTACATAACCGCACTGCGGAAACGATGCGCTTATCGCAGCCTGGCCATGACGATCGCGATCGGGTCGTCCGCTGCGGGTTTGCTGGGGCACGTCTTGAGACGCTCGGACCAGATGCGCTCCGCCAATTCGATGTTTCCTTCGACCGATCGGCCTCGCGCGGACTGCGCGGCCTTCATGTCCTCCGATCGGGCGAGCGTGCACACGGCCGTTTGCTTGACGACTTCGGCGAGAATCGCGCGCCCGCGCTTGGAACGCTCGGCCGCGCTCAACCCGCGGACGGTCGGGTCGAGGGAGAGGATACGATCGCAAAGGTCCACCCGTTTGGCCGCGGCCTCATCGGTTGGATCGATGGTCGCGGCTTCGCGATACGCGTCGCGCGCCGCGGCATACTGACCGAGCGCGAATTCGGCGTCGCCCAGCCCGCTTCGGTCCTTGGCGGCGCGAAACAGGTCGGCCGCCTCCTTGGCCAGTCCGGAATCGAGGAGCATGCGTGCGACCTGCTTCTGTAGCGCCGCGTCGTGGGGGACGGCGGCGGCAGCAGCCAGGAGTTCCGCTTGCGACTGCGCGCGCCGCCCGGCCTTGGACAGGGTCCGGAACAATTCGACTCTCGCTTGGAATCGATTCTCGTCCGGCTTCTCCGGCCACGAGCCGGCGATCGCGCGTTGATAGTGGATCGCGGCGCGGTCGATATCGCCATTCTCGGCGTCCACTTTGGCCAGGTACAGGTTGGCGGGGCCGCTCCCCGGTTCGGCGCGAATGACCTCGTCCAGATAGATCGCAGCCTCGCCGTAACGGCCCGCTTGAACCAGGGCGATTCCCAAAGCGAGCCGGTGCCGGGCGCTGTGGGAAATCGATAGCGCATTGCGGAATTGACCGATCGCCTCGTCATAGCGTTCCCGTTGCAATAGTTCGCTTCCCGCCTGATAGTCGCGCTCGGCGCGGGCGGAATGCTCGGCGCGATAGTAGTAGTTGAGGAAAGCGGTCAGCACGGCGACCCCGACAAACGCCGCGATAACGCCTGCAAGCAATCGAGCCGGCGGTTTCACCCGCGCCGGACTCCCCGGCTGCGATTGCGCTCTTCCGATCCGATAGGCCGCGAGGATATCCGCCACCGACACGGTCCCTTTCAACTCCCGGACATTGTTGCGTGCGACCACCGGCAGAACGTTCAGTCCGCTTTCCGCCAGCCGCCGCATGGCGATTTCGAGAGAATGATCCGTGTGCAGGTGTGGAAAGCGATCTTCCGTGAGACTCTCGACCGGTCCGGGCTCCGGCGCCAGAAGCCCCACAGGCTCATGGCCAAGGTTGGCGCCCAGCGCTTTGTCCAGTTGTTCCGCCGTGATCATGCCTCGCAATCCGCCGGCATCGACAACCGGCCAGGCGCCGCGCTCCCGATCCACCGACAATGCCGCTTGGCTGATGCTGTCGGCCGCGCCGAGCACCTCGGCCGCGGGACGCAAAGCGTGCCCGACGGTCAGTAGGGCCTCGCGGGCGCGGGCGCCGGAAGGCAGGTGGATCCCGTCCTGGTGCTGCAGGGCTTCGTAAATCGGCTCTTCCTGGAGCTTGCTGGAGATGTAGTAGCTGAGAAGATTGGCGATCATCAACGGGACGATGATCGAATAATCCCGCGTGATCTCGAAGATCATGATGACGGACGTGAGCGGCACGCGAACCACGCCCGCGAAGGCTGTCCCCATCCCCACCAGCGCATACGCGCCGATGCTGCCGGTGTAATCGGGCATGAGCATGTGGGCCACCCCTCCAACCGCGCCCCCCATCATCGCGCCCATGAAGAGACTCGGCCCGAAAATACCGCCGGCGTTTCCCGACGCATAGCAGGTCGCCGTCGCCACGATCTTCAAACACACCAGCAAGGCCATACTGCCGATCAGAATTTGTCCGTTGAGCGCATGGCTCACGATGCCGTAGCCGACGCCCAGCACATCCGGAAAGAACCAGCCGAGGATCCCGACCGTAAGCCCGCCCACGGCCGGCTGAATCCACTGCGTCGATCTCGGGAGCGCCAGAAATTGCTTGCGCTGCCACAAGAGGAGCTTGACGAACGCCACCGAGACGATTCCCCCAATCACTCCCAGCGCGGCGTAGAAAACGAATTCCACCGGATGCACCAACTGATAGGCGGGCGCGTGGAACAGGGGCTCGTCGCCCAGCAGAAGATGCAGGACGATCCAGGACGTCGCGGAACTGAGGACGATCGAGCCGAGGACGGGCGCATGCATGTCGCCCATAACCTCTTCGAGCGAAAAGAGAACCGCCGCAATCGGCGTGTTAAAGGCTGCAGCCAAAGCCGCCGACGCGCCCACCGGAACGAGCGCCTTGACGCCGGCCGGCGAAAGTCCCAGGCGGCGGCCGAGCACAGACGCGAGTCCCGCGCCCACATGCACCGATGGGCCTTCCCGTCCGAGTGCGATGCCGCTGGCGAGAGAAACGGAGCACAGGCCGAACTTCCCCAGGACCGTGCGGAAGCTGATATAGCCGTCGCGCAGGAAGAGGGCGGTCTTGGTTTGCGGAATGCCGCTCCCGCGTGCGTCGGGAAAGTAGCGGAAGAGCAGAAAGCCCGTGCCGAGCGCTCCGGCGAAGGGAATGACCAGCCGGCGCCATGCCGCACCCGCGGCCGGATACAGCTTGGCCCCGAGATTTTCCGTGAGCAGAATGAACGCGACCACCACGAGGCCGACCACCGCGCCGATAATGAGGGTCAGGACAAGAAGGATCTTGTCCTCGTGCGACACCGAAGGTTGTGACAGATCAGGGCCGGTGGAGCGGTTGACCTCTGAGAAGACGCCCACTCCTGTATCGTAGCGCGAGCCCGCGTTTCAGCCGCCACGATGCCGCCCGGAAGCGCTCCTCGAGCTTCACCGGACCGCCAACCCGACCCCCGGCTGACTGAACAGATTCCCGACCTGCAACACCACCGGCTGGAAGTCCGCCGGTTCCACCAGCTCCGGCACGCGAATCCGCACCTCGACCGCGCCCGCGCGCGTCCCCGATTCCTGCATCGACAGGATCTCCGCCGGCCGCCCGCCGACCCGCACCCCGACAGGAAGACCAGACACGCCGGCGCCCGTCGTGTAGAGCGTCACGACCGCGCCTCGCGCCGCGGCGTGCTGCGCGTCGTTCATCGTGCCGTCTTCATTCCGCGCCTGCGCGTAGCCGCGCCCGTACGGATTGCTGCCGAAAATCGCCGGATTCGCCGGCACAACCTCCAGTTTCAACTGCCGCGACCGCCGTCCGCGATGTTCGACCTCCACCGTCACCTCGGAAACGCCCGCCAGGTCGCGCGGCGCCACCACCCGGAGCTCGTTGTCCCGCGCCGCGATCACCGTCGCCGGCGAGCCGTTCAATAGCACCGTTCCCCCGAGATGGCGGCCATAGATCGACACCGCCTGTCCCGGCGCAATCGCGCCATTCCCGGCCGAAACCACCGCCGGAGCCCCATCGTCCTCCTGCACGGCGGACGTGAATTGCGCCCCGCTGGCCGGGAAGATGTAACTGGCGATGCCCTCCCCGACATACCCCGCGGGCAGGTGCTTGCCATTCGTCCCGAAGAACTCGTCCGCATCCGGCGTCCAGAAATGCAGGTTCTTCCCCTGAAACGCCGCGCGGTAGAACGGAATCGTATTCGTCACTTGCGGAGACACCTGCCCCGCCGCATTGATATACGGCATCACGAAAGCCGCCACCCCCTCCCCGACGTACGCCTGCTGCGAGTTGATCAGCGTCAGAAACTCGTTGCGGTCGGAGGTCCACACATGGCTGTTCGTCGCATTCACATAAACCCGGTACCACGCCATGCTGGAGACGCCGCCCACCGTAGCCGGCCCGTCCATCACCAGCCCCGAGATGCCTTGCAGCACGAAGCCCTGCGTGCCCAGCGTGTCGTACTCGTGCTTATCGAAGGAATAGAGATAGTTGCCGAAGAAGGGATCGTAAATGCGATACCACGGAGACGCGCCGACCGTCGTCTGTGCCGGAAACCAGACGCCGTAAACCAGCCAGTTCGTGCTGAGATTGTTGTGGTCGACGGCCTGCATCCAGATATGCCGCTGCCCGGTGAAGGTGGGCTGGAACGACAGGGCCACAACCATCGTGAGAGTGGCGCCGCTCCCGGTTACCGACGAGTTGGCGCCGTGCAGAATGCATTGGCTGTTGGAGATGGCGCCCATCGTTCCAGGCGCGATCGACCCGGCGATGCTATTCCCGTCGTCCCCGATCAGAGTGAACAGCCCGGTGGCCGGCGCGTACTTGATGTAGCATCCGCCCTTGCGCTCGTTGGCCTCCCATCGGGGATTGATGATGAATTCGGCGCTCCGAATCGCCGCCCAACCGCTCGGATGGGAATACACGAGCGTGAGCGTCGCGTTGGGCCCAGTCCCCTGGAAGGGGCTGAGCGACACCAGCGCCGGAATCTGCAGGGCGTTGTTCGCGCCCTGCGTCACCGTCACCGCCTGCCCCCCGATCGTGATCGTGCCGCTTCGCTGCGCGCCGGTGACATTGGCCGCGGCGTTAAACACCAGACTCGTGCTGCCATTGCCGAAAGAGATCCACGGGTCGGCGCTCGACGCAGACCAGGCGCATCCGCTGAGGGCCGCCACGCTCAGCGAGCCTTGACCGCCGCCCCCGGGAACCGTCGTGCTGCCTGGAGTGATCGTATAGGAGCAACCCTCCGTGACCGTAAAAATCCGGTTGGCGATGATCACCGTCCCGGTGCGGGAACCCGCGGCCACGCTGTCGGCATGAATAACCACACTGCCGTTCCCGGAGCCGCTTGCGCCGCTGACGACATGGATCCACGATGTGTTCGTTCCCGCCGTCCAGCCGCATGCCGGAGCGGCCAATACCTGAATCGTCACGTCGCCGCCGGCCGCCGCCACGAATTGTCCGGCCGCCCCAAGCGATACGGCGCATACGGGTCCATCGCCGGTGAAGCGCGCCACGAAATTGTCGCTCCCCCCGGCATTGTTGACCTGCAGCGCGTCCGCCGTCACCGGAAAGCTCGTGGACGTCGTGCTCCCGGCAACCACGATGTTGTTGTTCGCGTCCAGCGCGTCATATCCCGAGGTTCCTCCAGCCAGCGTCGTCGAGAAAACCGTCGTTCCCAGCGTGTTGAGCTTGGAAAGAAAAGTCGCGGCGGTGCCCGAGTTAGTCCAGCCCGAAACGTATGCATTCCCGGCGGCGTCCGCCGCCACCGACCGCGGGATTTGATTCCGCGCGTCACAGCCATCGCTCGTGAAGAACCCGCCCCTGATCTCGCACGACCATTCCGCGTAATTGGTCAGATACGCGAGGGCGGTTCCGGTAGGTGTCAACTTCGCGACATAACTGAATCCGTGATAGTCAAATATCAGGCTCTGGGATGTATTCGAGATGTCGCGTGTCCCGGCGACATAGACGTTGCCTGTCGCGTCTAACGCCAGGGCCAAAACAAAATCCCGGTTTGGTCCGCCCAGCAACGTGGACCAGACTAACGATCGAAGGTCGGAGTCCAATGCGGCCACAAAGGCGTCCGGAACATTGGCGGCGCCTCCGGGGGCAGTCTGATAGGCGCCCGGCGTGACCGGGAAATCCCGGCTTTGCGTCGCGCCGGCGATAATCACCTGGTTCGCATTGTTCACCGCGAGTAGCTTGCCGTGTGGGTCCCGGTAATCGCTCACCCCCAACCCCCCAGACATCTGTTCTTGAGAGCTCCCGCCGAGGAACGTGGCCCGGAGTTGCGTGCCCGGAGCGTTGAGTTTCGCGATGAAGAGATTGCCTCCCCTTTCTGCGGACTGAAAGGCGTCCGGAGAAGTGACCGGCCCCGTGCTCTGGTAACGAAATACTTCATCGGCGATATAGGCATTTCCCGCGGAGTCGACCGCGATCGACGGAATCCGGCCGCACTCACAGACACTCGCCGCATACACCAGATTGCCGGCGGCTGCGCTCAGTTCGGCGGCGAACACTCCCGAGGCGGCATTGGGATGCCGATACGCTCCCGCCGTAAACGGGAAATCTGTCGAATTAAAGAGACCCGTGACGTAAGCGTTCCCGTCGCTGCCAACCGCGACCGACGTCCCTTGGCCGCCGGCTGACCCGCCGAGATAGGTCGCATACTGCACCGCCGTTTCCGCGCTGTTCAACTTGACGACGAATATGTAGGTCACATTCGGCTTAGGGTTCACGAGAGGCCCCGCCGATGGGAAATCGATCGACGTCGTGCTCCCGGTGACATAGATATTCCCCGCGCTGTCCAGCGCTATATCGGCGGCCGTGTCGACACCCGATCCGCCCAGATACGTCGCGTAAGCCAGAATCGGGTCGATGCGCAAAGCCGCGCCCCGCCGCCGGCCCGCGATCTCAAAGCCGAATTCCCCCTTGCCGGCGCGGGTGTAATGACCCTTCAGCTCCCTGCGCCGGCCCTCGAGTTCCTCGTAAATGACGGGCGCGCGATGCCGCAGTTCCATTCCCCCAGCCCGCAGGACCAGGTCGCCGCCCGCGTCGATCTCGGCCGGGCCGTCGAACCGCATCCGAATCACGCCCGGGTCGGCATCCGCCGCGACGATCCAGTCGTATTCCAACCTGCCCTGATCGCCGTAAAACAGCAGGTCCACGCCCGGATAAATGCCGCGATATCGAACCTGCCCGTACTGCGGAACGTTCGTCCGCCACTTCCGGGGGTCGCTGCCCATGAAGTAGTTGCTGATCCCCGGGAGCGGTTCTTCGACGTCGATCTCGGGCCGGGGATTCGCGCCCACGAAATCCATCGCGAATGTCCCTTCAACGCCGCGCGCGCGGATCCGGATCGCCGCGCGGCCCGGACTCAGAAAGAGTGTCTCGCCCCCGGCGCGCGCCAGGAACATCGCGCCGCCGGATGGCTTCTCCAGTCTCTCGAAGAATACGGGCAGCGCTCGAGGGCCCTGCGCGTGGGCGCAAATAACGGAAAATGAGAGGGATACGAGGACCACTAAGGTCTTCATCCTGCCTCCTGACGGAAGCTCATAATAGCACCTCGCGAGAGGGACTTCCGCGGCAGTTTCGGAACACCGTCAATAAATTGGCGCCGGGAAATTGACAGCCACCTTACACACCGCACGGAGATCTCGGGACTTAGCGAATG
This sequence comes from uncultured Solibacteraceae bacterium, assembly GCA_964608645.1. Classification (GTDB taxonomy): domain Bacteria; phylum Acidobacteriota; class Terriglobia; order Bryobacterales; family Bryobacteraceae; genus CAZSQK01. Next base: position 5,664 of record CAZSQK010000131.1, on the reverse strand, counting down.
GCAACCCGCCTGCATATACTACGGCGCGTCCGGCAACTCGTATGTCCCAACAAGTCAATCTCCTGAAAACAGCGTTTCCAATCCCGGCCTTCGGCGCGGCCAGGCCGCCCAGACCGAATAAGCTCACCGGCGCGGGCGTTCCCGCCGCCGCCCTCGATTTCCAAACCGTCTTCAAATCGCTCGGGCCGCCCGCGACGGCCGGAACGCCACCGGCCGCCCCGCCGACGCCGGCAGCACGGACCACGCCTTGGGCCATGGTGGCCGCGCTGCCCAATGGTGGCTTGATGCTCAACCCGACCGGCAATAATGCGCTCGGTGGAGCCGCCATCCCCTACAACCCGAATTACTATGCCACCCTGGAGGCCGCCACTCAACTGGCGCAACAGGTTGGCGGCACAGTGGTCGACAAAAGAGGCCAGTTCTCCAACAACCAGCCCGAGTATTACATCGACCTTCCGAACGGCACGTCGATCAACGCGGGGAATCTGGTCGCGCTTTGCAATAACCCGGTCTTCAGCGGGAACAGCGGCATCATGGACCACATGGTCGCGGAGATGCTCAACAATAGCGCCATCGGCACCCCGGGGGTGGGCAAAGGACAATACACCGTCAAGGACGGCCAGATCGCCTATGACCCGAATACGCAGGTCCCCACGCCGCCGTCGCCTTACGCGACGTATTGGACCTAGGAATCCCGCAAAAGACTCTCAATGCGTCATCGCGTAGGTGGTGTAGTTGACGGCGATGCGGATAGCGAGTGAGGCGTACCGCTCGTCGTAGCGTGGATCGTCCGCGTATTGCCAGGCGTCGCCGAGGTCCATGTTGTGGCAGATCGCGACCACCAACCGGCCCTTGTCGTCGTAGACGCCTCGCCAGGTGTCTTTGTAGCCGTCCTGTTCGTAGGTGTTCCCGCTGCGAAGGTACTGCGCGCCGGGCACCTGGAAACGATCCCCCAAATCGCTGACCGCGTGGAAAATCGCGTCGTCGTTCGGAATGTCGACCACGGAACGGTCGGGGAAGATCTGGCGCAGTCCCTCCATGAAGACCGCCCACTCGCGCGTGCCATGAAAATCGTCTACCATCAGGAAACCGCCGCGGTCGAGAAACTCCCGAATCTTCTTGCCTTGCGCCGGAGTCATCGACCAGTGTCCGACCTCCACCGCATAAAGAAAGGGGTAGTTCAGCAGCGGTCCGTCATCGATGTCGATGACCTCTTCGACGGTCTGGCTGTCGATGCGCGTCAGCCGGTTGATGGCTTTCTCGAATAGACGATCGGCGCGGTTGGAGTCGATGCCCCAACTGGAGCGCCTGCCATAGCCGCGCCCGTAGCCGTATCCTCCCCCGCCCCCGCCCGTGTACTGCCGGTACCGCAGCCGGGCGAACGCGAACTCGCCTTTGCGCGCCGCGTCCGGAGGATCTTCCACCGGGTCCTGCATCTCGCGCTCCCATTGCTGGGAATGGCGCACCTGGAAGCCCCACACGAGCGACGCCGTGCAAGCGATCGACACGATTGTGGCCATTCGCCATCTCATGGGGCGAAACCAGTTTACCTTACCAGCCCGCCCCGGTGGCCGGCTGAGGTACTTCCGGTCTACCCGATGTCGATCGAATCATCGTTCACAGTCGACCAGACAGGCCAGAAGCTCGCAGCCAGCGAGAGACTGAGAACGAAAGCCGCCACCAAAGCGAGCAACAGTGGGGTGTAAGGGCCAACGCCGTACAGGAGTCCGGAAATCCGTTGGTAGACCGGCGCCACGGCGCAAAGACCAGCCGCCTCTCCGAGCAACGTGAATTGGGCGGTCCTGGACACCATCTCACGCACAACGCGAATTCGCGACGCGCCGAGTGCCATGCGAATGGCAATCTCCCGCTCCCGCGCAACCACGCTCTCCGCCACCACACCGTAGATGCTCATGGCCGCCAGCACCGTCGCGCAAACCGCGAAGCACAGCAGGATAATCATATTGAATCGATGCCGCGCGGTATTGGCCTCGATCAACTCGCCGATGGTCGCGTCCCCCGCAACCGCCTGCCCGGGGTCGATCCCGGCCAGAGTTTGACGCGCCAGCAGTCCGAGTTCGCGCGTGCTGCGGCTGCCCCGGATCATTACGTAGTGAGTGGGAGCCCTGGCCTGCAGATAATTTTCGAAAATCGTGGCGTCGCTCTGCGTCACATTCCGGTAACGGGCTTCGCCGCAGACGCCAATCACCTTGAGCCAGTCGTCCGTGCCGCCCAGCCGGATGCGATGCCCGATCGGAGAATGCCCGGCTGCCCGGATGCGCTCCGCCAGGCTGCGGCTGATGATCGCCACGGGTTCGCTCTCCGCGGAATCGTGCTCGCTGAAATCCCGCCCCTCCAGCAAGGGAGTGCCGGCCGTCCTGAAGTAGTCCGGGGTAACCGCCTCGTAATTGACTTTCGGGAGCGCTTTCTCATCCTTTCGGCCTGCCTCAAACGCAAACTCGTAAGTGCGCTCCCAGCCGATGGCGCCTTCCAGCGGGCGCACCAGCACCGCTGCCGCCGAAATCACTCCCGGCGCATTCCGGAGCCCGTTCAGGAGCCGGGTGTAAAAAGCCCGGCGGTCCAGCACTCGCGTGGCGAACAAGCCAGGCCCCCGCAGCTGCAAATTAACCGTCAGCGTTTCGCGATTCGCGAAACCGATGTCCGCGGACATCATCGAACGGTAGCTCAGCAGGAACCAACCGGCGAGAACCAGCATCACGACCGTAACCGCGGTCTGGCCGAGCACGAACGCATGGCGGGCGCGGAGGCTGCGGCGCGACAGCGAGAGCCTCGTGCCGCCCTCGCGGAGAACCGCCTCGAGCGGCATGCGCATGGCCGAAATTCCGGACAGCACCGTGCACATCACGGCGGCCAACGCGGCCGTCGTCAAGGCGAAGGCGGCGCTTGACGGGTTCAGGCTCGCCTCGGCCAGCCGCGGAATGTCGGCCGGAGCCAGCCGGACCAGGATTCGGATCAGTAGCGCCGCCAATCCGGAGCCCGCGGTTGCGGCAATGGCCGCGATCAGGGCGCCCTCGGCCCCGAGTTGTCCCAGGATGTGCCTGCGCCCGGCGCCGAGCGCCATACGTGTCGCAATCTCCACGCCGCGCCCCAGAACGCCCGAGACGATCAGGATGCTCGCGCTCAAGAGCGAGCCCGCCAGCAGAAGAACCGACGCCCCGAGCAGGATCCAGAGATGCGCCCGCGAAGACCCGGTCCAATACTCCGTCAACGGTGTCACCACAGCCCTCTGCGAAGGCGAATACGCGTCCGGATACTGCGCCGCCAGCCGCCGCACGAGACCATCCACCGCGCTCGCCACCCGTTGATGGGACGCCCCTGGTTTCACTCGCGCAATGGCCTGCAGGAAGGTCGCCGTGCGCCGCTCCACGACCCGGCTTTCCACCCCCAGCGGGACCCAAAAACCCGCGCCGCGAGGAAATTCGACGCCGCGTCCCATGACGCCGATCACGGTGTATCCCTCTCCGTTGAGCCGGATCATTCGCCCGGCGATATGCGGGTCGCTTCCCAGGTAGCTGCGCCATACGCGATCGGAAACCATCACTACCGGCGCCGCGCCTACCCGCTCGTCGGACTCCTGGAAGTCCCGGCCGAGCACTGGCGACACGCCGAGAACGCGAAAGAAATCGTGCGACACCGGCGCGCTCTCGATTTGCACCGGCCCCTCATTCCCGGTCTGCAGCACTCTCGCATAGCCGTAGAGCGATGTGGGCATCACGGCGACCGCTTCGAAATCGCCGATATTCTCCTGCAAGTCGCGCAACTCGGGGTATGCCAGTTCCTCGACATACCGTCCGGCGCGCGGGTCCACCTTCCAGATCACCTCGATGGACTCCTGCCTGGGAAACGGCAGCGGGCATAGCAGCACGGCGTCTACCAGCGAGAACATCGCCACGCTCATCCCGATGCCGATCGATAGAATTCCTGCCGCCGCCAGAGCGGTCTTTCGCTGCCGTCGGACAGTCTTCGCCGGCGCCTTCAGGTGACGCGATAGGCTGTCCGGGAAATGCCACTGCCGCGAGTCTCGCAACCTCATTTCCCGAACTCCGCAATCCACTTCGGTGGCTCCGGCTCCAAAGCGCCATTCACCTTGACCTTCCGCTCGGCAGCCCAGCGATAACCCCACATCGGGCCGAACTTTGTGATGTAGGTGTCAAGCGTTCGGTAGGCGGCGTCAGCCTGCGCTTCGTCCAGGGAAACGAACCGGTATTGTTTCTGCTCGAAAATCCGCAGCACTTGCTCCATCACATCGGCGTTCAGCCGGTTAGCGTGCAATAACATCACCTGCGGCGGTTCGTAACCCAGCACCTGCTTGTTCAGAGCGGCGTAATAGTCAATCTCCGTGCCCGTATACATTAGATAGGCGGCGCGTAACTTCCGCGCTGAAACGGCGTCCTTCCTGGCGAGCATCCGGACGTAGGCGGCGTTGAAAACGAAATCGGAGTTGTCGATCGTGCAGACCGCCAGCCGATATCCGCGTCTTGATAGGAACGCCGCGATCGCATCGTGCTTCTCTCGAGTGTCGCCCGTATGATTCATGGGAAAACGAAAGAAAACGAGCCTCTTTCCTGCCTCCTTCATGAGCGGCCCGGCTGTGGTTTCGCCGCCCGCAATCTCCTCCGCGATCTCCTCTGCGGACAGAGTGTTGATATCCGGATGCGAGTACGTGTGATTTCCCAGGTCGAACCCCCGGCTGGTCCACCGCCGGAGTATTCCGGCGCCATACGGCGCGCCGAGAGCCTCGACCCTCTTCTGGATCACGAAACCGGTCGCCGGCGCATGATGCCGTTGCAGCGCAGCCAACAGTTTCCGGTTGACAGCCTCAGCCATGGCCGCTTCTCCCGATGGATTCGATGCGGCGAGCCCGCCACTGGCATATGGAAGATCGTCGACCGTCACCGCGACCCGTCGTCCCTGCGCGAATAGACCGAAGCCGCAGGCCATGCAGAGCCACATCGAAACGGATAGGAAACGGACGTCGTTCATGAGTGCTCGCAGCCTCTATTCTATAGAGCGCTGGCCGTGACGGCCGAGATGCGGCGCAGGCCTATGCGGCCGCCGGACGTTGCGTGAGCGCTTTGATCAGCGCAACGTACGCCCCGGCCGCAATCGCCATGCGGAACCAGTCCCGGAAAATCCACGCCTGTGCCAATTCGGTGATCTCCGCCGGCGTCATGCCATTGCCCGCCCGCACCATCAGTGGGATTACGCCTCTCGGCACGAACCACACCACGGTCCAGACCATCGCTGTCAGGAACAGCAGCCCCGCGATCCCGACCCACTTGCGGCGCGAGCGATCCGCCCAGTTGACCACAACTGCGGCGATCACGAGCAGCGCAGTAGGTGGTAGGCACATCTCCCAGAACCGCCCGATGGACGCCGCGGCCGTGGTCCCCTGGAAGTAACGGATCAGGGACTCGGGCAAGTGGCCGCCCCACTCCGGGATCAGTGAAATCCTCTGGTAAACTTCGGCGCCCATGATGACGCCCAGAGAGAAGATAGCAAGGTAGAGAAGGACCTCGCCTGCAATCTGCCTGGCTGACATGATCAGGTATTAGATCACATCGAACGAACCTAACGCTCCAGTGTTCGCGTCCGGCAGCGGTCACCCGCTGAGCGTTTTGTAGCCAGGCCATAAGGCGGTTT
>CAZSQK010000130.1:0-20035 GCA_964608645.1 uncultured Solibacteraceae bacterium | reverse complement strand
CTGTTTGGAAGAGAGGGGAGCTCGCCGAAACCTCGTTTTTCCGCAACCTGCTAGAGGGGCAAACCGTAAGAACGATCAGTTCTCCGTGGGCTTCGCCACGCTGTCAATCACGAGTTTCTCCATCGGGCCCTTGGCCTGCTCCAACCTCAGCCCGAGCTGCTCTTCGACGGCCTTAAACATCGAAGGCGTATCCAAATCCGGGGGCGGCACGCGGTTGGCGGGAAACCAATCCAGCGTGTACACGAAAAAACCGGCGAGTCCGGTCCGATCGATTACCGGCCTCCCCGCCGTCGCCGAGAGCTGCCGCGCGAGCGCCTCCATGCTGCCCTTGGTCGACTCCATATGCATACCTTTGTCGGTTCCGCGCACCGAATTGCCACCAGTCGCATCCGACGCTGCCGGTTTCATCTTCGGTACGCCCTTGCCGAGAACTAATGCATACACCGGGACCTCCACGGTCTCACGATGCGTATGGAATTGAAACCGCTCGGCCAGCAGACTCTGGACCATCTGCCGCGCTTCCGCCGGCGTCAGCGGAGCCGATCCAGCCGGAGCTGTCGCCTCGATATCGTAGTGCGCCGACCCAGCCCATGGCGGTGACCCCGCAATCTGGTCGTAACGGATCTGGTAAGCATACGTGATCAGGTCGAGAAGCGTGCTTGCCGTCGAAATCACGCGCCGGCCTCGGACCGTCGGATCTGCCGAGTACGTCACCTCGCCCGGGTGCAGTTTAACCGACACGACTTCGAAAGAGAGCTTGACGGGCGTCTGCGCGGACCCGAGGCCAGCATGAAGAATTAGCGTCAGAACAGCGAGCTTCATAAGATAGAACCTATCGCATCCGGAGCCCCACCGCACCAAGGTCGATGGAGGGCACGAAATCTCTACAAACTATGGTTTGCCGCGCAGCGACTTCCGTCCGCAGATCGGGATACGATACGCTGGCGATGTGAGATGGCTCCTCATCATCATCGCCTTCGGCCGTGCCCTAGTCGCCCAGACGGGCTCGGTTGAAGGCCGCGTCACGGATAGTATCACGCATGCTCCCATCGCCGGGGTGCTCGTGAGAATCGACGGTCCATCCCGAGCGCAAACACTAAGTGGGGCCAACGGGTTGTACCGCGCAACCGAGCTCGCTCCCGGTCGCTACAACTTGTCTTTCCGCGCTGCAAAGTACTCCGAAATACCGGGCATCTCCCGGACACCGGTCGCCGTAGTGATCGGCAGCGACGTGGTCCGGCTGGATATGGAGATGAAGCCACTGGCAAAGCTCCGAGGCCGCGTGCTCGATGCGGAGGGCGGTCCGATCGACGGGGCCAGGATCTTGCTGCTCCGGTTTCCCATAGGTACGGGGAACATCGGACAAACCGATCAGCAGGGCTGGTTCGCATTCGAAAACGTCGAGCCGGGGATCACTATCCTGTTGGCCACGCCGAAAGCCAGTAAACCGCGCGATACTACCGATGGGGAGCGGCTCGCATTGCTCCCGACATACTTCCCAAGTGCCACCCGTCGGGACCAGGCCGAACCGATCCATATCCGAGCTGGCGCCGAACTGACCGGACTTGAGATCCGCCTGCATAGCGCAGCTGTATATCACATCCGCGGCGCCGTCCTCGATGAAGCTGGACGGCCGGCGCCCGGATTGACAGTGCAGATCTCGGGCCTTAACGAGCCGTTGGATTTGCAGTCTCCGTCGATATCCGACGAGCATGGGGCATTCCAATTCTCCAATATTCGGCCCGGCGAGTGGGTTTTGTCCGCAGCGGCGAAATCGGGCGAGCTGAAGTTGAAGGCGACCGCCCTCGCCACCGTTTCTCGGCGCAATTTAGAGAATATTGGACTGCACTTGGCGCGGCCGTTCGCGGTCGAAGGGGTCATAGACCGGGATGACGCTCCCGATTCTCAGGGCGAGCGTACCATCACGGTTGTGCGGCTGTTCCAAGCCGCCACAAGTCGGCTGGAAACGTGGGCATCGCACGAGCAGGACCGTACTTTGCGCATCGAGAATGTCTACCCAGGGCGGTACGAGGTGCGGCCGGACGCTCGGACGGAGGGTTGGTATCTGGATTCCGTCAAACTCGGCGAACGTGAGGTGCTGGGCCAACAATTCGACCTGTTCGATGGGTCCGTGCCATTGCGCGTGACTTATCGAAACGACGGCGCGCGTGTCCGCGGGGTTGTCGAGAAAGGGTCGGGTGCCAGAATTGCGCTTCTCCCTTTGGAGGACGGCTTGCGGGGTCTCCAGCTCGATTTCGTGGTCCCGTGTGGGGCGGACGGCAGGTTTGAGATCGGCAATGTGAGGCCCGGAGACTACATGGCCTTCGCATTCGACCGCGTCGAACCGTTCGCGCTGCGCGATGCCGCTTTTGTACGAACACTCGCCCGACACGCGGTGAAGGTTCATGCCGAACGAAGTGGTGTCGTCGATACGCAGCTTAAGGTCACGGCGTGGCCGGAATGATGCTCTGTGTGCATTGGGAGCGCCGGCAATGGCCATCTGACTTTAAGCTATGTCAGGCCATAGGAAGTCGCGAGAGGCGCTGCCCACTGATTTCGGTCCAGTAGATCGTGATTTGCTCCCCTGGTTGCGCCGGGTTAGCCACCGTAATGGGCTCTCCGCTCACGTGGGCGAGAGAACTGAAGATGCCGAGTTGACTCGCCCAATTCCGGACGTAGAAGGTCTGTTCTTTGCCCCTGTTATCGACAACGATCGCGAGTTGCTGCGCATACGAAGCAAGATGAGGCGCCTGAAAATTGATCTGGTCCTGACCGTCCTGCTTAGCAACCGCGAACAAAGGCGCCGGGACGCCATTCACTTTGACGGAGACGCCGGAGATTTGCGTCGGGAGCGGGAAACCGGACGCAACTTGAACTCCCGGTGTGTCCGTGAACCCTGTTCCGAAGAGCGTTGCAATCGTTCCTGTCGTCACCCCTGGAAGGTAGCTGGCGGCATTGACCACCGAGGGCACGACACTCACCGACAGCGGAACCTCCTCGGCCGCTGTCGTGAACGGCAGCACCGCCGAGCCGATCGGGACGCTGTTGCCGTCCCCGTCCTGCACAACGAAGAAACTTGTGCCCGCCCCGATCGCGTTCTGCGGGTCCCTGACGGTAATGACAACGCGTGATGCGCTCCGCAGGAGGATCTGCACGCCTGCCATCGGAACCGGTTTTCGTCGATCCTGTGATCGCCGGGGGAGCGCAAACCGGCGTCCCATGCGAATCGAGTGGCGTACAAGCGGCCTGATTGTTCCAGCGCACGGTTGCGCCTGGTGGCGTGGTGCTTACGGACGGGGGGAGTCCGGTCCCACGACGGATACTATGGTCAACCGACGGCTCCAGGACAGGTTTGATAACCTCTTAAGGTGTCGTCCACCGTTACCGCCCTTCGTACGCGTTTTCGCAGCCGCCGCATCCAGAAGTTCACCGAATCCGTGATTCGCGAGATGACCCGGCTGGCCATGCACCATGGCGCCATCAACCTGGCTCAGGGATTCCCGGATTTTCCGGCTCCGGCCGCCCTCAAACAGGCTGCCGCCGAGGCCATCGCGCAGGATATCAACCAGTACGCGATCACCTGGGGCGCCAAGCCGTTCCGTGACGCCATCGTCGCCAAATACCGGCGAACGTACACCATGGAGTTCGACCCGGAGCGCGAAGTGACAGTCTGCTGCGGCGCAACCGAAGGCATGATTGCCTCCCTGTTGGCCGTGCTCGATCCCGGCGACGAGGTGGTGCTGTTCGAGCCGTTTTATGAGAACTACGGCCCCGATACGCAGCTTTGCGGCGCGGAATCGCGCTATGTCACCTTGCACGCGCCCGACTGGACCTTTGACCGCGAGGAGCTGCGCCGCGCCTTCACTCCGAAAACCAAGGCGATCATCCTGAATTCGCCAAATAATCCGACCGGCAAGGTGTTCACCCGGGAGGCACTGGAGTATATCGCGGGATTGTGTCGCGAATTCGACGTCCTCGCCATCACCGACGAGATCTACGAGCACATCCTCTACGACGGCACGGAGCATATCCCGATCGCGTCCCTCCCCGGCATGCGCGAGCGCTCGATTCTCGTCAACAGCATGAGCAAGACCTACTCGGTGACCGGTTGGCGGGTCGGTTGGGTGCTGGCGCCGCCGGATCTGACGGATTCGATCCGCAAGGTCCATGACTTCCTTACTGTCGGCGCCGCGGCGCCGTTGCAGCAGGCAGGAGTGCTGGCTCTCTCGTGGGGCGACGATTACTATGCGGGACTCTCCGCCGAATACATCGGACGTCGGGACCACATTATCGAAACCCTGACTTCCGCCGGCCTGCGATGCTTTATGCCGCATGGCGCATATTATGTGATGACCGACATCTCCGGTCTGGGCTTTAACGATGACGTAAGCTTTGTCCGTTATTTGATTGAAAAAATTGGCATTGCCGCCGTGCCGGGATCGAGTTTTTATGCACACTCCGGCGGCGGACGCCAACAAGTGCGCTTTTGTTTTTGCAAGAAATATGAGACGCTGGAAGGTGCCCGGCGCCAAATTCAACAGTTAACATCCGGATCCTGAGCCGGGCAGGGAAGATCGTATGCTTCCACAGTTCCTATTACCGGAGACCACCGTCCGCGAAGCCGGCACGGGGCCTGAAATCAACCTGGGCGATCAACAGGGCGAGCCACTGATTCTCACCCTGGGGATTACGCGAATTATCGAGCAGGAAAGCATCGATATTTCGATCTGGGGCTCGGCCGACGGCGCCGACTGGGGCGCGAAGCCGCTCGCCACCTTCCCGCAAAAATTCTACTGCGGCACCTACCAGATCCTCCTCGACCTCACGGAGCGCCCCGAGATCAAGCACCTGCGCGTCAAATGGGGCGTCAATCGTTGGGGGAAAGGCGATCCGAAGCCGCTCTTCACGATCTACCTGTTCGTGCAGGCGATGGCTCGGCAAATGGCCGCCCTGGCCTAGGCTCCAGCTCCCGCGCTTCCGTCTGGTATCTTGGAAAGACATGATCACCCGTGACGAAGCGCTCGATCTGTTCGCTTCCGATGACCTGATTGGCATCGGCATGGAAGCCGACACCATCCGCCGCAAGTGGCATCCCGAAGGCGTCGTTTCCTACATCATCGACCGCAATATCAACTACACCAATTTCTGCACCGAGTACTGCAGTTTCTGCGCGTTTTACCGTCCGATGGGTCATGCCGAAGGGTATGTGCTGCCCAACGAAGTCATCTACGCGAAAATTCAGGAGACGCTCGACCTCGGCGGCACGGGAGTTCTGATGCAGGGCGGGCTGCATCCCGATCTGAAGATCGAGTGGTACGAAGACCTCTTCCGCGGCATCAAACAGCGCTTCCCCATTCACCTGCACTGCCTCTCGGCGCCGGAAGTCACGAATATCGCGGAGGTGAGCGGGATTAGCCTGCGCGACACGATTTCGCGGTTGCGGGATTCCGGCCTCGATTCGATTCCCGGCGGAGGCGCCGAAATTCTCGACGATGCGGCGCGGCATCGCATCAGCCGGCTGAAGTGTTCCGTGCAGGAATGGATCGACGTGCATCGCACCGCCCATCAGCTCGGCATGCGCACCACGGCGACCATGATGTTCGGTTGCGGCGAGACCATCGAGCAGCGCATGAATCATCTCGAGCTCGTGCGCAATTTGCAGGAGGAGACCGGCGGCTTCACCGCGTTCATCCCCTGGACGTTCCAGCGCGAAAATACCTCGCTCGGGCGCTTCGTCAAAGAAGAGGCCACCGCGGTCGAGTACCTGCAGACGCTCGCCATCTCGCGCATCTACCTGGACAACTTCGAGAACGTGCAAAGCTCCTGGGTGACGCAGGGCCTCAAGACCTGCCAGTTGGGCCTGCGCTTCGGCGGCAACGATGTCGGCAGCATCATGATCGAAGAGAACGTCGTCTCGGCTGCCGGCGCGCACCATCGCGCCAGCGAAGAAGAGTTGCGCCGGATCATCCGCGACGCTGGCTTCGTCCCCAAACAGCGGGACACCTTGTATCGAACCTATTTCCTGAACTGAAACAGCACGAAGCTTCCGATCGTGACGGGCGGCCCCATGCCGCGGTAGAGATCCAGCTTTGGCTGCTTGCCGGCGCAGTCCAGGCATAACAGCGCACAGGGGTGAGCGTCCATGCCGGGATGCGAAAAGCGCGCCGCCGGGTTGCGCTCCCGCAGCAGGGCCTGAAACGGGTATTCGAGCTGATTCTCACTGATATCGATCGCGACCGATGAGCATCCGCCGGCCGCGACGCGGTCAACCGCTTCCAGGTAAAAGGCTTTGTTGTGCCACTGGCTCATGTCGGAGAAGTAGTTCTCGTCTCGCGAGGTGCGCCAGAGGCTGGCCGGACCGCGTAACGGCCGGGTCCAGTTCTCGATCGCCGGCAGCCTCGCGCCAGTCAGCAGGAACAGGCAGATGACCGGGGCGAGAGCCGCCGGGCGCAGCGAATCGAGCAACCGCGCGGCCAGCGGCGCCGCCAGAACGAAAAGCGGCAGTTCCAGCCGCGCTTGGAACGGCTGCCACTTCAGGTAAAAGCAGAAGAGCAGGAAGGCCGCCGCCAGAGCGGCGGCGTAAAGCCGCCAGCGGCGGTGGCGCACGGCGGCGATGGCGGCGAGGGAAATCCATAGCAAATGCCAGCGATTGTTGGCGCTGGCCTCGTGGTTGGAGTTGCGCGGAGCCTCGTAGCGGTTCCCATGCCACGTGGTGTCCGGGTCGTCCGGATCGAGACCGATCAGCCGATGGATGCGGACAATGTTGATGAAGACCGTCCGATTCCATCGTTCGCTTCTCGCGCCGAGCTGTTCGGAGGCGTTGCGGAGCGCATTCGAAACCGTCGACCGCCACCCCGGATGTTCGTTGCGCCAGCGGAAGATGCCGTCGCCTTGCGCGGAGTCGAAGCCCAGGGGAGAGCCGCTGAGCCGGAGATTGCGGACGAACTGCGGCGTATTGATGAGCAGGATTCCGCCTGCCAGGAACGCCGCGGCGCATTGGCTGCGCCAGATCATCGAGACGGCCAGCAGCGGCGGCGCGAACAGCCAGGCGGTGGCTTTCGTCGCGACCGCCAGTCCAAGCGCCAGACCCGTCAGGGGCGCATCGCGGCGGAACGCGAAATAGGTCATCAGCAAGAGCCACAGAGTGAGCAGCCAATCGTTTTTCGCCCCGGAAGCCTGCAGGATGCCGTTGGGGAGGGTCGCGCAAAAGATCGCCGCCATCGCCTGTCCGCGCCGTCCCAATCCCAAAACGCCGGCCAAAGCCGAGACGGCGACGATGCTGAGGACGAAGGCGGCGAAGGTCAACAGGTTAATCAGGCGGTCGCCGCCCGTCAGCACGTAGGTGTGCAGCATCAGGTATTCGTTCAGCGGCGACAGCATCACCTGATTGAAGTATGGAGTAGGGAAGAACGCGACGCTCCCCGCCTGCGCCCAGTAAATGACGCGTGGCATGTGGTACGCCATGGCATCGGCGCTGTTGGGTGGACTGAGGAAGGCGGTGATTCCCACGGGGACCAGGATGGCGAGGATCATTAATAGGATGGCGAGTTCGAACGGTTTGAAGGACGGCCGCGGAATGCGGGGGCGCAGGGTGGCGGCGGCGACGATCAGCCAAGCGGCAATCAGCGGTCCGCGGCGGAGGAGGTGAAACAGGCTGAGGAACTCGGTCAGGAGCGCGACGATGGCGCCGAACCAGACCAGACGGCGGAGAAAGGAGTCGCGCAAGCCTCATTTTAGGGTCAAAATCGACCCAATTTGGGTCGAAATGAGCCAATCTTTGCAGGAAAAGAGGGCAATTTGGAGCGAAAAGCGGGCCGAATTCGGTCTCCCCGGCGCCGCTTGACATTTTTGGGTGCTCCTGGTTGCAAATCGCGGATTCGGGTATAAAATATCGACTGGATAAATCAACCAGGGATGCGGATACGGATGCGAGGCACGGTGAGGCTCAGGCTCTTCCATTACAGGGTTCCATAGGGCCATTCTTTTATAAATCGGGTTTTTCCAGCCTGCCATTTTGCCGGTCCTGGCGTTCGGCGAACGTTCTCTGGTCGATGCACTCAGAGGGAAAACGACCCCGTTACGGGGTCATGGGGACAAAATGGCGAATTCCACTACAGAGCCCGCCGGGACGGCGGCGCCGAAGCCGAAGTCTAAGCCGTCCCTGGCAGACGCGTTCAAGAGCATCTTTTCCAAGAGCGAAGACCCCGACGAGAGCCGATCGATTGCGCGCCGCCGCCGCTTTGTGATGGCCGCGGTGCTTGGCTCCCTGAGCATCAATCTCTTGATGTTCCTGCGATTTTTCTTCCCGCGCGCACTGTACGAACCGAAGACGAAATTCCGCATCGGATACCCCGGGGACTTCGGCTTCGGCGTCGATACGAAGTTTCAGAATCAATACCGGATCTGGGTGGTGCGCAACACGGAGGGTATTTTCGTGATTTCCGCGATCTGCACCCATCTGGGCTGCACGCCGGATTGGAAGCCCAGTGAGAACAAGTTCAAGTGCCCGTGCCACGGCAGCGGCTACGACCCCGAAGGCGTGAACTTCGAAGGTCCGGCGCCGCGGCCGATGGACCGCGCGCACGTCGCGCTGGCGCCCGACGGGCAGATCGAAGTCGATCTGAGCAAGCTGTATTCCTGGCCGAAGGGCGAGCGTTCGCAGTTCGGCGACACCGATCCGGGTGGCGTCGGCGGGGCGATCCTCCGCGTATGAGGTCTGACCATGGCAGAAACGAACGGTAGTAACGGCGCCCCTGCGCCTCCCGGCGCCGGCAACGGCAACGGCAGCGGCGGAAGCAAAGTCTCGACCCTGGTGGCGAACGCCAAGGCGGTGCAGGCCCGGGCCGTCGAGGAGATCAAGGAGACGATCAAGGCGCCGGAGAAGACCGACGTCTGGAAGTCGATTCTCCGCGTCAAGCACGACGAGACGCCGCGCAGCCGCGCCCTGGGAGTCCTCAGCAACGTCTTCCTGCACCTGCACCCGGCGAAGATCAACCGGGACGCGGTGGCCTACAACTACACCTGGGGAATGGGCGGCATGACGTTCTACGTGTACATCACGCTGGTGTTCACGGGGACGCTGCTGATGTTCTATTACCACCCATCGAAGGTTGTGGCATTTCGCGACATTCTGTATCTGGAAAGCGACGTCCCGTTCGGCAAGCTGCTGCGGAACATGCACCGCTGGGGCGCGCACCTGATGGTGATCATGGTGGAACTGCACATGTTCCGCGTGTTTCTCACCGGGTCCTACAAGAAGCCGCGCGAGTTCAACTGGGTGGTGGGCGTCCTGCTTCTGGTGCTGACGCTGCTCCTCAGTTTCACCGGTTACCTGCTGCCGGACGATCAACTCGGGTTCTGGGCGGTGACGGTGGGCACGAACATGGCGCGCGCGACGCCGCTGCTCGGGCACGCGGGACCGTTCGGGGCGCAGTTGGGCATGACGCCCTTCAACGACGTGCGCTTCGGCCTGCTGGGCGGCTCGATCGTGGATTCGAACGCGCTGCTGCGGGCGTACATCTGGCACTGTGTGGCGATTCCGATCCTCGCTTCCGCCTTCATGGTGGTGCATTTCTGGCGCGTCCGGAAGGACGGCGGCATCTCCGGGCCCGCGCCGGTGATGCTGGCGAGCGAGATCAAGGACGTCAAGAAGATCTGAGGCAAGGCTGAACTCTTATGGATCTCCATCAACTCTGGACGATCGTCAGCACCCCGGACAACGTTCCGATCGTGCTGCTGCTGTTCGTAGTGCCTTTCTACACGTGGTATGGATTGCGGCAGGCCTTCGCCAACGACCGGCTGATCACGCAGCTCGAAGCCGATCCGGCGATGGCGAAGACTCACCATCGCAAGGTGCAGCCGTTTAAGACCGGATGGGCCAGAGAAGTTCACGTGTGGCCGTACCTGCTGCGCATCGAGTTTCTGGCGGCGATCATCGTCACGGTAATCCTGATGGTGTGGTCGATCGCCCTGAATGCGCCGCTCGAAGAGCCCGCCAATCCGACGCTGACGATGAATCCGTCCAAGGCGCCGTGGTACTTCCTCGGCCTGCAGGAGATGCTGGTCTATTTCGATCCATGGATGGCCGGCGTGGTGATGCCGTCGCTCATCATCGTCGGGCTGATGGTGATTCCCTATATCGACACCAATCCGCTGGGCAACGGCTACTACACGTATAAACAGCGCAAATTCTCGATCTGGACCTTCATTTTCGGGTTCATCGTGCTGTGGGTCTCGATGATTGTGATCGGCACTTTGATCCGGGGTCCCGGATGGATGTGGTTTTGGCCCGGGACGACGTGGGACCACAACCGGCTGATCTTCGAGGTCAACCGCGATCTGCCGGACATCTTCGGCATCTCCGGCCGGGTTGGAAAGATCATCTTCGGGGCGATTGTGACGGGCGCGTACGTGGTGGGCGCGGCGGTGCTGATCCATAAGTTGATCAACTGGACCCCGTTCAACCGCAAGATGTACGCGCGGATGAGCGTCCTGCAATACCTGGTGATGCAGACGTTCCTGATCATCATGCTCTCGCTGCCGGTGAAGATCCTGGCGCGGCTGATGTTCCGCATCAAGTACGTTTGGGTAACGCCCTGGTTCAATATATGAGCGATCAAGACAAAGATCCGGTAGTTCACTCATCGTTGAGCAAGCAGCTCTTCATCTGGTCGGCGCTGCTGGTGTTGTCGCTCGCATGGGGCCTGTGGGATGAGATGTACGGCATCCGCCCGTGGAAGGGATATCAGGCGCGGTTCGAGAAGCTGTATTCGAAGTACCTGACAAACGCCAAACTGGGGGCGGGCGAGGTCGAGAAGCAGATCAAGTCGTCTCCCGAGTACCGCAAGCTCGACGCCGATATGCAGGCGGCCGAGAAGGCGGCCATGCCCGAGGCGTCGGTGATCGACAAACAGGTGAACGAGGAACTGGTTCCCAAGATCCTGGCGCTCAACGACCCGTTTCAGGAGGTTCGCAGCCACATTGGCGCACTGACGTACCAGATCGAAGTGAGCCACAGCGAGAGCACGAAGGACTCGCTGCGCAAGCAGATCGTGGAGTTGAGGAACGAGGATCACAAGGTCTCGCTGCCCGGCGAAGCCGAGAAGCGCGTGATGAAGTTCGGCGATATGGACCGGCAGCTTCAGGAGTGGAAGGCGAAGAAGGCCGAACTGCTGCAGAAGCGCGTCGATGTGATGAAGAAGGCCACGGACCTGCGCATCAAGCGCGACCAATACCTCTCCGAGCGCATCGCCGATTCCAGCACCGACACGATCGCGGCGGTGCAGCGGTCGCTCTCCGATTTCGATATCAAGATCCGGCAGATTCACGTAAAAGACGTCGACCTGGTGGACCGTTGCGAATCGTGCCACCTGGGCACGCGCGAGCCGGTTACGCTGACGAAGGCGGCGATGGGCGGCGAGGGGGTCTTCACGAGCCATCCCAGTAAAGAGCTGTTGAAGATTCACGACCCGGAGAAGTTCGGGTGCACGCCCTGCCACGGGGGCAACGGCGCCGCGATCTCCAGCGTGGAGAAGGCGCACGGGTACAACAAGTACTGGCTGTGGCCGATGCATCATAAGGAAAATATCGAGGCCGGCTGCCAGCAATGCCATTCGCGCGAGATCGTGACGGAGATGGCGGACACGCTGAACAGCGGCCGCGAGATCTTCCGGCTGCGCGGCTGCATGGGCTGCCATCGTTACGAGGGCTTCGACCGGGAAGCCGACGAATCGGCGAACATCAACCAGAATCTGCGCACGCTGGAACAGCAGAAGGCCGAATGGCTGCGCGAGGCGGGCTTCAGCATTCAGAAGGGCGACAAGAGCCGCGACAACACCGAGGCGCAGAAGCTGTACGCGCACGCCAACGACCTGAAGGTCCGCGCCAGCGGGATCGATTCGAAGATGGAGCAGCTCGACATGCGGGCGCGCAGCCTGGTGCGAGAGCAGAAAAAGGTCGGGCCGAGTTTGAAGGAAGTGCGGATGAAGCTGCGCAAGGAGTGGATTCCGGTTTGGTTGAAGGATCCGCACCAGTGGCGGGAAGGCACCAAGATGCCGACGTTCCGGCTGGACGATAACGAAATCCATGCGATTGGCGCCTTCATCTGGCAGTCGGGCCTGCAGGGCACGCTGCCGCAGCAGAAGCCGGGCGATCCGGAGAAGGGCAAGGAGGCGTTCGAGACCCGAGGCTGCATGGCCTGCCACTCGATGGGCGAAGGCGGGCAGAAGCAGGGAGGGACCTTCTCGGCGAATCTGAGCCGTGAGGGGGAGAAGGCCAACTACGATTACATCGTGCGCTGGGTGCACAACCCGCGGCAGCGCACGGCGCCGTACTGTCCGTTCGAGAAGAAGGACCTGACTGAAGCGGACTACAAGGCGAAGAATCTGCCGTACGTGTTCGACCTGGAGCACAGCAAGTGCCCGAACGACGGTCACGAACTGCAGGTGCAGCAGATGACGCCGATGCCGAGTCTGCGGCTGACCGAGGACGAAGCGCGCGACATCGCGAGCTACCTGATGACGCGGAAGCGGGCGGATGCGAGTTACGCGGACGCCAGCTATCTCGACGATCCGAAGCTGAAGAACCAGGGACTGGCGCTGGTCCGCAACTACGGCTGCGCCGGCTGTCACGAGATCTCGGGGCTCGAAGAGGAACAGCGCATCGGCACGGAGCTGACGAAGGAAGGCTCCAAGCCGATCGAGCGCCTCGATTTCGCGTTACTTGGACACAAGGCGGCGGAGGAAGGCTGGGAAACGCACAAAGGCTTCTTCGAGCACAAGCTGGAGAATCCCGCCGTGTTCGACCAGGGCAAGGAGAAGGCCAAGCAGGATCGGCTCAAGATGCCGAACTTCAACCTGTCGAAGCCGGAGATCGACGCGGTCACGACGTTCCTCGAAGGCTCGGTCGAGGCGAGCGTGCCGGCGCGGTATTTCTATTCGCCGAGCGATCAGCGGCAGGACATCATCGACGGATGGTGGGTGGTGCGCAAGTACAACTGTATGGGCTGCCACAAGGTCCATGTGGGGCAAAACACCACATTTGATAGCATGACCCGATACCAGGATCCGGACTGGAAGGATCAGAAGCCGCCGACGCTGATTGGGGAAGGCGCGCGCGTGCGTCCCGACTGGCTGATGCGATTCCTGAACAATCCGGCATTAAGCGAAACCGACACGAATCGTGACGGGGTGCGGCAGTATCTAAAAGCGAGGATGCCGACGTTCAGCTTCTCCGATGGCGAAATTCGGAAGCTGGTGCGTTTCTTCGAGGCGCTGTCTTCGCAGGCGCAGCCCTTCATCGCCGAACAACTGGATCCCCTGACCGAGCAGGAGCGAGGGATGGCGCGCGCCTTGTTCTCGAGCGAAGGGGCGCCGTGCCTGAAGTGCCACATGACAGGCGATGCCAAACACGACGCCCGCGCGACGGCTCCGAATTTCACGGTCGCCAAGGAGCGTCTGAAGCCGGGTTGGACGAAGCGGTGGATGTTGAATCCGGCGATGATGAGTCCGGGAACGGCGATGCCTTCGGGGCTGTTCATGCAGCAGGACGGGAAATGGGTCTTTCCCGGTCCGACGCCGGCGAGTTTCACCGGCTATCCCAAGGATCACGCGGATCTGCTGGTGCGGTACATGTTCCAGTTCACGCCGGAGGAGTTGGGCCGGCTGCGTTCCAGCGCGAGTGCTGGGAATTAATTTAAGCAGAGCTAATAGGAGGCTCTCAAAGCATGAAGAAGTTTTGGATCGGCGCAGGACTCGCCGCGGCCCTGACCCTCGCGGGATGCGGCGGCGGCGAAGAGAAGAAGGCGGAAGCTCCGAAGGCAACGGAAAGCGCTGCAGCGCCGGCCGGCGGGGCCGCCACTCCGGATGAGGCCAACGGCGCCACGATTACGGGCAAGGTGGCATTCGACGGCGCCAAGCCGGCCTCGAAGAACCTCGACATGTCGGCCAACCCGGTGTGCATGCGGGCGCACCCCGGCGCGACGCCTACCGAAGACGTCGTCCTCAATTCCAACAACACGGTGAAGTATGCCTTCGTCTGGGTAAAGTCCGGCGTTCCGGATAAAGCCTGGCAGACCCCGGCCACTCCCGTGACGCTCGATCAGAACGGCTGTATGTACAAGCCGCACGTCATCGGCGTGATGACGGGACAGGCGATCTCGATCAAGAACAGCGATCCGACGAATCACAACATCCACCCCCTGCCGACGGTGAACCAGGAATGGAACGAGTCGCAGCCTCCGGGAAGCGCGGACAAGGCGCAATCGTTCCCGCGGCAAGAGGTGCTGATTCCGGTGAAGTGCAACATCCATCCGTGGATGCGGTCCTACATCGGAGTGGTGTCGCATCCGTTCTTCGCCGTCACCGGCGACGACGGAACGTATACAATTAAAGGACTGCCTCCGGGGACCTACACCATCGAAATCGTGCACGAGAAATACGGGAAACAGGAGCAGCAGGTCACCGTCGGCGCGAAGGAAAGCAAGACGGCCGACTTCACGATCAAGGGGTAAGGATTGCACCGATTTTCGGTGTTTGTGACGTTCCTGACGTGGTTGCTGGTGATCGCGGGAGCGCTGGTCACCAGCAACGACGCCGGAGGGGCTATACCCGACTGGCCGCTCTCCTGGGGCAGACTCGTGCCACCGTTGGAGGGCGGCATTGTGTATGCGTACGGCCATCGTGTCCTGGCCGCGGCGGCCGGGATCATGACGTTTATTCTGGGATGGAAGAGCCGGTTCTGGCTACCCTTTGTCCTGGTGCTGGCACAGGCGGTGCTGGGCGGGTTGGCGGTGCTGCTGGTGCTGCCGAAGGCGATGACGCTGGCGCACGCGTGCCTGGCTCAATTGTGTTTTGGGGTTCTGGTGGCGCAGGCTTATGGCCTGTCCGGCAGGTTTCACTGGGCGGCGCGCGGGCCGGCGCCGATACTCGCCGTGGCCGCGCTTTTCGCGCAAACGATTCTCGGAGCGGCCGTCCGCCATCAATTGGCGGGTCCGATGCCGCACATCGCCGGCGCGATTGTGGCGACATTGATTGTTTTGTGGGCAGTGGTTCCGTCGATGATGCAGCATATGCGGGAGGCCGGCGCGCTGCTCGGGCTCACGGCGTTGCAGATTTTCCTGGGAATGGGGGCGTACTTCTCGCGGACGCTCGACGCCCCGCAGCCGATGCCGATGATGGTGTGGATCACGGCGGCGCATGTGGCAGTGGGATCGATGGCCTTTGGCGCGGCGATCGTTCTGGCTTTAGTGGTATATTGTCGCCAACACCCGGAGAGTGACTTGGGAGGGATGGCCGTCGCATAAATGCGCGATTACATCGAATTGACGAAGCCGCGGATCACCTGGCTGATCCTGATGAGCACGGGGATCGGGTATTTCTACGGCCTTCCGGCGGCGGCCAACTGGTGGGAATTCCTCAAGAGTATCCCGCTCGTTTCGCTGCTGCACACGGTGATCGGCACCGGCCTGATCGCGTCCGGGACGGCCGCGCTCAATCAGTGGTATGAGCGCGAGGCCGACCGCAAGATGCGCCGCACGGCGATGCGCCCGCTGCCCGCCGGCAAGATGTCCGCGCGCAACGCCATGGCGTTCGGGATCGCTCTCTCGATTGCAGGGTTCCTGGAGCTTTGGCTGGCGGTCAATCTCCTGTCCGGGCTGATCGGCGCGTTCACGCTGGCGAGCTACTTATTCATTTACACGCCGATGAAGCAGCGGACCTGGTGGTCTACCACGGTCGGCGCGATTCCGGGGGCGATGCCGCCGATGATCGGTTTCGCGGCCGCCGCCGGCGCGCTCACTCCCGAATCGTGGGTGCTGTTCGCCATCCTGTTCCTGTGGCAATTTCCGCATTTTTATGCGATCGCCTGGATGTACAAGGAAGATTACGCGCGCGCCGGAATTCGAATGCTGCCGGTGGTGGAGCCCGATTGCCGCTCCACGGCGCGGCAGATTGTGCTTTACGGAATCGCGCTGATCCCGGTGAGCCTGGCGCCGAGTCTGCTCGGAATGACGGGCCGGCTGTACCTGGCGGGCGCTCTGCTGCTCGGCTTGTGGTTCCTCTACTCCGGAGTGCGCGTGGCGGTGGATCGCACCGCGCTGCGCGCCCGCGCCGTGTTGATCGTCTCCGTGCTTTATCTGCCGCTCATCTACGGGCTTATGCTCATAGATAGGCCCGGTCTGTGATTCAAGTCAAAAATTTAAGCCATCGGTACGGGGATCGCGTGGCGCTGGCGAATGTCGGTTTCGAAGTGCGCGAGGGCGAGATCTTCGGCCTGCTCGGTCCCAACGGCGGCGGCAAATCGACGTTGTTCCGCATCCTGTCGACGATGATGGTCCCGACCGAGGGGACTGCCGTCCTCGGAGGACACGACGTGGAGCGCGATCCGGCCGCGGTGCGCCGTCTGGCCGGCGTGGTGTTTCAGACGCAGAGTCTGGACAAGGCGTTGACCGTCGAGGAGAATCTGCGGGCGCAGGGGCATCTGCACGGCTTGAGCGGCGCGACGCTGCGCGAGCGGATGCAGGCGGCCATGGAACGGATGGGCATCGAGGACCGGCGCAAGGACCTGGTGGAAACGCTGTCGGGAGGCCTCAAGCGCCGCGTCGAAATTGCGAAGGCGCTGCTGCATCGTCCTAAGGTGCTGTTGATGGACGAGGCGTCGACCGGGCTCGACCCGGCCGCCCGCCGCGACCTTTCCAGGCACGTGGAAAACCTGCGCGATCACGAGGGAGTCACGATCCTGCTGACGACGCATATTCTGGAAGAAGCGGACCGCTGCGACCGTCTGATCCTGCTGCACCAGGGGCGGATCGTCGCACAGGGGAGCCCGGGCGAACTGCGGTCGCGGATCGGCGGCGACGTTGTGGTGCTCGAATCGTCCAGCGGCCAGGAGTTGGCCGGCCGCATCGAGCAGCGCTTCGGCGTGAAGCCTTCGGTGATGGAGAAGCAGGTGCGGGTCGAGATCGCCAATGGACATCGGTTCATTGCGGAGGTGGTGGAGGCGTTCCCGGGCTCGATCGACTCGGTAGGTCTGCACAAGCCGACGCTGGAAGACGTCTTCGTGCGCGAGACAGGAGCTGCGATTGAATAGTTTTATTCTGCCCGCGGCCACGCTGTGGCAGCGGGAACTGGTTCGATTCTGGCGGCAGAAGAGCCGCGTGATGGGCGTGGTGGCATCGCCGCTGGTGTTCTGGCTGTTGATCGGGTACGGGTCGAACGACCTGGCGCGATTTTATTCGGGGTCGCTGGTGCTGACGGTGATGTTCTCCGCGATTTTCTCGACGATTTCGATTATCGAGGACCGGCGGGAAGGCTTTTTGCTGTCGATGATGGTGTCGCCGGCGCCGCGCACGAGCCTGGTGCTCGGCAAGATCCTGGGGTCGGCGACGCTGGCATGGGTGCAGGGGCTGATTTTCCTGATTTTCGCGCCGCTGGCGGGCGTGAGCGTGCGCGCGGTCGAACTGGTCCCGATCGCCGCCGCGATTTTTCTGATCTCGTTCACGCTGACCGGCCTCGGCTTTGTGATCGCATGGCGGATGAATTCGACCGCCGGCTTTCACGCGATCATGAATCTGCTGCTGGTGCCGATGTGGATGGTCTCGGGGTCGCTGTTCCCGATGGCGACGGCGCACGGCTGGGTCAAGGCCATCATGTGGGTGAACCCGCTGACGTATTCGATTTCGCTGCTGAATTACGTGCTGCATCTCCCGAACGCCACACCGGGCGCGATGGAGAGTCTGACGGTGACGGCGGTGTTCGGACTGGCACTGCTGCTGATTTCCGGGGCAATGGCGGCGCAGAAGGCGACAAGGAGCGCGGCGTGAGATCGGGGGCCGCAGTCGTTTGTGTTGCGGCGTTGGGCTGGCTGGTTTCGTGCGTCAAGCCGTCACCGCTGACGGTGATCGGCGAAGTGCCGGCATTCACACTGGTTTCGGAGACCGGGCAGCCGTTCGACAGCAAGGCGCTGGACGGGCACATCTGGGTCGCCGACTTCATCTACACGACCTGCGACGGGCCATGTCCGATGATGTCGTCGCATATGCGGCACATTCAGGACCAGACGGCGGCGGAGTACCCGGACGTGCGTTTCGTTTCGTTCACGGTCGACCCGGCGCACGACACGCCGCCGGTGCTGGCCGAATATGCCAAGCGGTATAAGCGCGACCCCAGCCGCTGGTTTTTTCTCACAGGCGAACAGGGGGCGCTCAACAACGTCAGCCTCAACTACTTCAAGCTGAACTCGGTGGATGGCAGCATGACCCACAGCACGCGTTTTGCGCTGGTGGACCGGCAGCGGCGCATTCGCGGGTATTACATCACGGGTGAAGACGGCTTCATGCCGAAACTGATGCACGACATCCGGCAGCTCGAGCGGGACAAATCGTGATCACGCTGCTGCCGTCGGTGAACGCTTTCCTGAATGGCACAGCCGCGGTGCTGCTGGTCTGGGGTTACCTGTTGATTCGACGGAAGCGGATCGAGACGCACCGGAAGGTGATGACGGCCGCGTTCGTCACGTCGTGCCTGTTCCTGGTGTGCTATCTCGTGTATCACGCGATGATCGGCGGATCGAAGCGGTTCGAGCACACGGGGGCGATTCGCACGGTTTACTTCAGCATCCTCATCACGCACACGATTCTGGCGGCCACGGTGCCGGTGCTGGCAATCCTCACGTTGCGGCGTGGACTGGCGGGGAAGTACGACCGCCATCGCCGGATCGCCCGGTGGACGCTGCCGATCTGGTTGTATGTGAGCGTCACGGGCGTGGTGGTGTACGTGATGCTGTACCGGATGTAGGGCGGGCTGAGGGATAGCGGGGGCGGCAACCCGGGGCTAAGAGATGCCGTTTTCGGAGAGTCATGCGGGGGCTTTCTCCGAGCACGGCCGGAGTGGCGAACTGCCGGGGATCCTGCTACAACCTGTGCGGGCAATCGCGAAGTCGGGGGCGTTTTATGGGGAGTCATCCGGAACCGGAAGGTATTCGCCTTTCTCCGAGTGGGGCGTCAACCGCTCATGGCGCTAAGCAGGTGGATAATGAAGAATCGTGCGAGTGTTCGTACCGGTTCTGACGGTCATCTATTTCGTGCTTGCTCTCGCGATTCCCTCGATTCGGATGAGGCGCTCGACTGGATCGTTCGGTATTGTGGCATTCGACCACAGCGGTGAACGTTGGCACCGGATCATCAGCGGCAGCCTCGGCCTTTGCATTGCGGCTCTTGTGCTCTGGGTCAACGAGTATTGGATCGTTGGCCCATGGCCTCTGGCGGTTTGGCCAATGCCGCCTTGGGTCAATTGGTTTGGCTTGACGCTATTGGCGGGTGGGGCAGCACTCACATTCACGGCCCAGGCGCAGATGGGTGATTCCTGGCGGATCGGGATTGATTCAAAGCCGACGGACCTGGTCACTACAGGACTATTTCGCATCGTCCGCAACCCGATTTTTGCGGGGGTTCTCCTGGCACTCTGCGGAGTTGTTGTAATCGCTCCAGCGTACTTCTCAGTTGGCCTTTGGATTGTCGCTTGCGCACTTTTGAACCTGCAAGTGCGCGCCGAAGAGCGCCACCTTGTGAGGCTGCACGGCCAAGTCTATCGCAACTACTCTCGGAACAGCGGGCGGTTTATTCCGCGTTTGCGGAGGCGCTGACGCTCCCCGCCGCAGCCCTGGGCCGCGAAAACACGCGCCAGCGGTCGCTTCGAGCGGATCGTCGGCATTTCGGACAGAGGTTCGAGTGACGGCAGCTTCCGAAAGCTTTCCCCGAGTGGGGCGTTATACGCCCACGCCATGCCAATTGCAACCGCGACGACCTCGGTAAACGCACGAAGAGGCCACCTAGGGGGCGCGCGTTGATGTAGGATGTCATCAGGTCGTCCAACTGGAGCACTTGCATGAATGTCCATCACCTCGTGCCGTCCGTGAGCCGCTGGCTCTTGTCCGTGGGATCTCTCATGTTGGCGGTCGGCCAGGCGTCAAGCGCAGACCTCTCGCAGTTCAGGCGCATCGAGCCGCAGTTCATCGCGGCGCTGGGAGACCCCGCGGCCAC
>CAZSQK010000129.1:0-20055 GCA_964608645.1 uncultured Solibacteraceae bacterium | reverse complement strand
ATTCCAAACCCTTTCGAAGAATCCCTCTTGACAAAGCAACTCAGAAATCTTCGCGCGGGGCCTCATCGGCGGCGGCTGGGCGGCGCTGTACTTCACCGTCTATGCCATGCACGCCGTGGCGGCCGCCCGCATTGTCGAGAGCCCATTGGCGGCCGGGGCGCTGCTGATGGCCGTCGCCGCCGGCATGATCGGACATTCGCTGCGCTACCGGTCGCAGACGGTCACAGGTCTGGCGTACTTCATCGGCTTCGTGACCATCGCGATCGCCGAGGTCAATGCCCTCGCCGCGCCGGCGCTCATTCCCCTGGCCGTGTCGCTCCTGTATCTCGCGCGCCGCTTCGGCTGGAAGCGGTTCGCGCTGTGCGGGCTGATCGCGACCTACGCCACCATCGCGTTGCGCGGCGAGAGCGGCGCGGCCCTTTGGCTGGCACAAAGCGTCCTCGTCATATTCTGGCTGGTGTTCGAGGCCTTCGACATCGCCACCGAGGATAGCTGGCTGCTGCCCTTCAACGCCATCGGTTTCCTGGGATTGTCTCTCCTGCAGTGGCAAGACAAGGCGCCCGGGCAGCTCTGGCAATTCCTCGCGGCGGCCTCGGTGGCCTACACGATTTCCGCGATTCTCCGCGCCCGAACCGGCTGGTGGCAACCCGCGGCGACGCTCGCGGCGGGACTCGGGGCAGCCGCCATCTTCGCCGGCATGGATCACCGGTGGGTGGCTTTGACGCTGCTGATCGAAGCCGAAGCCTTCTATGCCGCCGGACTGCGCCTCCGCGCGCCGTATCTGCGCCACCTCGGCGGCGGTCTTTTCGCGATCCAGCTCGGGAGGCTCGTCGTCGCGGACCTGACGGCCCTGCAGCCGGGGGAATGGGTCCCGGTCGCGGCGCTCGACGCAGCCGTCTTCTACGCCAACCGTTTCCGGGATCGCTGGTACGGATATGCGGGCGCGGCCATGCTGGCGCTGATCGCGGGGTTCGAGGCCCCGCACGACGATCGCGGCCTCGCGTGGACAATCCTGGGCGCAGTGGCGTTCGCCGCCGGCTGGCGCGGGCGCCTGTCCGACCTGAGGATTCAGGGCTACGCGCTGGCGGCGCTCGGAGTGCTCGGAATGGCCGCGGCCACGCCCGAGCCGCGATTGTCGATTGCCATCGGGGCGGCCCTGTTCTATGCCGCGGCGCTGTGCGGGCGATTCTCGCCGGCAGATCGCTTCCTGGAGGGCGAAGCCGAAGAGCTCCGTCTGGCGGCGTTGCTCGCCTCCGCCGGAATGCTCGTCACTCTGGTGTGGCGCTCCGTGCCGGAACTGTATCACGGCATCGCCTGGCTGGCGCTGTCGGCGATCCTGCTGGAAGCCGGCAGAAGGGAACTGCCGGCGGAGATGCGCCGCCTGTCGCTGGCGCTTGCCGCCCTCGGATCGATCGTCGTTGTGTACGGCAATCTCGCGTCGCTCGCCAATGCCGGAGCTTGGGCGCCCCGCCTGATTCCGTTGGGAGCGGCTGTCCTGGCTTATACGATCGCGGCGCGAGCCCCGGAGGCCCTCGATGTGGCGCCCTTCGCCGGGACCGGCTTTCTGGCGGCGGCGCTGTGGGCTGCGCTTCCGATTTCCGCCGTTCCTCCGGCGTGGGCGGCCGTGGCCGCGGCGCTCGCGTGGGCGCCCGGGAAGCGCAGGAGTGTCGAGTGGCAAAGCTCTCTCCTCGCGGCGGCCGCCTTCGTTGGAAGCTGTGGCCCTGCCGAGCCTGTGCCCGGCGTTGTGGCGGTGGTGGTTCTGTTCTATCTGGCGCGGCGGATGTGGTATTCGCTGGCAGGGAGTCTGCTGCTCGCCATTCTGCTCTACGCCCACGTATCCGGCAGTGTGCTCACCGTGGCATGGGGAGCGGAAGGCATCGCGCTGCTGGCCGCCGGCTTCCCGCTGCGAGACCGTGTCCTGCGGCTCAGCGGCCTGGGGCTGCTGTTATTCTGCATACTGAAAGCGTTCGTCTACGATCTCCGGTATCTGGAGACGCTGCCGCGGATCTTCTCGTTCATCGTATTAGGGTTGATCCTGGTAAGCGTGTCATGGCTCTACGCGCGCTTCCGCGACCGGCTGCAGAGGCTCTTGTAGCCGGCAAATCATCCAGCCGCTATCCGTCCCCGCAGGTAATTTGAAAACCGTTGCGGCGCAACGGTTTTTTAACAGAAATAAAGGGCTTACACGTCAAAAACCGTTTTTTAAAACGGTTTTGCCGAGTCCTAGCTCAGGCGGAAAGATAGAATGTTCCGTCCGTTTTCCCGCCGGTAAGTGACCGAATCCGCCATTTTCTTTACCAGAAATATCCCTAAGCCCCCGATCGGGCGATCTTCCAAAGAGAGATCGAGGTCGGGCTCCGCCTTGTCCAGAGGATTGAATTCCTGGCCCGAGTCGCAAACGTCGATGCGCAGGCAGTTCGGCGATGCCACGGCATAACCCAGCGCCGCCTCGCCCCCTCCCTGCGGATAGGCGTAAGTGAATACATTGACGAGCACCTCTTCCAGCATGAGGTCCAATTTCCCCAGCGAATCTTCGGGCAGGGAGGCCGCCCGGGCGCCTTCGTGCGCGAATTCCGTGAACGGCGTCAGGGACGACATGTCGGCGGGGAGATGCAGCCAAGTCAGGGCCTCGTCCATAGCGGCTTCCGTCAGAGACCTTTCGACTGTCTTGCGAGCATCAGGAATGACTTCAGCCCCATGCGGCTTACGTACTGCACGTTCATTTCGACGGCTCCAATCCCGGAACTCCACCCATCGTCCTGGCGAGTCTCACGGCCCGCAGGATTGCCTGTCCGACGGCTTCCGCGGCCGCGATTCCAAGCGTATTCACGTCCATTTGCCGGTCTCCCAAAGATAATGCGAAGACAATGTCGCCATCGAACATCGTGTTTACGGGATAGATTGTCCGGGCCATTCCAAGACCCGCCAACTGCGCCATTTTGGCGGCCTGGACCTTGGTCAGCGCCGCATTGGTCGCGACGACCGCGAGGGTGGTATGGCTGATCGTATGGCCAGCGCGGACGCCGCGCTTCATCTGCTGCTCCGTGTCGGCGAACTCGCGGCTGTCCGGCGCGCGGCGCGCGCCCGCCACGATCTTCCCGGTGGATGGATCCCGCACATCGCCCAGCGCATTTACCGCCACCAGGCTCGACACCAGCACGCCATCCGGCAGCGAGACGGTGAAACTGCCGAGGCCGGACTTCATCGCCTGTTTCATGCCGAACAGCTTTCCGACGGTGGCGCCGGTCCCCGCGCCGACGCAGCCTTCCTTGACCGCTTCGGCGGTCGCGGCCGCCGCGGCGGCTTCCCCCATGGCGAGGGAGGGACGCACGTCGGCGCGTCCGATTCCCAGGTCGTACAGGATCGCGGCCGGCACGATCGGCACCTTGGCCGCCCCGGTCTCGTACCCGATCCCACGGCGTTCCAGATAGCGCCTGACCCCGGAGGCGGCTTCCAACCCAAAAGCGCTGCCTCCCGCGAGGAGAACGCCGTGAATCCGATCCGTGACATGTCCGGGGTCGAGGGTGGCGATCTCCTCGGTTCCGGTGGCCGACCCGCGGATATCGACCCCCGCGGCGGCGCCCTCCTCGCACAGGATGGCGGTGCAGCCGGTCAGCGCCCCGAAATCCGAGACGTGTCCCACACGGAAACCCGGAATATCCGTAAGTCCTTTCACGACTGTCTCCTGCGGTTCTATGGTAGCATCGAGATTCGAGGACCGCGCTCACTTGTCGGATCCGCTCAAAGAGTTTGTCGGTTCAGTTCAAGAGTTCTTTCTCCTCACCGGCAGAGCCATCCGGAGCATCTTCCGCTCTCCGCACTACACCGACGATATTTTCATGCAAATGGATGTCATCGGCGTTGGCAGCCTGATGATCGCCGGCATTACGGGGTTTTTCGGCGGCGCGGTGATGGCGTTACAGATGTCCAAAGCGCTGGCCACCTATGGACAGGTGTCCAAGACGGGGACGCTGGTGTCGCTGACGCTGGTGCGCGAGTTCGGCCCAGTGCTCACCGGGCTGATGGTGGCGGGGCGGAATGCCTCGGGGATCGCCAGCGAGCTGGGGTCCATGAAGGTCACGGAGCAGATCGACGCCATGCGGGCGCTGGGCACCGATCCCGTGCAAAAGCTCGTCACGCCCCGCCTGGTCGCCACCTGCATCATGCTGCCGCTGCTCACGGTGATCGCGGATTTCGTCGGCATGTGCGGGGGCTTCATCATCGCCGAACTGTTCCTCGGTCTCCCGGCCAAACTGTACTGGACCACGGTCTGGCAGGCGCTGGTTTGGCCCAACGACATCATTCAGGGGCTGCTCAAGCCGCTGGTCTTCGCGGTCGCGATTTCCATGGTCGGCTGTTACTTCGGGTTGCGCACCACGGGGGGGACGCAGGGGGTCGGCCGTTCCACGACGCAGGCGGTGGTGGCGGCCACGGTCCTGATCTTCATTCTCGACCTGATGATCACCAAGATTTTCGTCAGCCAGGTGGCGTCGTAATGGCGGAGGCCGCGCGCCCGTCGATTTTGTGTTTCGACCATGTGACCGTCCGTTTCGAGGGGTCCGACAAGCTGGCCGATGTCTCCTTCGAGGCGTTCGAAGGCGAATCGCGGGTGATTCTCGGCGCCGCCGGCAGCGGCAAGACGGTGCTGCTCAAGACGGCGCTCGGCCTGGTGAAGCCGGACGCCGGAAAGGTGATCGCGTTTGGCCGGGACCTCACGGCGATGACCGAGAGGGAGCTTTTCGAAATCCGCAGCCGGATCGGGATGCTTTTCCAGGAGAGCGCGCTTTTCGATTCCCTCACGATCGAGGAAAACGTCGCCTATCCGCTGCTCAATCAGAAGTCCATCCAGTGCCCGCCCGGCGAGGTGCAGCCGCGGGTCGATCAGGCATTGGAATTCGTGGAGCTGGCGGGGACGCAGGAGAAGTTTCCCAGCGAGCTATCGGGGGGCATGCGCCGCCGCGCCGCCATCGCACGGGCCTTCGTCACCGGCCCGCCGCTGATCCTCTACGATTCTCCGACCGCCGGGTTGGATCCCATTACATCGCACACCATCATCGCGCTGCTGATCAAGGAGCGCGACCTGAGCCACACCACTACGCTGATGGTGACGCATCGCTATCAGGACGGGAACCTGATCGCGAATTTCCGCTACAATTCGGAACAAGGGCGTCTAGAGGCGGCCAGTAACGGGGCGGGGCGAAGCGCGAGAACTACATTCATGGTCTTGCGCGAAGGCCGGCTGATCTTCGAGGGCGACCAGGACCGGCTGGAGGCGTCGACCGATCCGTACATATCGAAGTTCGTCAAACACAGGGTGTGAATCGATGCCGGAACGCGAAAAAGTGCGCTGGTCGCAGCTCAAGGTCGGGGTAGTCGCCCTGACAGCGTTCGTGATCGTGTTCGTCCTCGTGTTTCTGCTCACCAGCTCGCGCGGCATATTCCAGCAGAACGAATTGCTGGTGACGTACATGGAAGATGCCGGCGGGATGGCGAACGGCACGCCCGTCCGGTTAAACGGCATCACGGTGGGCTTCCTGGATAATCTCAAGCTCACCGGGGCGCGCGATCCCAAGCGGGCTGTGCAATTCGACCTGCTCGTGAAACGCAAGTTTCTCGCGGACATCCCGGTCGATTCCATCGCGGCCATCGCGGCGGCCAACCTGCTCGGCGACAAGTTCATCAACATTACGCGCGGCCAGGATCCGCGCACGGTGCAGCCCGGCGCCGAGCTGCGCAGTCTGCAGGGGCAGGACATTCCCGAATTGATGGCGCAAAGCGCGAACCTGCTCAGGGCTTTCCAAACGATCGTCACGCGCGTCGATAACCTGCTGGCCGGCGTCGAGGCCGGCAAGGGGAATATCGGGCTCCTGCTGAAGGACGATGAGCTGTACCGCCGGTTGAACGGCATCGCATCGGAAGGGCAGAAACTTCTGGCGGACGTCCGCAGCGGCAATGGCAGCCTCCCCAAGTTGCTTTATAGCGATGAGTTCTACCAGGAGCTCCGGTCGCCGATCCACCGGATCGACAAGATGCTCGCCGACCTCGACGCCGGGCAGGGCTCCGCCGGCAAACTGCTCAAGGATCCGGTGTTGTACGACGAGCTGCACAAGACGGTGCTCGAAATCCGCACGCTGGTTGCGGACATCAACTCCGGCAAGGGGACGGCGGGCAAACTGCTGAAGGACGAAGCGCTATACCGCCGCATGGACGAACTGGTCGCGAAGATGAACGGCACGGTCGATAAGATCAACGCGGGGCAGGGCACGGTCGGACAGTTGCTGGTGAATCCGCAGCTCTACGAGGCCATGACCGGCGTGACCCGGGAGTTCCAGTCGTTGGCCAAGGATATGCGGGCCAATCCCAAGAAATTCCTGACCATCAGGCTGACGCTGTTTTGAGCAGACGCAAACAACTGGTCGTGAATGCGGACGATTTCGGCTTTACGCCGGACGTCAACGAGGGGATCGTCGAGGCGCACCGGCGGGGCATTCTGACGGCGGCCACACTGATGGCGAATGGCGGCGCCTTCGACGACGCGGTCCGCTGGGCTCGCGAGGTCCCGACGCTCGACATCGGCTGCCACCTGGTGCTGATCGGCGGCGTGTCGCTGGTCACCGGGATGCCGCTGCCTCACACCGTGCCTCAGTTAGTCGCCGGGTTGGCGCGCCGGCAGATCCGGCCGTACGAGGAGCTCCGGGCGCAAGTACGGCAGATTCTGGCGGGCGGGCTGAAGCCCACTCACTTGGACACGCACAAGCACACGCATCTGGCGCCGCCGGTCCTCGACGCCGTGGCGCGGATTGGCGAGGAGTTCGGCATCCGCTGGGTGCGCCGTCCGTTCGATTTTCCGCTGAACTCGCTGCGCGGCGCGGCGCCGCGCCTCAAACGTCTGACGAGCACCGCGCTGGGCTTGATGCGGCGGCGCTTCCACCGCGTCCTGTCGAGCCACGGCTGCCGCACGACCGACCACTTCGCCGGGTTCCAGATCACGGGGCGTTTTCGCGCGGAGGAGTTGTCGCGGCTGCTGGATTTACTCCCTGAAGGCAGCACGGAGTTGATGTGCCACCCGGGGCGTTGCGGCCCGGAGTTGCGGCGGGCGCGCACGCGATTGAAGGAAAGCCGGGAGGCGGAATTGAACGCGCTGACCGCCCGTGAGGTCCGCGACGCGCTGGAACGGAACGGGATCGAACTGGTGAATTACGCCGGCCTGGAGTAGAGGCGGGGGGCCTCGCTCCCGGCCCCCGACGGGTATACAATTCTCGGAATGCGGTCCTGGGTGCAGGCGCTCAGCCTTGGGGCGGCGCTGTGGTGCGTTCCGAACCTCGCGGGGTTTCAGCCGCCCGACGGGGCCGACACGGTGGTGTCGATCGTGCCGCGGGATCGTCCGCGGCCGGCAGTGGAGAGCGAGCCGCTGCTGCGCGTCGACTCGTCGCTGGTGCTGGTGCCGGTGCATGTCACCAATGCGTTCGGCGCTTCGGTGACCGGGTTGGAGCGAGGCGCATTCCGCGTGTTCGAGGACCGGACCGAGCAGACGGTCAGCAGTTTTTTCACGGATGACGCGCCGGTCTCGGTCGGGTTTCTATTCGACGCCAGCGGCAGCATGCGCAACAAGATGAAGAAGTCGGCGGAGGCTGCCGCGGCGTTTTTTCGCACGGCCAACGCCGAAGACGAATTTTTCCTGATCGAGTTCAACGACCGGGCGCGACTCACCGTCCCATTCACGAAGCAACCGGACGAGGTCTACGAACAGATCGCCCACACCCATCCCACCGGGCGGACAACTTTGATCGATGCGATTCACCTGGCGCTGACGCAGATGAAGAAGGCCATCTATCCGCGCAAGGCGATCGTGATCCTGTCCGACGGCGGAGACAATTGGAGCCGTCATTCGGCGCGCGAGATTCGCGCCGCGCTGCTCGAGGCCGATGTGCAAGTCTATGCGATGGGGATTTTCGACGCCCAGATGCGCACGGCGGAGGAGAAGAACGGGCCGAAGCTGCTCGACGAGCTAACGGAGCTGACCGGCGGCCGGCATTATCCGGTGACCGATCTCGATCAGTTGGCCGCGATCAGCGAGCGCATCGGCCGCGAGCTGCGGAGCCAATATCTGCTGGGCTACTATTCGACCAACGCGGAGCGGGACGGGAAGTACCGCCAAGTCACCGTCCGGCTCGCGGCTCCCAACGCGCGAGATCTGAGGACCAACTACCGACGGGGCTATTATGCCCCGGCGGACGAGTAGGGATTTTCAATTCCGGTCCGCGGGCTCCGCGTTATGTTGGATGAGTGCTGCGCGTCGAACTTCTCGGAGGGTTTCGCTTAAGCGGCGAATGCGGCCTCGATGGCGTCCTATCGAACCGCGGCCAATCCCTGGTGGCGTATCTCGCGCTTCGGGCGGGCGAGTTCGTCCCTCGCCGCCGGCTGGCATTCCTCTTCTGGCCGGATTCGAACGAGACCCAGGCGCGGACGAACTTGCGGCAGCTCCTGCACCACTTGCGGTCGGCGTGGCCCGCATCGGAGAACTACCTGGAAGGCGCCGCGCAGAACCTTCGCTGGCGGAGCGACGCCGCGTTCGAACTCGACGCGGCGCAGTTCTCCGGCGCGGTGGCGGCTGCCGGAGACGCCATGGCGCGGCGCGATCGGGCAGCCGCGATCCTCGGCTTCGAGCGCGCCATCGGCCTTTATCACGGCGAACTCCTGGCCGGCTTGTATGACGATTGGATCGAACCCGAACGGGCGCGTTTCCGGCAGATGTACGGCGGCGCGCTCGAATCCCTGGCCGGGCTTTGCGAGCAGGCACGGGATTATGCAGCGGCGGTCCGTCACGCCGAGGCGCTGGTGGCGTTCGATCCGTTGGCCGAAGCGGCCTGGCAGAAATTGATCCGGCTGCATTCGCTGAACGGCGATCGGGCTTCGGCGGCTCGCGCCTACGAGACTTGCGCCGCCACACTGCGGCGGGAGTTGAACACCGAGCCCTGCGCCGCCACACGCCGCGTTCGGGATGAAGGCGCCGACGAGCCGGCCATTCGATCGGCGGCGACGTTTGTGGGGCGCGCGCGCGAATGGAACGCTCTGGCGGACATGTGGCGGCAGGCCTGTGCGGGGCGCGCGTGCGCGGTCGCGGTGACGGGCGAGGCGGGGATCGGAAAGACGACGCTTGTGCGGGAGCTGGCGGCCGCGGCATCGACTCAGGGAGCTTCGATTGCCGAGGCCGCCTGTTATCCAACGGAGCGGCCGATGGCTTATGCCGTCATTGCCGACTGGCTGCGCAGTAAGGCGTTGCGTCCCGGCTTGCGGACGCTGAGCGCCGCACAGCAGTCGCAGCTTTCCCGGGTGCTCCCCGAACTGCTGGAGGAGCGTCCCGAGTTTCCGCCTCCGCAGCCATTCACGGAGAGCTGGCAGCGGCGCCATTTTTTCGAGGCGCTGGCGCGAGCCGTCTGGAACGCTCCGCAGCCGCTGCTGCTCTTCCTGGACGATATCCAATGGTGCGATCCGGAGACGATCGAGTGGATCGAGTACCTGTTGCGGTCGAATGCGAAAGCGCGCCTGATGGTCGCCGCCACCGCGCGTTTCGAGGAGGGCGGCGGGGAGCACGTGGCGCAGGCTCTGCGCCGCCTGGCTCGCAACGGGCAGTCGGCAGAGATCGCGCTCGAACCGCTGACGGCGGAGGAGACGGCGGAGCTGGCGGCGCGGATGTCCGCGGAGCCGGTCGATCCGGCGGGCCTGTATCACCAGACCGGCGGAAACCCGTTATTCATCGTCGAGACGGTGCGGGCGGGCATGGTGGTCTCGCCGAAGGTGCAATCGGTGATCGTTACGAGATTGGGCCAACTGACGGCAGCGGCGCGGGAACTGGCCGCGGAGGCGGCGGCGATCGGCAGGCCGTTCACGGTCGAGCTGCTGGCGGCGGCGGGATGCGGCGAGGAAAGCGCCATCGCGGCGTCGGTGGACGAGCTGTTCGCGCGGCGCATGGCGGTTTCGCGCGACGGGAGAACCTACGAGTTTTCGCACGGCCAGCTTCGTGAAGTCGCGTACGCTCAGCTCGGGCCGGCGCGGCGCCGTCTCACGCATCGCCGGGTCGCGCAGGCGCTGGAGCGTTCGGGCGCGGCGGAGAGCGCGGAGATCGCCTCGCACTACGAGCGCGCCGGAGAAGCCGTGCAGGCGATTGCGCATTGGGAACGCGCCTCCATGGGCGCGCGGCTTCGCTATGCGGAAGACGAAGCGATCGCCTGTCTCTCGCGGGCCCTCCAGCTATTG
The DNA here is from genome assembly GCA_964608645.1 of uncultured Solibacteraceae bacterium. GTDB lineage: Bacteria > Acidobacteriota > Terriglobia > Bryobacterales > Bryobacteraceae > CAZSQK01. The sequence continues at coordinate 9,798 of CAZSQK010000129.1, read as the reverse complement.
GAACTGCTGCCGCCCGGCCGCGACCGCGACCGCGCCGAATTGAATCTGCTGGTGGCCTTGGGCCCCTCTCTGATGGCGACGCAGGGATATGCTTCGGCGGAGGCGGGCCGGGTCTATGCGCGCGCACGAATGCTGTGCGAGTTGGCGGGAGAGACGGGGTCGTGGTTCCCGGTTCTGTCGGGCTCCTGGGCGTTCCACGTCGTCAAAGGAGAACTGGCGGCGTCCAAGGAAATCGCAACCCGTTTCGTCCGCCTGGCGCGGGAGCGCAGCGACGCCGATCCCGCCCTTCTGGCGGCAGGGCTGTTCTGTCTCGGCAGCCCGGTCCTATATACCGGGCGGTTGCAGGAATCGAACGACTTGATGAGGGAGTGTCTGGAGCACTATGCGGCGCGAGCCGATGGCCGGCACTTCTTCGGGCTCGGGCCCGAACTGAGCGTCTTTTGCCGATCGCACGTTTCGCACGCCTTGTGGCTGCGGGGATTCCCCGATCGCGCGCTTGCCGAGATCCACGCGACCATCGACCACGCCCGCGAGCTGTCCCATCCGTTCAGCCTGGCTCTCGCGCTGGCCTATGCCGCGATGCTCCATCAGTTCCGCGGCGAGCCGCACGCCGTGGAGGAACGCTCGGCCGAAGCGGCCGCTCTCTGTGCGAAGCACGATTTCCGGTATTACCTGGCATGGACGCCGATCCTCGGCGGATGGGCGCGGGTCCGCAACGGGCTGGCGGACGGGCTGGAGCAGATGCGCGACGGGCTGGCGGCCCTGCGGGCGACCGGGGCCAACCTGCGCGCGCCGTATTACCTGACGCTGCTGGCCCAGGCTTGCCGGGAGTCGGGAAGGTTGGACGAGGGACTCGCCTATGCCGAGGAAGCATTCGCCGTGGGAAGCGCCGGCGGCGAGGCTTGGGTCAAATCCGAACTGGAACGCATCAAGGGCGATCTGCTTCTGGATTGCGGCCTCGCGCGGCAGGCGGAGGAGCATTATCGCGCGGCGCTGCGAACCGCGCGGGAACAAGGCGCCCTGATCTTCGAACTGCGGGCCGCGGTGGCTCTGGCGCGGATCGGCGCCACCCACGAGGCGGCGGCCGTTTACAGCCGTTTCCAGGAGGGCTTCGACACCGCCGACCTGGCGCAGGCCCGTTCCGTGTTCGCCGCCACCGCGGGGTGAGATAGAACGCTCGCCGCGTAGGAAAAAACACGGCAGGACCGCATTTAGAACGCTTTCAGAACGCCGCCTGCCATATGCTGATCCCATTCCACATTGGAGGAGGGAATCCATGGAACTGAAAACGTTATTGCGCGGCGAAGTCATCGAGGCCGGCGATCCCGGCTACGACGAGGCCCGCAAGGTCCACAACGGCATGATCGACCGCCACCCGCGCCTGATCGCGCGTTGCGCCGACGTCGCGGACGTGATCGCGGCCGTTCGATACGCGCAGGAACAGAAACTGATCGTCTCGATCCGCGGCGGAGGCCATAATGCCGGGGGGTTGGGCGTCTGCGACGACGGCCTGGCGATCGACCTATCGCGGATCCGCTATACCCACGTCGACCCGCAGGCCGGGACGGTTCGTGTAGGCGGCGGCTGCACCTGGTCGGACGTCGACCACGCCACGCACGCCTTCGGCCTCGCCGTGCCGGCGGGTGTGATCGCCAGCACCGGCGTCGGCGGGCTGACGTTGGGCGGGGGGCTCGGTTACCTGACGCGCAAGCATGGTCTCACCATCGACAACCTGATCTCGGCCGACCTGGTGCTCGCCGACGGCAGCGTCGTCACCGCCAGCGAATGGCAGCACGAGGATCTGTACTGGGCGATCCGCGGAGGCGGCGGGAACTTCGGGGTGGTGACCTCGTTCCTCTTCAAGGCGCATCCGATCCACACCGACTATGCGGGTCCGATGCTGTGGGAGCTCGACCAGGCGCCCGCCGTCATGCGCTGGTACCGCGACTTCATCCGGCAGGCGCCGGATGAATTGAACGGGTTCTTCGCGTTCCTGGTGGTCCCGCCGGGGCCGCCATTCCCCGAGCATCTCCATCTGCGCAAGATGTGCGGCATCGTGTGGTGCTATACGGGACCGGCGGAGCGCGCCGCGGAGACATTCCGGCCGATTCGCGAGATGTTCCCGCCGGCGCTCGATTTCGTCGGGCCGATTCCGCATCCCGCGCTGCAGAGCTTGTTCGACCCGCTCTATCCCCCGGGGCTGCAATGGTACTGGAAAGCGGATTTCGTCAACGAGATCAGCGATGCCGCCATCGATCTGCATATGCAGCATGCGGCCGAGATGCCCACGATGTTTTCGACGATGCACCTCTACCCGATCAACGGCGCCGCCGCGCGCGTCGGCAAGCAGGATACGGCCTGGAGCTATCGCGACGCCACGTGGGCGCAAGTGATTGTCGGGGTGGATCCCGATCCCGCCAACAAGGACAAGATCGTGAACTGGGCAAGAAATTACTGGAACGATCTGCACCCGCACTCGGCGGGCGGCGCCTACGTGAACTTCATGATGGAAGAAGGCGACGACCGGATCCAGGCCACGTATCGCGAGAATTACGAGCGGCTGGCGGCCATCAAGGCGAAATACGATCCGGAGAATTTCTTCCGGGTAAACCAGAATATCCGTCCGGCGGCGTCGCAGTCGCAGGCAGTGTGATGGGTGGGGGCAGCCCTTCGGGGCTGCTCCCGGCAAGTTGCCAGCTCGCGTCATTTTTCCTCTTGACTGTATCAGTAAACTAGTACAATATCATTCTAGATGAGCACTACAGCGAAACGGCGATTCGAGTTTCGGCTGGATCTCGAAAGCGGCGTGCCGGTGTACCGGCAGATCATCGACCAGGTAATGGGCGGAATCGCGTCGGGGGCGCTCGCCGCGGGCGAGCAGCTCCCGACGGTCCGTCAGCTGGCGGTGGATCTCTCGATCAACCCCAACACGGTGGTGCGCGCCTATCGGGAACTCGAGATCCGGGGTGTGCTGGATACCCAGCAAGGGACCGGCACATTCATCGGCAACCAGATCGTGAAGCCGGACGAGGTGGAGCGCGAACGGCGGCTCAACCAGATCGTCAGCGAGTTTGTGGCGCGGGCGGGCGCCGCCGGCTTCACCGTCGAAGACCTGTTGGAGCAACTTCAAGATCGACAGAATGGTTCCGGGAAAAAGAGGAGATGACGCGATGAAAACCGATGCGATGCAGTTGAAATTGAGCAGTGTGGGCGTGGCCCTCATGGTGTTGTCCGTGGCGGCAGGCCTATGTCTGACTGCCGCGCTGCAGAACCCCGCGGCGCTGGGAATCGGCGTTCTGGCCGGTGTGTACCTTCTGTTCTCGATCCGGGTCGCCGACCAATGGGAGAAGGTCGCAGTCCTTCGCTTCGGGAAGTACATCGGGCTGCGCGGACCCGGTTTGTTTACGCTGATCCCGATCATCGACACGCTGAGCCGTTATGTGGATCAACGGGTCCGCGTCGCCAACGTCTCGGCCGAATCCACCCTGACGCGCGACACGGTCCCGGTGAATGTCGACGCGATTGTGTTCTGGATGGTGTGGAACGCGGAGAAGTCCATTCTGGAAGTGCAGGACTTTACCGACGCGATCATGTTGAGCGCGCAAACGGCGTTGCGCGAATCGATTGGCCGCCACGAGCTGCACCAGATGGTCGCGGAGCGGGAATCGCTGGGCCGCGAGCTGCAGCGCATCCTCGACGAAAAGACCAATCCGTGGGGGATTACGGTGCAATCGGTGGAGATTCGGGACGTGCAGATCCCGTCGGGTTTGCAGGACGCCATGTCGCGGGAAGCGCAGGCGGAGCGCGAGCGCCGGGCGCGGGTGATCTTGGGCCTGGCGGAAACGGAGATCGCGTCGAGCTTTGCCTCGGCGGCCGTGACGTACCAGGACAATCCGGTGGCGATGCATCTCCGCGCGATGAACATGCTGTACGAAGCGATTAAGGAACGGGGTTCGATGGTGATCGTGCCCTCGTCGGCGGTGGAGACCATGGGACTTGGCGGCATGCTCGCGACCGCCTCGATGAACGGCGCCAAGCCGGCATGAGGTTGGGGGTCCCGCGCTACCATAGAGCATGCGCTGGACGACTTCCACTCTCCTGATCGTGTTGGCGGCCGCGACGCTCGCCGCCAAAGACGAGCAACAGAAGACCGCCGAGAGGCTCGACGATGCAGCGGCTCTTTTTACCGAGATCATGGGGGCGCCGGACCGCTCCATCCCGCAGGATCTGCTCGATAAATCGCACTGCATCGTGCTGGTTCCGGGGCTGAAGAAGGGCGCATTCGTGATCGGCGGCAAGTTCGGCCGGGGTTTCTCCGTTTGCCGCAATGCCAGCGGCCAGGGATGGGGACCGCCGGCCGCCATCCGCATCGAGGGGGGTAGTTTCGGCATCCAGATCGGCTTCTCGTCGAGCGACGTCATTCTGCTCGTCATGAATCAGAGGGGCATGCAGAAGCTGACCACCAGCAAGTTCACCATCGGCGCCGATGCGACGGCTGCCATCGGACCCGTAGGGCGCAATGCGACGGCCCAGACCGACGCGTTGATGCACGCCGAGATCCTCTCCTGGTCGCGCTCGCGCGGCGCATTTGCGGGCGCGTCGCTCGACGGCGCGACGCTCCGCAACGACCTGGATGAGAACCAGTCCCTGTACGGCCAACGTTGGACAGCCAAGCAGATCCTGGGCAGCGGCGCCAAAGTTCCCGCCCCCGCGGCCAAACTGATCGCCAACCTCAACAAGTACTCCCCTCGTAAAGTAGGGTAGGATCTGTTTAGGACGGGGTTCGTTGTTGCGCCTGGCCCCAAAGCTGCGTCCAGCCGCAGGTGGCTGTTAAAATCGTGAGTTGCCTGATCTCCTCGTAACGGTGGTGATACCCACCTTAGCTGCGGATTCCAGGCTGCAAGAATGCCTGGAATCCCTCCTGTTGCAGACGCGGCGCGACTTTGAAGTGATTATTGTGGACAACAGCGGCAAGGGTCTGGCTCGCCGGCACGGGTCCGTCTGCGGGGTGACGATCATCGAGAACGACCGCAATGCCGGCTTCGGCGGCGCCATCAATCAGGGAATGCGAGCCTCGTCCGCGCCCTATCTGGCGACTCTGAATGACGACGCCGTCGCTCATCCGAAATGGATGGAGGCTCTGGCCGCCGCCATCGAACGCCGGCCCGATGTGGGTATGTGCGCGTCGCAGGTGCGCCTTTTCGGCGAGCCGCGGCTCGATTCCGCCGGCATGCTGGTGGCCCTGGACGGGAGCAGCAAGCAACGAGGCCATGGCCGGCCGCCCGAAGATTTTCCGGTCCTCGAGGAGGTCCTCCTGCCGAGCGGATCGGCCGCTCTTTACCGCCGCGCGATGCTGGACGAAATCGGCGGGTTCGACGACGACTTCTTCCTGTACTGCGAAGACACCGACCTCGGTCTGCGGGCCCGGTGGGCCGGGTGGAAATGCCTCTATGTTCCGGAGGCAGTCGTAGAACATCACTACTCGCATTCGGCCGGCGCCGCCTCTCCTCTCAAGGCCTATTACGTGGAGCGCAACCGGATCTTCGTTCTGGCCAAGAATTTTCCGGCGGCGATGCTGGCGGCGGCTCCGTTCGTTTCCCTGGCGCGGTACCTTTGGCACGCCTTCTACATTCTCCAAGGAAGAGGAAGCGCGGCCCGATTTCGAGCGGAGGGGAATGCGGGTCCCCGCATGGCGTGGTATGTCGTGCGCGCGCACCTTGCTCTGATCCCTCATGCCGGAAGATTGCGGCGTCAGCGCCGGGCCATTCGGGCGGGCGCCCGCATTACGCGGCGTGTCTTTCAGCGGCTCTTGCGCAGCTACTCGATCAGCGCCAGGAGGGTGGCAGCCCTTTGATTCGCGCTGTCGGCCCGGAGTCTCTGATGATCATCGTGCCGGCCTGGAACGAGGAAGGCGCCATCGGCCGGGTGGTGCGCTCCATCCACGAGCATATGCCCGGCGTGCCGGTGCTGGTGATCGACGATTGTTCCCTCGACGGCACCGTCGCATTCGCCCGCGAGGCAGGCGCCGCGATTCTGCCCATGCCGCACCATCTGGGTCTGGGCGGCTGCGTGCAGGCCGGTTACAGACTGGCGTGCGAACTCGGCTTTCAGTATGTCATCCGCGTCGACGGCGACGGGCAGCACGACGCGAACGACATTCCGCGGATCTTCGAGCGGCTCAGGAGCTCGAAGTGCGAGATGGTGATCGGCTCGCGATTTATCGAAAACGGGGGCGTGCACGTGGGGGGGCTTCGCGCTCTCGGCATCCGCTTCTTCCGCACAGTCCTGCGGCCGATTCTCGGGCAGATGGTGCACGACCCGACATCCGGCTTCGTGGGCGTCAACCGCGCCGCGCTGGAGGTCTTCAGCCGCAGTTTCCCGCTGGCCTATCCCGAGATCGAAGCGCTCGTCGTGCTGCAGCGCCGCCGTTTCCGCTTTGAAGAGATTTCCTGCAAGACGCTGCCGCGCACGTCAGGCCGGTCTTCGATCACCGCCCTGAAATCGCTGTACTACATCTTCCATGTCCTGCTCGGAGTCTTCGTGAATATTCTAAAGTACGACCGCCGGCGGCATCACCCACCCGGCACGGGAGGATAAATGGAAAGCCTCTTAACCGTCACGACCGCGCTCAGTATCGTCCTGATCCTCATCATTCTGTTTTCCGTGCGCCGCGCGCACATCCGCGTGGAGTACTCGGTGAGCTGGCTGCTCGCCGCGACGGCCATGCTGGTGCTTTCCCGTTCGCGCCCGGTGCTCGATTACATCACCAAGCACACGAGCATTCCGGACACACCGCTGACGCTCTTTCTGATTGCGGGCAGCATCTTCCTCCTCATGTTCTTCCGGTTCTCCGTCATCATTTCTCATCTGCGCGACGACAATATCGCCCTGGCGCAACGCGTCGCCATCCTGGAGTTCCATATCCAGTCCCTCAAAGCCGATGAAAAGTAAGAAGCAGGAACATCGGAAACCGGGCCGTTCCACCGCCGCGGCCGCGCGCCAAGACACACGCTGGCCGGTCTATGCGGCCATCGGTGCGGCTCTGATCGCCGCGTGGTGGGCATATTCGCCGTCCTTGCATGGCCCCTTTTTGTTCGACGACAATGTCCTGCCCTTTGCTTTGCCCGGGTTCCAGGCGAGCCTGTCGGCGTGGATTCACGGAGTCCGTCCCGTCACGATGTTCACGTACTGGATCAACGCGCGTCTCTCCGGCGACGATCCGTTCACCTATCATGTCCTGAGCCTGGTGTTTCACCTGGTCACCAGCGGGCTTGTGTTTCTGATCGTGCGCCGTCTGCTCGAGTGGTCGCCCACGCCGGAGCCCCGCCGCGGCATGCTGGCCGGCTTCGCCGGCGCGCTCTATCTGCTGCATCCGGCACAGGCGGAATCGGTCGCCTACCTGGCGGGCCGCGCCGAGACCGTGAGCGTCATGTTCTCGTACGCCGCCTTCGCGGTGTTTCTCTACCGTCCGGAGGGCGCCATCTCCTGGGGCCGGACGGCCGCTGTGCTGGGCCTCTTCGGCGCGGCCGTGCTTTCCAAGGAACACACGATCGTTTTGCCGGCGCTGCTGCTGCTGACCGATTTCTGGTGGAACCCCGGCCTCTCCTTGCGAGGCATCCGCGACAACTGGAGACTTTATACGCCGATGGCGCTGGGCGCGCTGGCGGGCGTGGCGTTCCTCTGGAACCTGATCATGAACGCCACCACCGCCGGCTTCGGCATGAAGGATCTTACCTGGTATCAGTACCTGTTCACGCAGTTCCGGGCGCTGTTTGTGTACCTGGGCATGTTTGTTCTCCCGGTAAATCTCACCGCGGACTGGGATTTTCCCTTTTCCAGAACGATTCTCGACCGCGGCGCCGTGTTCGGGCTGGCCGGGCTCCTGGCGCTCGCCGGGCTCGCCTGGCGGTATCGCCGGCAGTTTCCCCTGGCCTGTTACGGCTTCTTTGTCTTCCTGCTCCTGATGGCGCCGACGTCCTCGATTCTGCCCATCAAGGACCCCATCGCCGAGCGCCGCATCTATTTCTCGATGCTGGGCCTGCTGCTGATCGTGGTGGACCTGTTGGGGCGCGCAAGGCTCGAACGGCGGGTATTGGCCGGCGCCTGCTGCGCCGTTGTCCTGCTTTTCGCCATTGGCGCCCACGCCCGCGCCACAGTCTGGTCCGATCCGGTCCTGCTGTGGGAGGACACGGTTCGCAAATCGCCGAACAAGTCGCGCACCCACTTTCAGCTTGCCGCGGCCTACTATGACGCGCAGCGTTACGACGCGGCCGTGGCGGAGTTCGAGCGGACCGCCCGCATCGAGCCGCCCACGTACAATCTCCTGGTGGATTGGGGCCTCGCCTATGACGCGCTGAACCGTCCCGATGAAGCTCTCGCCAAACTGCGGCAGGCCGCGGCGATGGAGCCCACCGCGCATATCTACTCGCAAATCGGCATGATCTACGCGAAGCAGCAGCGGTGGACGGAGGCCCTGGCGGAGCTTGCCGCGGCGCAGACGCTCGACCCCAACTGGGCCATGACGTACAACTACCGCGCCAAGATTTATTTCCAGCAGAACCGACTGTGCGACGCCGTCGCGGAATACCGGCACGCGCTGGCGCTCGACGGCAGGCTGGCCGACGCGCGCGCCGAGCTGACGCGCGCCGAAGCCGGGGCCCGCGCCGCCGGCGGATGCTGATGCGCATCGGCGTCAACGCCCTTTACCTGATCCCCGGCGGCGTCGGCGGCACGGAAATCTATCTCCGCGGCCTGCTCGGCGCGCTTGCCGAGATCGACTCGCGCAACGAATACTTCATCTTTACCAATCGCGAAACCGGGGCCGGGCTCGCTCCGCGCAGTCCCAACTTCATGACTGTCGAGCAGCCGGTGCGCGCCATTTCCCGCCCGAAGCGGCTGCTTTGGGAACAGACCATCCTGCCGCTGGCGGCCGCACGTCTGCGGCTCGATGTCCTGCTGAACCCCGGCTTCACGGCCCCATTCGCCTGCGCCTGTCCTCAGGTGACGGTGTTTCACGACCTGCAGCATCTGCGCCATCCGGAGCATTTCCGATGGTTCGATCTGCCGTTCTGGCGGTTCTTCCTGTTCTGGTCCGCCCACGTCTCGCGGCTCCTGGTGGCGGTATCCGCCGCCACCGCCGCCGACCTGCGCCGGTTCTATCGTCTGCCCGAGTCGAAGATCCGGGTCGTACCTTCGGGAGTCGATCAGATCTTCTTCGACCTCGGACGCCGGCGGCAGCCCCAGCGGTTTCTACTGACCGTTTCGACGTTGCATCCTCACAAGAACCTCGACGGCCTGCTGCGCGCCTTCGCCATTTTTCGCCGCGATCATCCCGATTTCCGGCTGGTTGTCTCCGGCATGCACGGTTTCTTCACGGGTCCGCTGCGCGATCTGCGGGACAGCCTCGGTCTCGCCGATGCTGTCGACTTCCCCGGCTGGATCCCTCGCGAGGACTTGCACGAGCTGTATGTCCGGGCGTGGGCATTTCTCTATCCGTCGTTTTTCGAAGGCTTCGGGCTGCCCGTGCTGGAGGCGTTGGCGGCGGGCGTCCCGTCCGCCTGCTCGAATATCGAGCCACTCGCCGGTCTCGCCGGCGATGCCGCTCTCCGATTCGACCCTCGCGACCCGGTCGCGATCGCTCGGGCGATGCGTACGCTGGTGGAAGACGAGACGATCCGAGCGCGTCTGGCGGCCGCCGGCCCGCAACGCGCCGCCTGTTTCTCCTGGCGCACCACCGCCGAGGCGACGCTGCAGGCGCTGCGGGAGGCCATAGGAGCCTTTGTTTAGGTTCTCGCCAAG
>CAZSQK010000128.1:0-20381 GCA_964608645.1 uncultured Solibacteraceae bacterium | reverse complement strand
TTCCCCGTGAACGTGCTGCGCCGCGCGGTCTGCCGGACATCGTGGCGCTCGCCGTACAAATCGACCTCGCCCGGGTCGTCCTGCGGGCCGAGGTTGACGATCAGATTCTCCGGCACCTCGCTCAGGAACCACGACGCCGTCGATCGCTCCTGCTCCCCGCCCCCGAAACGCCGGCGGTACTTGGCCCAGGTCAGAATCAGGCGTTTGCGCGCCCGGGTCATCCCGACATAGCAGAGCCGCCGCTCCTCTTCGAGCGCCTCGGGAGAATTCATCGACCGGCTGTGCGGGAACAGCCCCAATTCCATTCCCGAGAGAAACACCAGCGGAAATTCCAGGCCCTTGGCGTTGTGCAGCGTCATCAGGGTGATCGTCGCCGTTTCGTCGAATGCGTCGGCGTCCGCCACCAGAGCCGCGTTGTCGAGGAAATCGCCCACCGATTCGCCGCGCTCGGCCGCGTCCGCCGCGGCGTTGATCAATTCGTCCAGGTTCTCCAGCCGCGTCTCCGATTCCGGCGTCTTCTCCTGCTCCAGCATCTTGCGGTAGCCGGTGCGGTCGAGAATGAACTTGATCAGATCGGGCAGCGGCGAGGAGGCCGCCACCAGGGACAGCTCCTGAATGACATTGCGGAACGAAACGAGCGACGATTGCGAGCGCGTGGAGAGCGCCTGGTCGTCGACGATCTGGCTGATGGCCTCCCAGAGGCTCAATCCGCGCTCCCGCGAGAACTTTTCGATCTGCTCCACGGTGGTGCGGCCGATGCCGCGCGCGGGCGTATTGATGACCCGCAGCAGGCTCACCGAATCGGTGTTGGAGGCCGCCAGCTTCAAATAGGCGACGGCGTCCTTGATCTCGGCGCGCTGGTAGAAGCTGAAGCCGCCAACCACGTTGTACTTGCGCCCGTAGCGGCGCAGCGCCTCTTCGATCTGCCGCGACTGCGAGTTGGTGCGGTAGAGGACCGCCACCGCGTCTCCCGGGTTCGAGGACAGATGCTTCTCGATGGTGTCCGCGATGAACAGGGCTTCGTTCTCCGAGTCGAAGCCGGCGTACAGGCCTAGCGGCGTGCCGGCGTCCGCCTCGGTCCAGAGCTTCTTTCCCTTGCGGGCCTTGTTGTTCTCCACCACCGCGCCCGCCGCGGCCAGGATGTTCTTGGTAGAGCGATAATTCTGCTCCAGGCGGATGGTTTTGGCGTTGGGGTAGTCGTGCTCGAAATCGAGAATATTGCGGATGTCCGCGCCGCGCCAACTGTAAATCGACTGGTCCTCGTCGCCCACCACGCAGATGTTCCGGTGCTGCTCGGTCAAAAGGCGCATCAGGTCGTACTGGCTGCGGTTGGTGTCCTGATACTCATCGACCATCACGTAGCTCAGGCGGCGGTTCCAGGCTTCGCGGGTCTCCTGGTCGTGCTGCAGCAGGCGGACGGCTTCGAGCAGCAGGTCGTCGAAATCCAGCGCGTTGGCGTTACGCAACGCCTTCTCGTACTCCTCGAACAGCGCGGCGATCTTCTCGGACTCGGGGTTGACGGCGGACTTATAGAGATCGGAAGGCGTCTGCTTGGTGTTCTTGGCGTGGCTGATGCGCGACAGGGCGGCGCGGTATTGCAGGAATTCCTTCTCGTCGAGGCCCAGCGCCCGATAGCCGCCCTTGATGATCTGGAGTTGATCCTCGTCGTCGTAGATGGTGAACCGCCGCGTAAAGCCGGGACGGATGCGCGCCAGCGGATCGCCGTCGCGGCGCAGCAGGCGCACGCAAAACGAGTGGAACGTCGAGACGTTCGGCGAGGAATCGAGGGCTACGTCCTCGAGTAGGGAGGATACCCGTTCCCGCATTTCCCGGGCGGCTTTGTTGGTGAACGTTACCGCGAGCACAGCCGACGGGGGCACGTGCCGCGTGGTGATGATGTGCGCGATGCGATGGGTAATGACGCGAGTCTTGCCACTGCCGGCGCCCGCCAGGATCAGGAGCGGACCCTCGGTGTGCGCGACCGCTTCACGCTGTTGTGCGTTCAGGCCTTTGAGAAAATCCATGAATTGGGGAACTATACGAGTGTAACATGCACACCCGGTTGGACTACCGCGAGGGCGAGGGCGCCCGCAGCGGGGTCCCGGGCCCCGGGGGAATCAGCAACACGGCCATCACCACTACCAGAAGGATTACCAGGGACATGAGGTCGGGATCGATCATGGGTTCGTCTTTCGCCTACACGAAAATTGCGACCCACGAGCGATCGGGTGGACGGGAGAGAAGGGGCAGTCCGCCTGGGGGTTGCTGTACAGTTTGCTGTAGGAACTAGATAAGTTTAGCACAGATTATGTACACTGTCTCTGGAGATCCATTGAAGCTCGGGGTAGTTTTATTCCAACTGGGGGGCCCGGATTCGATCGAGGCCATTGAGCCCTTCCTCTATAACCTGTTCTGCGATCCGGATATCATCGATTTCCCGTTCGCGCGCCTTGCCCGCCAGCCGCTGGCCCGCCTGATCGCTTCACGCCGCGCCAAACACGTGGCGCATCATTACGGCGAGATCGGCGGCAAAAGCCCAATCCTCGAATTCACCAACCGGCAGGCGGTTTCGCTGGAACGCGTCCTCCGCCAGGATTTCGACGCCCGTGTCACCGTGGCGATGCGCTACTGGCATCCGCTGACCGATGCGGCGATTCGGGAGATGGCGCGGCACGCTCCTTCCGAGCTCGTCCTGCTGCCGCTCTACCCGCAGTACTCGAAGACCACCACGGGCAGCAGTCTGAACGAGTGGACGCGCCATTTCCATCCGAATGGGTGGCGGCCGCGGGTCCATGTAGTCGAAGAGTTCTACGAGGACCCCGCTTATGTCGCTTCCGTTGTGGAACGCGTGAACGAGGCTCTGACCGGATTTGGCGATCCGTCCGATATCGATTTCGTGTTCAGCGCCCACAGCCTCCCGGTCGCCGTCGTCGAGAAGGGCGATCCGTACCAGCGGCAGATCGAGCGCACCACGGAGCTGGTGTGGCAACGGGGCGGCTGGACGGGGCGCCGCCATCTCTGCTACCAGAGCAAGGTCGGGGCATCCAAATGGCTGGCGCCATCGATGCACCAGACCGTGAAACGCCTCGCCCAGGAAGGCCGCCGGAATGTGCTGGTCGTGCCGATCTCGTTCGTCTCGGATCATGTCGAGACGCTTCACGAAATCGATATCGAGCATCGCGAACAGGCGCGCTCGCTCGGCATCCCGAACTATAAGATGGTTCCGGGACTGAACGATTCGCCGTCGTTTATCGCAGCGCTCGCGTCGCTGGTTCGGGCTCGGGTTGGCGCTTCGGATTCGGTTCGCCGGTAGCTTTCCGGCTGCGCCGGATCCAGCCGGCGACCGACACCACGCTGCCCACGGTGCAGACCACCACGAGTCCGATCAGAATGCCCTGAACCACGCCGGAATCCGCCCATTTCAGGATGCTCTTGCCGAAGAAATAGGCCAGCACACCCAGGGTCGTGAAGCGAAACATGCGGGCGGCGCCGGTGACCGCGAGGAGGCGGCGGCGCGGATACTGCAAGGCGGCGGCGGCCATGATGAACGGCGTGAACGGAAACGGGGGCGGCGCGATGGACGCGATCACCAGCGCCCATGCGGCGTTGCTCGCGACTTTTTTCCGGACGTATTCCAGACGGCGCCGGGGCAGGTGCTTCTCCAGCCCGTTCTCGCCGGCCCTTCGAAACACAACGTCGACGAGCAGACATCCCAGGATCGACCCGACGGTCGACATGGCGGCGTAATACAACATCAGCAGGATGCTATGCCGCCGCGCGGTCATCGCGACGACCAGGAGATCGTTACCCAGCGGGGCGAAGAGAAAGGAGGAATCGAGAATGCCCAGCAGGAGCAGCCCGGGGCCGCCGAACCTCCAAAGGAGGGCCAGCAACACCTGCCCGAGGTGTTTCATCGTCCCGGAGAATTACACGTTTTGCGCCAAAAAAGGCGCCCGCCGCGGCGCAGCGCACGAAAGCGCACACACTCCCGGAGGCGATCGGCTGGAATATGGAGCGAGAGGTATTATGAGCCCGCACCAGACCTTCACGAGAATCCCGATGCAGGTGGGCAGCGAACTGCGCATTCGTAACAGCGGCGAGGTGAGCGTCGGCAATCCCACGGTGGCAGCCGCGCCAGCCCTCGACACCGCCGACGCGGTCCTGGATTATCGCTTCGATCCGCATACCGGCGAACACGTGCTCCGCCTCATCCAGCCGCTGGCAGCGCGCCGGCATTAGCCCGAAGCACACAATACTTATTCCTGTCAATCGCCAATTCTGGTTAGTGGGGAACTGCCGAGTTTCGCGATGCTCCGGGGACGTGAGAACGATTACTGTTCTTACATTCCGTAAGGGGCTGCCCAAGGGAATCGCTTTCGAGGCGATTTCTGGTATACGTGCCGCCAGGGCAGCCCACCAAACCTCCTCAGCGCGGACGCGCCGCCAGAAACTCCCGGAGTTCGTCGAATGAAGCTGCCCAAGCGGTGCTCAAGAGCTCGTACCCTTTCAGTGCGACCTCGCGCCGCACAAACGGGAGGGGGTCCGTCAGGCCGAGTTCCCGAAACGTGGCATCGCCCACGACCACACCCGCGCCCAGAGTCTTCGTGGCCGCTTCGAGGCGGAACGCCGCGTTGACGGCGTCGCCCAGCGCCGTGTAATCGGCGCCGGCGAGAATCGCCGGGCCTGTATTCAGGCCCGCGCCGATCCGCAGCGGTCCGGGCAGCGGCAAGGCGCTGCTGATCTCGGACGTGGCACTGGCGATCTCCGCCGTGGCTTCGAGCGCAGACACGAGATCCGCTTTCAGCCGGCTGAGATCGTCGTGAACCCAGACGGCCATCACCGCGTCTCCGATGTATTTCTGGGCCCAGCTTCCGAGGCGTTGGGCAATCTGGCCGGTCCGCAGGAACCAGGTCCCCAGGGTTTGGGACAGCAGGGCCTCCGAAACGGTGCGCGCCAACGGGGTATAGTCGCGAATGTCGACCACCAGGATCGTAGCCAGGCGACTCGTGTGCAACGCCGTGGTGGGGGCATTGCGCGAGTCGGCCCCGCCCGTGGAGCCCGAACCCGCCGATTTCGCTACTTGATTGCGGAAGACCAGCTCCTGATCGCCGAAGAGGAGCCGGTCGCTGTTCTGCAGACCCACGGGGATGCTGACACGGCGGCTGTTTACGAACGACCCGTTGCGGCTGCCGAGGTCGACCAACTGAAAATCGCCGGAGTTTTTTCGCTGGATCAGCGCGTGCAGACGCGATACCGACCGGCTGTCCAGCAGGATCGGACAGCCGTCCCCCCTGCCGATTGCCCAGGACTGCCCGTTCTCCAGGTTGAAGCGCCGCCCGCTGCTCTCCTGGGTGAGA
Organism: uncultured Solibacteraceae bacterium; assembly: GCA_964608645.1. Lineage (GTDB taxonomy): Bacteria > Acidobacteriota > Terriglobia > Bryobacterales > Bryobacteraceae > CAZSQK01. Next base: position 15,024 of record CAZSQK010000128.1, on the reverse strand, counting down.
TACGCATCCGGACTAGTGGGAAACACCGATCTCCACTGTACCAAATGGGCTGAAAAGTCCCGCGGGCATCGATAAACCTAATCTTATGTACTAGAACCAGGGGTCTCTCCAGTACAAGCGGTACATCAAAATCGTTTTGGAATGAGAGATGCGGGGCCTACAATGATTCTTGTAACCCGCCGATTATTTCGGCGAGGAGAAACCGAATGGGGATCGCCCAAGTCTTTATCTACCTACAACTGCTCGACTTGTTGACCACGCTGGTGGGATTCCGCATGGGCGCCGGCGAGGCCAGCCCGTTTATCCGGATGTTGATGCATGCGGGTCCGGCAACCGGGGTCGCGGTGTCGAAGCTTGTAGCTTTAGGTCTTGGCGGTCTGTGCGTCTACCTGAAGAAGCAGCACCTCATCCGGTGGGCGACTTACTGGTATAGCGGCCTGGTGGTCTGGAATCTGATGATCATGCTCTCCGTCCCCGGACGGTAGCCCGATCTTACGAATTCGGCCGGGATTTGCCGAGCACACTCCATTCCGTAATCCCGTTCCGCGCTCCGGCTTGCAGCAACTTGATGCGCATGCGCCCATTGCCGTCGAGATCCACAGCATACATCGGCAGATCGTCCTCGCGGACGACGTATTCGCCGGTCTGCAGATGCCAGCAATCCCCATAGTTCGCCGCCACGATCCGGTTGGGCGCCGTGACGCGAATGCGGAACTGCCGGGTGGATGCTTCATAGTTGGCGTAGCTATAGCAGCGGCCCACGCAGATACGGTCGATCATGTGCGCGATGGGGTTGGTTCGCAGACCCGGATCCTGAATGGCGCTCACGACCCGTTCGCCGGGCGGCACAGTGGAGACCACGTCCTGCATGCGGTCCTCGAAGGCGTTGAGCGCGCGCTCGTCGCGGTAGATGAAACCGAAGAATACGATTGCCACGATGGCGAGCGCATACCGTTCCACCAAGCGCGGCTGGACCGCGCCGAGCATGGCGCAAACGCAGACCGCCACGCCTAGCGACATGCGTTCCGCGATGTAAGCGAGTGTGTGAGCGAATCCGGGGATCAGGACCGTTCCCGGCAGAGCGAAGACCGTCGCGGCGCCGATGACACACAGGTGGAAGGGAACGCTGCCCACCACGGTGCGGGCGCCCAGCCGGCGGATCAGGCCCAGAAACAGGAGGGCCCAGACGGCCAACATGCCGGCCTGGACCAAATAATATTTACCGTCGAACACCCAGACCTGGTCCATGCCGGTGCTGCTTGCCAGTTGCGTGGGCGACCAACGCGTGAGCATCACCCGGGCCATCAATGCGTGAACTAAAGCCAGACCGAGCACGAAAGCCGCAGTCAACCAGGCGCGGCGCCGCGGCGCGAGCCCGCGCGCGATGGCGCCATAGACGAACAGTCCGCCGCTCCAAACGACCGGCAGGGCATGCGCGAGGTACGCCAGAGCAAGGAGCAAGACGGCCAGGGCGAGGCGGCGCGGCGACGCTTCCCAGGCCAACTGCATGGCCCAGAAGCACAGCCCCATGCTCAGGTAGAAATTGAAGAACCCCATGTGGAACACCCAGCCGTATGCCAGCATGGCGATGCACGGCAGGAGGTGCCAGGCGCGGCGTCCGGCCACGACGCTGACGAAGCCGAAGGCGCCCCAGACGAAGGTCAGCACGGCAATCGAAACCGCGATGCGCTGCGACCATTCGGTTCCGAACAGGCGGAAGAGGCCGCTGAGAATCAGATCGAACAGGACATTGGTGGTCTGGCGGACGATCATCAGCCCGTCGGCGCGGCCACTCTCGATCAGCTGCGCGAGCCAGGCGTTATAAACGTGGCTGGAAAGATCTCCAGCCTGCAGGCGAGGCTGCCAGTAGCACGGGACCAGGAGTAAGAGCGAGATCAGCGCATACTTCAGGCGCCCGCGCCCGGCCATCGCGGCCCATTGTTTCAGGTCCATCAGACCACCTCCAGGCGGATGTTCGGCAGGTCCGGGGGCAGTTCGAACGCGGTGGAGACCGCCGACACCGGCTCGCCGATCTGCCGGATATTCCGTTCCATCATATGCCGGTCGGGGCCGGCCGAAGCAGCCAGGCGAAGGTAGCCGATCTCGATCGGGTTGATATGCATGATGCGGCAACAGGTGGCATCCACCGCCACGGGATCGTTGCCGGCCACGAGGACACCGACGTGTTTCGCGGTTCCTTGAATCGGGCCGTTCCCCTCCATTCCGACGATTCCGTCCACGATGGCAAACTGCCGGGGGAGCAACGCGTGCAGGTCGGCGATGCACTCGTGAATACCGGCCCAATGCAGGACATTTTTCGGCCAACCGTAGACACCGCCGGGCACGACGCCGAAGAGGTTCTTCATGGACAGGGTGGCGCCGGTCCAATGGTGGGTCTTCATTTTCGGCATGGAGACGAGCAGGTCGGCGCCGAGCACCGTGTCGGGCAGATACAGCTTGCCGAGGCGCGAATACTGGCGCTTCGGATGGACGCGCGTGACATCGTCGAGATTCAGGTCGGTGAAGAGGTCCTCAAAGCCGGGCACGGTCTGGAAATACCCTGCGCTATCGGCCATATCGAGCGTATTGCGCCGATGGCCGGGGCCTTCGGCAATCCGCACGCTGGCCGCGCCCATGGCGCGGAACGCCTCGTAGGTGGCGTGCACCAGCAGCGGGTGCGTGTTGATCGTGCTTTCAGGCTCGAACTCCACCAGATTGGGCTTGAGGACGACGTGTTTGCCGCGCACATCCACCTGGTGGGACGCGAGCATTTGGCGCACGGTGCCGTAGAGGCTCTGGTCGTAGCGGGGCGCACGGACGATGGACACCGGGGACGGCGTCATCGGCGCCTGCTGATTGCAACCAGTCAGCACGGAGCCGGCAGCGGCCGCCGCGCCGGCTGCGAGCAATTCGCGTCGTGTGAGTGTGTGCTTCATGATCAAACCCAGAAGAAACTGCGCCCTGCCGCGGCATTACCCGCGAGCAGGTCCAGGGAGGTTTCCGGTATCGTCCGGAACGAGAGTCCTTGCGGGCGGCAATATCCGGCGGGAAGTACGGCGTGCGCCAAAAGCCCGAGCCGGAGCCAGTTCTGGGCGTCCGCCGAGTGGCACTCCGTCAGAAATTGGCGCGCAACGGCCACGGAGCGGTCGACTTCGGGCGCGCGCACGCCGCGCAAGGCAGCCAGCGCCATCCCGGTCGTTTCGGGATACGGCTTCGATTCGTAGCCGAGAGCGCGCACCGATCCATGATTCCAACCGCCGTCGCGGCAGGCGCGGGACAACAGATACTGGCGTCCCGCCTCGACACGCTCGCGGATTCCCATCAGCGGACGCCGGCGTTCCTCCTTGGCCAACGCCAGGATAGCTACGGCGGTCGGGCCGACCCATGCCGCCGCTCCCGGAATCCACGGCCAGCCGGCAAACTCCATTTCGCGCTTCGGCGGGTTCCCGAGAAGCCATTCGCGCAAGCGGTATTCAAAACTCGATTCGTGGCCCGTGGTTCCCATCAGCCACTGGATGGCGGCATCATGGCGGCGCGGTCCGAGGACTTCCGGCGGCAACAGGGCAGCCAGGCCGGTGGTCCAGTTGCTCTCGTCGACTCCGAGTTGCGGCGCCCAGCCGCCGTCGCTCCGTTGGGTGGCGCGCAGCCAACGCAAACCGCGGTCAGCCGCTTCCTTCTCTCCGGCGGCAAGCAGGGCCAGAATGGCATACACGGTGGGCTCGGTCCACGACCGCCCGCGGACGTAGGGCCAACCGCCATCCCCGTTCTGTTTGCTGATGAGAGTCTCGATCGACATAAAAAATCTGTAGCGCACGAGCCTGTCGCGGCCGCGGCCCCGTGCGCTACAATCCTAGGCGCATTTTACGGCAAGATCCGCCGTCTGCGCCGGCGCGACAACAGCATGACGAGCGTGACACCCGCTCCCAGCCAGATCGCGCCTTGAGTTGCCAATTCCATTTTGCTAGGGTTCTCCTTTTCTCGACTAGTTTTGCCGGCGCGTGCGCCGGCGACGCAGGAACACGAACAGGCAGGTTCCGGCCACCAGCCAGATTCCCGTTTGCACCAGTTGGCTCATTGTCGTTTTCTCCTTTCCGCTATCCGAGCTTCTTCATCATGGGGAACAAATACTTGAAGATCTGTAAAATCCCCGGGCCCGCCGCGACGATCAACATCGACGGCAAAATAAAAAAGAAAATCGGGAAAACGAGTTTCACGCCAACCTTGGCGGCGCGCTCCTCGGCCTCCTGGCGGCGGCGGGTGCGCAGAAAGTCCGAATGCGTGCGCAAGGACTCGCCCATACTCGTGCCGAAGCGGTCGTTCTGCACGAGGATGGCGACCAGCTTGCGGATTTCCGACTCGCCGGTGCGCTCGCCGAAATTGCGCAGCGCTTCCTGGCGGCGCTTGCCGGCGCGCATTTCCAGCATGACCAGCGAAAGCTCCTCACTCAACTGCGGGTGGCTGACCTGCAGTTCGCGGGCGACGTGTTGAATGGCCTGGTCGAGCCCCAATCCCGCCTCGACCGACACCACCAACAGGTCGAGCGCGTCGGGCAGCGAGAGGCGGAGGATGTCCTGGCGGCGGATCACTTTCTTCTCCAGGAACATGCGGGGGAAGACCCAGCCAGCCGCGACTCCGAAGACGATGAGCGACACGCTCATGGCGGGGTTCGGCGGCATCTTCGCCTGAACAATGAGACCCATGACCATCATCACGAGGGTGCTCATGATGCGCACCGCATAGAACACCGGCAGGGCCTTTTCAGAACGGTACCCGGCGCGGACGAGGTTGGTCCGCAGATTCGCGACTTCGGCGTCCGACGACGGCACCTTGGAGCCGATCGACGTCAGCATGGTGACGATGGTGTTGCCCTGCGGCGCCGTGGGCTCGGCCATCACGCCATTCCGCGGATCGGCCGTGATGACCGGGTTGCCGAGCTGGCGGAGCATGCGGCCGGGCTTCAAGTACAGCCGGTACGCGACCCCGGTCATGGCCACCATGAGGGTCAGGAACGCGAAAAGGGCAAACAGCAGTGGGCTATCCATTTCAAACCTTGATCTTGATGATCTTCTTGATGAAGAAATTACCGAGGACCTGCGCGATGATGGCGCCGGCGATCATTTTCTTGCCGTCCGGATCACCGGCCATCCCCTGCAGGTAGCCGGGCGCGACTACCAGAAGACCCAACATGGTGGCGACCGGGAGCAGCGTCAGAATCGTGGCCGTCAACCGCCCGTGCGCGCTGGCGGCCTTCACCTGGCCTTTCAGCCGGAACCGCTCGCGAATCACGTAGGCGAGCCGGGACAGGATCTCGCTCAGGTTGCCGCCCGTCTGTTTCTGCAGCAGAACGGAGGAAGTGAAGAACCGGCAATCGAGCAGCGGCACGCGGTTGGTGAAATTACGGAGCGAGATATCCAGCGGCGCGCCCAGATTCTGTTCGTTGAACAGCGTGCGGAACTCCTGTCCGAGCGGGTCCGGAAGCTCCTCGCCGACCATCTCCAGACTGATGGAAAAAGCGTGCCCGGCGCGCATGGAGCGCGCCAGAAAGTCCAGAGCTTCGGGGAACTGCTCTTCCAGCGCGTCCAACCGTTTGGTCCTCTTCTTGCGCACGAAGATATAGGGCAAGGCGCCGAACAGCAGCGCGCCCAGCACCCCCGCAGCCGGACCGACGAGCATGATCCCGAGGGCGGCGCCGGGAACAGTCAACAAGCCCATCGCCAGAACCAGCCGGGTGGCCGTCCACTGCAGCCCCGCCTGCTGGATCATCTCCTGCGCGTGCTTGGAAAAATGCAGGGACTGGACCAGGGACTTGAGCCCCGTCACCTTTTCCGGCTCCAGTTCCTTGAGGAGGTTGGAGATCGCGATCACCGGCTCGCCGGCGGCCGTTTGCAGCATGTCCGCGACCTGCCGTTTGCGGCGCGCATCGAAGAACTTCAGCCCGACGCTGACCGCAATCAGGATGAGCGCGAAAACGACAATGAACGCGACAATGACCCCAAGGGGCATCAGTTAATCTCCACGACCGTCTGGAACATTTGCGTCGGCAGCACGATGCCGCAGGCTTTCAGGCGGTCATAGAACTTGGGACGGATGCCGGTGGCGCGGAAGCGCCCGGTCACTTTGCCCGATTCCATGATGCCGGTCTTCTCAAAGAGGAAAATATCCTGCAGGGTGATGACATCCTGCTCCATGCCGACGACTTCGGTGATGTGGGTGATGCGGCGCGAGCCGTCGCTGAAACGCGACACCTGAACGAAGAGGTTGACGGCCGACGCGATCTGCTGGCGGATGGAGCGGATTCCCATATTGGCGTTGGCCATGCCGACCATGACTTCGAGGCGGCCCAGACCGTCGCGCGGCGTGTTGGCGTGAATGGTGGTGAGCGAGCCATCGTGGCCCGTGTTCATCGCCTGCAACATGTCCAGCGCTTCTTCCGAACGAACCTCGCCGACGATGATGCGGTCGGGGCGCATACGGAGAGCATTGATGACAAGTTGGCGGATATGGATGGCGCCGGTGCCTTCGACGTTGGCGGGACGGGTTTCCATGCGCGCCACATGGGTCTGTTGCAGCCGCAATTCGGCCGCGTCTTCGATGGTCACGATGCGCTCGTCTTCCGGAATGTACGAGGAGAGAGCGTTCAACAAGGTGGTTTTACCGGCGCCGGTTCCGCCGCAGATCAGGATGTTCAGGCGAGCTTTGACGCAGGCCTTCATCAAATCGAGCATGCCTTCGGTCATTGCCAGGCGGGAAACCAGGTCCTCGCCTTTCATGGCGTGGCGGCCGAAACGGCGGATGGAGAGGAGTGGGCCATCGACGGCGACCGGCGGAATGGCGGCGTTGACGCGGGAGCCGTCGGGGAGGCGCGCATCGACCAGCGGCGAGGATTCATCGACGCGGCGGCCGACCCGCGACACGACCTTTTCGATGATGCGCAGGAGGTGCGCATCGTCTTTGAACTCCACGGGGGTGCGGTACAACTTGCCGCCCCGCTCCACGTACACCAGCTTCGGCGTGGTGACGAGGATATCGGAGACGGTGGGGTCCTGCAGCAGGGGCTCGAGCGGGCCGAGGCCGAAGACCTCGTCCAGAATTTCCTCGATGACCCGATCCTTTTCCACCAGGCTGAGGGGCGTCTTCTCTTCTTCGACCAGCTTGGCGACGGCGGCGCGGATCTCCGCGCGGACCCGCTCTCCGGCCATCGAAGACAGGGCCTCGAGGTTAATCCGATCGAGTAGTTTGCGGTGGAGCGTGAACTTCAGCTCCTGATATTCGGGTGTGTAGCCGTCCTTCGTGAAGAGGCGGTTGACCCAACCGGTCTCGCGGTTCTCTCCCATTTTTGGCGCTGAATCCAAGACTATTGGCATTGCGTTATTCTTCCCTCATGCGGCAGACGAACGGATCGTCCGCCCGATTGTTTATCCGAACAGGCCGAACCGTTTCTTCTGCGGCTTATCGTCCTCGATGCCGGACAGTTTCTGCGCCAGCTTGGTCATCTGTTTGCCGAGCTCGCAATTCCGGTTCAACATACGGCCTTCCGCGTAGGTCTCGTAGAGCTCCGGATAGTCGTTCTGGACCATCGCGAAGATCGGCACGCCGAGCATCTTTTCCAATTCGCCGATGGTGATGTCGAGGCGTTTCGGCGCGCGGTTGAGGATCAGCCGGATGCGGGTCTTGCCGTAGCCGCTGTCGAGGAGCGTTTGAATGATCTGTTTGGACTGGTGGAGCGCCGGGACTTCCAGCGTGGTCACCAGGCATGCTTCGTCGATTTCCTCCATCGCGGCCATACCGACACGGCTGAGGCTGCGGCCGAGATCGACCACCGTCCAGTCGTAGTGAGGCTTGGCGAAGGAGAGAACCTGGCGGATCTGGTCGTCCTTGGGCTGATTTTTCGAGGCCAGAGCCATGGGAGACGAGACGATTTCCACGCCGGGGATGCCGTTCGAGACCAGCGCTTTCCAGTAGGAGATATCGAGGCGGTGCAGGTTGTTGACCGCGTCCAAGATCGAATAGACGGCCTTCGTTTTGGTAATGAAGGCGACCATGCCGGCATCGAGGTCGAAATCCGCGAGGAGGACTTTCTGCTGAACGCGGCCGAGTTCCGATGCGACGTGGCAGGCCAGCGTCGTCGCGCCGCAGCCGCCCTTCGCGGAGAAGAAGCCGAATGATTTGCCGGCGCCCTTGGCGCCATCGCGCCGCCGCCCGCGGTCCATCGCCCGTTTTTCGAGCGACCGGCGCAACGGCTCCTGCAGGGGAGGATACAGATATTCGTTGATGCCGGCGCGCAGCGAGGCGAGAATCGTGTCCGCGTCGGCGGAGGCATTGACCGCGATGATCATCGGGTCGCCGGTGGCGTTGCGGATGGAGGCAACCAAGCCCTCCAGGGGCTGATTCCAGTTGCTGATATCGAGGACGACCACATCCGGCCGCATACGCTCCAGCCGGTCGATAAAGGTGGTCATGTCACCCAGATCGCGGTGTTCAACGGTGATACGGAATGGCAGGGTCGCCAGACAAGCCTGCGTCTGCTCCCACAGATCGCGGTTCTCGATTGCCAGCCCTATGGTGAGGGGATACATCGTCCTGTGCTCACTTGCCGGTTCCGACCGGCGCTCCGGGCGGCGTTGGGGCGAGGCCCGGATTCGGATTCACCGGCGCTGAGGGAACCGGAATCATTTGAAACGTCTGCGCGCCGCCGACGGGGGGTGGACCGGCCTTCGGCATCAACTGTTCCACCGGGATGCTATCGACGGGGGGCTTAACGGGAACCGGGCCAGTCTTGTCCAAACCGGGATTCTGCAACGCCGTGGTCGAGTTCGGCTTCATGAATTCCGACGGGAAGGTCAGGGCAGGCGCGGGTTGTCCGACCGGTATGGGACGAACGACTTCCGGCGTGATGATGACCAACAGCTCGGAGTTGCTGCGGTTGACTGTTTTCGACTGGAAGAGCTTGCCGAGCACTGGAATGCTGCCGATTCCGGGGACTTTCGAGAAGCTCTCGGTAGTCTGGTTATCGAGCAATCCGGCGATGACGAACGTCTGTCCGCTCTCCAGCTCGACTTCGGTTTGCAGGCGGCGTGAGGAGAGGCCGGGGATGGTGACGCCCTGAACCGTGACCGAATTGTTGTAATCGAGCGAGCTCACTTCCGGCGCCACCTTCAGACGGATGGTGCCGCGCGGGGTGACGTTCGGCATGAAGTTCAGGCGGACGCCATATTCGCGCCACATGATCGCGATGGCCGAGCCGCTGGCCGAAGGCTGAACGATCGGAAACGGAAACTCGCCGCCAGCCAGGAAGCTCGCCTGCTGTCCGCTGATGGCCAACAGGTTCGGTTCGGCGAGCATTTCGAGGAGCCGCTTGCTTTGCAGCGCGGTGATGGCGGCGGCCAAGTTGATATCGGGCCGCTGGAGAAAGATATTGACCGCCTGGGCGAGAGAGAACGAACGGCCGCCATCGCTGCTGATGGGCGTGCCCGTGCCGATGGCGGACTGCTGATTGAACGAGCCGTTGAAGAAGTTCGCTCCCAATTGAAGGGACGCCGCGCGGTCGACGTTGGCGAATTTCACTTTGAGGATGACCTGCTGTTCGACCGGCGGAACGTCGACACGCAGGAGGTTGACGGTTTTGCCGAGGGTCGCGGCGATGGACATGACGCGCTCCGCCGCGGTGACGTCGTGAACGGTGCCGCGGACGAACGCCGTGTCGTTCTCGAACGTCACATTAATGTCTTCGTTGGGGAAATCGTGCGCGATCTGCTGGCGCGTGGCGTCCAGCTTGAGGTTGCTCAGGCGGACGGTGAGGTCATAAATGAGGCGCGACCCATTTTGCTGCCAGACGATCAGCGATGTCTCGCCGGGCGCCTTGCCGTTAATCAGGACTTCCTTGGGATTGACGGCCACGGCTTCGGCGAGGTCGCCATTGGCTACCGAAAGCCGACGGATCTCGGAAGCGGGGCTGTCGATGATGAGCGACTTGCCGACGGTGACTACGAGCTTGGCGACGGGGGCCCCCGGAGCTGCCTGGCTGCCCTGCGCGGACGCGGCGGCGTCCTGCGCCGGCTGGCCCTGCGCCTGCAACTGCTGCGAGACCGGTTGGCCGGGCACAATCGGTTCCGTGCCCGTGGCCGGCCGGTGGCACAACAATGAGCCGCAAGCGGCCATTCCCAGCACCGTGAGGACTTCCCGAAGTCGCGACACCTATTTGCCCTCCCCCGCGGCGACGAATTTCTGTTCGGCCTTCTTCGTCCCGGAGATGATTTCCATGACGTACGGTTCTTCTTTCTTCGGCGCGGGCGCCACGACCGGCAGCGGCAGAGGCTTGGGCCCAGCCACGGCGACGCGTGGGGCGCGCGGCTTCGGCTCGGGAACGTCGACATCTTTCAGCTTCCCGCCATTGAAGAGGAGGGCGAGAGCGGTTCCCGGGGTCTTGGTGACATCGTGGTCCAGGGGATTGCGCAGCACAAGTTGAATTTGGGTTTGCGCGCTGGCGAGGCTCAGCACTTCCGCCTGGTCCGGCGTCACGAGCAGATTAATGACTTGAACTTGAATGGGCTTGCCCTCGGGATCCTTTTTGAAGTCGGTTCCCGCGGAGAGCACCTCGAGGTTTTGTAGCAGGGTGCGGGTCAGGGTGCCCAGTTTTTGATCGCCGTTGGGCTTCTGCCCGGAGATCAGCACATCGATGCGCATGCCGGGCACTACAAATCCGGCCACGCCAACCACTTCATTGACGCGCACGGGGACGGCGCGCATTCCCGGCGGAATCATGGCCGCCAGGCCGCCGCCCGCCCCTTTGGGAGCGAGGCGCGTCTCAATCACGGGTTCCTTGGCGAAGATGGGTGAGGTGACACCGCGGCCAACGACGTCCTGCGTCTTGGCCGCCGCGCCCATGGGAACCGAGCCGGGCCAGTCGGACAGCTTGACGTCTTCCTCTTTGAGAACCGTGCCGACTTCGATATCCCGCGTCGAGAGCACAATCTGCGCCATCGCCGGCGCCGCCTTGGCGGACTGCGGACGATTCAGCAGGAGGCGGTAGAGCAGGAGGCTCGCGACTGACGCCACTATGAACGCGAAGATCAGAACCCCAACAAATCGTTTATTCATTGCCTTGCTTCCGGCGGCTTTCCACCTGGATCCATACGGCCCGGGGCTGTGCCGCAACGCGCCCGTCCACTCCTGTGTGATGCCTCCGATGTGAGCGCGCTGCGGCCATGGATCCTCTTTGAACTGTCATAAACTCCATCCCTACCCGGCGTGAAACACCGGGCGGGACGTGTCGAGCGAGAGTGACGCGCGACACGCCCCTCCCGGACTACTAGCTGGCACTCGCGTTGGCGTTGGTGAGCTGGGCGTTCGTCGTCGTCCAGATTCCCTTGATGCTGCCGCCGGCGCCGAGAAACAGGGCCGCCGAAGCCAGAGCCACGAAGGCCATCAAGAGGGTGTATTCGATCAGGTCCTGGCCTTGCTCGTCATTCCAGAAATTGCGCAGAAACGTCATTGTCGTAGACTCCTAAGTTTTGGATTTGGTGTTCGTGATCGTGGGATCACTCGTCGTCTCGGTTTTCGTGACCTCACGATCACGGCTGCTTCCGCCATGCAAATTGGCGGAAAGTGGTTCGCCCCCGGCGGCCCTTTCCTTGGACCGGAAGACCAGCGCCATGCCGTCGTCGTAAACGACCTGCCAGCGGCTGGACTCCTTGAGCGCGCCGGTGAGCGGCGCGTCCAGAGGCATTAATACGGTGTCGACGCCGAAGCGGCTCAGGGTTTTATCCCAGCCGAGCTTCACCTTCATGACGTCGGTATACAGATCTTCAAACTCGTCGCCGTAAAAATCGCTGCGACCGTCGACAAACACCCGCTGGTGGCTCCAGATCAGGTAGTCGCCCCACTCATCGTGGGTAAAAATGCGCGACGAGGAATCCGGCCGAATGGCGGCCAAAGCGGCTGCCGGATAGCGGTTCGGATCGAACTCGGCCCGAAACTTCTCGGGCGGATGGGGCGCGAAGAACAGAGCCGCCATCATGGCGAAGCCGGCAGCGCTGACGACATGCCAGCGCCCCACGGACTCTGTTTCCGTCGTTTCGGCGGCCATCCGGTTGAAGCGCTGGATGGCGCCGCGCACCCAGGCGGCGGCGTTCAAGGTCGCCAGACGATCGAGCCACTGCTGCATGGCTCCCGCGACCACCGGTGTGGCCACGATGACAAACAAAGGAATATTGCGATTCGCCAGCAATCCCGCATGCGCCCAAACGGCGACCAGGATCATTTCCACGTACTTTCCCCTGGAGAGACACCACAACGCGGCGGGAACCGCCAGGGCCAGCAGCGCTTCGAAGAAGAACGCGCGCGGCTGGTGAAAATTCGGCGACAGAAACTCGATAATGTGCTGCGAATTCCAGGGGTCTCGCAGATACGCCAGCATGTGCGTATGCAGGTGATACGTATACGGGTTGATCAGGCTGGCTGCCAGGCAGGCGCCCGCGCTGAGGAAATAGCCCCGCGCTCTGCGGCCGGCCGTATCGCGTTCCGGACCATTCGCCGAAAAAATAAATTGTAAGAAATCAGCTCCGCCATAGGCGGCAATCATTAGAATACCAACAAAGAAACCGCCGTGCAAATTGGTCCATAACACGGTGACGGCGGGGAAGATCGCCAAATAAGGAATTCCGCCGAGCGTATGGCGGCCGTCCCGAATGCGCTCGAGTCCGGCATAAAACAGGACCAGGAACAACAGAGTAAACAGGTGAGGCCTCGCGAGCCAATGAATGGAAGAGGCGGCTGCCGCGACCATTGTCACCGATATCGCTATGATTACATTTGACTTCCTGCGCGCAAGGAAATACAGCAAGGTAAATGTGGCGCACACGAGCGCGACGGAGAAAAGGATCACGGCGCGCAATCCATCGATAGAATTCAACCAGGCCCACAGAACATCGGAGAGCCATTCCCAGGCGAACCAGGGCTGGCCGGGCTTGGAAAAAGAAAAAATATCAATCGCCGGAACTTTATGGTTGGCGAGAATCCATTCGCCGGTTCGAATGTGCCAGCCGGTGTCGCAATCATTCAACAGCGACTTGGCTCCACCCAGCGTTCCAAACAGATAGGCAATCGGCATCAGGAAAGCGAAGTCCGTGAACGACGGCAACAGCTTCAGGACGAATTGCGAACGTTTCGCTTCCATACTTGCCATTTCTTTAGGCCATCCAGGAGTTGACGACCGGCTGAGCGGCGTCCATCAGCCGCAGCCGGTCATGGAAGGCGCGAAAATCCATATAATTGACGCGGAGCGCCACCCGCGGGAATTCGGGATCCTGGGAGATCCGGGCTACGGTTCCCTGGCAGTGGATACATTTTTGTCCGAAGCCATGGTTCGCGGGCAGTTCGACCTCGACGGTGAGGATCTGGCCGATGGACGGCATGGGCAAAGCCGAGCCTTCGCCGCGCCATTCCACCAACAGGCCGCTGCGGCTGATGTTCTCGGTAAGCATCGCACTGCGCATCCACAAGGCCGGCGACGTGACGTGGCACCGGAGCTTGATTTCAATTCGCGGGCTTTCTCGCCTATTTATGTTTCGCATTTCCTTGCTTCGACATTGGCGAATTTAGCGCCGAAACCCAACCACATCAATATCGTAAATGGGTGACAGCCGGTTGTTGCCCAAGGTTATCAATTCCTGAAAAAGTACCATTTCCATCCGGCTGCCTTCCGTCCGCCTCCCGATCCGGCGACTGCCGGTTTACTCCGGGAAGGGTTATTACGAGTTAATTATCCACCATTTCCCGCAAATTTCCACGATTCTTTTCCGGCACCGTACCATGACCATATTCCTACGTAAACTACTGTACTAGAACCGCTTAGCAGAATCAAGAAAGCGTTGAATACAAATGATTCTGTAGTACTTATTCAAAGAATTTCACAAAACATGCACAATTGTGGTGTTAATTTTTTGTTGACATTGGACATATTTCATTGGAGAATTCCCTTAATGCACCGGCGAGCGCAATTCTGACGACCTTGCGCAATAGAGTCGCTCGGCACGAAAAGGAATATAGAAATGACACGAATTCTTCTTTACAGCGACGAACCCATTCTGGCGAAAGGGTTGGAATCGGTCTTGCGGCAGGTCGAGGGCTTTGAGCTGCTCCCCACCTGCACAACAGTGGCGGGGGTCATTGACCAGGTCACGCACGGCGCACCGGATCTGGTCCTCATGGACCTTACCCCGGAGATCACGTTCGCGGTGCTCAGCGAGATGAAACATGCCATGTCGAGCACGCGCATCGTCCTCTGGGTCAACTCCATCTCCACGGAGCTAGCCTTCCAGGCAATGGGACTGGGCGTGCGGGGAATTCTGCGGAAGACGCTGCCGACCGATCTCCAAGTCAAATGCCTGCAGAAGGTCCAGGCCGGCGAACTGTGGTTTGAGAAGGCGTTGACGGACAGCTTCCTGTGCGCCCGCCGCGTCTCCCTCACGCAGCGCGAAGGCCAGCTCGTCAGCCTGCTCTCGCAGGGCCTGAAGAATAAGGAGATCGCCACCACCCTGATGATCTCCGAAGGCACCGTGAAGGTATACCTGTCGCGTCTTTTCCAGAAAGTCGGCGTGAAGGACCGGTTTGAGCTGGCATTGTTCGGCCTGAAGAATCTGAGCACGGGCCAACTGCCCCAAGGCGAAAAGGGCTCACGCCCGGCCGCCATCCCCGGTCTCCGCTCCCTGGTCCTCGATCGCCCGGTCGAACGGCATGAGCCCCCCACGCGGTTCGCTACGCCGATCCGGCCGATCGTGACGCGGCAGTACTAGCGTCAAGGGCGGCCGTCGATAGCCCTGCGGGAGTCAGGAGTCAGAATCAACCCCGGTTCGCGAGCCAACTTCGGCTAGCGAACCGGGGTTTCGCGTTTGATAGGGCCTCTCCCTTTGATTCATCAGACGGGAGCCAGGGACTCGACCGGTCATAGGAGCCTTTGTTTATCACTCGCAAAGGCCCAAAGTCGCAAAGAACGCCACGGCCAGCTTGGGCTCGGACAGATGATTT
>CAZSQK010000127.1:0-20516 GCA_964608645.1 uncultured Solibacteraceae bacterium | reverse complement strand
TGATTCAGAACGACTTATCTGCCGCCAAACCCGTCAACTGCGAAAGACAGGTTAGACGCGCGGGCGGGGGATTTCGTTAACGCGGCGAAGACGGCTGCACGGGCATAAGGGCAGCGTTCGACGGCGATGTCTTTACGCTTCGAGCCCCATCTGCGTCAGCCGGTAGCGCAGCGCGTTCCGCGTCAACCCCAGCAATCGCGCGGCCTGGCTCTTGTTTCCGTCCGCCCGCCTCAGCGCCTCGCGAATCAGCTCCTGCTCGTATTGATCGAGAGTCATTCCGTCGGGTAGAAACTGGCTCTCCGTCTGCGGCCGCGGCCGCGGAGCGTGCTCCAGCTTGATATCGGGCGCGTCGAGCTGAACGCCGGCGCACATCACCAGGCTGCGCTCGATCACGTTTTCCAGCTCCCGGACATTCCCGGGCCAGTGGTACGCGATCAGCTTCTCCATCGCGGCGTCGGTGATGGAATCGGCGCGGCTGCCGGTGTCCGGCCCGAGTTTCTGTACGAAATGGTTCGCCAGAAACGGGATATCCTGCTTGCGATCCCGCAGCGGGGGAATGTTCAGCGGCACCACGTTTAACCGGTAATACAGATCCTCCCGAAACGTGCCCTGTTCCAGCGCGGCGCGCAAATCCTGGTTGGTCGCCGCGATCACCCGGACGTCGATGTGCCGCGTCACGTTGCTGCCCAGGCGCTCGAACTCCCGCTCCTGTAAAACGCGCAGCAGCTTCACCTGGATCGCGGCCGGCACATCGCCGATCTCGTCGAGAAACACCGTTCCCGTGTCGGCTTGCTCGAATTTGCCCGGTTTTGCCGTATTTGCGCCCGTAAATGCGCCTTTTTCGTACCCAAATAGCTCACTTTCCATCAAATTTTCGGGAATTGAGGTGCAATTGATCTTCACCAGCGGCCGGTCCCGCCGCGGCGAGTGGAAGTGAATGGCGCGCGCAATCAGGTCCTTTCCCACCCCGCTTTCGCCCGCGAGCAGCACCGTCGCGCGGGTTGGCGCCACGCGTTCGATGGCGGCGAAAATCTCCTGCATCGGCTGGCTGCGGCCCACGATGTTGTCGAACTCGTACCGCCGCCCGAGCTCTTCCCGGAGTTGCCGGTTCTCATCGCGCAGAGCCCGCACCTCGAGCGCCTTATTGACCACCTGCATCAGGTGATCGAGCGAGAACGGTTTCAGTAGAAAGTCGGTGGCGCCGGCCTTCATCGCGCCGACGGCGGTCTCCACGCTCCCGAACGCCGTCATCATGAGCACTGGAACCTGCGCGTTCTGGCGGCGGATCAACGCCAGGAATTGCAGACCGTCCATGTTGGGGAGCTTGAGGTCGGTCAACACGAGGTCGGCGCGGTCGACGATTTTGAGGCCTTCTTCGGCGCTGGCCGCCTTGTCGACATCGAAGCCGGACGACAGCAGTTGCAACTCGATGACGCGGCGCAGTTTTTCTTCGTCCTCGACGACGAGGATGCGT
The DNA here is from genome assembly GCA_964608645.1 of uncultured Solibacteraceae bacterium. Taxonomy (GTDB): domain Bacteria; phylum Acidobacteriota; class Terriglobia; order Bryobacterales; family Bryobacteraceae; genus CAZSQK01. The sequence goes on along the minus strand of CAZSQK010000127.1, from coordinate 19,042 downwards.
TTTTTCATGCAGGGCGGTCCATGGGCAGCAGCACACGGAACACGCTGCCTTTTCCGGGCTCGCTCTCCACTGCTATCTTACCGCCGTGTTCGTCCACGATCTTGGAAACGATGGCGAGCCCGAGCCCGACGCCTTCGGGCTTTGTGGTGAAAAACGGATTGAAGACGGTTTCGAGATGCTTGGGTTCGATGCCGCTCCCGCGATCGATCACCGCGACCTCGGCGACCCCATCGGCCGCGCGCGATTTCACGGTCACGGTCCCCCCCGGCGGCGTTGCCTGGGCGGCGTTCAGCACCAGGTTGTAGAAGACTCGTTCCAGCAACTCCGCGTCGAACGGGAACGGCGGAATCTCGGGAGCGTAGTTCTTGTAAAGGGCGATTTGCGGGGCCTCCCGCTCCACCTGGGCAATGGCGCGATCGAGCGTCTGGCCGAGGTCGGCGCGCTCCGGGCGAATCTCCAGCGGACGCGCGAATTGCAGGAAGCGGGTGATCAGAGAGTTGGCCCGGTCGACCTCCGTCGAGATGAAGCCCGCCACTTCGCGAGCGACCTCGTTCTCGGCCGTCAGGTTGCGGCCGAGCATTTCGGACGACGCCCGGATGGTGCCCAACGGGTTGCGCAGCTCATGAGCGAGGCCGGCGGAAAGCTGTCCCAGCGCGGCCAACCGGTCGGACCGCCGCACCGCCTCCTCGGCGTCCTGGAGCTGGCGGTTGGCGGCGGCGAGCTGATCGGCGTTCCGCCGCGATTCCATCGACTGCACCCGGAGGTCCTCGGCGAGCGTGTTCGCCAGGTTCCCGGCCATCATCAGAAAGACGATCCGGCCGACCAGGCCCGGGGCGTCGATCTCATACCGCGTCCAGTCCACGAACACGAGGAAGGACAGGTAGGTAAGCCCCGCCAGGAGGGCGACCACCTCCGTGCCCAGGATGCCGAACACCGTCGCCGCCGAAACCACCGGCAGGAGCAGCACCAGCCAGTAGGGGCTCTCCACGCCGCGGGTGTACCCGATCAGCAGATAGCAAATTGTAAATTTCAAGACCAATCCCAGGATGCGGCCTCGCATCGAGGCCAGAGCGCCGATCCTGGACTCCACAATCTGCACGGCGGCCAACGCGGCAAGGAGCGCGTACAATGAGGCGTCCCCGTTTTCGCTGAGGACGGCGAGCAGCAGGAAGAGCAACAGCCAAACGACGTCCTGAGGCCGGATGAGGCGGGTCCAACGGGACAGAGGATGACCTGGCACTCTCAAATATCTCCGTCGGGATTATGCCACAATGAAGGGGAAACGTCCCATGGCCAACCCAAGTATGCTGGATCAGGACCCAACTGCGCGTCCGGAATCCCAAACCAACAACGAACCCAACGAGTCTTTCGGCGACGTGCTCTCGCAGTTCGAGCAGTCGCACTCCCATAAGGCGGAGGAGGGCGGCAAGGGTCTGGAAGGCACCGTGGTTGCGGTGTCCGGCGAATCGGTGTTCCTGGACATCGGCTACAAGATCGAGGGGACGATTCCACTCGCGGAATTCCAGAGCGCCGGCGAGACGGTGAAGCGCGGCGACAAGTTCCCGGTGTCGATCAAGGGCCGCGGCCCGGAGGGCTACTACGAGCTATCGCGCATTAAGGTGGCGCGCCCGAAGGATTGGTCCTCGCTGGAGAAGGCGTTCGCCGACAAAGCGGCCATCGCCGGCGTGGTGTCCGCCGTGGTCAAGGGCGGCTTGAGCGTGGATGTCGGAGTGCGGGCCTTCATGCCCGCGTCACGCAGCGGCGCGAAGGATCCGGCCGAGATGGAAAAGCTCATCGGCCAGGAGATTCGCTGCCGCATCATCAAGCTCGACGTGGCCGATGAGGACGTGGTGGTTGACCGCCGCTCCGTGCTCGAAGAAGAGGAGCGGGTCGTCAAGGAGCGGCGCTATTCCGAGGTCACGGAGGGCGAGACGGTGCACGGGACGGTCCGCAGCCTGACCGATTACGGCGCTTTCGTCGATATCGGCGGCGTGGACGCGTTGCTCCATGTGGCCGACATTTCCTGGGGCCGGGTCAACAAACCGGCGGACGTTCTGACGGTTGGACAGCAGATCGAAGCGCGGGTGCTGAAGGTCGATCCCGGAAAGAAGCGGATCTCGCTCGGGATGAAGCAGCTCACGCCGCACCCGTGGGATCTGGTCAGCGAGAAGTACAAGGTCGGCGAGCGCGTGCGCGGAACCGTCACCCGCGTGGCCGATTTCGGGGCGTTCGTCGAACTGGAAAAGGGCATCGAGGGTCTGGTGCATCTCTCCGAGATGTCCTGGTCGAAGAAGATTCGAAAGCCCTCCGACGTGCTCAAGGCGGGAGAGCAGGTCGAGGTCGTGGTGCTGGGCGTCAACCAGGCCGATCGCCGTATCTCGCTCGGTTTGAAGCAGGCGCTCGGCGACCCCTGGGCGGATGTCGCACAGCGCTTCCCGGTGGGCGCGGTGGTGGACGGAACGGTGATTAGCCTTCAGAAATTCGGCGCTTTCGTGCAGATTGCCGAAGGCGTCGAGGGCATGATCCATGTCGGCGATATCAGCGCCGAGAAACGCATCAACCATCCCCAGGACATGCTCAAGATGAACCAAGTGGTGAAGGCGCAGGTGCTGGAGATCGACGGCGAGAAGCGCCGTCTGCGTCTCGGCATGAAGCAACTCGTGCCCACCAGCCTGGACGAATACATCGCCGAGCACAAGGAAGGCGACGTCGTCACCGGCCGAATGATCGACGCCTCGGGCACCCGCGCCCGCGTGGAGCTCGGCGAGGGTGTGCAGGCGACTTGCCGCGTCGTCGGAGTGGCCGAGCCTCAAGAGGAAAAGCAGGAAGCGCCGTCTTCGGCCGACCTCTCCTCGCTCACCTCGATGCTCGCCGCCAAATGGAAAGGCGGCGGCGCCGGCGGACCGGCCAAGCGCGAACCCGCCCGTTCCGGCCAGATTCGCAGCTTCCGCATCGTAAAGCTCGACCCCGCGACGAAGAAGATCGAACTCGAAATGGTGGGGTAGCCGGGCGGCGGTCTATGGCAGAGGCGCGCCGCGCGCTTCCGCAGACTCGGGCCGCTTCAAATGGGACGGGTAGCTGCCCAACACCGCCCCGTAAATCAGGTGTCCGAACGCCGTCGAGCGCTCGACGTGCAGCAATGCGACGAGTGGCAGGACGCTTTTCCAAAGCAGGCGAAACGACACGTAGTACCACGCCATCGAGAACACCAGCGACACCAGAAACGTCCGCGTGCGCGGCATGCGGTTCCCGAGCAGTGCCGCCAGTACCGCGCCCAACAGGCTGTACAACGCCAGGTACACGGCCAACCCGGAGAGCGTCTCCCCGGCGAAGCCGCTGCGGATCGCGTTGGCGCCGTAGAACGCGCTGGCCATCAGGTTCTCGGCAGTCCAGAAACTCCGCATTTGCCATACGGACGCCAGGCCGAGCCATGTCAGCATGCAGAGGACGCCGATCATCCCCAACTGCAAGCCCGCGAGGAAGGCGCTGCTGGCCCGCGGACGGGCAGGTTCCGTGTCGGCTCCCATAAGATTCAGCCTATACTGAGGTTGAGACTAAAGGCAAAATTAAATCGATGCGCCGGGTTGCGATCACGGGGATCGGAGCCGTGAGCCCCAACGGTATCGGGCGCGAGCGGTTCTGGGAGGCCACAAAAAACGGAAAAAGCGGGGTGCGGCGCATCAGCCGGTTCGACCCGTCGGACTTTGCGGTGCAAGTCGCGGGCGAGGTTCCCCCGGAGTTCGACGAGCGGCAGTACGTCGACGTGAAAGACCGCCCGCACGTCTCGCGCGCGGTTCCGCTGGCCGCCGTAAGCGTGGCGGAGGCTCTGTCCGACGCCGGTCTCGACACGAAGCGCATGTCGCGCGACGAACTGCGGCGGATCGGCGTGATCGTCGGTTCCGGCGGCGGCAGTCAGGACTTCACCGAGGAGCAATATCGCCTCTATTACACCGGCCATGTGAAGCAATGCAGCGTGTATACGGTTCCCACCGGCACGATCGGCACGCTGGCAAGTGAAGTCTCGATGCGTTTCGGCCTGCGCGGACTAAGCCACATCGTTTCGACTGGCTGCACCTCCTCTACCGACGCCATCGGCTATGCCTTTCGCAACATTCAGATGGGCGTGCTGCCCACCGTCGTGGCGGGCGGCGTTGATTCTCCGATCGCTCCGCTCATTCTGCGCGGCTTTCAGTTGATGCGCATCATGACCACCCGATGGAACCACGATCCCGTGCGAGCGTCGCGCCCCTTTTCGCGCGACCGCGATGGCTTCGTGCTCGCCGAAGGCGCCTGGTTTTTCGTCATGGAGGACTTGGAGCGCGCGCAGTCCCGCGGCGCCCACATCTACGGCGAGGTGGCCGGCTATGGGTCCACGTGCGAGGCGTTTCACCGGGTCCGGCTGGAGGAGTGCGGCGAGGAGCCCGCGCGCGCCATTTCCATGGCGATCGGGGAAGCGGGAATCGCGGAATCCGACGTCCAATACATCCACTATCACGGGACCTCCACGGAACTGAACGACCGCATCGAAAGCCGCGCGGTGAAGCTGGCGTTCGGCGGCCACGCCTACAAGCTGGCCGGATCGTCCCTGAAAAGCATGATCGGCCATCCGCAGGGCGCATGCGGCGCCGCCGGGGTCGCAGCCACACTGTTGGCGATGCGCGACTGCGTCGCGCCACCCACCATCAATGTCGACGAGCCCGACCCGGAATGCGATCTCGACTACATCCCGAGCCCGCGAAGAATGAACATCGAGAACGCCGTCGCCAACTGCATCGCGTTCGGCAGCAAGAACTCGGCCCTGTTGTTGAAGCGGGTTTGAGCTATTCTCTGTATCGGGAGCGCATCGGACGATGAAAGGCAATTCCTCTGTGCAGGACGTCGAGCGGTACCTTTCGGCCGTGCCGGAGCCGGCGCGCGGCACATTAATTAAGGTGCGCGCCGCGATTCGATCCGCCGCGCCGCCCGAGGCTACCGAGGGCATCAGTTACGGGATGCCGATGTTCAAACACAACGGGCCCTTGATGGGGTACGCGGCGTTTCACGATCATTGCAGCCTGTTCGTGACCAGCGGATCCCTGCTGGACTCTTTCCAGGACGCGCTCAAGGGCTACCAGACATCCAAAGGCACGATCCGTTTCCCCATGGACAAGGCCCTGCCCGTTGCGCTGATCCGGAAGTTGGTGAAAGCGAGGCTGGCGGAAAAGGAACACCGCAAATAGGCGGCGAAAATCGGCGGGCGCTCGGAGGAAGACACCCGCCGGTTCAGACCCGCAAGGATCGAAGATCCCGCAGGCACGGCTCAAAGAGCCGGTCACTGTAACAGACGCTCGCATTGGCAGGAAGGTTCCAAACCGCCCCCGGCCGCCCGGACTCCGCCGTGGGAATCTCCGCGCGAAGTCGGGATTGTGCGATCGCGGCCAACCGCTCCCGGCGCAACGCGGACTCTTCCGACGACGTCTTCTGATATAGTTACCTCAGAAGTACGCCTATGCGATCCTGGATTGTTTCGTCTCTGTGTGCCGTCGCACTCTTCGTGTTGACGGGGATGTTGATCGGCCAGCAGCAGGGTCCCATTGGCAGCCCCGGGTCGACCGTGGCCAAGCCCCGCAAATCGGCGGATCCCGAGAAGAAAGACGAGCCCGCCGAGCTGCCGAAGATCCCTTCCCAATACAAACGGGACAAGCAGGAAAAGACTCCGGAAGCGACGTTCACGACAGACGTGGACATTGTGACGCTGGACGTCGCGGTGATGGACAACAAGGGGCATTTCATCCCGGGCATCCCGTCGGGCAACTTCCGCGTTCTCGAAGACAACGTCCCGCAACAGGTAAAATCGGTGACCGTCGGCGAGGCGCCGATGACGATCGCCATGGTCATCGAGTTCAGCAACAAGTTCCAACGGCTGTACGGCCGCACCTGGTATCAGACGCTCGAACTCGCCTGGGGATTCGCCAGCACGTTGAAGCCGCAGGACTACGTCGCGGTGATCGCTTACGACATCCGCCCCGAGATTCTCACCGACTTCACCACCGACCGCTCCAAGACGCAGGAAGCGCTGCACCGGCTGACAATTCCCGCGTTTTCCGAAGCGAACCTCTTCGATGCCCTTACAGACACGGCCGATCGCATGTCGGGAATCGAAGGACGCAAAGCCATCCTCGCGATCACTTCGGGCATCGACACCTTCAGCAAGATCACGTACGATCAGACGCGCAAGAAACTACAGGAGTCGGGTGTCCCGATTTACGCGATCGGCCTCATGCAGGCCTTGCGCGAAATTCTCGACTCGATGGGCGCAATGTCGCCGATCTCCCGCATGGATTTCCTCCAGGCGGACAATCAACTGCGCACCTTCGCGAAGGAAACCGGCGGGCAGGCCTACTTTCCGCGATTCGAAGGTGAATTCGGCTCGATTTTCGGCTCGATTCACGAAGCATTGCGGAATCAATACGTGCTGACGTACATGCCCACCAACAAGGCGCACGACGGGTCGTATCGAAAAATCAAGGTGGAACTCGTCAATCCGGCGACCAACGAACCGCTGCCTGTCAAGGACGAAAAAGGCAAGCCCGTGAAGTACACCATCGTCTCCAAGAGCGGCTACAAAGCCCCGCGTGCTGTCGAGTAAAGTCAAGAACTCGATCTGGCGATTTTCCAAGACGATGGAAATCTGTTGACAGGGCAATTACAGCTCTGTTACTCTCGCCAGCGTCCCATTCATGAAATTTTCCCTTTCAATTAATCCGAGCGTCCTCCTGGTCGATGACAATCGGGACGGATTGCTGGTTCGTCGCGCCCTGCTGGAAGAGCAGGGCTATCAGGTGTCGGTTGCAGGAAGCGGGGAAGAGGGCCTGAAACTCTTCAAGGGCTTCCACTTCGACGTGGTGGTCACGGACTACCGCATGCCATCGATGAATGGCGTCGAGTTCATCGGCCGCATCCGCCAGGAGCAGCCCCAAGCGCGTGTCGTGCTCTTGTCGGGTCTGGCCGAGTCCCTTGCGCTAACGGAAGATAACACCGGCGCGGATGCTGTCATTACGAAGAACAGCCGCGAGGCGGCGCAATTGGTCCGTTGGGTGAAGCGCTTAATCCAGCGAGGGCCCTCCCGAAAGCCGCCCGGTTCGCAATCGAGATCCTTGGCCCGCGTTCGCGCGTGACCTTTCGCGCGGTTGATAACCTTCTTCACGGCAAAAATCTGGCACACTGAAACCGTGGTGTTCTCGCGACTTCTAGGTGTCCTCGCCCTTTGCGCGCAGGCGGCCGTCCCCGCCGTGCGCAAACCGCCGCCCAAACCGGCGCCGCCTGTCAAAGGCTCCGCGGCCGTTCGCCGCTGGATGAGGACCATGACGGCGCGCGACGAGATCGCCCAGCTCATTTTCATCGCCTTTCATGGCGAATCGCCGCACATTCGGTCGCGCGAGTACCGCAAGTTCGTCCGCCTGATCCACGACACCAAAATTGGCGGCCTGGTTCTGAACAATGTCTCCAATGGACGCACGATTCAGAAAGCGCAGCCGTACCAGGTGGCCGCTTTTCTGAACAAGATGCAGCGGCTCGCCTCCGTGCCGCTGATGGTGGGAGGCGATTTCGAACGGGGCGCCTCCATGCGGCTCGAAGGCGTTACGGTGTTTCCCCACGCCATGGCGTTCGGCGCGGCGGGAGATCCCGCCCTGACGCGTTATGAGGGGGAAGTCACGGCGCGCGAGGCTCGGGCCGTCGGCGTGCAATGGATTTTCTATCCGGTCGCCGACGTGAACAACAACCCGGATAATCCCATCATTAACATCCGCTCCTTCGGCGAGAACGCCAACGACGTCGCGGCGCACGTCAAAGCGTTCATCGAGGGCGCGCGCGCGGACAAGAAAAACGTGGCGCTCACGACGGCCAAACACTTTCCAGGGCACGGCGACACTTCCGTCGACACGCACATGAACCTGGCGGCCATTCCCGCCGACCGGGAGCGGCTCGAACGCCTGGAGCTTGTGCCATTCAAAGCCGCCATCGCCGCCGGCGTCGATGCGATCATGACCGCGCACATCGCGGTGCCCGCGCTGGCGCCGCCCGACCTGCCCGCCACGCTCTCGCCCGCCATCCTCACGGACCTGCTTCGCAAAGATCTGGGCTTTAAGGGTCTCGTCATCACCGACGCGCTCGAGATGGGAGGCATCGCCAAGGGCTACAGCTCCGGCGAGGCCTGTGTGCGCGCTCTCGAGGCCGGCGCCGACACGCTGCTGATGCCTTCGGACCCGGACGCGGCGATCCGCGCGGTGCTGGCGGCCGAGCAGAGCGGCCGGCTGACGCGGCAGCGCATCCAGGAAAGCGTCGTCAAGCTCCTCGCCGCGAAGGAAAAAGTCGGGCTGGACCGCAAACGCTTCGTGGAAGTGGAAGGGTTGGGCGACACCATCGACTCGCCCGAGGCGAATGAGAAAGCGCAGGAGGTGGCCGACCGCGCCGTCACTCTGGTGCGCAACAACGGCAGGACTGTCCCGCTGGCCGCGCCCGAACAGGCTTGCTTTGTTGTGATGCCGCAGAACCGTTTCTCCACCGAAGGCCAGGTGTTTACGCAGCAGGTGCGGAAGCGGCTGCCGCGGGCGCTCGTGGCCTCGCTCGAGCCTTCTATGGCGCGTCCGCAGGTGGACCAGGAGATCTCCCGGCTCGGCGGATGCGCGAGCTATGCGGTCGCCGCCTTTGCCCCCGTGACGGCGTCCACCGGCTCGGTGGGTTTGGGCGGCGAACTGCCGCACGCTATCGAGGCCCTTGTCTCCTCGGGGAAACCCGTGACGCTGGTGGCGCTCGGGAGTCCCTATCTGTTGCGCAATTTCCCGGGCGTGACGGCTTACCTGGCGACCTTCAGCAGCGTGCCGCCCTCGGAGCTGGCCGCGGTGAAGGCGCTGTGGGGCGAGATCCCGATTCGCGGCCGCCTCCCGGTGACGATTCCGGGTATGGCCGCGTATGGCGACGGCATTCAGTTGGGAGCGACCCGATGAGGCCCTCGGACGACCTGCTGCATCGGCTCTTTTCGGCCCCTCCGGAGAAAGTCCTGATCGTGCTGCTGGCGCTGCTGATCGGCGCGGCGATCTACGACATTCGCTACCGCAAAATTCCCAATTGGCTGACGGTAGGTGGTGTCCTGCTCGGCTTCGCCATCAATTTCGGCATCGGTCTACCCGAAGGCGGGGTGCTGTTTGCCCTGGAAGGTTTCGCAACGGCATTTGGCATCTACATGGTGCTATATGTGTTGCGCGCCATGGGAGCGGGCGATGTCAAGCTGATGGGCGCCGTGGGCGCGCTGGTCGGGTGGGAGCGGTGGTTTGGGATCTTTCTGATCACTGCCATCGTCGGCGGCATCATGGCGATCGCGCTGGTGACGGTTCGCGGCCGCTTTAAACGCACGCTGTTCAACGTCGGCTTCATCCTCAGCGAAATCAAACACGGGCGTCCCGCGTATGTCGGCAACGAGGAACTGGATGTCCGCAGCCCCAAGTCGATGAGCCTGCCGCATGGGGCGGTGATCGCAATATCGACGATTTTCTTTCTGGCGTTGGCCGCCCGTTTAAGCCGCTGAGCGCGCCGGTTCAGGCCGCGCCGGGCGTGAGCGCCCGCGGGCGCCGGCGCATCGTCAAGAACGTTCCGGCGCCGATCCCGACGGCCAATCCGGCCAGCAGGATGGCCAGGCGGTTGGGCGAGACGGGCTGCTCCGGCAGCCGAGCGGGATCGAGCACTTCCAGATTCTGCACCAGCCACTCCGCCTGTGGAACCGTCGTGCGCTGGCGCGCATTGATTTCGAACATCCTGGTGACAAACTCCCGGACCACCGCCTGCGCCTTGAAACGATTGTTGTAGGTAAAGGAAACGAAGACGTCATTGCCGCGCCGGGTAATGCGCAAGTCGCGTTGGCGCATCTGAGCGATCACCTCGGGCAGCGGCTTCCTCTTTCGGTCCTCGGAATAAAGATCCAGGGGCGGTTTCTCCATCACTCCGCGCAGCACATCGTCCGTCGTCACGGCTTCGATGAGGCGGGGCGCCGGGGGATCCATGCGCAGCACAGCCGTCGACGTCCATCGATCGGGAAAAGAGAATGCCACTCCGAGGGCGACGAGCGCCACGGCCATGCCCGATACCGCCACCAGAGGCCATCGGCGGGCGCCGAAGGACAGCAGCCCGGCGAGGGCGCCGGCGAGCAAGCCCACGAACGTAATCGCCAGCCGGTTGGGGGAACTCGGACTCTGCGGCGCGCTCGCCGAATCGAGCACCTCCATCGCGACAGCACGTCCGCCGGCCGGCCTTGTCTGGAGGAACAGGTTCACCAGGTCGCGCGTGACCCGTTGCGCCTTGGCACGGTCCGTGTATTCGAAGCTGATGGCGAATGCCCGCGCGCCGGGCTTCGGCTCTCCCATGACCGGGTGGATGCGGATGTTGCGATCGCGCATTCCCTGGACGACGTCCTCCAACGGAATCGACGCGCGCTCGCGCCGGAAGAGGTCCTCGCGGATGATGATGGTCGCCAGCGAAGTGCGGCTCAGGATCACGCTCTCGATTGTCCCCAACTGCCGTCCCGACTCCTCGTCCGTCAGCTCGCCGGCCTCCATGCGAAGCACCGCCGTCGACACATAGCGGTCCGGCGTCCGCATCGCAAACCCGCCCGCTACCGCCGCGCCGAGCACGCCGCAGACCGCCATCACGGTTCCGAAATTCCACGTCATCCGCATTTTCAGTCCTCCGCGCGCCACGTCCCACCAATCGCTCCAGCCGGGCTCGACATCCTCCAGCAGCGCGGCGAACTCGCGCGCATAACGCTCCCGCCAGCGGGCGGGATACAGCTGTAAGGCCCACCACATTCGCCGTCTCATGCGTGTTTCAGCCTCCGCTGCGCTGTCTTGACGACCTGATCCAGCGCCCCGACCTGCTCTTCCAGTACGCGCCTTCCTGAAGCAGTCAGGGCGTACGGCTGGCGGCGGTCGTCCGACGGCACGGGTTTGATCCAGCCGCGCTCTTCGAGCCGGGTGATGGCGCCATACAGCGTCCCCGGGCCGAGCCGCACACCGGCGAAGCGCTGAATGTCTTCCATCATCGCGTAGCCGTGTTTTTCGCCCTCGGCAAGGCTGGCCAGCACCAGAAGTGTGGGATCCGACATTGTTACGTCTCGCGTAATATCGTATGACGTAATAGCGGCGATGTCAAGGGGAACCATACGGCGTGAGCGGCGCTGACGCGCTACCAGATTGCCGTTGGCCTTCTGGCGTATAGTGGTCTGTTCCATGAAAGCCGCTCTCTTCGTCGCCCTCGCCATCTTTACGGTGGGATTCGTCTGGGTATGGGCGCGGGCCATCCGCAAGTGGGTTTCGCCGGCGCCGCGCGACTACTTCGTCGGCGCCGGAACTCAGTTCCTCGACACGCTGGGTATCGGATCGTTCGCCACCATGAGCGCCTGCTTCAAGCTGTGGGGCATGGTCTCCGACGAGGATATCCCCGGAACCATGAATGTGGGGTCGACGCTCACCGGGATCCTCGAAGCGTTCATCTACATCGCGGTGGTTGAGGTTGATGTCACGACTCTGACGCTGATGGTGGCGGCGGCGGTTTTGGGCGCATGGCTCGGCGCGGGCGTGGTGGCGCGCTGGCCGCGGCGCAAGATCCAGGTGGGCATGGGCGCGGCGCTGCTGGTGACGGCCGCGTTCGGCGTCATGGCCCAGCTCCGCCTGATTCCCGGAGCGGGCGATCGGCTTGGCCTGACGGGCGCACAACTCGCCCTGGCGGTGGCGGTCAATGCGGTGCTCGGCGCCCTGATGACGCTTGGCATTGGCCTGTTCGCGCCGTGCATGATGGCGACCTACTTCATGGGCATGAGCCCGCGCGCGGTCTTTCCGATCATGATGGGCTCCACGGCGTTTCTGGGTCCGGTGGCGAGCGTGCAGTTCATCCGCGCGGGCCGGTACAATCTGCGGGCGGCGCTCGGCATCACGATCGGCGGAATTCCGGGCGTGCTCGCGGCCGCGTTTCTGGTGCGCTCGATCCCGCTCACGGCGGTGCGCTGGCTGGTGATCTGCGCCGTCGTGTACACGGCGGTCATGATGCTGCGTTCGGCCGCTTCCGAACGCGGGTCAAGATGATCGACCTGTTACCATTGGCGTTGCATGAAACTCACGTTTTGGGGCGCGGCGGGCACCGTCACCGGGTCGATGCACCTGGTGGAGAGCGGCGGCAAACGGCTTCTGCTCGATTGCGGAATGTATCAGGGGCGGCGCAAGGACGCGGACGCGAAGAACCGGCATCTGCCTTTCCCCGGATCGTCGATCGACGCCGTGATTCTGTCGCACGCTCACATCGACCATAGCGGCAACCTGCCCACGCTCGTCAAGAATGGGTTCGCCGGCCCGATCTACACGACGCCGGCCACCATCGACCTGTGCAACTGGATGCTGCGCGACACGGCCCACATTCAGGAGAAGGACGCCGAGTTCCTGAACAAACGCCTGGAGAAGCGTAAGTCGCAGGGGGCCGAGAATGGCCATGTCGAGCCGCTATACACGACGGCGGACGCCGAGGCGACGATCCCTTTGTTCCACCCGGTCCCCTATCATACGCCGCAGGCGGTGACGCCGGATCTCACGTACGAGAGCTATGACGCCGGCCACATCCTTGGTTCGTCTTTCGTCGTGCTTCACGATCGGGCGGGGGGGCAGGCCGTGCGGCTCGGCTTCTCCGGCGACGTCGGACGCCCGAACCTGCCGATCATCCGCGATCCGGAGATCATGCCGCCGGTCGATTATCTGATCCTGGAGAGCACCTATGGCGGGCGTCTGCACAAGCATGTCGAGCACGTGCTGAACAAGCTCGAGAATGTCGTCAAGCGCACGGCCGCGCGGGGAGGACGCATTATCGTTCCGGCGTTCGCGGTGGGCCGCACGCAGCAATTGGTGCTGTTGCTGCACCAGTTGGCGAATGAGAAGCGAATTCCCAACATCCCGATCTTTGTCGACAGCCCCCTGGCCATCAACGTGACGGCCGTGCACCGCGATCATCCGGAGTGTTTCGACGAGGAGACGCGCGCGTACCTGACGAATGGCGAAGACCCGTTCGGGTTCAAGCGGCTGCAATACGTGCGGGAAGCCTCGGATTCCAAGAAATTGAACGACCTTCATGGGCCATTTGTGGTCATTTCGGCCTCCGGAATGGCCGAACAAGGCCGAATTTTGCACCATTTGCGCAACAATATCGAGGATCCGCGCAATACCGTGCTGATCACCGGATTCCAGGCCGCGGACACCCTCGGCCGAAAGCTGGTGGAAAAATGGCCGGAGGTCCGGATTTTCGGCGAGCCGGTGAGAGTGCGGGCGGAGATCGCCAGCCTCGACGAGCTCAGCGGCCACGCGGATCAGAAGGAACTGTTGGAATGGATACGTCCGCTGGCCGGGTCGGTGCGCAAGGTATTTCTCGTCCACGGCGAGCCGCAGCAGGCCGACACACTGGCTAAACTGCTGAAATCCCAGTACAATCTGGAGACGGTAGTGCCCTCGCCGGGGCAGGGATTCGAGCTTTCGTCGTAACCCAAACGGGGCCTGGCGGCATCTAACTTGGAAGAAGCAGCACGAAGGAGTATCGAAGACGTGAGTCCCACACCGACTTTTCAAACGCCGGAGCCGCAGCGCTCGGGAATGCTGACAGCCTTGGTGGCCGCCGCCCTGATCGCGCTCGTCGGCGCGAATATCTACCTTTACATGCAGATCGATCACATGCGCACCGAGATCGCCGCGGTTCAGGATAAGCTGACGACTCAGCTCAGTAACTTGCGCGACACCTCGAATGTACAGACGGAGGCGCAGAAGCGTCACATCGAGTCGCTGAAGGAAGACCTGGAAGCGGCCCGCGCCCAGGCGCGCAACACCGCCGGTCAGGCGAAGGCGGAATCCCTCGCCTATGCCGACAAGCTGACCAAGCAATTGCAGATGGAACAGGCCAAAGTGCAACAGCAGGTCAGCTCCGAGATCAGCGGCGTGAAGAGCGACGTGGCGCAAGTGGCCACCACGGCGAATGCCAAGATCGCGGATGTCTCGACCGAAGTCGGCGCCGTGAAGAGCCAGGCCTCGCAGACGCAGGCGGAGCTGTCGAAAACGATCAGCGATCTGAAGTCGGTGCGCGGCGACATGGGCGTGCAGAGCGGCCTGATCGCGACGAACGGCAACGAGCTGGCGGCGCTGAAACTGCGCGGCGAGCGCAACTACATCGACATCAAGCTGGGCAAGACGAAGCAGCCGCAGCGTTTCGGCGATATCACGCTGCTGTTGAAGAACTCCGATCAGAAGAAGAATCGCTACACCGTGCAGGTCATGGCGGACGATAAGCTCACCGAGAAGAAGGACAAAAACATCAACGAGCCGGTGCAATTCTATACGCTCAAGGGCGGCCGGATCCCGTACGAGCTCGTGATCAATAAAGTCGAAAAGAACGAAATCGTCGGCTACCTGTCTACGCCGAAAGAGCAGGCGACGCGATAGGTTCTACCCTTCGAGATCGGTCTTCTCCACGAATTTCTCGACGTGCATATCGTAGATCGCCGGTTTGCCGTGACGGTCGGTCTGAAAGTACACGCGCTGGCTGTCGGGAGAGAATCGCGGCGCCACCATCTCCGCTTTGCTCGCTTTGTGCTCGGCGAGTGTCAGCTCCCGGCGGGTTACACGCAGCAGCAGCAGCAGCGTCGGCGACGAGAGATTGCGGCTGGCTCCGACAAACACCGACGAGTCGTGATTGAAGCCGAAGTGCGCGAACTGGCTGGTTTTGGCGACCGGTTTATCGGTGTTGGTGTCCGGCGTATGCTCGCGGATGGTGTTTAGCTGCGTGGTGTCTTCCGGGAAATTGAGGTACAGGATGGTGCGTCCATCCGCCGCCCAGTTGGCCGGTCCCACTCCTCCCGCCTGGAGCTTGAGCTGCCGGTTTTGCGCGCCGTCGGCGTTCACCAGCCATGCCGCGCCGCCCGCTCCCCGATAGAGGATCTGCGCGCGCATCGGCCTGGGGATCGGGTCGCTCATGACGAAAGGGGCTTCCACCACCGTTCGCGGCGTTCCTTGCGTAAGCGTGACCATGCGCAGGCGGGAGGTCTCGCCTTTCCGTTCCGCGAAGGTGGCATGGGTGCCGTCCGGCCCGACGCACATGCCCTGACAGCGATCCCATCCTTCGGGAACATCGTATATCTTCCGCTCGCGCGGAGTGGCGAAGCTCGAGATATAGAGCGATCGTCCGGCGAAGTAACAAAACGCGCGATTGTCCGGGGTGAGCGTGACGGAAGCGGCGTCGAGGTCGTCCGCCTGCGTCAATTGCCGCGTTTGCGCGTTCTTGATCTCCATGCGGAACGCCTGGGGCGATCCCGTACGGTCGGACGTGAACAGAAGCGTCGCGCTGTTCTTCGTAATGGCGCGATTGTAATAGACCGGCAACAGACTGGTATAGGCGGGGTCGGTGAGGAGGTAGACGTCGAATTCGGTCAGCGGATCCGGATAGCGGCGGACGCCGCCGGGGACGGCGGCTCCCCGGGACGATTGCGCCAGCAGACGCGCGCCGAGGCCAGCAAGCAGAAATGAGCGTCGCGACCCTGGCATTTCTCGATGGTATCAGTAGCGGGCTGCGCGGTCTAATGCGAGCGGAACCAGTCCTCGACAGTCCGCATGTAAATTTCCGGAGCCACCGACAGGGAGTTGACATGCTCCGCGCCGGGGACCTCCCAGAGCTCTGTGTTTCGCGGGCTGGCGGCGTGCAATTCGCGGGAGTGGCGGATCGGGATGTTCTCGTCCCGCGCGCCGTGGATCAGCAGCACCGGGGTCGATGCCTGCGTCAAGGCGGCCAGGGGAGACGCCTGATGGAGATCGACGCCGCGGCGCAGGCGGGTATAGAAGATCCCGATTTTCACGATGGGCCATGCCGCGGCGTGCGGCAAGCCGCTCAGTTGGTGCAGGCGGTCGTAGGCGACTTCTTCAAAGGAGGCGAAGGGACACTCCGCGACGACGGCGCGAAAGCGCGGCTCGCGCGGCAGGCTCTGCAGCAGGATCGCCGCGCCCATCGACTCGCCGAGCCCGTACAAACGCCGCACCGGGCGTTTCGCGAACAGCCAGTCTGTCCACGTCCGGACGTCCGATGCCTCGCGGATTCCGTAGGTGATGAAGTCTCCACCACTCGCGCCGTGCCCGCGGGCGTCCGGCGTGAGAACGGTGTAACCCGCCTGCAGGAGAAAGCTCGCGTGCTCCATGATGCCCTGGCGCGTGTCCGCGACGCCGTGCAGCACGATGACGCCGCCTCCGTTCGGGTTCGCGGGTGTGAACAGCCAACCATCGAGCACGGCGCCGTCGGCGGCAGTCACGCGCGCGGTCTCCCACCGGGAGTTCGCGTGGGACGCGACGCCGTCCGCCATCCCTGGGTCCGCCGGTGGCCGTTCCTGGATTACGACGGCGTTGTGGGCAATGAAGATCGAGCAGAAGATCAACCCGATCAGCGCCACTGCCGCCAGCCGCCCGATTTGCCGCACACAGTGAATGACGTGCGGCAAGGGATTCTATTTAGCTGGAACCGGCCGGGCTACGGGATACTAGGACCATGGGCTTTCGTTGGGTCATCGCCTTCGCGCTCCTCGCGCCGGCCGGGCTGGCGCAGACGCCTTGCAACAATACTGCGGCGTATTCCCTCTGCGAGATGACGTTCGATTTGCCGGGCGGCGCGCATCCGAATCCGTATGCCACGGTGGACCTGCGGGTCGAATTCCGCTCCCCGCGCCGCCGCACGTACGCCATGCCGGCCTTCTGGGACGGCGGACGCCGCATGATCGTGCGCTTTTCTCCGACGGAAGCCGGAGCCTGGGATTATCACGTCACGAGCAACATCACGGAGTGGAACGACAAGACGGGCAACTTCAGCGCGGCGGCGTCCGAATCGCCCGGCTTCATCCTGCCGGCCAATGTCCACCACTGGATGTATACCGAGAAGAGCTCCACCGGCCTGTACCAGCCGCACCTCTGGATGGGGTCGACCGACCTCCTGTTCGCGACCGTCGACGATGCCGCGTTTCGATCGCTGGCCGACGCGCGGGCGGCCCAGAAGTTCACGCATCTCCGCGGGATGATCCTGGCCGGTTCCTTCGGCAGCCAGTTCGCGAATGGGGCGCCGGACGTCGACTTCTTCCGCCGCCTCGACTCGCGCGTGAGCTACCTGAACGGGAAGGGCATCATCGCCGACCTGATTCTGGCGGGCGGCGCGGGCACGCTCACCAAACTGTTTCCGGCCCCGGACGAGCGCCGCCGCTTCGTGCGTTTCGTGGTGGGCCGGTATGCTTCCATGAACGTCACATGGCAGGGCGTCGACCAATTCGACGACTATCCCGACGGGCGGGCGCTGCTGAAAGAGGTGGGAAGCTATCTCAAGGAACTCGACCCCTACCGGCATCCGCGCACCACGGGCGCGCGGGTCACCTCCACGCCCCTGCTCGACGATGGCTGGATGGATTTCGCGCTGGAGAACACGAGCGACCGCAACGTGGCGGCGGTGGAGCACCAACTCTTCGGTGTGCCGTTCGTCAACGTCAGCGCGGAACAGGACGATGCGGCGGCATTCCGCAAACGCCTCTGGAATGCCACCATGGACGGGCAGTACCTGGGAAACGCCAACTCGCCCGATGCGGCCCATGCCAAGGCCATGACGGTCTGGTTCGACCTGCTGGCCGACACGCGGTATTGGGAGCTCGAGCCTTACTTCGATGTCGATGGCGGGCGCGCGGTGGCGCTGGAGGACACCGAGTATCTTGTCTACGTGGAGCGCCCCGGGCCGCTCGAACTGACGGTCGAGAAGCACGGGTATGATGTCTTCTGGATCGATCCCGCCACCGGCGAGAGCACGCGCGCCAGGAAGTTTTCCGGCGAGCACTTCACCATCGAGCCGCCGGATAAATCGCACGACTGGATCCTGCACGTGGTGCGCGAGGGGCGCGTTGCCGGCATGAACAAGTCGTACAAGTTCGAATCGCGCACGATCGGGCTGCAGGAAGTCGAAGCCAATAGCGCCAAGGTGCCCTTTGCGATCGAGGAGCCGAAGACCGCGGTGTCGGTCTCGAAGGCCACGCCGTACGCCGCGAAAATTACGCGGGAGACGCGGGCCACGCGCTCCATGCTGTGGTTATGGATGGGCGACGTGGCGGCCGATCATCAGGGCTACCGCGTGCTCGCCACCGGTCAGAAAGGACAGATGAAGGCGCCCGCGGATATTGCGAAAACCTACCCGGCGACCATGCATCTGCGGCTGTACGGCATGAACGCGAACGGCAAGGTGTACGAGGTCGACAGCGCGCTCGACGTCAAACCGTGACGCGGCTGATCCTGGCGGTCGACACGACGCACGAGCACGGCAGCCTGGCGCTGGCGCGCGGCGACGTGACGATCGAGGAATTGCCGCTGCACGCGCCGGCCGGCTTCGGTCATATCCTCTATGCGCAACTCGAGGAACTGCTGGCGCGCCACGGCGTCGGGTTGCGTGAGATCGATTGTTTCGCGGCGGCTTCGGGTCCGGGCTCGTTTACCGGGGTGCGGGTGGGACTGGCCTGTGTGAAAGGTCTGGCCGAGGCTCTGGGAAAGCCGGCAGCCGCGGTGTCGAACCTGGAGGCGCTGGCGAGTTTTGGCCGCGGAGCCCTACGGGCGCCGGTGCTGGACGCGCGTCGCGGGGAGGTATACGGAGCGGTCTACGATAGCCCTGGCCGCCTGGTGGTGTCCGAATCGGTCGCGCCGCTCGCCGCATGGCTGGCAACGCTGCCGCCGGGAGTGGAATTCGTGTCGAACGAGTTTGCGGCCTTCGAGAACGGTCTGCCGGATGCGCCGCGCGTGGCCGCTCCGCGCGAACTGGCGGCGGCGGTCGCGCGAATCGCGTCCCGGCGCGAGGGGCAGGACCCGGCGGCGCTGGATGCCAACTACGTCAGGCGCGCCGACGCGGAGTTGTTCTGGAAGGAAAGTTAGCGCCAGGCAAAACCGTTGCGGCGCACACTAGTGTCCGGTTGAGCTGCGACTCAGAGTCCGCA
>CAZSQK010000126.1:0-20552 GCA_964608645.1 uncultured Solibacteraceae bacterium | reverse complement strand
CCGGTAACGCCACGTTACCGTCGGGTCAACGCACTTCGCGTCCGCTCGTGTCGATGATCCGCAATACAACCTCCGGGCGCCTGATGTATCTGCGCAGGCGGGCCTCGATTTCCATCGTCAGGGCAGACCGGGTCAAGCCCTCAGCCCTGATAGGCCCAGCGATCGGCAATGTGATGGCGCCATCGGCTTTCACCTGAATGTGCTCCATTCCCAACAAGCAAGGCTGACCCGCAAAGTAATAGAAGCGAATGAACTCGCCAGCGACAATAGTGTGCTCGGGTCCACCAGCACGAACTAGCCGTTGCCCGTGAGCAGAATCACCGCTCACAACGAGCAAGACGCAAATCGGCAGCAACGTCGTCCGCCACATCTTTGAACCATTACAGCATGAATGCCAATGATCGACGAGATACTGCTTTACCGAAGCGCTCCTCATCGAAGGCGGGATTGTCGCTGTTCACCGCGACACACCGGGGCGCCGCATCATGGAGCGCTAACAGGCCGGGCCACACGCTGCAAGAGCGAGTCGATGGCATCACATGCCGATCCAATCGCATTTTCACCCTTGATGCGAGACGACAGTTCCGCGCTGACGGCGGAGAATCGCGGATTGTCGAGCAGCAGCTCGATTGCCGCGGTTGCGCTCTCTACTGTGTATTGGTTCCTTGGAAGGTGAAGGCCCGCGCCCAACCGTTCGATTCTGGACGCGTTGTCGGGTTGATCCCAACCGTAAGGCACAACCAACATCGGTCGGCCGGCGCGAAGCGCTTCCCCGGTGGTTCCGGAGCCGCCCTGGTGGATAATCACGGAAGCTTTTGAAAAGACGGGCGGGTAGGGCACATACGGCATCGCCAGGACGTCACCGGCGTTCTTCTCCCACGTCGCGCTGGTTCCGATGAGCAAGGCTCGCCGGCGCAGGCGCCTTGCCGCCTCTACGCTGACGTCGTAAAAGTCTCGCGGATTGTGAACCGCCGCAGAGCCCTGAGTAAACACAAGGGGAGCCATCCCGGCTGACAGGAATTCAGGCAACCAGCTGAGCACCTCAATATCCGGAGGACTCGCCATGGGAAGAAATCCGGGTTGCACCGTCTGCCGCGGCCAGTCGCGCTGTTTTGGAGCAAACCACTGCGAAAACAGCGCCAGCACGAGATACGGCGAGAACTTGTCCTTAAATACGGGATCGCACGTTCGACGCAGCCCTTCCTCGCGCCGTAATTGGCGCACAGCGTTTGACCAATGTCTGGTTGCCAGCTTGCCTAAACCGAGAGCGGCTTTGTAGACCGTAGGACCCGCCCTGCGGAGGTGAAAGAGGATGGGCAGGTTTACTGTAAGTGAAGGATCGATGCAGGAGAAGAATGAGAACGGGGACAGAATAAGAGAAGCCCACGGCAACCCCAGTTTTTCTGCCGCTAACGGAGCGGCGTACACGAGCTCACCTGCGATCAGCAGATCGGCAGTTTCAGCCGCGAGGAGCAGGTCGTGGTAAGTGTCGTTCAACTCCGGGAGCATGATCTGCCGGTAGAGCACCTCCAGACCTCGCTGCAGATCCTCACAACTGCTGATCAGCCGGGCATCAGTCGGGTTCCAGTCGGGACGCAAAAGGCGGAAGGACAGGCCGGCATCTTCAACCCTGCTTCTGTAGTAGGGAGTTGTGGCAATGGTGACCCGGCGCCCACGACGCAACAGCTCTTGGCCCAGCACGAGACAGGGATGAAGATCGCCAAGCGAGCCGATGGTAGCGATGACGATGTTCTTCGGACCGAGCGCCTGATTCACAGTTCCCTAGTCTGCGTGGCTTCAAAGGGAATAGTGTAACTCGTCGCGAATCCCGTCAGACGCGCCCGCTACGGTTCGGTGAACGCCGTTGAGCGCGAAAAGCGCTCCGAAGCTGGCCGGATTATAGTCACAAGTTCATCGCGGCACCGCCGACGGAACGGGTGCTGTTCCGGTTCAGGCTGAGGCAACGGGCAAGCTGCGTGACAACCCTGAATCGCCAAACGGTGATACCTAAACCTACAGAAGATATTGGCAAATTGCGGCAGGAAGCGGCGGGAATAGGCGAATGCTGAAAGGTCCCATGGAATCAATCAGTCGCGGAGACACTTATCGCCGATTCTGCTGTTGCGGGAGTGGCCAATTAAATTGCAATTATGGCGCGGTTTCCCTTGGATCGAACCAAGAATCAACCGCTTAGCGGGGTATCCAGACGAAAGCCGAAAGCACTATGCCGGGACGGGTAACATCAGGCAGCGCAATCGGTTGCGGGGAGCGGCCGTTTCAAGCGGCGAAAAATCCAAGCGAAATGCGAAGCCGGAAATTGGGCGGAGCGGAGGCTGGAAGAGTTTAACCTTTCGCGTGGCCGGTCACCCGGGGTCTCTAGCTTTTTCAGGTCTTCGGATTGTTTCTCGTACTTCAGGTTTACGATGCGGCGGGTGGTTAGGGGCAGCTTGCCGCGGATGAGGGTGATGACGGTTGAACCGGCGAGCCACTGGAGTTCCGTGATTCCCATTTCTTCGCTGACGTTCCGGGGTCGGGAATACTTTTGGACGAGGAGTTCCTGCAGCGATTGGTAGAGGGAGTCGGTCTGGGCGGCGGGGGTTGTGGGGGTGATCAGGACAGCGGTCAGTTTGCCGGACTTGTCGGTGAGCATGAGGGCGCGAAACTGGACGCCGGCCAGCTCGACCGGGACGGCGGTGCGGACGGGGATTCCGGAGACTTGCTCCGGCGGATCGAGGCGGGTGGCCTCGGCACCGAACGCCTCGACGATCTGAGCGTCGGTCATGCCCCACCGGGCCTTCGACCAACCGGCTGGATCTTCGGCGGCCGTGGCGGCGAGGGCGGCGAACAAAATTATACATAGGTGACGCATGGGGACTCCTTTTTCAACGGATCACCCGGCCGTCGATGACGAGCCGGTAGGTGCGGCCGAGGCCGATATCGGAGATGTCCAGGTCGGCGGTGTGGCGGCCGGGCTCGACTTCCCGGCCGTCCATCAGCCGGTCCATTACGGTCCGGCAGTGTACACATCTGAGTTTGCGTAGCTCTTCGATCCGGCATGTCAGCCCGTCGATGAAATCCAATTCGTTCTGACTTACGGGTAGGGGTAAAACCCTTGCCTTCCGCATGGTCGCTACTACAATAGCCGATACCAACGGCCCTGCGCATTACCCCTCTTCGGGGTTTCTTTTCTCCGCGGGTTCGGGTAATGTAATCAGAGAGCAGCTAGAGGTTCGGCACGACCGCGTCGATTGTCCGCTTAAGGGGTAGGAAGGTCGGGGCAAAATGGGCGTGCTGCGCGCCCGTTTTGTGTTTTGAATATGTGTCCAAAAAATTGCAACGGATTGTTTGGAAATTGCAATTGATCGTCTGTAGAATTGCAATTGATCGTCTGCTGCTTTAATACCTTCATTCGTGCCTCAACGCCACCATCGGATCCACCCTCGTCGCTTTCCGTGCTGGAACATATCCGGCCACCACCGCTACCGCAATCAAAAACCCGGACGCCCCCGCAAACGTCACCGGGTCCATCGTTCTCAAGCCGAACAGGATCGAGTGCATCAAGCTCGACGCCCCGGCGCCGCCGGCCAGTCCCAGCACCGCTCCCACCGCCGCCGGCCGCATCGTCTCCCACAACACCATCGCCACTACGCTCTCGCGCGACCCGCCCAGTGCCATCCGTACACCGATCTCCTGCGTTCGCTGCGTCACCGCGAACGCCACCGTCCCGTAAATTCCCACCGAAGTGATCAAGAGCCCCAAAATCCCGATGATCGCCGCGCCGATCGCGCCCATCCGCGAACCGGCAAACGCGCCCTGCGTCGTGAACGCGGTGCGCGCATCGCCGATCGTAGTTTGCAACTCCGCGTGCGTCTGCCGCATCAACCGCTCCACCGACGCCGTCGCGGCCGCTTCGCTCCGCCGCGCCCGCACCGCGATCACTCCGTCCGGACGCCCGTTGTTCCCGCTCGCCGTCCCGCCGAATGACGACGTCACCGGCAGGTACATCGCGGTTTCGTCCAACCGTTCGAGGCGCCGGCTCCGCACGTCCTTCGCCACCCCAATAACATAGCTCCCGGTGGAATGCGCATCTTCGTTCCCGCTCATCAGCAGTCCCGCATTACGCCGCGCGCCGAATGCCACCAGTTTTCCGATCGGGTCCTGCCCCGGCCAGAACTTCCGCGCGGTCGCTTCGCTCACGATCACCGGAATCCCGTCGTAGTGTATGCCGTCGCCCGCGTCGCGCCTGGTGAAATTGCGCCCGCGCACGATCGCGATCTCCATCGTGTCGAAGTAGCTCGGGGTCACCAGCGTGTACCAGGAGTCCGGCGTGCCTGCCGCGTCCACAGATCCGCCGTTCACCGCCACCGCGAACGACCGCATCTGCCCATGGACCAGCGGCAGCCGCGAAGTCACCGCCACCGATTGCACTTCCGGCAGCCGGGCCAGTTCGTCCGCAATCTGCGCACGTGTCCCCGCGATCCGCGCCGCCGAGGACCCCGGCGGGAACACGACCTCCAGCGATACGATGTTGCGATAGTCGAACCCCAGGTCCACCGAGAGCGCCCGCGCGGAAGCCCTTGCCAGCAGTCCCGCGGCAATCAGCAGCACCAGGCACACCGTCACCTGAGTCGCAATCATCAAGTCCCGCAGCCGCGATTTTCGTAACCGCGCGCCGAACGCGGCCGTTTCCTCTTTCAGCCCCGAACTCAAGTTCGCCCGTGACGCCTCCAGCGCCGGAACCAGCCCGAACCCGAGCGTTGCCGCCAGTGAAAGAAACAACAGGTAGCCCAGCACATGTAGGTCGGGCGCGATGTTCAGCGCCACCGCCCCTACCTCGGAAAATCGCGCGTTCGCCACCTGCAACATCAGGAAACGGAGCGTCCACCACGAAAGCAAGACCCCCACCGCGCTCGCGCACAGGCTCATCACGCCGTTTTCGGTGAGCAATTGCCGGATCAGCCTCGCCCGGCTCGCCCCGATCGCCAGCCGGATCGCGATTTCCCTTTGCCGTGCTGCAGACCGCGCCAGCAGCAGGCTTGCCACGTTCGCGCACGCGATCAGAAGCACCAGTCCCACCGCCCCCAACATCAGCAACACGCCGCCAAAATCGGCGCGGTCTCCCGGTTGTCCGCCCAGCGAGACCGGCCCAACCACCATCCCCGCAAGGCGCCGCTCCGTGGTCCTGCCGGTCCGTTGGGAGCCGGCCTCGAGAGCGTTCAAGTCCTCCCGCGCCTGCGCCTCTGTCACTCCCGGTCTCAACCGGCCGTAAACGCGGCAACTACGATTCGCCGCCGCCGGCGCCAGGGGAACCCACACATCCGGGACCGCCATCGACGTGCCGCCGAAATCGCGCGGCGCGATCCCCACGATCGCGAAATTGATGCCGTCCAATCGCAACTTGCGGCCCAGCACGCTTGCATCGCGCCCGAATCTTCGCTCCCAGAAGTTGTCGCTGAGCATGGCTACCGGCTCGGCATTCACCCGGTCCTCCTGCTCGACAAAGATTCGACCGCGCTCGGCCGCGACGCCCAGCATCTGAAAGTAGTTCCCCGAGACCACCCCGGCCGTCACCGGCTCAGCGCCGCCGAGTGACTGCGGAAACCGCAGCCCCCCGGCGCCCGCAATTCCGCTCCCCGGCGGCGGCGCCGCCGCAGCCGCCACTCCGCTCATCGACATTACCTGGCCGGTTACGGCCGCCAGCGCTGTGAACGAACGGTTGTACTCGCGGTAATACGCGAATTCCGGCGGCGAAAACATCGGGTCCCGGCCCGCGTGCGCCATCTGCATCACGCGCTCGGGCTCGGCCGCCTGCACGGGCCGCCATGCGATGGCGTTGTATACCGTGAACACCGCCGTATTCACGCCGATCCCAAGCGCCAGAGTCAAAACCGCAAACGAGAAGAATCCGGGACTCTTCCACACCGTGCGCGCCGCGTACCGTATGTCCTGCAGCACGCCATCTACCACCGGCACGCCCCGCACTTCCCGGTGCGCCTCCCGAAGCTGCGCCGCGCCGCCAAATCGCAGTCGCGCCTCCCGCAGCGCTTCCTCAGGCGAAAGCCCGCGCCGCCGGTAGTCCTCCGCCATCAGTTCGAGGTGTGCCACGATCTCCTGGTCGAAATCGCGGTCCAGGGATTCCGCACTGAAAAACGCCTTGATGCGCGCGATCAGCCTGCGCATGGCGCTCACCTCTTCTCCATCCCGAGCATTCGCCCAATGGTGCCGGCCACCCGCTCCCAATCCTCCGTCTCAATCGCAAGCTGCTTCCGGCCGGCTTTGGTGATGCCGTAAAACTTCGCTTTGCGATGATTTTCCGACTCGCCCCACTCCGCGGTAATCCATCCCTTCTGCACCAGCCGCACCAGACACAAGTAGATCGTGCCCTGGTTCACTTCCAGCGTTTTCCGGCTGACCTGCTCGATCCGCAGCCCGATGCCATACCCGTGCATCGACCCCATGGTCTCTAGCGTCTGAAGCACCATCAGGTCCAGCGTTCCCTGCAGAATCTCCGATTTATCCCGGCTCATTCCGGCCTCCTCTGGGTTATACAGAGGAGTATTGCAGCGCTCCTCTGGGATGTCAAGATGAAAGTCAGAGTTCGGCCAACACCAATGGCCGGCTCTGTCGGCTGAAGCGCGGCGGCGTAAGTTCGTCATTTCGGCGTTTGCCGCGTTTGCGGGGTCACCTTCGGGGCGTCAGGATGAGCCATTCTTCCATTGGGTTGCTGACCTGGAGGGGCGCCTCATAGCAGTGATGTCGGTTCGCAAGGTGCTCAACGTCCTTAAGTGGCGTTAATCTGCGGGTCCAGCAAACAGCAGCAGATTCCCGTCGGGATCTTTAACGACGAAATTCTTAGCGCCCCAAGGCTGCTTCTTCAGCCTCTGGTGAAATGCAACACCAGCTGACTGAAACTCAAGGAAAAGCAACTTGATCTCCTCCGCCGTGGCGACGGTCATAGATGCCGACAGTTCCTCATGATCGCGGAGTGTTGACCTGATTACGGGCCCTTCGACACACTTGAGGTTGAGACGCGCCGCGTCGCGGCCCACCTGTGCATAGTACGGTGGGTCGCCGAAACTGAATACCATTGAAAAGCCCAGCTTCTCAACGAAAAACTCGCACGATCTCGTGAGATCAGTGACGAAGAGTTGCGGCTCTGCGGCAACGATTGTCACTTTGGAAACGGGCGACTTTACGCTGCGCGGCGTGTCGGCAAGTCCGAGTTTCAGGGCCTGCCAACTGCTGAAGCCGTGCTGTCTCGCGACCATTTCCTGGGCATCGCTGAGTTTGAAACTATTAGCTAGAATCTCCGAATCGGGCATATCCCGGAAGCGAGGCAAAAGCTCTCTGATTTGCACGGCCACGGGATAGTGCTGCTGACGATGCCAATGCAGTATGAGCTTAGCTTGTTTTTTGAGGTTCTCTAAATCCGGCATGCAGGTCCTCCTCGCTGAGATGGGGTAGGTGGGCATTGCCCTTCGGCAAGTGTGCCGATGCACCCTACATGCGCCGATTACAGTATTAACTGCCATGGCGGTGGTTGTCAATTGAGGACGGCGAAGGCGGTTCGTCTGAGTGTTAGCCTGCCGCCCAGGGTGGCGAAGCAGGTGGGGAGCATGGCCAAGAGCCGAAAACTGAGTAAGAATCGCATGTTGTTGGAGCTGATCGAAAACGGAATCGACGCAGACAAGCGGAAGCAGCAGCAGTTTTTTGCCCTCTCTGAGCGTTTCCGTAACGAGCAGGACCCGGAAGCGGCTAACCGCTTGGGTGATGAACTCGGCAGAATGGTCTTCGGCGGCTAATGCCGCAGCTCGAACGCTGGGACAGCCTGCCCGAAGGGGTACGGCAACATCTGATCGAACGGATGCGCGATCGCGCGATCAGCATCTCGCATCTCAATCAGCTTCGCCTGTGGGTCGAGACGCGCGAAGTGCCGGACGATGACTGGTACAAGGATGTTTCGGCTCTTTCAAGATCTGCGGCTGCGGGTCCTATCCCAAAACGTTCCTGCTCCGAGGGCAAGCTGCAAAGGGTGAAGCCCTCTGATCAAAGCGTTTCAGCGGATTCCTCCCCGGTGGCATCGGTTTAGGATCAGGATCAGTTCCATGGGATGCTCGGCCGGCGCAGCGACGGCCGTCACTCGCCATTGCTGACAGGCGCCATCCTCCGAATTCGACACGAACGAAGCCTGGTCGTGGCCCAATTCTCACAGCAGTCGCTTCCGCAGCCCCTCCGCATCCAGCCCCGCATCCCGGTAAATCTCATCCGGCTTTCCCGACCTCGAGAAGCGCTCCATTGCAATCACCCGCTCCCGGTAATCGGCCGGCAGCAGGAACGGGTGCAGGAACCCCGCCCACCCGTTGTGCAGCGTCGTCACATAGGCCCGCTCGCCGTCGGAGAGAATCGCGTCCGCCTTCTCCGGATCGTTGCGCCGCAGTTCTTCGTATAACTGCGGCGACGTCACCGCGACAATCTTCACATCGAAGCGTTTCTCGATCTCCGGCAGAATTTCCAGCAGGTTGGCCATCACCTGCCCGCCGCTGACCACCAGCACCTTCTTCGGCTTGTCGTTGTCGCGGAACGCCCGGAACACGTAGGCGCCGTTCACCGCCTCCCGCGCCGGCGGGACGCCGCCGCCGCGCCGCAGCACTGGCGTGCCGGGACGCACCGCCGAGAACACCACCGGCTCGCCCCGTCGGGCCGCGTGAAATAGCATCTCGACCGCCTCGTTGGCGTCGAGCGGTTTGTACACCTTGATCCCCGGATACGCCGTGAACAGCGACATCCAGAACAAGCCGTGATGCGTTGGCCCGTCCTCTCCTGTCTCGGGTCCGTCATGCGCCGCCAGCATGATGAAGAAGGCGCGCGCCGCGGGGTTGACGTCCGCGTTGATCAGCGACATACGCACCGAATTCGCCATCATGCACGTGAACACTCCATAAGTGGCGAATGCCGTCATCGGCCGGAAGCCGCCGGGAAGCGCGTCCTGCGCGATGGCCGCCGACATCATCGCCATATTCTGCTCCGCGATGCCGAATCGCACGCCGCGTCCCAGCGGGTTCTCCCCGTTCACGACGCCGTAAACGGTTTCCGCCTTGCCCGTCAGAATCGACTTCATGAGGTCTCCCGCGCCGATGTAGAAGAACGCGCTGTTCCGCATCGCCCACGTGAACCACGCCTCCGTCGCCTTGCGCGTCGGAACCTGCTCGCCCTCCGGAAACACCAATTCCGGCGGCAGCGTCTCCGGACGCTCGAAGCTCCGGTAGTCGCGCATGGGACGCCCCGCCAGCGCCCCTTCCATGCGCTCCACCAGCGCCTCTTCCGTCGGTATCCGCCGGGCGATCGCATTCAGGCGAGCCACCAGATACTCGCGATCCTCCGCGTCCATCGTCGGCGCCCCGGGGCCGAATCCGAGCTGCCGCATGGCCTCCACATACTCGTCGTGCTTCAGGGGCTGCCCGTGCGAATCGGCGCTGCCTTCCAGCCTCCCGTAATGCAGTCCTTTCACCGTGCGGCAAATCACGACGGTCGGACGGTCTGGTCCCATCCCCTGCGCCGCCAGACGATAGGCGTGCGCCAGTTCCCGAATATTGTGCCCGTCGGCCTCGATGATGTTCCAGCCCTGCGCCGCCCAGTGATTCACATAAGCGGACGGCAGCGCCTCGCGAATCGGCCCGTCGATGCCGAACGTGTTGTAGTCGAGCGTCACGATCAGGTTGCGCAGCCCCAAGGTCACCGCCAGGTTGCGCGCTTCGTAACTCATGCCCTCCTCGGTCTCCGCGTCGCCGGCGATCACCCACGCATTGGTGTCCAGCCCGCACCCGCGATGCAGCAGCGCGAAGCCCGCGCCCGCCGAGAAGCCGTGCCCCGAAGACCCCGTCGAAGTGTCCGCCAACGGGAGATTCGATTCCACATGCCCGCTCGGACCGCCCCACCGCCGGAAACGCGCCAGATCTTCCGGATAGACGATCGCGCAATCTCCCGCCACCGTCGCGCCCTTCTGCCGCAGCGCGTCGTACACCATTGCGCCGGCCGCATGGAACAGCGGCGAGCAATGTCCCGCCGACCAGACGATGCGGTCGCGCCCGGGGTGCTTGGGCCGCCACGCGTCGAACCGCAGTGCTCCGCTCAATAACAGTGTTAGCACCTGCTCGGCTTTCGACGAAGAACCGCCGGGATGGCCGGACTGCGCGGCGTCCACCGCCGTGAAGGCAAGACCGCGCGCTAGGCGGCACAGGCTGGCGATCCGGACCTCGTCGATCCCGGGCAGGCGATCCAGCGGCAAACCCGTGAGATTGACGTACGCGCCCCCCTCGGGGCTCAATTTCACGTGAAACGATTCGGCGGCAACGGGCATGAATAACCTCCCACGCAGGCGTGGTGCTATCGGTATTCTATACCCATTTATCCGAAATTGCCCAGCCCTATTCCTCCCGTAATGCCGTGGTCGGATCGAGACCCGCGGCGCGGTGTGCGGGAACCCAGCATGCGATCGCGGCGATGGCGAAGAACAGCACAGCGATCGCCGAGAACGTCGCCGGGTCGGTGGGCTGCACCCCGACCAGCATGGTCGAAATAACGCGCGTCAGGCTCACCGCCGCAATCGCGCCGCACACGACGCCCGCGGCGCTCAAGCGCAACCCCTGTCCCACCACCAGGTTGAAAATACTTCCCGGCGCGGCGCCCAGTGCCATCCGCAGGCCGATCTCCGCAGTCCGCTGCCGCACCGCGTCGGAGAGCACCCCGTATAGCCCGACAGCCGCCAGCGAGGCCGCGATTCCCGCGAAAATGCCGATGAGAATCAGCGCGAAGCGCGTCTGCGCCTGAGCCCCATCCACGTACGTTTCCATCGGTTGCACGTCGGACACGGCGAGGCGCTTGTCGAATTTGGCGATCTCGGCGCGCACCAGCGGAATCAGACGGTTGGGATCGCCGTCGGTGCGGAGCGTCCAACGGCTGGCGGCGCCAAACCCGAAGAATCCGTCGGTGTAGAACATCGTCTCCTTGCCGTCGGAGGCCAGCGTGTCGTGCCGTTCGTGGGCCACGACGCCCACAATCTCGTGCCATTCCGCCTCGGTCGTCGTGATCCGCGCCAGCAGCCGCTTACCGACGGCGCGTTGCTTCGGGTAGGCCTTCGCCGCCAGCATCTGGTCGATAATGACGATCTTGGCGTCCGGCGTGTTGTCGGCGTCGGTAAAGAGCCGGCCGTCCAGCAAACGGGTGCGCATCAGCTCGAAATATCCGGGCAGAACGGCGATGGCGTTTCCCTGCTTGAAGCGGTTGAGGTCGGTGAGCGCCTCCTCGGTGCCCCATCGCGCCAGCGGAGTAACGCCGTCGAGCGGCAGACTGGACGCGGCGGAAACGGCCGTCACGCCGGGAATCGCGCGGAAGCGGTCGCGCAGATCGCGCGAGATCGCCGCCGACTGCTTCGGTGTGCGGCCGTTGTTGGGCAGGAGAAATGTCAGGACGCCATGCGGGTCGAAACCTGGATCGACCTTTTGCAGCGCCACGAAGGTGCGCACCATCAGGCCGCAGCCGACCAGGAGCACGAAGGAGAGCGCCACCTCCGTCACCACCACGAAATTGCGGATCCATTTGCCCGACCCGAGACCGGCGGTGCGCCCGCTGGCGCGCAGCACGTCCATAATGTCCGGCCGCGACGCCCGGATCGCCGGGCCGACTCCGAAGACCACGGCCGCGGCCACCGCGGCCAGCGCCGTAAATCCAAGCACCGGCAGGTCGACGCCGATGTGGTCCAGCCGCGGCAGATTCTTCGGGCCCAGGGCAACCAACAGGTCGATGCCCCAGCGGGCCAGGGCGAGCCCGAGAGCCGCGCCCGTGCCCGCCAGCAACAGCGTCTCGGCGAGGGTTTGCCGGACGAGGTCCCATCGATTCCCGCCGAGGGCCGCCCGCACCGCCAACTCGCGGGCCCGCGCCGCCGCCCGCAGCAGCAGGAGATTCGCCACATTGGCGCACGCGATCAGCAGCAGGAAGATGACCGCGCCCATAAACGCCACCAGGGCCGGCCGGACGCCCGCCACCACGTTCCGGTGCATCGGCTCGACCCGCATGTAGAATCCCGCCGTCTTCTTGATCGGAAACCGGTCCCGCAACTCCGCGGCGAGCGCGTCGACCTGCGCTTGCGCGCGCTCCCAGGAAACGCCCGGCCGCACCCGTCCCACCACCCGCAGAAAGACATTATTGCGGTTCCCGGCCTGGAAGTTCGCGCGCAGCGCCGTCCAGATCTCCGGCATCCGTTCCACGCCGGCAGTCGGCGGAAACAGCAGCTCGAAACCGGGAGCTAGCACCCCGGCCACCTGCGCTTTCCCGCCGTTGCCGAAATCGATCGTGCGCCCGATGACGCCCGGATCCCCGCCGAACCGCCGCCGCCAGAATCCGTCGCTCAAGATCGCGATCGCCGGGACGGGTTGGCCCTGGGCGGGCGGCGTGGCGTCGGCGTCGATGAAATCCCGGCCGAGGGCAATCCGGGCGCCCATCAGGCCGAAGAAGTTCGGGGTGATGGCGCCGAGCCGGACGATTTCCGCCTCGCCGTTTTCCGCCGGAACGGTCACGCGGCCCGTATTTACCCCCGAAATTGACTCAAAAAGGGTCGAAAATCGACGCAAATCATCGAAATCTGGACCAGAAAAGGGCCAATCTGACACATTTCTGGCCCTTAAATCGCCCCAAATGATTGCCAAACGCTGCGGATCGGAGTACGGCAGCGGCCGCAGCAGGACGGCGCTGACCACGCTGAAAATCGCCGTGCTGGCCCCGATTCCGAGCGCGATGGTGAGCACTGCCGTGCAGAAGAAGGCGGGGCTCTTGCGGAGCGACCGCGCGGCGAAGACGAAGTCCTTGTACAGCATAGATAAATGACGCCCGACGCGGCGCGAGGTTAGAATAATACCACCGATGAACGAGCAAATTGTGCTGGTTACCGGCGCGAAAGGAGGTCTCGGCGCGTCCGTCACAAGGGCATTCCTGGACGCAGGGGCGATGGTCGCCGGATCCTCGCGCCACATCGCCGATTCCGACTTCCCGAACCCGGGATTCCTGGCGGTTCCGGCCGATTTGATGGATCCCGGACAGGTGGCGGCGCTGGTGGAGACGGTCGTGACGCGCCACGGACGGATCGACGCGTTGATTCACGTCGCCGGCGGATTCAGCGGCGGCGCGCTGCATGAGACCGGCGACGACGTTTGGGACCAGATGATGAACGTCAACTTGCGGGCCGCATTCCACATGTTCCGGGCCGTGATTCCGGCGATGCGGAAGGCGGGGCGCGGCCGGATCGTCGCGATTGGCAGCCGCGCGGCCATCGAGACGGCGCCCGGGATCGCGGCCTATGCCGCGTCGAAAGCCGGTCTGGTGTCGCTGGTGCGCAGCGCGGCGCTGGAGAATCGGGACGTGCGGATCACGGCGAACGCGATCCTCCCGGGGACCATCGACACGGAGGCCAACCGTCAGTGGGGCTCGGCCGAGGAACGCGCCAAATGGGTTTCGCCGCAGCGTATCGCCACGCTGGCGGTCTTCCTGGCATCGGACGCCGCGGCCGAGATCACGGGCGCGGCCATCCCGGTGTTTGGAGCGGCGGCATGAGGAAGCTGCTGCTGCTGGCTGCCGCCGCGTGCCTGCAATGCGCCGGGCAGACGGGAATCGACGGGATTTTCACCGCGGCCATCGACGCAAAAGCGCCGGGGGCGGTGGTGATGGTGATCAAGAGCGGGCGGACCTTTTTCGAACGCGGATACGGGGTGCGCGACTTGAAGAGCCAGTCGCGGATCACAACCGGGACGGATTTCCGGTTGGCGTCGTTCAGCAAGCAATTCACCGCGATGGCCGTGATGCTGCTGGCGCACGACCGGAAGCTGCGGTACGAAGACCGCCTCACCGACATTTTTCCCGATTTTCCGGAGTACGGCCGCGCCATCACGATCCGCCACCTGCTGACACACACTTCGGGGCTGCCGGATTATGAGGAGCTGATGGACAAGAGCTGGACGCCCACCCACCAGATCCAGGACCAGGATGTGCTAGACCTGCTGAAGCGGCAGAAGAGCGGCAAGTTCGCCCCCGGCGCGAGCTGGGCGTACAGCAATTCGGCGTATGTGGTGCTGGGGCTGATCGTGGCGAAGCTGGGCGCGGAGCCGTTCGGCGATGTCCTGCACCGGCGCATTTTCGAGCCGCTGCACATGAAGCACACGCTGGCTTTCGTGAACGGCCAGAACACCGTCCCGAATCGCGCGTACGGGCACGCGCGCAAGGACGGCGGCTTCGTGGAAGCCGACCAGAGCTCGACCTCGGCGACGCTCGGCGACGGCGGCATTTACTCGAATGCGACCGACCTGGCGAAGTGGGACGAGGCGCTGCGGAAGAGCACGCTCCTGACGAAGGGAGAGATGGCCGCCGCGCTGGCGCCGATCCGGCTGGCCAATGGGGCGCTGCCGAACTGGCCGGACGAGCGCAATGGCGACAACCTGGCGCCGGGCAA
Organism: uncultured Solibacteraceae bacterium; assembly: GCA_964608645.1. Taxonomy (GTDB): domain Bacteria; phylum Acidobacteriota; class Terriglobia; order Bryobacterales; family Bryobacteraceae; genus CAZSQK01. The sequence goes on along the minus strand of CAZSQK010000126.1, from coordinate 6,058 downwards.
GCCGGTGTCGTACGGTTTCGGCTGGTTTCTGGACCCGTACAACGGCCGCCCCCGGATGTGGCACACCGGCAGCACGACCGGGTTCCGGACGGTGATCGAACGGTTCACGGACGAAGGCCTGACGATCATCATTCTGGCCAATCGCACGGATCTGGACGTGGCGAAGCTGGCGCTGCAAGTGGCGGATAAGCTGGACGCCCGCGAGGTCGTGCCGAGGAAGTAAGGAGTCAGTTCTCCGCCGGCTTCCGATCGACGCTGTCGATGACGACGACCGGCAACGGCAGCTTCCGGCTTTCCAATTTGAGGCCGAGCGTCTCCACAGCGTCGAAGATCGAAGGCCCGGCGGGTTCCAAAGGGGCGGCGTCGCCCGATGGAGGCGCGGCGCTCCGGGTGGAGGGGGCCCATTCCAGTTGGAAATCGAAGACTCCCGTGAGGCCGGTCTGGTCAACGACCGGCACGGGAAAATCCGCCGTGGCCATCTCCTGGAGCCAGTCCGCCAGATTCGCCGTCGACACGTGGCAGTCCATGTGTTTGCGGCCCGGCGAGGCCTCGCCGGGCGCACAGCGCTGCGTCGCCGGGGCCGCGGCGGCGGACGCCTGGAGCTTGGGGCCCGACTTACCGACGATTAGCGCATAAGCCGGCATCGGCTTCCGATCCTTATGAATCACGAGATGGAAGCGTTCGGCGAGGAGGGTCTGGAGCATGCGGCGGAGATCGTCGGGAGCCGCCTGGCCAGGCGCCTTGGCCACGACGTCGAAACGGTCGGATGCGAACCAGGACGGCGCCCCGGAGATTGCATCGGCGCGGAGATGGTAGGCGAACATGACAAGGACTCTCATCGGCACGTTGACCATGGAGAGCCGACCGCCGGGCAGGAAGTCGACGGACATACGAGGCTCGCCGGACGGATTGACCTTCACGTCGGCGACCTCGAATGCGGGGGCCGGTTGGGTTTGGCTGAAGGCGCAAATAGGGGCAAGGAACCACAGGACGGCGGCGGCGCTGCGAAGCATGGATTCCCTCCGATGAGCGACAGCGATTATCTCAGATTGGCGCCACGGCGGTGAATGATGGCCGCCATTGAGGACAGCGTCCGGTTGCTCGTTTTCGATCTTAGCGTATGATCCTGTCGACTCTGGATGAACTGGCGTCTAATATTCGCGAAGCGATCGGACTCCACCTCGAGGGCGAGGATCTGGCTGCCCTCGGTTTCTGCAGCCACCCGACGATCCTCGCGACTATGGAACTCGAAGCCGTCGCCTGATGCCAAAGCTGCGAGTTCTCTACGAAGGGCAGCCACATCAAGGTGCGGCCGCTGCTGAATGGCGGTCAAAAACAGTCATTGACTGTTCCCAACCATGACGAGATCGATCGGGGCACGCTGCACGCGATATACCGCCAAGCCTCCCGATTTATCCCGGAGGCCGAGATTCACCCAGAGTTCTTCAGGGAGTAAGACCGAAGCCCAACAAAGTTCTAAAGTCGTCCAGCCTGGGGAGCCAAGCGACCCCGTTCGAAATCATCGCCCAATTGGTTAACGCTCCATCCGCGGCGCTTCTGCGCGAATTGCCGGAATTCGGGGCATTCTACGACTCTCTGGCCATCAGCGATGAGAGTCGGTCCGGATATGGATGGAGTGTATTCCGGCGCTATCGCGGAATATTCTCGCGGCTCTCCCGCAGGGCGTCTTTTGGTTAACAGCAGGAACGTCAAGCGTTGGCTGCAAAGCGCGTCGTTTCAGAGCGCTCGTAACAAAGGCAAGTTGATCACCCCCATGCGACGGGCATGTGGAGTGGCACCCACATTCAGAACGAAGAAGGATGACCCGACTGGAGGGGGCGCGGGATTTTCGCCGTTGCATGCTGCCGATATTCTCGCGTACGAGGTATTGAAATTGGCCGAGGACTTCAATCGGCCCCTGCCCGCGGACTTTCAATTTCGATTTCCATACCGGCAGTTGGAGAAGATCCCCGGCTGTCCGCGCCTCCTTGATTCAGACGGTGCAGAATGGACCCGTGAGCTCGTTTCAGTTGACAGACACTTCGCACAACATCCCCTGGACGGGCACTCTAAAGAGCTTGAAACCAGTCAAACCGCCTTGAAGCCTCACCGATCAAGACGCGCTCGTAAAGAGCAAGATCCTTGATTATCGATGAAGCGGACATTAAAGCGGACATTCTCCAGGTCTTGTTTAGCCTTGCAATTGATGTAGTGTGCTGATATTGCTAGGCTTGTTTAAATCTGATGGCGGAAATGAAAACGGACATTTTAGCGGAAGACCGAAACGAGCTACCTGCTCTAATGGAACCGCTCCTCATTTACGAGGGCTCGCGGCACCGCGGACCCTTGACGGATCTTGCGCTGGAACTGACCCAGAAGTCCGCAGGCTTTCGTCACAGCTTGCCCCCTAGCATCGTTGCCTCACTTGCTAACCTGGTTCGTGCGATGAATTGCTACTATTCGAACCTCATCGAGGGCCACGATACCCACCCCGTGGATATCGAACGGGCGATGAAGAACGACTACAGCAAGGACAAGGGTAAGCGCGATCTTCAGCTCGAAGCCAAAGCCCATATCGCGGTTCAGCAATGGATTGATTCCGGCGGGTTAAGAGGACGCGATGCCACAAAAGCAAAATCGATCCTCGAAATTCATGAGCGATTTTGCGCTTTGTTGCCTGAGGATCTCCTGTGGGTGGAGGACCCTTTAACGAACGAGCGCGTCCGCGTCATCCCTGGAGAGCTTCGGAGCCGTGATGTGCAAGTCGGAAATCACGTTGCCATCAGCCCAGGAGCGCTGCGCCGTTTCCTTGAACGCTTTGAACAGGTGTATGGCAATCTAGCACTGGGACTGCCTGTTCGATTCGCTCCCCCCGATTCACAATGTCAAGGCTGCGATCGTCTGAGTTCGGACAGCCGGTGGGGGCAGGCGGGCGTGAAGAAGGCTGGCAACATAAGAAGCCGAAGAAGTCGAGTCTGAGGAGCTTGCCGGCAAGCGCCGCGCGCGGAACTGCGGAAACGGCGCCTCGGTACGGCCCGCTTTGACCCAAATCGCCAAAGGTGTTCCCGAGCACGATGTGGGTTTCGGGGAAAGGCTGATTCTCGATAGAATACTTATCGGGCTCCGCCGGTAGAGCACAGTGGCGCCCGAACGAGGCGCTTCTATGAGCAGCGGACGGCGTCTTCTCCTCCCTTCACTCGTTTGGTCCGCGCTGTTGGTAGCCGTTGCGGGCGTGAGCATCTATCTGGCCTATGCACTGCTAATTGCGCCCCAACGGGCGCTGCGGGAACAGATTCGCGAGCTCGAACAAGACAAACAGCGGCTGGAAACCTACGTTATTATCTTGGAGCACACCGACCGCAGAGCGCGGATTGAAGTTCTGAAACAGGCCGCTGCGCCCGAGGGAAAGCAACAAACCACAATCCGATTTACAGAGACGGATGACCTGGGCAAACCGATCACCGCCTCCAGAGATATAACTTTACCCGATGCGGAGGTGTACATTGACACCTTAGTGATTAAATTCGAGGACCACTTTGTCGAAAACAAGGACCCTTTGAAGGGTCACGCCTGTATGCTCTTCCGGCGGATCTTTTCGAGCACCATGCGGCCCGAAGACGGGCTCCCCATTGACCCGCCCGGGCAAGCCCCCGAGATTTATGCAGCGCGCGCCCCGAGCAGTTTCGAGAAGGACCTCTGGACGCTTTTCTGGAAAATTGCCAATGACGAAAAGCTGGCCAAAGGGTACGGCGTGCGTGCAATCCACGGAGATGCGCCCTACATGCGTATGCAATCGGACCGCGTCTACGAGATTTTGCTGAGGTCCACAGGAGAGGTCATCATCACGCCGGGAACATCGCTTTCCAACAAGCAAGCCCAGTAGCACATGTTTACGAACCATAAGCCGGCGTGCTGACCGACTGCCGCATCCGGCGATCAATCATCGACTAGGACGCCGGCAACTCCGTCGCCAGGCTCAAGTCGGGAGACGTCATGGCGACGATGCGTCGGGAGGCCGGCTACGGCGGCAAAAGAACCTGGCCATCAGCGACGAAATCAAGGCCATCGCGTGGAAGGCTCAACAGCGATTACACAAACGCTACAAGGCCATGGCTGCGCGCGGGAAGAATAAGAACCAGATCGTAGCGGCGCTCGGACGCGAGTTCGTCTGCTCAACTCCGGGAAGTACCGGACAACCCAGCGGGCCATGGTGGAATGACCCACGCTGAGTCCGCGCTCCCCGTCATCCACTCCTCCAGTTCCCGATAGCTCAGTGAATCACGCAAACACCATCGAACGCACAGAGAGGTGACGTTGTCGGCGAAATGGCGCCCACGAACAGCTTCGACCGGTCTTTGCGCATCGCTCTTCACCCTTCCAAATCCGTCTGGAGCGGTTTGCGACAGAACCCGCGGCTTCGGAACGGCGTCAGCCGGAACCCCGAGGGCCGTCCACCCGCGCCTTGGTTCCCTGCCACTTGTGGGACCGGCAACGGCCCAAGACGCTGCGTATCCTGATGGCTGGGAAAGCGGCTGAAGAGTTCCAGACGGGCAGGCCGGTGATGCGCAGTTGCGGCCATGACCTTGGGCTTGCGGGTTGCATCGCTGATGAACTGGCCGATGAAGGCAACGGTGATGCGGACGCGCTGCTGGCCGCTGCGTATATGGCCGCGCGCAGCACGCTGGCCGCTGCCAGTGTCTGGGCCGCAGTGGAAGCGCTGGCCCGCGCGCTGGCCACGCGTCAAAGGTTGAACAAGGCGCCGACGTACCGCGTCATCAGGGCCGCGCTGTCAAACAATGACCAACCCGTTGTTATTGCGCAGGCGATGTTCCAAGAAACCGCTGGTGGGTCATGATGGCAAAAATGGCCCGGACCAAGTGGCCAAGGTCTTCCTCCGTGCACCAAGTCTTTTCTTCAAGCTGCCGAATCCAACCAAACGCTTGGCCTTGGGTCTTCAGTTCAGCTACCGGGATGTCGTAAGCCAGCGCAGGGTACTTGGGGTTGGTGTAAATGAGGCAATCAGTCTCATGATTCAGCTTCCACCGGCCTATTGCTCACGGGCAACGGCGTAAACCTTTTTGACGATTTCTTCGGGAGTACCGGTCAAGTCCAGCGGTTCACTATCGTTCGCCATAGCGTGATTGTAGCTGTATTCCCCGTGCGATTCTGGCCAGCGCTGCCCGGCCCGCTGGCCCCACGTTGTTGCCGATGGCGCGCGGGATGAAATCGAAATCCACACACGCTGTAGAGTGGCGCTGGAACGCGCGGCCCGCATCGCTGCCAATCGCAATGACGCGTCTGGGTGCGAGTAATTCAAACTGGTCACGCGTGTGGTGGTCCCAACTGAGTGCATACAGCCGGGCAAGGCCACTGCTGGCCGTGGTGCGCCACTTCAGCAGGTTGACGTATGCCACCTGCGAGAAATCCACGCCAGCCGCGCGCAGCACAGGGGCAACGAAGTTCTGGTGAATCTTCCAGCCGGGCATGATGGCAGCCAGCACCTGCGTCAGTTCATCGAAAGCGGCCAGCGCTGCGCCTTCATCGGCATCCCGCAGGCGTGCCAGCGCAGCATACTGGCGCTGGTCATCCGTGCTTAAGCCATCCTGCGACCCGGCCCCCGGATTCATGGACACGAACACCAGACCACCGGGCCGGTATCGCGCGCCCATGTAGCCCGGCTGCGGCAAGCGGTCTGCCCAGTTCCGATTCATCAACCGTGATGCCTGTGTCCCGAATACGGCTTCCGGGTCCGCTGTGAGGATTCGACGCCACAGCAGCGTAGCCTTGATGCGCATGTCCATCCCGGTCCCCTCGCCCTCCTTGTATTGCGAAAGCTCCACTCCGAACGCTCACGCGCCCTCGTTTGCATCAATGCGCCAACTTGCGCCGCTTTAGTTCCGCTATCATACCGTGGAGTAAATTCCGATAAACCTCCTCGCCGGGAGAACCATCAGACGAAGGAAACTCTTCATAGAGAAGATTGGTGAGTTGGGTGTAGCTGATAAATGTTGCCGATCATCAGAAAACGTCTTTTTTTGAGCATCATTCGGCAGGGCGT